>NZ_JBVAYU010000001.1:0-627839 GCF_055412745.1 Pseudarthrobacter woesei
AGGGCTTCTCCGTCTTGGGCAGCACCCAGGGAGCGCGGGACATGGATTCGGCGCCGCCGACCAGCATGAGCTCGGCGTCGCCGGTGTTGATCTGCCGGGACGCGATGATCGCGGCGTCCAGGGAGGAGCCGCAGAGCCGGTTGACGGTGGTGCCGGGGATGGACACCGGGAGCCCGGCCAGGAGGGTGCCCATTCGGGCGATGTTGCGGTTTTCCTCGCCGGCGCCGTTGGCGTTGCCAAAGACCACCTCGTCGATGCGCTCGACGTCGAGCTTCGGGGCGCGCTTGACGGCTTCGCGGATCACGTGGGCGGCGAGGTCGTCCGGGCGGACGTCGGCGAGTCCGCCGCCGAACTTGCCGAACGGCGTCCGCACGGCGTCATAGAGGTAGGCCTGGTTCATGGTGCTTTGTCCATTTCTGCGTCGTCCATTGACTGGAACACCTGCTGGGCGGTCTTGAAGGCGGTGTTAGCGGCGGGGACCCCGCAGTAGATGGCGGTCTGCAGCAGGATTTCCTTGATCTCGTCCCTGCTCAAGCCGTTAGTGATGGCGGCGCGGAGGTGCATGGCCAGTTCTTCCCAGTGCCCGTGGGCCACCATCGCGGTGATGGTGACCGCGGAGCGCATCTGCCGGCTCAGGCCCGGCCGGGTCCAGATGCCGCCCCAGGCGATCCGGGTGATCATGTCCTGGAAGTCCTCGGTGAAGGAGTCCTTGTTGGCGTTGGCGCGGTCCACGTGCGCGGCGCCGAGCACTTCGCGGCGGACCACCATGCCGCCGTCGTAGATGTCCTGGCTGGTGGCGTCCGGCTGGACTGCTCCATGCCGTTCCAGGCCGGTCCGCTCGGGGCCGTCCCGTTCCGGGCCGTTCACCCGGCTGCCCCGCCGGACTCGGTCCAGGTGATGAGGCTCCGCAGCAGCCCCGCGACGTGACCGGGTGCCTCAAACGGGGCCAGGTGCGCCACGCCCTCCAGCGTCACGGCATTCGCGGTGCCGCCGCCGGCCGTGATCCCTTCGACGATCGCCGCGGCGAAGGACGGCGGGGCAACGGTGTCCAGGGCGCCCGCGACGGCCTGGGTGGGGACGCTGATCCCGCCGAGTCCGGCCCGGACGTCGAAGCCGGCGAGGGCTTCGCAGCAGAAGGCGTAGCTGAACCGGTCCGCGTCGCGCAGGCTGTGCAGGAGCCGCCCGCTGAGTTCCGGTTGGCGCTCCATGAAGCCGGGGCCGAACCAGCGCTGCGCGGAGCCCTGGATCATCACGGGAGTTCCCTGGGTGCGGACGGTTTCCGCGCGTTCCAGCCAGGCTTCGGGGGTGCCGAGCTTGGCGCCGGTGCACTGTACGGACAGGCTCTTGAGGCGTTCGCCGTGTTTGATGCCCAGCTGCAGCCCGGTGGCACCGCCGAGGGATACACCGGCGTAGTGGAACCGTGTTCCGGGGGCGATCGAATCGACCAGTTCGACGACGGCGTCGGCCAGTTCGGCGACGGTGAACGTCTCCGTCGCGGCCGGGGAGATGCCGTGGCCCGGCAGGTCCCAGGCGACGACGTCGACGTCGCTCCCGAGCAGGGCTCCGGCCTGGCTCCATAGCAGGGTGGACGTGCCCAGGGACGGGCCCACCACGAGGAGGGGTTTGTCCCCCAGTGGTCGCTGGGGCGAGAGCAGGACTGCCTTGACGGTTGGTCTAGCCATGGGAGGCTCCGTTCAGGTCGGGGGTCGGTGTCGGGGCGTGGGCTCCGGCGACAGTTCTTGTGTCGGTGACACTGACGCTGGCGCTGTAGTCCGGGTAGGACGCGAGGATGCGGCGGGAGATTTCGGCGGCCTGGCCCAGGTAGTTGGCCGGATCGAGCAGTTCCTCCAGCCGGGTATCGGAGAGCAGCTCCGTCGGGACAGCCGCGCGGAGCAGCCGCCGGTAGGTGGCGGCCAGGTCCGCGGCCGGGACCTGGAGTGTCTGGTCCACGACGGACTGCAGCCGCTGTTTGCCGCCGGCACCGTTGATTCCAACGCCGTACTTTCCAACAAGGAGCGGTGCGACGGCGGCGGTAACGGCTTCGCTGAGCAGCAGTGGCCCGGACAGTTCCAGGTTGCGCCGCATGGCCGCGGGGAAGACCTGCAGGCCTTCGGCGAGTTCGCGGAGCTGCACGGCAGCGCCGAGGCCGAGGCGCAGGAGCTGGCGGAGGGCCGGCCATTCGCTGTGCCAGGCGCCGTCCGGGCGTTCATCGTTGAAGTTGGCGGCGGCCACGTGCAGCTGGGCCGCCTGGCCGGGTGCCTGCAGGGCAGCGCTGCGGACCAGCACGGACAGCACCGGGTTCTGCTTCTGCGGCATCGCCGAGGACCCGCCCCGGCCGGCGGCGCGGGGTTCGGCAAGCTCGGCGACCTCCGGGCGGCCCAGGAACAGCACGTCGGAGGCGATCTTGCCCGCCGCGTCGGTCACAGCGGCCAGGGCGTCGCCGAGGGATGTCACCGCCAGCCGGTTCGTATGCCAGGGCGCCGGGACCGCTGCGAGGCCGAGTTCTGCGGCCAGCCGGTCGGAGAGATCAAAGGGGCTGAGGGGCCTTCCTGCGCTCAACCCCGCGGCGGCCGTTAATACGGTGCCGGCCGCGAGGGTTCCGGCCGCTCCCCCGGTCTGCACCGGGAAGTCGAGGGCCTCGAGCCGGCGCGCGGCGGCGGCAAGTCCGTGGAACCATTGGGCCGCCTTCAGCCCGAAGCTGAACGGCAGGGAGTGCTGGGTGAGGCTGCGGCCCACGCACAGGGTGTCCGCATGCTGTTCGGCAAGGGCGGCCAGGGCCGCCGTCGTTGCCTTCAGCTCGGTGAGCAGCCCGCGGACCGCATCCCGGGACAGCAGCATAAGGGCGGTGTCGAGGACATCCTGGCTGGTCAGCGAGGCGTGCACGGCCTTCGCGGCACCGATTCCCGCCGTGTCAAGGGCCTCGACCTGGCCGCGGAGATCCGCCAGCAGCGGGATCACCGGATTGGCGCCGCACTGGGCGCGCACGGCAATGTCCGCGACGTCATAGCGGCCCACCTCGGCGGCCGCGGCGACCACCGCGGCGGAGCCGGCGGGCGCAAGGGACGCGCCTTCCAGGACCGCGGTCCAGGCGGCCTCGACCCGGAGAATGGCGGCAAGGATGGCCCGGTCACCGGTCAGCGCCGCCACGAGGGGCGACGCCGACACGGGACTCAGGAGGCCAAAATCACCCTGCAGGCGTGCGTCGCCATCGGTGCCGAGGGAGGTCATTTCGAGGAACCTTCGAGGCCGTCGCCGTCAAAATCAAGGAACACGGTCTCGCCCTCGCCCTGAAGCCGGATGTCCCAGCTCAGCCCGCCGTCGGGGTCGCGGCGTGCGATCAGCGTCTTGCGGCGTTCCGGATCCAGGGAGGACAGCAGCGGATCCGCGGCCAGGGCCTCCTCGTTCTCGGGGAGGTAGATCCGGGTGAAGAGCCGGTTCATCAGGCCGCGGGCGAAGACCGCGACGGCGATGAACGGCGCGGCGCCTTCCCCGGTGGGGCCGGGGTTGACCGTGGTGAAGGTGAAAACGCCGGTGTTGCCCACAGCGCTGCGGCCGAAGCCGGTGAAGGTGTAGCCGTCGCGGACCAGGGATCCGGTCTGGTGCGGAACCTTGCCCTCGGCGTCGGCCTGCCAGATTTCCAGGATCGCGTCCGGGATCGGGTGGCCGGCGCCGTCGTACACGGTGCCCTGGAGCCGGACGGAGCCTGCGGAGCCGGGCGCCAGCAGTTCGCGGTCCTTGGTGTAGGGCAGCGCGTAGCCGTAGAACGGGCCCACCGTCTGGCCGGGTGTCGGGGTGAGTCTACTCATGGTCGTCGCCTTCCGCGCCCAGGGCTTCGTTCTCGGTCCAGGTCCGCTTGGACCCGGTCAGGACGATGTCCCAGTTGTATGCCAGGGCCCACTCGGGCCTGGTCTGCTCGTGGTTGTAGGTGGCCACGAGCCGGTCGCGGGCGTCCTGGTCCACGATCGACCGGTAGATCGGGTCCAGCGGGAAGAGCTGGTCACCGGGGAAATACATCTGGGTGACGATCCGCTGGGTGAATTCCTGCCCGAACAGGGAGAAGTGGATGTGGGCCGGGCGCCAGGCGTTGAGGTGGTTCTTCCACGGGTAGGCGCCGGGCTTGATGGTGGTGAAGCTGTAGGACCCGTCGGCGCCGGTGATGCAGCGGCCGACCCCGGTGAAGTTGGGGTCCAGCGGTGCCGGGTGCTGGTCCCGTTTGTGGATGTAGCGGCCGGCGGAGTTCGCCTGCCAGATCTCCACCAGCTGGCCGGCGACGGGACGTCCGTCGCCGTCGAGCACACGGCCCGAGACGACGATGCGTTCGCCCAGCGGTTCACCGTTGTGCGCGATGGTGAGGTCCGCTTCGAGCGCGTGCACGTCCATGTGCCCGAACGCCGGAGAGTGGAGCTCGATGGTTTCCGGGTCGGCGTGGTGCAGGTCCTTGGTGGGGTGGCGCAGGACGCTGCTGCGGTACGGCGCATAGTCCAGCCGCGGCTGGATCTCCGCCGGGCCACCGTTCCTGAGGGCCTGCGCGTAGGCCTCGCCGATGGCCCTCATCTCGGCGCTGAGGTCCGCCTGCGACTCTGCGGCGGCGTCCAGGGCAGGGACAGCACTGGCATACGTCTTCGGTGCGGCCTCCGCGGCTTCGTCGGACACGTCTTCGGTGATCGGGTCGGCATTGAAGATCTCAAGGTTAAATTCTTCAGGCACAGCAGCCTCCTTTCGTTGGGTGTTGGTGTTGCTGGGGCGGTCAGGGGTGGGGCTCAGGGGGTGGGGTTCAACTGGTGCAGGTGGTCGTACTGGACGGCGTGGCGCACCGGGGCGTTGGGCGCCCCGTAGCCGTCGTAGGATCCGCGGCGCTCCACCATCTCGAAGAACACGCTGCCGTCCGTGGCGGTGTAGAAGTGCAGGAACTCGCCGTCGGCGTCGCGGTCGTAGAGCAGGTTAAGCTCCCGGAGAGTGGCCAGGAAGGCAGGGTCCAAGCCGAACCGCGCGTCGAGGTCCTCGTAGTAGTTCGCCGGGATCCGCAGAAAATCAAGGCCCCGGGCCTTCGCGGCGCGGGCCGTCGCTACGAGGTCGTCCACCGCGAAGGCGATGTGTTCCTGGTACGTCCTGCGCCGGCCGGCGCAGGACGTACCATCCGTGCCGGTGGCGGCGCCTTCGCGCTGGATCAGCGGGGCCAGGTTCAGCACCAGGCGGACGCCGCGGTCGCGGGTGAGCATCACCTGGGACCGGACCAGCCCGGTGGGGCTGGCGACTTCCGCGTACGGCTGCGGTGCCAGTGCCAGTGCGCTGGTATAGAACAGGACGGCTTCGTCGAAGTGCTGCCAGGGTTGGGCCAGGTTGACGTGGTCGATCACGGCATTCTGCTCCGCTGCCCGGCCGGCAGCCGGGGTTGCCATTCCCTCGCCGAATTCGCGGGTCCACGCGGCAGTTCCGTCGGGGCTGCCCTGGCACAGGAAGATTTCGGTGGAGTCCGGGGCGGCGAAGCCCTGGAAAATTTCCTCGTCGGCCTGGCTCTTGCGCGGCACGGCCGGGGCTTTGAGCTGCTGGGCCCGGGCCGCGGCAATCACGGGGGAATCGACGTCGAAGCCCAGGCCGGAAATGGCGGGTGCCAAGGCGGCCTGGGTGTCGCGGGATTCCTGGGCGGAGTCCTCGTTGATGATCACGCGGGCGTGGCCCATGGTCCACAATTGCACATTCTTGGTCCGGTGGCGCCCGTTGAACGCGAACCCCAACTGGCCCAGCAGGGTTTCCAGGCCGGCGGGGTCGGCGGCCCTGACCTCGGCGAAGTTGAAGCCGGCCGGCTCGGCCACCTGCGGGAGTGTGGCCAGTTCCATCGGGTACCGGCGGCGGCCGGCACCGCGCGTACCGGCGCCGCCGGCGCCGTTTTCGGCGGCCGGCGACGCGTCAAGCCACTGGGCGCTCTGCTCCTCGAGCCAGATCAGCGACCGCATCGCATCCACGGCGGTGCGTTCGACGTCGGACTGGCGGAAGACGTCGTTGAAGACCTCAAGGGACACCGGGCCGGTGTAGCCGGCCCGGACCACGTGGCCGAGGAACTTGGCGAGTTCGAACTGCCCTTCGCCCGGAAAGACCCGGTAGTGCCGGCTCCAGGACAGCACGTCCATGGACAGCTTGGGCGCATCGGCCACCTGGACGAAGAAGATCTTCGCCGGGTTGAAGGATTCGATCGGGGCGGTGTCCCAGTCGCGGGAGAGGATGTGGAACGAGTCCAGGCAGGTGCCCAGGTTGGGGTGGTCCACCGTTTCCACGAGCCGGTGGGCGTGCTCGTAGTCGTTGACGTACTTTCCCCAGGCCAGCGCTTCGTAGGCCACCTTGACGCCGTGGTCCTGGGCGAGGGCGGCGAGGGCGGTCAGCTGTTCGGCCCGGAGTCCGTCGTCGTCAATGCTGGCGGTGGCAACGTTGGAGCAAACCAGGATGGTGTCCATACCGAGGCGGGACATCAGCCGGAACTTGGCCTCCGCCCGGCGCAGGTTGGCGGCAAGCAGTTCCCCGGGCACGCTGTCGAAGTCGCGGAACGGCTGGTACAGATCCAGGCTCAGGCCCAGGTCCGCGGCCATGGTGCGGACGTCCTCCGGGCTCAGCGGGGACGTGACGAGGTCCTGTTCGAAAATTTCAATTCCGTCGAAGCCGGCGGTGGCGCAGGCCTGCATCTTTTCCCGCAGGGTGCCGGAGAGGCAGACGGTGGCGATTCCGGTGCGCATCAGGCTGCCATCTCTTCCGCGGCGACCAGTGCCAGGAAGTGCGCCCGCATCCGGTCCGCGTCGGCCTCGCGGCCGGTGAAGATGCGGAAGGCGTCGGCGGCCTGTCCCACGGCCATCCGGCCGCCGTCGAGCACCTCGCAACCCTTGGCCCGGGCCTCGCGGACCAGTTCGGTCTCGATCGGCCGGTACACAATGTCCGCGACCCAGTGCCGGGGTGCCACAAGGGACATGTCCAGCGGTACGCCGGGGTGGGCGGCCATGCCCACCGGGGTGCAGTGCACCAGGCCGTCGGCCAGCGGCATCAGGTGCGGCAGCTCAGCCGTCGTCCGTGCGGTGACCAGCTGGTCCGGGAAGAAACCGGCAAGTTCGGCGGCGCGGGCCGCGCAGCGGGCGGGATCGGTGTCCACAAGGTCCAGTTCGCGGACGCCGGCGGTGAGTAGGGCGTAGGCGACAGCGGACCCGGCACCCCCGGCGCCCAGCTGCACCACCCGGTTCAGCTTCGCTCCCGGCAGGCCCGTGGCCAGGGCTGCGGCGAACCCCGAGAAATCGGTGTTATGGCCGATGAAGCGGCCGTCCCGGATGGTCACCGTGTTGACCGCACCGAGGCGCCGGGCGTCCGGCGTGACCTCGTCCAGGTAGTCCAGGACCAGCTGCTTGCACGGGTGGGTGATATTCAGCCCGTTGAAGCCCAGGCGGTAGGCGCCGGCCAGGAGTTCGCCGACGCTCTGGCCGGGAAGTCCCAGTTCGGTGAGGTCGATGGGGCGGTAGAGGTACCGGAGGCCCTGCACATCGCCTTCGCGCTCGTGCATCAGGGGCGTGAGGGACGGCATCACGCCATCGCCTATCAGGCCCACGAGATAGGACTCTGCTCGATTGCTCATCCGTTTAGCTCCTTTGACAACGGCACTCGGCGGGCGGGGACGCCGTTGGCGCCGGCCGCGGGCCGGGTGTTGGGGATTACCTTACCGCAATTGTTCACATGATGCACTTTTGTTCTACTAGCGAACACCGTATGAGCACTCATTGCTGGGGCAGCCGCGCGGACAGCTCTGCCGCCGCCGCCTGGAGCAGCGGAACCAGGGCCACGAGGGCCTCCACGCTCATCCTGAAGACCGGGACTGCCGTGGCCAGCGCGGCGAAGGCGTGGCCCTGGGAATTGAACACCGGGACGGCAACCGCCCGCATGCCCAACTCGTTTTCCTCGTCCATGACGGCGTAGCCACGCTTGCGGACCAGCTCGATCTCAGCCCGAAAGGCACCCCGGTCGGTGATAGAAAATTCGGTCAAAGGCTCCAGCGCGAGTTCTTCGACGAGCTGGCTGCGGGTGGCGTCGTCGGCGAAGGCCACGAGCGCCTTGCCAACGGAGGTGGTGTGCAGGGCACCCAGGTGTCCCGGGTCGCTCGTGACGCGGAAGGTCTGGGGCCCGTCCACCTTGTTGACGGTGAGGTGGTGATGTCCGTCGCGCACGGAGAGGATGGTGGCCTCCCCCGTCTCCTCCGTGACGCGCCTCAGGACGGGCAGGGCGGTGCCGGCGAATCCGTGATGGTTGGACACGCGCTGCCCGAGCTGGAAGATCCGCAGGCCCAGGTGATAGCGGCGCCCGTCCGGCTCGTAGTCCACGAAGCCGTCGCGGGTGAGGGAACCCAGCAGGCGGTAGGTGGTACTGAAGGGCAGCTCCGCCCGCCGGGACAACTCGGCGGCACTGGCACCCCTCGGCTCGTCGCCGAGCAGGACCAGCAGCCCCAGGGCCTTGCCGACCATATCCGTCCGGGAGTCCTCCCTGGCGGCTTTTGCACCGGCCTTGGTGTCAGCGTTTGCACCATCACCGTTGGGGGTTGCCCCGATGGCGGCATTCCCGGCCAGTTCTGTGTCTTGATTCACACTCATGGCTCAATGCTCTCACATGGTGAGAGCTATTTCTAGATAGTGATTATTTTTGTTGACAAGTGACCGCCCTCACAGTCATGATTGCTACATCGCACAAGTAGCTCCCACCATGTGGCTACTCGTCCGGGTCTTTCCACGAACCTTCTGCTGCCGCACACTTAAAGCCAGCGGCGGCTGAGACCTTCCTGATCCATCCGCGACAATGTCGTCACACATAAGGAACACCATGAGCCAGACACTCCCGTCTACGACGCCGGGCACTGACGCACCGGCGGGGACGCCGAAGAAGGCAGCCCTCGCCAGCTTCCTGGGCAGCGCCGTCGAGTACTACGACTTCTTTATCTTCGGATCCGCCGCCGCGCTGATCTTCCCCACGGTCTTCTTCCCCGACGCCGGCGCCAACGCGGCGATCATGTCCTTCGCGACCTTCGGCTTCGCCTACGTCGCCCGGCCGATCGGCGCCGTCATCCTGGGCCACTTCGGTGACCGGGTGGGCCGCCGGAAGGTCCTGATGTTCACGCTCCTGCTGATGGGCGCCTCCACCTTCGTGATCGGCTGCCTGCCCGACTTCAACACCATCGGCTGGTGGGCTCCGGCCCTGCTGGTGCTGGCGCGCCTCTGCCAGGGACTCTCCGCCGCCGGCGAGCAGGCCGGCGCGTCCTCCATGACCCTGGAGCACGCACCGGACAACCGCCGCGCCTTCTTCACCTCCTGGACACTCACCGGCACCCAGGGCGGCCAGATCCTTGCAGCACTCGTCTTCATCCCCGTCCTGGCCCTCCCGGACGAGATCAAGTACGGCATCGGCTGGCGAATCCCGTTCTGGCTCAGCGCCGTCGTCGTGCTTGTTGCGTTCTTCATCCGCCGCACCCTGCACGAGCCGCCGGCCTTTGAGGAAGCCCAGAAGACCGCCCAGATCTCCAAGCTCCCCGTCGCGGACCTGCTCAAGGACCACTGGCGCGATGTCCTCCGCGTCGTCGCCTGCGCGTTCATCGCCGCCGTCTCCACCGTGTTCGGCACCCTGGCCATCGCCTACGCCAAGAACGTCGCCGGCGTGGACGGCACCACCACTCTCTGGCTCGTCGTCGGAGCCAACGTCGTCGCACTCGGAACCCAGCCGCTCTTCGGCAGGCTCGCGGACCGGATCGGCCGCAAGCCGGTCTTCATCTACGGCGCCCTTGCCAGCGCCGTCCTGACGCCGGTGTTCCTGCTCAGCCTCGAGTCCGGCAGCGTCCCGCTGATGTTCCTCGCCGCAATCGGCTTCTTCTCCTTCGGCTACGCAGCCTCCAACGCGGTCTGGCCCGCCTTCTACGCCGAAATGTTCAGAACCAGGGTCCGCTTCTCCGGCCTGGCCATCGGCACCCAGCTCGGCTTCCTGATGGCAGGTTTCGCCCCGGCGATCGTCGCAGCCATGGGCGGCATCAAGCCCGGCGGCTGGGTCCAGATCAGCATCTTCACCGCCGTCATCTGCCTCATCTCGGCCGTCTCGGCCATGACCGCCAAGGAATCCTTCAAGATTCCCACCAAGGAGCTGGGCCTGAAGTAACCCGGCCGCTCCGCTCCTTCCCGGTTACTTCGGGCCGCACCACCGGAAGCCCGGTGTGTCCACAGGACACGCCGGGCTTTTCCGTGTCCCGTGCGGGCCGCGGAAAGGCAACTGGGCGGGAGCGTCGGGCGTCCGGACCTGGCCGCAACCTCCGGGTCAGTCCCCGCCGGCTCCCAGCACTGCGGCCAGATCGTAGCTGACCGGGTCCTCGAGCTGTCCGTAATTGCAGGAGAGCGGATCCCGGTCCGGCCGCCACCGCACGAACTGCGTGGTGTGGCGGAACCGCTTTCCTTCCATATGGTCGTATTTCACTTCGACGACGCGTTCCGGCCGGAGCGGGGTGAACGAGAGGTCCTTGCCACCGCTCCACCGGCTGCCCTCGGCATTGCGCGGCGTCCGCCCGCCCTCCTCCTGCCGGGCCCCCGCCCAGGGGTGCCCCTCGAAGCCGGTCACGAGCGGCTGGAGTTCCTCGAAGAGTTCCTTGCGCCGCTGCAGAGGGAAGGCACCTACGACCCCCACATTGACGAGTACGCCGACGTCGTCGTAGAGCCCCAGCAGCAGAGAGCCGATCCTGTCCGGCCCGGACGTGTGGACGCGGTACCCGGCGAGAACGCAGTCGGCAGTGCGTTCGTGCTTGATCTTGAACATCGCGCGTTTGTCCGGCTGGTACGGCCCGTCCAGCGGTTTGGCCACGATCCCGTCCAGGCCTGCCCCTTCAAACTGGCGGAACCACTGCCCGGCCGTTTCCCGGTCCTCGGTCGCTGCCGTCAGGTGGACCGGTGCGGCACTGCCGGCGAGCACCCGCTTCAGCACGGCCCGCCGCTCGGCGAAGGGACGCCCGGTGAGGTCCTCGTCGTCGAGGGCCAGCAGATCGAACGCCACAAACCTCGCCGGGGTCTGTTCCGCCAGCATCCGGACCCGGCTCGCGGCGGGGTGGATCCGTTGCTGCAGCGCGTCGAAGTCGAGCCGGTCCCCCGAGGTGCCGAGCAGGATGATCTCGCCGTCGAGCACACAGCGCGGCGGGAGGTTCGATTTCAGGGCCTCGACAAGTTCCGGGAAGTAGCGGGTAAGGGGTTTGCCGTTGCGGCTGCCGATCTCCACGTCTCCTCCGTCCCGGAAGATGATGGCCCGGAAGCCGTCCCACTTCGGCTCGAACAGCACCGCTCCCTCGGGCAGGGCACCCACGGCCTTCGCCAGCATCGGTGCGATCGGGGGCATCAGCGGCAGTCGCATAGGCCCATTGTGGCTGCCCACCCCGCCGCCCGCCAGTGGGCGCCGGGCACAGGCCCAGCGCTCCCGCCCGGTTGCCTGCCGGAAACCCGGCACGTTCGCCGGACATGCCGGGCGTTTCCGGCGGCCTGTGGGAAGGAACCGGGCAGGAGCGGTGGGGGCGCCGGCAGGGCACGCGCGTAGACGGGCGCATCGGCGCGGGCGCGCAAACCTTACCCGCCGCTTACCGGGCCGAAACGCTGCGGCAACATTGGCACCGGACACTGGAAGTGCCGGCAAAAGCAGGCACCAGCTCCAGTCCGGGAGGCCCCGCCATGTTGAAGGAAGCCAATGCCCATGTAACCCGTGTCCGAGCCCTGGACCAGCTGCACCGCGGCGACGAGATCGAGGCCCGCCTGAAGGTCGGCCCCAACTACGACGACGTTGTGATCCGCCGCGGCAGTGTCCAGGAAACCGCGCCCGGAATCGGCGTCGTCTGGATCATGGACCGGCGGTCCGGGCTGCGCAAGGCCATCAACACTGACGAGTGCACCCTCTGGCGCGTGGCCTGACGCTGTCAGCCCCCGGCGACCGACTGGATGATCAGGATCTCCTGGCCCGGCACCACTTCGGTGGCGAGCCCCTGGAGCCGGCGGATTTCATTCCCGTTGACGTATATATTCACGTAGCGCCGGACCGCCCCGGTCTCGTCCCGCAGCCGCCTCGACAACGCCGGGTAACCCCCGGTCACCGAGTCCAGCACGCTCTCCACCGTCACCGCCCCGCCGGCGGGCGCAGTCAGCATGGGCTGCCCGCCGGCGAGCGGCTGGAGCACGCTGGGCAGCAACACAGAGATATCAGTCATGGAGGCGCTCAGGCGTTCATGGCGACGCCGGGCACGGCGCCCGGCACCGGGGCGGACGCGGACGACACGGCCGCGGCGCGGACGCACAGGACGTCCGGCAGGTGCGAAGCGATCTCGGTGAAGTGTTCGCCTTCATCGGCACTGGCGTAGACGCTTCCGCCGCGCGTTCCGAAGTACACACCGGCCGGATCCGCGGCATCAACACAAGCGGCGTCGCGGAGCACGGAATTGAACTCGGAACCCGGCAGTCCGTCGTCCAGCCGCTTCCATGTCCCGCCGGCATCATCGGTCCGGTGGACCGCCAGTTTGCCGTCCGGCGGGATACGTTCGCCGTCGGCTTTGAGCGGGATCACCCAGGCCGTACCCGCCCGGCGCGGGTGTGTCAGCATCACGAAGCCGAAGTCCGCGGGCAGCCCCGCCGCGATCGATTCCCAGTGCTCGGCGTCGTCATCGCTGCGATACACGCCGTGGTGGTTTTGCGCATAGAGGCGGCCGTCGACGGCGGCGTCGGCCGCGATTTTGTGGACGCACTGGCCGAATTCCGGATTCGGATCGGGCATGAAGTAGGCGGAGATCCCCCTGTTGCGGGGCTCCCAGGAAGTGCCGCCGTCGAGCGAGCGGTAGACCCCGCCGGTACTCATGGCCACGTGCACCTTCTCGCCGGAGGGGTCGACGATGATCGAGTGCGCCGCGGCGCCGCCGTAGCCGGCACCCCACTCGGAGCGGTGCGGGTGGTCCCAGAGGCCGCGGTTGAGCTCGAAATGTTCGCCGCCGTCGGTCGATTTCCAGACCGAGATCGGCTCGCAGCCGGCCCAGACCACGCCCGGTCGGGATTCGGTATCGGGATGGATCTGCCAGACGCGCTCCAGGGCGGCATCGGTGCCCTCGGGGAAGCGGATGGCGCCCTCCTCGGGCTCAGTCCACGTTCCGCCCAGGTCATCGGAGTGGAAGACCGTGGGGCCCCAGTGCTCGGACCGGACGCCGACCAGGATCCGGATCCGGCCGCCGCGGGTGTCGATGCCGATGCTGGGGATTTCGCTCATCAAGAAATGCGGTCCGGACAGGGACCAGTCCTTGCGGTCCGGGCTGGTTGCCAGCCATAGCCCCTTCTTGGTTCCGATCGCCAGGACGTAACTCTCTGCGGTAGCCATGACCCCCATGCAACCACCCCGGCCCGAAGGCCGCAATGGTTTCTTGCATCCTGTTCGCCTGCTTGTTGGCCTGCCGGCGTGATCAGTCCACGAATTCGGACTGCGTCTCGATGAAGTCCCAGTCGGCGTCGGTCAGGACCCCGGCCACATTGTCCGGGTGGGGGCCGCCGGCCTCCGCAATGCCCTGCAGAACCGGCAGGGGAAGTTCGGCGGCGCGCAGGTTTTCCCGCAGCCACTCCTTGCTTGCCAGATCCAGATCCAGCCACCACATGAAGATTTCCACCGCGGTCACCCTTTCCTTCGTTCTCCAACGTTAGGCCGGGGCAGGCGCAGGTTCAAGAGTCGATGCCCACGCCGGATCCGGAGCATCACAGCCCGGTCAGAACCTCGGCGGTCCGCTCCAGTGCGCCGGGCACAAGTGAGTAGTAGGCCCAGGTGCCCCGCTTCTCGCGGTTCAGCAGGCCGGCGTCGACGAGGATCTTCAGGTGATGGGAGACCGTGGGCTGGCCGAGGTCAAGCGGCTCGGTGAGGTCGCAGACACAGGCCTCGCCGCCGTCGGCCCCCTTGACAATGGACAGCAGGCGCAGTCGGTTCGGGTCGGCGAGGGCCTTGAAGAGCTGGGCCTTTCCCTGCGCCTCTTCGTTGCCAAGCATCGGGGTGCCCGACGGGGTGCAGCACGCCTCTGCGGCAGTTGACTCAACAATCTGGAGTGCCGTCATACGTCCATTATGCACTCATATTGACAGGCGTCGATATAGCGGACAATACTGGGCTATATCGATAAGTATCAATTTACCGGACTGGGGACACCATGGATGTGAACACGACTCTTCCCGTTGCTGTCATCGGGGCGGGCCCCGTCGGCCTCGCCGCGGCCGCCCACCTGCTTGAGCGCGGCCTCGAACCGCTGATCCTTGAGGCCGGCCCGACGGCGGGCGCCGCAATCGACCAGTGGCGCCACATCCGGCTGTTCTCCCCGTGGCGGTTCAACCTCGACGCCGCTGCCGTGCGGCTGCTCGCCGAGACCGGCTGGGAAGCTCCGCGGCCCACGGCCCTGCCTACCGGCGGCGAGCTGATCGACGGGTACCTCACGCCCCTGGCCGCGGTTCCGGCGATCGCCGCCAGGCTGCACACCGGAGCCCGAGTGGTGGCCGTGACCCGCCTCGGGATGGACAAGACCCACTCCCGGAACCGGGACACGACCCCCTTCCTGGTCCGGGTGGAACACGCCGACGGCCGGCTCCGCGACTACGAGGCGGCCGCCGTGATTGACGCGTCCGGGACTTGGGCCGGTCGCAACCCGCTGGGCAGCTCCGGACTGCCCGCGGCAGGTGAGGCGGCCGCGGCCGGGCGGATTTCCTCGCCGCTGCCGGACGTCCTGGACCGTGACCGTCCGGCCTTCGCCGGCCGCCGCGTCCTCGTCGTCGGCGCGGGCCACTCGGCCGCCAACACCCTGATCAACCTCGCGGACCTGGCGCAGCAGGAGCCGGACACGAAAATCGTCTGGGCCGTGCGGGGCGCTTCGGCCGCCACGGTCTACGGCGGCGGCGACGCTGACGGCCTGCCCGCGCGCGGCCAGCTCGGCAGCCGGCTGCGCCGCCTGGTCGGGGCCGGCACCGTGGAGCTGCACACCGGCTTCGGGATCGCGGCCCTCACGCCGTCGTCCGCGGCCGGGGTCACTCTCGCCTCCGCCGACGGACGCACCGTGGCGGCCGACGTCGTCGTTCCCGCCACCGGCTTCCGTCCGGATCTGGACATTCTTCGCGAACTCCGACTGGAACTGGACCCCGCGGTGGAGGCGCCGCGGGAACTCGGCCCGCTGATCGACCCCGAATTCCACTCCTGCGGCACCGTCGCCCCGCACGGCGCGGCGCTGCTGGCCCATCCTGAAAAAGACTTCTACATTGTCGGCATGAAGTCCTACGGCAGGGCACCCACGTTCCTGCTCGCCACCGGTTACGAACAGGTCCGTTCCGTCACTGCCGCCCTGGCCGGGGACCACGAGGCCGCTGATACGGTCCAACTCCAACTTCCGGAGACTGGCGTCTGTTCCTCCGACGCCGGCACCAGCTGCGAGGTCCCGGCCGCCGCCCACATCATTGTCGAGACGTCCGGCGGGTGCTGTGCGGCCCCCGAACCCGTGCTCGTGGGCTTCCGCACGAACGCATGAACAGCTCCGAAGCACACCTCGCCGGCACCCCGGCCAGAAAACCCAGTGTCCTGTTTGTCTGCAGCAAAAACGGCGGCAAATCCCAGCTCGCCGCCGCCCTGATGAGGCAGCTGGCCGCGGGGGCAGTGGACGTCCACTCGGCGGGCACCAAGCCCGGAAGCGCGCTGAACGCCGAGGCGGTTGCCTCGCTTGCCGAGCTCGGCACGAGCTCGGAGACGAACACCCCAAACCGGTGACCGACGCGGTGCTGGATACCGCGGATGCCGTCGTCATCCTGGGTACCGAGGCGAATCTCGAACGGCACGGCCGCGGCCGCATCGAGGTCTGGGAGACGGATGAACCGTCGCTGCGCGGCATCAACGGCATGGAGCGCATGCGGCTGGTGCGGGACGACATCAGGGCCCGCGTCGGGGTCCTCTTCACCGAACTCACCGCCCCGGAGTCCGCCGCCCCCGGCACATCGACGTACTGAGCCGCGGCAGCCAAGGAAGTAAGGCCCTATTCAAGCCGGTGAACCGGGTCAACAATTGAATATGCCTGCAGAGAGTATCAGCGGCCCGCCGCCCCTCGTCGTCGGCGTGCTTCCGGGACAGAGCCCCCAGGTGCTGCAAACGGCCGCGGCACTGGCCGCCCATCTTGCAGCACCGCTGATCTGCGCGTACGTGGACGAGGCGAGCTACCTCGTGGAATGGGATCCGGCCCGGTCCGCGCACCGGCTTTCCCTGCACCCGGAAACGGACAACGCCGAAATCAAAGCAGCGACGCAGGAGCTGCGGTCCGCCATCGGGGCGGTCTGCGACGGCCTTGGGATCAACTGGGCCCTCCGGACCCTCGCCGGCGATCCGGCCCGGGCACTGGGCAGGCTGGCCGCGGACACCGGGGCTGCGATGATCATCGTAGGAACTCCCGAACCGGGCCTCGGACACCGGATCAGCGCCGCCCTCAACGGCTCGGTGGCCGCGTGGCTCAGCCACCACCAGGATCATCCGGTCCTGATCGTTCCGGTCCGGGCTGCGGTCCACCACCGGACAGGCCGGGGCACGTGACCGCGCGGCGTGGTCCTGCCTTTTGACCCCGCCCCGGTGAGCTTCCGTTCGGGGTGGTGAATTGGGCAAAAATACGGTGCAAAAATAAAGCGAAAGTACTTATTCGGGGTGCTGGCTTTCCTTCACTACCGGCGAGTAGGATCGATGTCGTAGGTCGATAGAGGGCCTACCCAAATGGCTGCTCCGGAGTGCGTATCCCCCAATAACGCACTCCGGAGCTCTTTAACGTCCGGACAGTTTCCCCAACCACGGCCCGGGAACACGCCCTCCGCTTGTGCCATACCCCTAGGGGGTATAGCTTGGGGTCATGAACGAGTCTGAGATCCCTGTCATGGCACCGGCAGAGGCGGAGCGCCAGCAGCACGGTTACACCTCCAACAAGGAGGCGTACTTGCGGCGGCTCAAACGGATTGAGGGCCAGGTGCGCGGCATCGCCCGGATGATCGACGAGGACAAGTACTGCATCGACATCCTCACCCAGGTCGCCGCCGTCACGAAGGCCCTGCACGCCGTGAGCCTGGGGCTGGTGGAAGAACACATCGGTCACTGCGTCGTCGGTGCGGCGTCCGAGCCTGATCCCGGGCTCCGGGCGGAAGCCATCGACTTCAAGGTCAAGGAGGCCACCGATGCAATCGGGCGCCTGCTGCGGTAGCGGCAACACCACTCACCACACGATCGGGCTGCCGAACCACCGGGAGCCCACCACCAAGGAGCAAACCATGGGCACCGTTTCCACTTCCGTCAGCGTTTCCGGCATGACCTGCGGCCACTGCGTGTCCTCTGTCAGCGAAGAGCTCGAGTCCCTCGCCGGCGTCGAGAAGGTCGACGTGGACCTCAACTCCGGCGGCATCTCCACCGTCACCATCTCCTCCACCGGGGCGCTGTCCCCCTCCGAGATCGGCGAAGCCGTTGCCGAAGCGGGCTACATGGTGGTGGCCAACGAAGCCTGAGCACCACCCCGCCACCGACCGTCGCCAGGCATGCCACAGGACAGGGAACACCGTGAGTAATGAACAACTGCTGGACCAGCCCGGAAGCCGGGTGATCGAACTCGACATCGAGGGCATGACCTGCGCCTCCTGCGTCAGCCGGGTCGAACGCAAGCTCGGAAAGCTCGATGGCGTCCAAGCCTCGGTCAACCTGCCCCTCGAGTCGGCCCACGTCACCGTCCCCGTGGACATCACGGACGAGCAGATCACGGCCACGGTGGCCGCGGCCGGCTACAAAGCCACGATCCGCACTCCCAGGCATCCAAGCCTTCCTGTAGAGCCCGGCGCCGTCAAGACGTCAGGCGGAATCCCCGGCGAGGGTGACCACACGGCGACCAACCCGGCGACCAAGCTCCGCCCGCGCCTGATCGTCGCTGCGGCGCTCACGGTGCCTGTCGTCCTGATTTCGATGCTCCCGGCCTTCCAGTTCGCCAACTGGGCCTGGGTGGCGGGCGCCCTCGCCTTGCCGGTGATCAGCTGGGCGGCTTGGCCGTTCCACCGGGCTGCGGCCGTGAACGCACGGCACTTCGCCTCCACCATGGACACGCTCGTCTCCATCGGCGTGACCGCCGCGTACGCCTTCTCCGCCTGGCAGCTCCTCGAGGACCCGCGGATGACCGACCACCCGCAGGGGATGGACAGTATGGAGGGGATGGGCTCCGGCGGGCTCTACTTCGAGGTCGCCGCCGTCGTCACCACCTTCCTGCTGCTGGGACGCTATCTGGAGGCCAACGCCAAGCAGAAAGCAGGCGATGCCCTCAGGGCCCTGCTGGACCTGGGCGCCAAGGATGCCACGGTGCTCCGGGACGGCAATGAATATATGGTCCCGGCCGGGCAGCTGACGGTGGGCGATGTGATCGTGGTCCGCCCCGGCGAGAAGATCGCCACGGACGGCGTCGTCGTCGAGGGTTCCTCCGCCGTCGATGCCTCCCTCGTGACGGGGGAATCGGTGCCCGTGGAAGTCGGCCCGGACAGCCCTGTCACGGGTGCCACCATCAACACCTCCGGGCGGCTTCTGGTCCGCGCCACCCGCGTCGGTTCCGAAACGACCCTGGCCCAGATGGGCCGGCTGGTCTCCCAGGCGCAGACCGGCAAAGCGCCGATCGCACGCCTCGCGGACCGCATCAGCGCCGTCTTCGTCCCGGTGGTCCTCATCATCGCCGCCCTCACCTTCGGCGCCTGGCTGCTCGCGGCAGGCCCTGCCATCAGCGACGCCGAGCTCCGCACGGCGTTCACGGCCGCCGTCGCCGTCCTGGTCATCGCGTGCCCCTGTGCCCTGGGCCTCGCCACCCCGGTGGGTCTCCTCACCGGGACCGGCCGGGGTGCCCAGCTCGGCATTCTGATCAAGGGCCCGCAGGTCCTCGAGGATACCCGGATGGTCGACACCATCCTGCTCGACAAGACCGGCACCGTGACCACCGGGCACCTCGCGGTGGACGGCACCGAGGCGTTCGGTTCCTTCGGTGAATCCGAGATCCTGCGCCTTGCCGGTGCCGTGGAGGCCGCTTCCGAGCATCCCATAGCCCGCGCCATAGCCGCGGCGGCGCTCTCCGCAGAATCCGGTCCGCACGACGCCGGCCGGCTTCCCGCCGTCGCCGGCTTCCGCTCCGCCCCGGGCGGCGGGGTCCAGGGCACCGTTGAGGGCCGGCTCGTGACTGCCGGCCGGACCGGCTGGCTGCAGATGAACGGAATCGCCCTAGCTCCCGGTCTGCTGGATGGGCTCCGGCGGGCCGAGGAATCCGGCGCCACCGCAATCTGGCTCGCAGTGGACGGGGAACCGGCCGGCATCGTCAGCCTGCGGGACACGCTCAAACCCGGCTCGGCCGCCGCGATCGCCCGGTTCCGGGAACTCGGGCTCCGGCCGATCCTGCTGACCGGGGACAATGCCGCGGTGGCCGCCCAGGTGGCCGACGCAGTCGGCATCAGTCCCGGGGACGTCTTCGCGGGCGTACTGCCGGAGGGCAAGGTCGACGCCGTCCGGAAGCTGCAGGCCGCCGGCGCCACCGTGGCCATGGCCGGCGACGGCGTCAACGACGCCGCAGCACTGGCGCAGGCGGACCTGGGCATCGCAATGGGCTCGGGCACCGACGTCGCGATCGAGGCTGCCGACCTCACGGTGATGGGCAACGAACTCGGGCAGGTGGCCCAGGCCATCGAGCTCTCCCGCCGGACCCTCGCGACCATCAAGACCAACCTCTTCTGGGCCTTCTTCTACAACGCCGTCGGAATCCCGGTGGCTGCCCTGGGCCTGCTCAATCCGATGATCGCCGGCGCCGCGATGGCCGCCAGTTCCGTGCTGGTGGTGGCCAACTCCCTCCGGCTGCGCAGCTTCGGAAAGTAGCCGCTCCGTTCCCAAGTGGCTCGCAGCAGGGGCCGTTTTGGGCGCCCAGAACGGCCCCTGCTGCGAGTTAGTTGGGTTCGACGGCGGGTGGATGGGGAGCGGTGCCCATCGACAGTTTCTTGCCGGGCGCGATAGGTTCTAGGCACTGGATCTTCCGGAACAGCCGGGGGCCGTTTGGGGGACGCCGGCCCGGATCGGGTCCGTTTTCTATTACTGAGGAGATTTTCGTATGGCTATTTGGGGTGCAGACATTGCTCAGCTCAAGACTCTTGGGACGAAGCTGCAGGCTGGTTCGTCGGAGATCGACAAGCAGAAGTCGCTGCTGACCAAGGTGCTCGAGGGCACCGACTGGAAGGGCCCGGACGCGGACAAGTTCCGCAGCGAGTGGAACGGCCAGCACGTCGCGTCGCTGGCGAAGGTTTCGCAGGCGCTGCAGGAGGCCGGCAAGCAGGCCAGCCGCAACGCGTCCGAGCAGGAAAGCGCTTCGCGCTAGCCAGGCGCGCAGCACAGACCCCGTTTGCTGCCTGGCCCGGATGCACGAAGCGTCCGGGCCAGACGCGTTTAAGCCGGCTACGGAACGGGCTCGACGTCGTTCGCGTGGTTCAATTCCGGCGTCAACAGGACGGCACCGCCCGGCCCCGGGGTCCGCAGCTCGTCCACCCGAACCAGCACCACCCCTCCGACAATAAGGAGACCGCCCAGGAGCTGGATGGGGCCGGGCAGTTCGCCGAGCAGCAGCCAGGCCCAGATGACCGCGAACAGGACCTCGGTCAGGGACACAAACGACGCCACCTTGGAGCCGAGAGCCCGCGCGGCCATAATGCCGGAAACGTAGGCCAGCACGGTGGCCAGCACCACGAGTCCGCCCAAGGCCACCCACCAGGGCGTGACCCAGGGGCCAAGGCGCGTGTCGGCGGTGCTGAACGCCATTGGCAGCAGGCCGCTCGCCGCAGCAAGCCACATCACAACGGCACCGGTCATAAGGCCGCCGGAGGCCAGGACGATCGGCGGGAGGGTGTCGTTTTCCTTGGCGGTGATGAAGAAGTAGATGGCCAGGCAGACGGCCGCCGCGATCCCCCACAGCACGCCGATGAAGTCGATCTTGACCGCCCCGGTGAGGTCCAGGACCAGGACCAGGCCGCCCAGGGACAGCAGGGTTCCGGCGATGGTCAGCGGCCGCGGCCGTTTCCGGCTGGCGGCCCACAGCCACAGCACGATGATGACCGGGGCAAGATATTCCAGTAGCAGTGCGACGCCGACCGAGAGCCTGGACACGGCGTTGAAGTAGAACAGCTGGCAGGCAGCGACGCCGATCAGGCCGAAGAGCAGGATCGTGAGCCAGTTGTCCTTGAGCTGGTGCCAGCGGCCGCGCAGCGACGGAATGGCCGGGATCGCCAGGATCAGTGCCGCGCCGGTCAGGCGGGCCGTGACCGCGGCGCCGGGAGTCCAGCCGGTTTCCAGCAGCGCCTTGGCGAACGAACCGGACAGGCCGAAGACGGCGGAAGAGAACAGGGCAACGCCGAGGCCCGAGGCCATGAATCCTGATGCCGCATCTGGCTTGTCGGCGCCGGACTTTGGGGCGGTACGGTTTCCGGCAAGGTTCTTGGCCGGTGCTTCGGCGGGACGGCGTGCGGCAGACACGAAGTGCCTCCTGTCAGGAGTAATGTAGCGGTATGGTCATGACATTACCCGTCAGCAACGTAAGGAGTCAAGATGGTTTTTGCCCCTGACACGGAAGTTGCCCTGCGGTCCGTGGTCAACCTCATCAACAGCGCGGCCAACGGCGACGAACTGCTCGCCACGACGGCGGACCTCGACCGCTTCCTCAAGGCCGAGGGCTTCACCGGCTCCCGGACCCGGGACGCGGCCGAACTGGCCAGTGTGCACCGCCTCCGGGCTGAACTGGCCAGGCTCTGGCTCGCCGATGAAGGCGCCGTCGTCGACACCGCGAACCGGCTCCTGCGGGACGCCCGGGCCCTCCCCCAGTTGGTGCGACACGATGAATGGGACTGGCATCTGCACGCCACCACCCCTGAGGCGCCGCTCGCGGACCGGATGAGCACCGAGGCAGCCATGGCCCTGGTCGACGTGATCCGCAGCAAGGAAATGGACCGCATGCTGGTGTGCGGGGCGGAGGACTGCGATGCGGTAGTGCTGGATCTCAGCCGGAACCGCTCGAAACGCTATTGCGATACCGGCAACTGTGCGAACCGTGCGCATGTGGCCGCCTACCGGGCACGCAAGGCCGCATCCTGAGCCGCCGCCGGGGCAGCGTCACAACCGTGGACTGCTGAGCATTACGGACAGACCAGGGTGAATTTCCCCGTAGATTGGAATACTTCGCGCAGCCATCAGGCCGGCGAAACCCAATCTAGGGATACACCTTCACCTGGCACAGCGTCCACAGCTCCAAAAAAGTCAAGGCAGCACTGGGGCTCACCGGAATTTTGGCAGTTGGACTGATGGACTGTGGCGGGGGCGGAGCCTCACCCGCTGCCAGCGGCACACCGGAGGCAGCCTCGCCGTTGGCCAGCGCAAGTTCGAGTGCCAGCGCCGCCCAGGGCACAACGGCTCCGGCCGCTCCGGTTCGAGGACCCGGCCAAGTACGCGGGCCAGACCCCGTCCTACGCCTCGGTCACGCACCGGATGGACAGCATCAGGAAGGCCGCCGTCAGCATCAGCGAACCCAAAGTCACTGCCCGGCTCACGGACGGTTCCGACGCCCCGTCACTCATTGTCTTCGGCGCCTTCGACCAGTGCAACAGCACACGCTTCGCAACGACGGGTGCCGGTGATTCGCTGAGCCTGGCGACGGGCAGCAGCATGGTGTCCTGCCAGGTGTTCCTGGCTCCCACGGGCGACGAAGTGAAGGGCGTCGAATATGAAGACTCCCGGTTCACCTACGCCAAGTACGGCGACAACCCCTACCTGAAGAACCCGATTTCCTGGTCCAAGTAGGAACCTCGTCCCGCCGACGACCCCGGCCGCGGTAAGTCAGTGGCGGCGGCGTCCGCGGAGTTAGCGGAGGTCGTCGCGTGGCGCCTCGTCGCGGCTGGTGTCGGCCGGGCCGGCTCCTGATCCGGGCTGCGCCGAGTGGCCGCCATGGCCGGCGCTCCTGGAGCTCAGGTTCACGCCGGATCCCTTGCCCAGATGTTCGGCGTTGGGCTTGTGGCCCATCGAAAGCATGGCAAGCACCACCAGAATCACGATGAAGGCGATACCCCCTGCTGTGAAGGCCAGATCAAAGCGGGGGGTTTTGGCACTGCCGCCGGAGGCGAAAATAAGGGTGGCAACGAAGGCCAGCACAGCCCAGAACGCGGAGAACATGAGCGGTCCCTTGACCGAGGTCCGCAGGCTGCGCGGTTCTCCAGATTTCTGCTGTCCCAAGGTGCTTTCCTCCTGCCGCCGACGCCCGGAAGGCGTGGCAGTTTTGATAGCGCAATCGTTCTACGCAAGGTAGAACCTGTTGGTACTAGTTTACGGCCTCCGCGGAATCGCCCCGCGCATCGTGCCGCAGGGTCAGCCCCGCCAGCGTCCACAGCACTCCGCTGATAATGGCACCGCCGCCGGCGACGCCGAGCAGGGCGTGCGGGCCCAGATCGATGAAAAATGGCAGCAGGAGCGCTGTGCCCAAACCGATCACCCCGGAGGCGATCCAGTCGCGCGCCAGCACGGACCGGCCCCGGAGACTCATACCGAGGGACAGCTCCGCGGTAGCCGCCAGGCCAAGGCCCAGCGCCGCAATGGTGCCGAAGACGAGATTGGAAGGGATCAGGGCAACCGCCGCACCGGTTCCGATCAGCACAGCACCCGCGGCCGAGAGGATCTTGCCCGAGCGGGAGGTGCCGGGGATGCCGGTCTTCCTGATGCTCGAGATCAGCACCAATCCGGTGGCCAGCAGATAGAGCCCGCCGGCCCAGCCCATGCCGGCGGCGGAGGGGGCCGCCCAGAACACTGTCAGCGCGCCGAAGCCGAGCGCGACGGCGGCCCGGCTGAGCACGGGCTTCCAGAGGTCTGCAGCGGCGGGCAGGGCAATGGATGCGTCAGGGGTTGCGGGAAGAGTCACCCGTCCAGTTTAGTGCGAAGCCGATCCGCTCCGCGCCGGGATTTGGACCGCTGGCCAGGGGAGCCGTCGGGCTCAGTGCGCGCCGAGTACCATCCACCGGTCCGTCCGCGCCCGGAGGCCAAGCGTCAGCGCCCGCGCCAGCATGTAGCCAAGGGAGAAGGCTGCCCACAGCCAGAGCAGCCCGGCGCCGCCGCCCACCCCGGAGGATCGGACTGCCAGCAGGAGCGGCAGATAGACGGCCAGATTCACGACGCCGGCAATCGCCAGGTACTTCGCGTCCCCCGCCCCGATCAGGACGCCGTCGAGGACGAAGACATAGCCGGCGATCGGCTGGCCGGCGGCAAGCGCCCACAGTGCGAGCGTCAGCGCCGCCTGGACGTCCGTGTCCGGGGTGAACAGCAGTCCGATCCAGGGCGCGGCGGCGGCCAGCAGGACGCCCGTGACGGCACCGAATGCGATGCCCCAGCGGATCATGGTGCCGGTGAGTCCGCGTGCCGCGGCCGGGCGGGCCGCACCGAGTTCCTTGCCGATCAATGCCTGCGCCGCAATGGCCAGGGCGTCCAGGGCGAACGCCAGGAGCGTGAAGACGGTCATCGCGAGCTGGTGGGCAGCCAGGTTGACGGGCCCCTGGGCCGTGACCACAACGACGGTGGCGAGGATCCCTATGCGCAGGCTCAGCGTACGCAGCATCAACCAGGAGCCCACCCTGGTCAAGGCCCGGACGCCACGCCAGTCCGGCAGCAGCGAGACGCCGTGGCTCCGGGCGTTGCTCCGGACCATCAGCACGTAGACCAGGGCCATGGCCCACTGGGCGATGCTGGTGCCGATCGCGGAGCCGGTGACGGAGAGCTGCAGCCCGTATACCAGGACGAGGTTCAGCACAATGTTCAGGGTGAAGCCGGCGGCGGCAACCACTAGCGGGGTCCGCGTGTCCTGCAGGCCGCGCAGAACCCCGGTGCCCGCGAAGATCAGCAGCATCGCGACGAGTCCCGGCAGGGACCAGCGCAGGTAGTCCACCGCAAAGGTCCGCACCTCGTCCCGGGCCCCCATCAGGTCCAGGAGCGGTTCGGCGGCAAAGAAGCCGGCCGCGGCGAGGACGAGCCCGAGCAGCAGGGCCAGCCAGACGCCGTCGCGCCCGGCTGCGAGGGCCTGGGGCAGCTGGCCGTTGCCGATCGCCCGCGCCACGGCCGGAGTGGTGGTGTAGGCGAGGAAGACCATGAGTCCCACCGCCGTGTGCAGCACCGCGGAGGCCAGACCGACGCCGGCGAGTTGGGCCACGCCGAGGTGGCCGACGATCGCCGAATCCGCGAGCAGGAACAGCGGTTCGGCGATCAGGGCGCCGAACGCCGGAACCGCAAGGCGCAGGATCTCCCGCCGCCGGCCTGCAGGGGACGGCAGCGTCGCGGGAGTTGTTGACGGGGCTGGCACGGAACCACCCTAGCGGCACCGTCGGCGTCGTACATCTTCGCATTAGTTGACTTTTCAACTAGGCACCGGAACACTATAAGTTGAATCTTCAACTAAGTCTGCGGCGGTCTGCACTCCGCCGCGCGCCCCACGACAGAACGGCATTCCCATGAACCAGCCCGCGCTCACCACCTCGGCCCTTACTATCCTGCGCATCGTGACCGGATTCCTTTTCGCCGCCCACGGCTGGCAGAAATTCGCCGAGTTCACCATTGCGGGCACCCAGGCCGCCTTTGCGCAGATGGGAGTTCCGGCCGCCAACCTCGCCGCCCCGGTCATCGCCACGCTGGAACTTGTCGGCGGCGTCGCACTGATCCTCGGCGTGCTCACCCGCGTGTTCGCGGTCCTCCTCGCCGCGGACATGCTCGGCGCCCTGTTCCTGGTCCATGCCTCGGCGGGAATATTTGCCGCAACGGGAGGCTACGAACTGGTGCTGATCCTGGCCGCAACCGCCCTGGCCGTGGCCCTCGTCGGCGCCGGCAGGTTCTCAGTGGACAAGGCCCTCTTCGGCCGCACCGGGTCCAGGCTCAGCGTCCTGGCCTAAGGAATCCTCCGCGTCAGGCGGCGCACGACGGCGGGCGGTCACCTCCAGGTGGCCGCCCGCCGTCCTGCCCTGGGTGGCGTCCCAAGGCAGTTATTGCGACCCGGGCGGCGTTTGTGTCGGGGGCCCGCGACGCTTCCGCGGCCCATTAGTACACTCACTTGCATGAGTGAGACTGCCGCCAATACCGTGACCCTGCGCTTCCTTGCGGCGCCCACCGACGTTGGCCACAGCGGTTCGGTCGACGCCGGCACCGTGCTCGAGTGGGTGGACAAGGCCGCCTACGCCGCCGCCGTCGGCTGGGCGAAGTCCTATTGCGTGACGGCCTATGTGGGCAACATCCATTTCTCGCACCCGGTCAACAGCGGGGACATGGTGGAAGTCGAGGCCACGATCGTCTACACGGGACGGTCCTCGATGCACATCCGCACCTTGGTCTCCTCGGGCGACCCCAAGGGCGGCCCGGCTACGATGCGCAGCCAGTGCATGGTGATCTTTGTGGCCGTCGGCGAGGACGGCAAACCCACTCCGGTGCCGCAGTTTGAACCGACGACGCGGGAAGAAGTCGAACAACGAGACCATGCACTGGCCCGGATCAAGGTCCGCGAGGACATCGTCCAGGCCATGAGCGGACAGGAATATACCGAAGCGGGCACCGCCGAGAACGTGATACTCCGCTTTGTGGCAGCCCCCACGGATGTGAACTGGGGCGGCAAGGTGCACGGCGGCATCGTCATGAAATGGATCGACGAAGCGGCCTACGTCTGCGCCTCGCGCTACTGCGGGATGGACACGGTGGCCGTCTTCTCCGGCGGGGTCCGGTTCTACCGGCCCTTGCTGATCGGCGACGTGGTGGAGGTGGAGGCCCGGCTGGTCTACACGGGCACCAAGGGTATGCACATCGCGGTCCATGTCCGCTCGGGGGATCCCAAGGGACGCGAACTGCACCTCACAACCTACTGCCTGACGGTCATGGTGGCCCGCGACGAGCACGGCACCTCGGTGCCGATCCCGCAATGGCTTCCGGTATCCGGGGAGGACAAACGGCTGCATGCCCATGCCCGCGAGCTGCTGGAGATCCGCGGAAGGGCCCCCGGAAACAGGCTGCCCAACCACCTGCTGCCGGCGGGTGGCCAGTAGCGGCGCGCCGCTGGCCGGCGACTAGAAGCCGCCGCCTCCGGCATCGGCCGCCATGTTAGCAAACCGCGAGTAGTGGCCTTGGAACGCCACCACAATGTCTTTCGTAGGACCGTTACGGTGCTTGGCGATCAGGATGTCCGCCTCGCCCGCGCGGGGCGATTCCTTGTCATAGACGTCTTCGCGGTGCAGCAGGATGACCATGTCCGCGTCCTGCTCGATGGAACCGGATTCACGCAGGTCAGAGACCATTGGGCGCTTGTCCTGGCGCTGCTCGGAGCCACGGTTCAGCTGCGAGAGCGCAATCACGGGAACCTGCAGTTCCTTGGCGAGCAGCTTTAGCGCACGGGAGAACTCGGAGACTTCCTGCTGGCGCGATTCCACCTTCTTGCCCGAGCTCATGAGCTGTAGGTAGTCGAGGATCACGAGTTTGAGGTCATGCTGCTGCTTGAGGCGCCGGCACTTGGCGCGGATTTCCATCAGCGACATGTTGGGGCTGTCATCGATGAACAGCGGGGCATCGTTCATCCGGCCCATGGTGGTGGCGATCTTGGACCACTGCTCGTCCTTGATGGTGCCCTTGCGGAGGTCCTGAAGGCCGATGGTGGCCTCGGCGGACAGCAGGCGCATGGCGATCTCGTTCCGGCCCATTTCCAGGGAGAACAAGACAGTGGCGAGGTTGTTTTTGATGGCGGCGGAGCGTGCGAAGTCCAGCGCGAAGGTGGACTTACCGACGGCCGGGCGGGCGGCGATGACAATCATCTGCCCCGGGTGCAGGCCGTGGGTCAGCTCATCCAGTTCGTAGAAGCCGGTGGGTACGCCCGTCAGTCCCTCGCCGCGGTGGCCGGAGGCCTCGATCTCGTCGACCGTGGATTCCATGACGTCCTTGAGGACAACGTAGTCCTCTGCGGTGCGGCGCTCGGCCACGGCATAGATCTCGGCCTGCGCCTGGTTGACCAGGTCCTCGACTTCGCCGTCGGCGCCGTAGCCGAGCTGGACGATCTTGGTGCCGGCGTTGACGAGGCGGCGCAGCACTGCCCGCTCGCCGACGATTTCCGCGTAGTAGCCGGCGTTCGCAGCGGTCGGGACGGTCTGGATCAGCTCGTGCAGGTAGGCGGGGCCGCCGATGCGGTTGATCTCGCCCCGCTTGGTCAGTTCATCCGAGACGGTGACGGCGTCGGCGGGTTCGCCGCGGCCGTAGAGGTCGATGATGGCCTCGTAGATCGTCTCGTGGGCCGGGCGGTAGAAGTCCTGGCCACGCAGGATTTCGACGACGTCGGCAATGGCGTCCTTGGACAGCATCATGCCGCCCAGGACGGACTGCTCCGCGGGTATGTCCTGCGGCGGCTTACGGCTGCCTTCGGATCCCCGCGTGCCCTCGACTGAGTCAAGATGCGTAACTGACAAAACTGCCGTCCTCCATTGTGTGCCGCGGCGGATGTCCGTTCGCGGGCGACGCGTGAGCCATGCGCCTTAGTGCCAGGTGCCCCTTGAGTGCCGGGAGGCGTCCTACCGGCGGATACCGGCTGGTTTAGTCCTATCAGCGGGCTCCGACAATTTGTCTGGCGCCCTGTGCTGTGGGTTTTCCACAGCCCAGGATTCTGGTGCGGATCCGGTGGCTGCCGGTGAGCTGGAAAGCTGGCATCGTGCAGCTATCCCGGCTCGTCCCCATCCAAAGCTCGATCTCCAGCTACGGTAGCCCCCGATCGGGCAGGCACCAACCCGACCCGGCCGCACCCCTGTGGATAACGTGTGTACTACTGGTCCCAGCTTGTGCACAGCCTGTGGGAACAGCTGTGGATAGAAAAATAGTTGGCCCCAGAATATGCTCTTGACCTGCGAAAACAGTGGTTTTGCCTTGTGGAAACAAAACAATTTTGGCAAAGCTTCATCCACAGCTTGTGGGCTGTGGCTGGGGATACACGACGGAAGACGAAGCCATATTCGGGGTCAAATATTCACATTCTGTGATGGACCTCACCGGAATGCTCCGAATTGACGGCACCGGACGGCGCGCTGTATGCGCCGGTCCGAATATGCTGTGGATAACTGGGATCTGGCATAAGCTCTACACATGGGCGATGTATTGCTAGTCATACTGCCTGCCCTCATCCTGGCGGCAGTCCTCTGGGCGTTCGCCACGGCCCTCAAGCCCCGCGATTTCGGCCTGTCCGACGCCGAGCGCTATCAGCAGGACTTGGCCGTCCGCTCCCAGGCCCACTACGCGGCGCAGGTACAGGCCGCCACCGCCGCGCGGGCTCGGGTGGACGCCGCCACCCGCCCCAGCCAGAACGAGCAGCAGCAATCACAGCAGGCCGATCATGCCAGGGCAGCGCTGCGCGCCCAAACCGGCGTCGCCCCGGCCGTGGGACAGCCCGGCTATCAGGGTCCGGTCCTGCCCGGCGGCCAACTCAACCCTCAGTTTTCCCTGCAGCTTCAGTCGTTGGCCCGGAGCGGCAAGAAGATCCAGGCCATCAAGCTGTTGCGCCAGGCAACGCATTCAGATCTTTTGACCGCCAAGAAATATGTAGATCGGCTTTAGTTCCATGGAATCCCTGATTATCCCCGTCCTGATCCTGGCGCTCGTCGGCGCCGGAGTGCTACTGGCCGTGCGGGCCCTTGGCCGCCGCGGTGCCCAGTACCGGCCGGAACCGCAGCCACAGCCGGGCCGCGACCCCTTGGAGCTTGCCCGTGCGGCCGCGGTTAAGCTCAATCAGGAGCAGCACCGCCGCCTGTACGCGCTGATCGCGCAGGGGCAGGCCATGGCCGCGATAAAGCTCTACCTTGAGGCCACCGGCGACGGCCTGCGGGCCTCCCGCGACGCCGTCGGGGCGCTGGCGGCCCATCCGCAACCCTTTCGTCCGGAGGCCCCCGCGCAGGCGCCCAGCGATGACGAGGACGATGCCCCGCAGCGCTTCGCGTATCGCTACCGCGCAATCGCAAGCAAAGGCGATGTCACCCGCGAGGTCAGCAGCAACATGCTCAACGACGAGATCTACGGCAGGATCCGCACGCTGGCCAGGAGCGGCGACACCGAGGCGGCCGCCATGGCCCTTACCCGGCACTCGGAGATCTCACTCAAACAGGCCCGGGAGTTCATCGCCCTGCTGGACGATTAAGGACGGGACCGCAGCGGCTGGACGACGAAACGCCCCGGCCGCTCCCAACCGGGCTAGAAGTCGAACACTTCGCCGAGCCAGCCTTCTTTCTTTTTAGGGCGGCGGCGGTCGTCATTGCGCGGCTGGTCGCGGCCGGCGCGTCGTCGGCGGGGCCGCAGCGGCGGCGGGAGTTGCTACCGCCGCCCCGAGATCCCGGCGAGTAACTGCTCGAACGGCAGTGACTCCGGGACTGCCGACTTCTGTTGCGGCTGCGAGACCTGCAGCAATCCGACGAAGTCCGCCGCCGCCCGGTCAATCCGTGAAGAGAGCGGAGAACCGCCGCCGTCGCTGTTTCCCCAGTCCTGGGGGCCGGCAAACACCGCGGTGGCAGCAATCCGGGTGCGCAGGTAGGTGAACAGAGGCCGCATCGCAAAGTCCAGCACCATCTGGTGCCGGTCCGTGCCGGCGGTGGCCCCGAGCAGGACGGCCTTGCCCTCAAGGGATTTGGGGTCGAGAACGTCGATGAAGGACTTGAACAGCCCGCTGTAGGAGGCGCTGAAGACGGGGCTGACGGCGATGAGGCCGTCGGAAGCGCCGACGCCGGCGATCACTTCGGCCAGCCGCGGGGCCGCGTAGCCGGTCACGAAGTTGTTAGCGATGTCTACGGCTAGGTCCCGCAGTTCCACCACCTCTACCGTGGCTGCGTAGCCGGCCGCCGCAAGCTGGTGTTCCGCCGAGGCAGCCATCTGGTCTGCCAGCAGGCGGCTCGACGACGGGACGCCGAGTCCGGCGGTGAGAACGGTGATACGTCGGTTTTCCAAAGGGTGCTCCTGGATCGCGTCAAGGTCAGCGGGACTATTACATGCGTTTGCATCTACCCGTAAAAGCGGTGTGCCGGTCCGTTTATTCCCTGGGCACTGATGACGCCCCGAAGACGCTGACAGGGATCCGCCGTTCTGCCAGACTGCCCTCATGGCTGAAAACAAGACCGAGAACAAGACCACAGCAACCAGCGCGTCAGTGGGCGGTTTCCTGGCCGCCGTCGAAAATCCTGTCCGGCGACGGGACGGGCTCCGGCTGCTGGCGCTGATGGCAGAAGTCACGGGCCAGCCGGCCGCGATGTGGGGTCCGACGATTGTGGGGTTCGGCCGTTACCACTACAAATACGAGACAGGGCGCGAAGGGGACGCTCCCGCGGTGGGCTTCTCGCCACGGAAGGCCAGCCTGTCGCTCTACGGCCTCACCTACGGCCCCGAGTCGGAGGAGTTGCTGGCACGGCTGGGGAAGCACAGGACGGGCGCCGGCTGCCTTTACGTTACCAAGCTCGACGACGTTGACGGGGCGGTGCTGATCGAGTTGATCCGCCACGGCTACCGGCATGTGACCACGGTCCTCCACCGGGACTAGGCCCACCCCCTGAAAGCAACGCGGGGTCACTTCGCGCCCAAAATGCCCTGCTCCTTGGGCGCGAAGTGACCCCGCGTTGGTTAAAAGCAGAAGGCCCCCGCGTCCGGTTCCCAAGAGGAATCCGAAGGCGGGGGCCTTCCAGCAGTTCAGGACTGCGCAGCCGGTATGGGCTACTTGCCTGCGACTACGTCGAGTTCGATCACAGCGGCAACATCGTCGTGCAGACGGACGTTGGCCTGGTAGGAACCCACCGACTTGATGTGCGTCGGCAGTTCAACCTTGCGCTTGTCGATGCGGCCAAGGCCAGCGGCCTCAACAGCATCAGCCACGTCGGCCTGCTTGACGGTGCCGAACAGGCGTCCGGTCTCGCCAGCCTTGACGACGAGCTTGACCGGCTTGGCAGAGAGTGCAGCGGCCTGCTTCTGAGCGTCTTCCAGGGAAGCGTGCTCGCGGGCAACGCGGGCAGCCTTGATGGACTCAACCTGCTTCTCGCCACCCTTGGACCAGGTCAGGGCGAAGTTGCGGGGCAGCAGGTAGTTACGTGCGTAACCGTCCTTGACCTCGACAATATCGCCTGCAGCACCGAGACCGGTTACTTCGTGGGTCAGAATGAGCTTTGCCATGTTAGTTAATCCCTTCCTTAGCCGCGGCCAGCGCCGGAGTAAGGCAGCAGAGCAACTTCGCGGGCGTTCTTGATTGCCTGGGCGATCTTGCGCTGTTCCTGCACCGTGACGCCGGTGACGCGACGGGCGCGGATCTTTCCGCGGTCGGAGATGAACTTGCGCAGCAATGCTACGTCCTTGTAGTCGATGACAGTGATGTCAGCGGCCTTCAAGGGGTTGGACTTTGGTTTGGGCTTACGGAGTTCAGCCTTAGCCATCGTGGAGCTCCTATTCGATGGAGCCCGTGGATATTGATCCACGGGATGGTGGTGATCCGACGTCGGTCTGCAACCGTCCGCCTTGCGGCGTCCCGGCGTGTTCCGGCGTCGAACCTTAAATGTTGTTTAGAAGGGAGGTTCGGAATCAGGGCCGTTGCCCCAGCCGCCGCCTGCATTGCTGACACCGGGCGTAGCCCAAGGGTCATCCTGCGTTGCCGCTGGCTGGTTGCCGCCCCAGGTTCCGCCGGAGTTGCCGCCCTGGTTTCCACCAGAGCCGCCGCCACTATTGCCGCCGCCGAAGCCACCGCCACTATTGCCGCCGCCGAAGCCACCCTGGGCACCGTTGCCGGCACCCCCACCGCCTGAGCGCTGGGTGCGGTTGACCTTGGCGTTGGCGTAGCGCAGGCTCGGGCCGATTTCATCGACCTCGAGCTCCATAACGGTGCGCTTCTCGCCTTCTTTTGTCTCGTAGGAACGGCTCTTCAGGCGGCCGGAAACGATCACGCGCATGCCCTTGGTCAGGGATTCGGCGACGTTTTCGGCTGCTTCACGCCATACCGACGCGCGGAGGAACAGGGTTTCCCCGTCCTTCCACTCATTGGACTGGCGATCGAAGGTGCGGGGCGTAGAAGCGATGGTGAAATTCGCTACTGCCGAACCTGACGGTGTGAACCTCAGTTCGGGGTCATTGGTGAGATTACCGATGACCGTAATAGTGGTTTCGCCTGCCATCTACTGCCTCCTTGTTCGTTTCTGCGGGGGATCGAAGAGTGAAAATTGGGAGCTGATATTACTCAGCAACAACCTTCTGTACTTCGGGGCGGGTGATCTTGGTGCGCATGATGGTCTCATTGAGACTCAGCTGGCGGTCAAGTTCCTTGGCGGTAGCCGGCTCGGCGGTGAAGTTCACCACGGCGTAGATACCTTCAGTCTTCTTCTGGATTTCGTAAGCCAGGCGACGACGGCCCCAGATGTCAACCTTTTCGATGGTTCCACCATCGGTGGTGATGACATTCAGGAACTTCTGAAGCGTTGGCTCAACGGTACGCTCTTCGACCTCGGGGTCGATGATTACCATCAATTCGTAAGGACGCATATGTGAACCCACCTCCTTTGGGCTAAGCGGTTACGGCATTTCCGTAACAGGAGGTTCATTTGCGGTGCCATGTGCCCGCATCACCCCCAAGAACGGGGGCAGGGCGTAGCACAGACTTCAATAGCTTAGTGCATCGGGTCCGGATTCCGCGATTCCACACCTGCCCAGCGTAAGCGCCGCCGGCGGATCCTTGCAGCGCCGCCGGCCTCCCTGTGGATAACCGCCCCGGCCGGGTGGATGCCGGCGGCATGCCATGATCAAGGAATGAACACAGGCTCCCGGTCCCGACGTACCGTGCGCACCCGGAGGAGCCGGCTGCGTTTCGCCATCATGCTGCTGGGCGGGCTGTTGGCCGCGGCGGCGGCCGGGCTGGCCGGCCGCTGGGTGCAGGCCCCGGCGATCGGCTGGTGCGGGGCTTCACTCACCTACACGGCCTGGGTCTGGCTGGTTATCGGGCGGCTGGATCCTGCTGAAACACAATCCCACGCCACGGCCGAGGATCCGGCCCGGAGCACCACGGATCTACTCATCCTTGCCGCGAACGTGGCCAGCCTGGCGGCGGTGGCAGCGGTCGTCGTGGACTCCCACAACAACACCGACGCCGTGTCCCGGCTCGGCGGAGGCCTGCTCGCGCTGGTCTCGGTGGCACTCTCCTGGATGCTGGTCCAGACGCTCTTCACCCTGCGCTACGCGGAGCTGTATTACAGCACGGGCCGGAAGGCCGGCTCCGGGGTGGGCGGCATCGACTTCAATCAGAGCCGGCCGCCGCAGTACACCGACTTCGCCTACCTGGCTACGAGCCTTGGCATGACGTACCAGGTTTCAGACACGGCCCTGCAGAACCACGGCATCCGCGCCGAAGCCCTCAAGCACAGCCTGCTGTCCTACCTTTTCGGGACAATCATCCTGGCCGCCACCCTCAACCTCGTCATCGGGCTCGCCTTCTAGTCCGGCCGGCCTGGCCTGGCCCGAAGGCCTAAGCCTCCGTCCCGAAGAACTGCTCGGTCACCTTCGCGAGCCGGTGCGGGTCCTCGACGCCGCAGAGCTCGCGCGCGGAGTGCATCGAGAGCAGCGGCACCCCGACGTCGACCGTCCGGATACCCAGCCGGGTGGCGGTCAGCGGGCCGATCGTGGAGCCGCACGGCATCACATTGCTGGAGACGAACTCCTGGTACGGGATACCCGCGTCGGTGCACAGGCGGGCCCAGAGTGCGGCTCCCGCGGCGTCCGTGGCGTAGCGCTGGTTGGCGTTGATCTTCAGCAGCGGCCCGCCGTTCAGCGCCGGCCGGTTTGCCGGGTCGTGCCGCTCGGCATAGTTGGGATGCACGGCGTGGCCGGCGTCGGCGGAGACACAGAATGACGCCGCGAAAGACTGCCGCCGCTGGCTCACCGTGGCGCCAAGACCGTCGGAGATGCGGACCAGTACATCCTCGAGGATGGGGCCGCTGGCGCCCGAGCGGGAGGCAGAGCCGATTTCCTCGTGGTCGAAGGCCGCGAGCACGGCGATCGGGGCACCTCCCGGCAGCGGGCCCGAACCGTGGGCGATCAGCGCCGTGAGTCCGGCGTGCGTCGCCGAGAGGTTGTCCAGCCGGCCGGAGGCGAAGAACTCGCCCTTGGCCCCGAAGACGGCGGGAGGCTGGGTGTCCGCGATGACGACGTCGTAGCCGCCGATCTGCGCCGGGTTGACGTTTGCTCCCGTGACCCGGCCGGCGAGCAGTGCCAGCAGGTCTTCCCCGGCGGGATCGCCGAGGCCGTAGACGGGGTTCATGTGCTGCTGCTTGTCCAGGGCCAGGCCCTCGTTCACGGCGCGGTCCAGGTGGATGGCCAACTGCGGGAAGCGCAGCAGCGGCCCGGTGGCGGTGAGGTGCTGCGTGCCGTCCAGCATCACGAGGCGGCCGGCCAGCTGGAGTTCACGGTCCAGCCAGGAGTTGAGCAGCGGGCCGCCGTAGACCTCGACGCCGGCCTGCAGCCAGCCGAACTTACCGGTGGTGGGCCTGGGCTTGAGCTTGAAGGACGGCGAATCCGTATGCGCGCCCAGGATGTTGAAGCCCGTGGTGGGGCCTGCCGTCTCCGGCGTCACCCAGGCGATAAGGGCGCCGTCGCGGATCACATAGAACTTCCCTGTCCCGGAGGCGCCGTCCCACGGCTGGAGCTCGTCCAGGCCGGTGAAGCCCGCCGCATCCAGCCGGCGCGCGGCCTCGTGCACGGCATGGAAGCTCGACGGCGAGGCGGTGACGTAGGCGCCGAGGTCCTGGATGTGGGCTGCGGCAGTGGAGTGTGAAGGCATGGCACCGAGTCTAGTGCCGTGCCTACACGGTGACGTTGAGCCCGGCCGTGTAGCCCCCGGACGCCGATCCGGCCATCGTGGCGAGCTGGTAGATCCCGCCGTCGTTGCCAAAGACGTTGTCCGATTTCAACGTGGTCCGCGGGAAGTTCTTCGCACTGGATTCATAGCCCGCGGAGGCGTAGACATCTTTGCAGGCCGCCTCGGTCAGCGCGATCTGGGACACGGCCAGGACCTGTCCGGCCGCCGTGGCATTGCTCATGGATTCGAACACTTCGAAGTGGATGTGCGGCCAGCGCCCGCTGTAGGCCCCGGGGAAGATGGTCTTGAAGGTGACCTGCCCGTTGGCGTCGGCCTCCTGGACGCCGCGGAGGTAGTTCTCGTTTTTGAGGCCCGAGTCGTACATGGAGTACCTGCCGTCCTTGTCGCAGTGCCAGGCGTAGACAGCGGCGCCGGCAAGCGGTGCGCAGCCGTTCGCGTTGTCCAGCAGTGTCAGTGTGACAGCCAGCGGGACGCCGCCGGCCGCGGTGGAGGAAGTCCCAAAGCTGGAGGTGATGTCCTGCCGGACCACGCCGGAGGCCGCCAGCGCATTGGGGCCGTTGGAGCCATCGCCCGGAAACGGTCCCGCGGTTTCCTTCGGAATCTCGACGCCGCACTCTGCGATCGCGCGGGTAAGCGTGGGCGAGGCAGACGGCGTCGTGGCGGCGGCGGCGCTTCCGGGGGCGGCCGGCGTCACAGCTGTTGGGGCCGACGTCGTGCTTCCGGATCCGGCGGAGCCGCCCGACGTGCAGGCCGCGAGGGCCGCGGCCGCCGTCCCTGCCCCGAAGAACATGCCCAGCGAGCGGCGGCTCAGCAGCGTGGAAAGGTCGAATTCCAGGCCGCGGTCATGGTTGGGATGCGGCTGGTGCGGGGCCTGTTCTGAAGTGTTCATGGCTCCATGGAACCCCGGCACGCTATGCCGTGACTAGGGCGTTACTGTGAGCGCGCTGTGCCTTGAGGCGGAGCAGGCTGACAGCCGAACGAACCCGCCCCTCCCCGGACATGCCCTCCCTTTCACCGCAGGACTGGACATGTCCCCCCGTCCTTCCCGGACATGCCCTCCCCCGGCAGCGGCGAGTGGACATAGTGGCATTATGTCCACCCCTGGGCGCCAGCGCTGGGCATGTCCGGTGGGGAGGAGGTCTACGACGCCGGGGGGGCACCCACCGTGGCGGTCTCGGGCCGTTCCTCGGCCGTGGCCGGGGCGTCGTCCGGAGAGTGCATCCGGGACTTTCCGCCGTGCGTGCGGTAGCGCCACAGCCCGATCCCGACCACAGCGGCGGCCAGGGCGAGCGAAAGCACGAGCGATTCGCGTGTCGATTCCAGGATCACCATGCCGATCAGCAGGGCGACGATGCTGATGATGGCCACCCAGGTCAGGTACGGGAACAGCCACATCTTCAGCTGGAGGTCCTTGGCCGCGGCGCCCATCCGGCGGCGCAGGATCAGCTGCGAGCCGGCGATCACGAGCCACACGAACAGGGCGATGGCTCCCGAGGTGTTGACGAGGAACAGGAAGACCGTGTCGGGAGCGAGGTAGTTCAGGCCGACAGTAATGAAGCCGACGACGGTGGAGGACAGCACAGCGGCGGCGGGGACTCCGCGTTTGGAGATCCGCATCCAGGAGCGCGGTGCGTCGCCGCGGCGGGAAAGCGAGAAGAGCATCCGGCTGGCGGTGTAGAGGCCGGAGTTCAGGCACGACAGCACGGAGGTCAGCACAACGATGTCCATGATGGTGCCGGCGCCGGGGATGCCGAACAGTTCGATCACGGCGACGTAGGGGCTCTTGGCCACGGAGGCGGAGTTCCACGGCAGCAGGGTAACCACAACGGCGATGGAGCCGATGTAGAAAACAAGGATGCGCCAGACGGTGGACTTCACGGCCTTCTTGACGGCGTCGACGGGATTCTCGGACTCACCGGCGGCGATGGTCGCGATTTCGGCACCAAAGAAGGAGAACACGACCACCAGGATGCCCGCCAGCACGGCGCCGGGGCCGTTGGGCATAAAGCCGCCGTTGCCGACCAGATTGTCCAGTCCCGGGGCGGGGACCCCGGGGATGAGGCCCAGGATCGCGGCGACGCCGAAGAGCAGGAACAGCACGATGGCCGCGACCTTGATCGAGGCGAACCAGAACTCAAACTCGCCGAAGGACTTCACGGAGCCGAGGTTGGTGAGGGTCAGCAGCACCATCAGGAGCAGCGCCCAGACCCACTGGTCGATGCCCGGCACCCAGCGATGCATGATAGCGGCGCCGGCCGTGGCCTCGATGCCCAGCACGATGATCCAGAACCAGGCGTACAGCCAGCCGATGCTGAAGCCGGCCCAGCGTCCGAGTGCCTTGTCCGCATAGGTCGAGAAGGATCCGGTTTCCGGATTGGCCGCGGCCATTTCGCCGAGCATGCGCATCACCAGGATGACTACGAGCCCCGCCGCCATGTAGGCCACCAGGATGCCGGGGCCGGCCTGCTGGATGGCGACACCGGAGCCGACAAACAGGCCGGCCCCGATCACGCCGGCGATGGCGATCATGGACAGGTGCCTGGGTTTCAGGGATTTCGAAAGCTGTTGGTCAGCGTGCATGGAAGCGCCGTCCTTCGTGAATTGTTTGGGTCCGGTTTCAGCGGAATGTGCTGTGTGGCGGGCCACATTGACGTTTCACCCTAGACCGGGCCGGCCGCCCTCCGTCCTGTGCAGTCCCACAAATGACGTGCGGGAAGGCAGGGCGGTACTCCAGAAAGACGGAGCAGGAGGCAAAAGAAGTTGCCTCAGAGGCAATTTTGACATGTGCCGGAAACCACTGATTCAGTAATCCGGGTTGCTTGGCACCACGAGGCCTGTTTCGTAGGCGTACACCACGGCCTGGACCCGGTCGCGCAGGTGGAGCTTCGCGAGGATCCTCCGCACATGCGTTTTGACGGTGGCTTCGGAGAGGAAGTACCGGTGTGCAATCTCGGCGTTTGAGAGCCCTTCGGCCATCGCCCCGAGCATCTCGGTCTCTCGCGGGGTGAGGTCATCGAGCAGCGGGTCTTTGACCGCCCGGGCCGTCTGGCCCGGGTTCGACGGGCCGCCAGCGCCCCCAGCACCCGAGCGGACTCCCCGGACATAGGTTTCCAGCAGCCGGCGCGTCACGCGCGGGGCCACGACGGCGTCGCCACTCGCCACCACCCGGACGGCGCTGATCAGTTCGGCCGGGGCCACGTCCTTGAGCAGGAAGGCCGAGGCCCCGGCCTGGAGCCCGGCGAAGGCGTATTCGTCCAGGTCGAAGGTGGTCAGGATGATGATTTTGGCGGACGAACCGGCGGTGGTGATGGCCCGCGTCGCCTCGATCCCGTCCAGGACCGGCATCCGCACGTCCATCAGCACGACGTCAGGAGTGAGCGCCCGGACACGGCGCACTGCTTCGGCGCCGTCGGAAGCCTCGCCCACAATGCACAGATCATCCTCCCCCTCCAGGATCAGACGGAACCCCATCCTCAGGAGCGGCTGGTCATCCACCAGCAGGACGCGGATCGGTGCGGTCTCGCTCATTGCTTCCCCTTGCCGTTGCAGTTCAGGACGGCGTGCACGCGCCAGCCGCCGTCGATCCTACGCCCGGCCTCCACGGTGCCGGCGTAGATGCGGGCGCGCTCCCTCATCCCGGGAAGGCCCTGGCCGGCCCCCAGCCGCCACGGGGGCCCCTGGGGGTCCAGCGTCCCCGCCGCCGCGGGGCCGAAGCCGCCGGCGTCCACGGCCCCCTTGCCGTCGTCGGCCACGTCTATGGTGACGGTGTCGCCGTCCCGGGAAATCGTCACGTCGACCCGGCCCAGCGATCGGCCGTAGCGCAGCACATTGGTCAGCGATTCCTGCACAATCCGGTAGACAGTCAGCTGGAACGCCGCGTCGTCCGGCAGTGCCTGGCCCGTGTGTGTGTAGTGCAGCGGCAGGCCCGCGGTGCGGAATCCCTCGAACAGCTTGGCCAGGTTGTCGCCGGCCACCAGGGGTTCCCGTGGCGCATGTCCAGCGTCGGACTCGTCGCGCAGCACCCCGAGCACACGCCGCATGTCCGCCAGCGCCGTGCGCCCCGTGCGGGACAGTTCACCGAGGACTTCGGCGGCCCGCTTCGGATCTTTCCTGACCACAACGGCGGCACCGTCGGAGAGGCTGATCATGACCGTGAGTGAATGCGCCACAACGTCGTGCATTTCCCGGGCGATCCGGTTGCGCTCGTTGACCGAGCCAAGCTGCGCCGCCCGCGCGGCCCAGGCGGCGATCTCATGCTCGTGCTCACGCCGCTGCCGGACCGAGATGCCGATGCCGGTGGCGATGACGTTGGAGAGGGTGATGCTGATGCCGGCCGCGATGCTCGTGACGAGCTGGAAGTTCTCCGGGGTACTGACGGCCCTGTCCGGCAGCCGGCCGTCCAGCGGGCCCACGGCCGTGAGGAAGTACAACAGCGCCAGCGGTGCCGTGGCCAGCGCCAGGGTGACAAGGGCGAAGCGCCGCGTGCGGACCACGGCCACGGCATACAGCGAGAACCAGAGTCCCGCGGAGACGTTGGAGCCCCAGGGGTGGAGCAGGGTGACGGCCACTTCCAGCACTGCCACTGCCGCCACCACCGGGATTGGGTGGCTCCGGCGGACGAGCAGGGCGGTGGCAACCGCCACCAGCAGCGCGGCGGCCGGCCAGGCGCCGTCGTTCACCGATTCCACCGCGGTGGGGGTGACCAGGAGGACGTAGACGAACACCACGACGGCGTCCATGACCCGCGGGTGCTGGAACAGATAGCGCCGTAGCCGGCCCCGCCGTCGGGCGGTGATTTCGGCGAAGGACGCGTCAGCCTGGCCGGCTGCCGCGTCCTTCACTGGTACTGCATCGATCATGCTCTGAGCCTAGACGGTGGGCCCGGCGGGCCTAGACGTCGCGCTGCTTCAACAGGACACCGGCGAGGACCACCGGGATGACCACCCAGGCGCCCAGCACCAGGGCTGCCTGCCAGGCTTCCAGGGTGTCCGCGGCGTGCTGCACGGCCGTCATCGGCTCCACCGTGTTTCCGGGCAGGTACTTCCGGGCCTCGACGAAGAAGTCGCCCGGAATGAGCTGGAAGGCGATCGGTGCCACGAAGAACAGTCCGACCAGGCTCATGATGCCGCCTGCGGAGTTGCGGATCAGGGCACCCAGCGCCATGCCGATTGCGGCGACGGCTGCGACGTAGACGCTGTTGACCAGCAGCATTTTGACCGACTGGGAGCTGGCGAGGTCCAGCTTGAGGTTGTAGTTGTCCAGGATCGGCAGCGATACCAGGCCGGCCAGGTATACGGAGACCACGGTGACAACGAACGCAGTCACCATAACCACCAGCAGCTTGGCAACGAACGCGGGCGTCCGCTTGGGCACTGCCGCGAACGTGGAACGGGCCATGCCCGTGGTGAACTCCGAGCTCATCAGCAGCACCCCGAGCGAGCCAAGGATCAGCTGGGCGAAGGCGATGCCGGAGGTGGGGACGCCGACGGCGAGGTCCCCGCCCTGGGCGGCGAACGCGGCAGCCGCCTGCGGGTCTGTCGCCGCGGCCTCGGCGAACTGCCCGGTTCCCCAGGCGGAGAGTGCGCCGAAGCCCACTACAACAAGCACGGTGGAACCGAGCAGGATCAGGGTGGACAGCAGGGTGCGGAACTTGATGAACTCGGAATTCAGGACCCGGAAGAAGCCGGGGCCCGGGCCGGTGCTGGTGCCGTTGCCGGAGAGCGCGGTCTCGGCGCCGGAGTGTGCGCCCCGGCGGGACGGGATGGGTTCGAGGGTGGTTGAACTCATGGCTTAGTTGCCTCCGGACTGGACGGGAGCAGCGGCGCCCGTGGTGATCAGCGAGTGGTATTCGACCTCATCCTTGGTCAGTTCCATGTAGGCCTCCTCGAGGCTGGCCTGAAGCGGGGTGAGTTCGTAGATCATGATGTGGCTGTCGAAGGCCGCGCGGGCAATCTGGCGCGGATCGAGGCCCTTGACCTCCAGGAGCTCGTTATCCTGCAGCTCCACCGAGACGCCGGTGCCGGCCAGCAGATGCATCAGCTGGTCCGGCTGGTCGGTGCGGACGCGGGTGCGGCTCTGGCCCTTGCCGTTGATGATGTCCTGGATCGGGGCGTCGGCGATGATGCGGCCGCGGCCGATCACGATCAGGTGGTCGGCGGTGACTGCCATTTCGCTCATGAGGTGGCTGGAGAGGAACACGGTGCGTCCCTCCGAGGCCAGGTACTTGACGAGGTTGCGGACCCAGACGACGCCTTCCGGGTCGAGGCCGTTGACGGGCTCGTCGAGGATGATGGTCTGCGGGTCACCCAACAGGGCTGCGGCGATTCCCAGCCGCTGGCCCATGCCGAGCGAGAAGCCGCCGACCTTCTTCTTGGCCACCTCGGCCAGGCCTGTCATCTCGATGACGTCATGCACGCGCTTCTTGGGGATGCTGTGCGTGGCGGCCATCGCCAGCAGGTGGTTGTAGGCCGAGCGGCTGGTGTGGACGGCCTTGGCGTCCAGCAGGGCACCGACGTCGCGCAGCGGCGCGGCGTGCCGGGCGAACGCGGCACCATTGACGGTGACGGTGCCCGACGTCGGACGGTCCAGTCCCATGATCATGCGCATGGTGGTGGATTTGCCGGCTCCGTTGGGGCCCAGGAAGCCGGTGACCCGGCCGGCTTCGACGGTGAAGTTGACGCCGGCAACGGCGGTCTTGTCGCCGTAAACCTTGGTCAGGCCTCGTGCTTCGATCATGGAAGCGTTCCTTTGCGTAGCGGTGGGGGTTGTGTACCCACCACGCTACCGAGCCGACGGGCGGTTTTCGCCGTTCTCAGGGATGATTCAGGGTCGAGTCAGGGTAGTCCTTAGGGATGACCGGTGTGCCCCCGGGGAGCGGGGAGTAGTAGCTCAGGGCGCCCGGGTTCACCGCGAACTCGGCGGCGCGCACCCCCGGCATGACCTCGCCGTCAACCGCCAGGACCATGGTCGAGTCCCCCGGTTCCACCCGGATCCGGGTGGCTTCGGTCAGGTGTGTAATCCGGGAGGTGGCCACCGTGCCGGTCAGCACGGACCAGAGCAGGCGCAGCCGGGCGAACGATTCGTCGGCCGTGATCATCCGCAGGTCGAAGACGCCGTCGTCCAGGACGGGGCGGACCAGGGGGGCGTGGTCGCGCGGGTAGTAGCGCCCGCGGCCGATGTACAGGATCCAGACTTTGTGCCGGACGCCGTCCACCTCCAGGGTGGTGGGGGTTCCGGCGGCGAAGGTGCGGAGCATGGCCACGACGCCGGCCAGCGGCTTGCCCAGCGCGGGCTGGAGGAGTTCCCGCCGGCGGACCAGGTTTGGGTAGAGGCCGATGCTGGCGGTGTTGAGCATGGTCAGTTCCACCTGCTCGGGGCTGCCGGGATGCCCTCGCTCCACCATGACGTGTCCGGTGTCGGCCAGGGCCGCCTCGCCGCGGGAGGCGGCGCCGGCGGCGGCCTCGAGGGTGGGAGTTCCGGCGTCCCGGGCGAAATGGTTGAGCGTTCCGCCCGGCAGCACCAGCAGCGGGAGGGAGCGTTCGACGGCGGCCGCAGCCGCCGTGCCGACCGTCCCGTCGCCGCCCCACACGCCCAGGGCCAGGGTGCCCGGGCGGGTGGCCACGGCGGCGATCTCTGCGGCGATGTCCTCGTCGTGGCCGATCTCCTTTATATACGCCTTTGGGAATACTTTCCGGAGGGCGGCCGCAGTCTCCTCGGCGTAGGAGCCGCCGAGGGTGTTGACGGCGATGCCGAGGCCCAGCCCGCCGGGCAGTTGTGCCGCCTTCACGGCGGTTCGCCGGGTTTCCGGGAAGGGCGGCCGGACGGGCCACCACTTCCGCGTCAGCAGCGCTGATCCGGCCCCGATCGCCGAGCCGAACAGCACGTCGGAGGGCCAGTGGGCTCCCGTATGCACCCGGGAGTAGGCCACACCGGCCGCGATCGGGGCCAGTGCGGCGCCCAGGCCCGGGCGCACGAGTCCGACGCCCAGGGCGAACGCCGCGGCCGAGGCGGAGTGGCCCGACGGCATCGAGGAACTCGTGGGCTGCGGGTGGACGAACCGGAAGGCGGGAAGGTGCTCCGGGAGCGGACGCGCCCGGGGGAGCAGGGTCTTGAACCCAAGGTTGGTGACGCCCGAGGCCAGGCCCTGCGCAAGGAGTCCGTGGAGGGCTGCGCGCCGTGTTTTTCCGGGGAACATCGCCATGATGCCGGCAATGCCAAACCAGAGTTTTCCGTTGGTCGCCGCCGCGGACAACTGCCGGAAGAACTCGTCATGGCGTCCGCCCGGGAGCGCGGACACGGCCCGCACCAGTTTCCGGTCGAGCGTCTCCAGCCGTCCCGGCGCTTTCCCCAGCATGCTTCGCATCCGACCACCTTACTGCCGGACGCTGCTCTGGTGCCGGCATGATGCCGGCAGGATGCCGCCGCCGCCCGTTAGGATGAGGCGATGACCCGAGTGCTGGATCCTCAGCGGTTGCCGGCGGGCCGCGTAACCGCGGTCAGCACCGTACTGCTCACATTCGGCGTGGTTCTCGCCGGACTCCTGCTGGCCGACGTCGCACATCCGCCGTTCCAGAGTCTAGATGAGGCCTGGGCCGGCTGGATGGCGTCCCTGCGCAGTCCGTTCTGGGACGGCATCAACGCCTTCCTCAACCTGGCCGGCTACCGGGGGGTGCTGGTGCTCCACGGGCTGCTCGTCATGGCGCTGCTGCTGAGGAGACGTCCGCAGACGGCGATCTTCGGCGCCGCGGCCGGCGTCGTGGTCCTGATCCTGACCCAGATCCTGAAGGCGGGCATCCTCCGGGAACGGCCGGCCAACACGATCGTATTGACCGACACCGGATCCTTTCCTTCGGGCCATGTGGCGACCACAACGGCCTTTGTGCTGGTTCTGGCGATCCTGGTGGGCCGGGCCTGGGTCTGGGTGTTCGCCGCCGCCGGGGTGCTCGTTATGATGGTCAGCCGCACCTACCTGTCCGCCCACTGGCTGACCGATACCGTGGGCAGCGTGTGCCTGGCTGTGCCCGTGGTGCTGGTGCTGTGGTTGTTCTACCAGAACATATGCATTCAGGAGAATGGAGACGCGCGGCGGCTGCTTACCTGGCGCGCAAGGGCTTCGCGGCGCCGGCGAGCAGAAGCGCACCAAGAATCGGAACTCCGATAACCAGCAGGGCCGGCCGGATTCCGGTCACGTCGCCAAGGTATCCCAGCAGCGGCGGCCCGGCCAGGAACGCGATGTAGCCGACCGTCGAGACCACCGACACCCGGGCGGCGGCGTGCTTGGGGTCGTCCGCCGCGGCGGACATACCGACCGGGAAGGCAAGGGCGGCTCCCACCCCCCAAAGCACCGCACCGGCCGTGGCCAGCCAGATGTTGCCGGCGAGTACGAAGAGCGCGAGCCCTGCGGCGGCCGCGGCCATGCTGGCGCGGAGCACGGCCACGCGGCCGTATGCGTCGATCGCCCGGCCGCCAAAGAAGCGCATGGCGGTCATCGCCAGGACGAAGGCGGCGAACAGCAGCGCGCCCGTGGACTGGGAGGCGCCCAGCCCGTCCACCGATGCCTTGGCGATCCAGTCGTTTCCGGCGCCTTCTGTCAGGGTGGCGCCCAGGACCACCACCCCGATCAGCAGGGTGCGCGCGTCGCGCCAGGCCGAGGGGCCATTCGCCGTCTTCGCTTCCCCGGCCGGCGGGACGGGTGCTGCAAGGTGCGGCAGGAAGTAGCGCGGCGCAAGCGTGGTCAGCACGGCTACGACGGCGGAAATCACGAGCAGGTGTGCCGGCAGCCCGACGCCGACACTGGACAGGCCCGCGCCGATCAGCGCGCCAAGGAAGGCGCCACCGCTGAACGCGGCGTGGAACTGGGGCATGATGGTGCGCCCGAGTTTGTGCTCGACGTCGGCCCCCTCGATATTCTGCGACACGTCCCACAGTCCGATGCCGATGCCGAAGAAAAACAGCGCGATGGCCGTCCCGGGCACAGACTCGGCCAGAAGGGACAGGGCGACGCCCACGCCGGCCGCCGCCGCCACGAGTCCGGCGGCGCGGACGGTGTTGGCCGTCCCGATCCTGCCCACCACGAGCCCTGCCGACGGCAGGGCGATCAGCGAACCGGCCGCCACACACAGCAGCAGTGTTCCCATCTGGCCGGACGTGATGTGCAGGATGTCGGTAACCGCCGGGATGCGGGCGGCCCAACTGGCGAACACAAGCCCGTTGATCCCGAAAATCAGGAAGGTGGCTGCGGCCGCGGCCTTGAGTTGCGGGCCGGTTGCGGTTCTGGTCATACGATCACTGCTTCCACCGAGTGTTGGGCGAGTAGGGCAAGTTCTTCCGGGCTGAGGGCCTTGTCCGTAACCACGGCATCCACGGCATCCAGGGCCGCGACAAGCGCCACGGCACTGGCGCTCCATTTGGATCCGGAGCAGGCGACGATCACCCTCGCCGCGGACTCCAGTCCGGCACGTTTCACGGCGGCGTCGTCGAGGTCGTGGGCCAGCAGCCCGTCCCGAAGGTTCATGGCGCAGGGCGTGACCACGGCCGTGTCGAAGCGGAGCGAGCGGATATTGGCTTCCGCCATCGGTCCGCGGAATGACAACTCGCCGGGGATCAGGCTCCCGCCGGGCAGCAGCAGCTCCGGGCGGCGTCCGGCCGGGGCGTCAGCTGCGGTCAGGACGCTGACGGCCCGCAGAGACATCGGCATGATCGTCATCTCGCGCTGCCGCAGCCGGCGTGCGATCTCCGTAGCGGTGGTACCACTGTCCAGCCAGAGGTGCCCCCGGTCCTTGAGCATCGCCGCAACCCCGGCAGCAATCCGCACCTTGACGGCATGGTCCTCCAGCTCGCGCTGCCCGTACTCAGGGTTCTCTCCACGCAGCAGAAGGCTCACGGCCCCGCCGTGGACCCTTCGCAGGACGCCGTGCAGTGCCAGGACGTCAAGGTCGCGCCGGATAGTTGCACCCGAGGCGCCGCAGGCAGCCATCAGTTCGTCCACCGTCATGTGCTCCCGGCTGCGGAGAAGTTCGCCGATCAGGCGGTGCCGCTCATCAGTACTCATGGTCAAATGCTAACGGCTTCTGCGCATTTAATCATTCTTTGCGCACGTCTGGATCGCCAGTAGCAACGCGGGGTCACTTCGCGCCCATGATCCCCACGGGAATGGGCGCGAAGTGACCCCGCGTTGCCTGGCTTACCGGGTGACTTCCTCCAGCAACTCGAGCACGTGGCGGTACGGGACTCCCGTGGCCCGGGTCATGCCCAGTTCGCAGGTCCGGTTGCACGAGGCGTGGGCGGCGGCGCCCATGCCGGCCACCTCCGCGGCCTGTTTGGCGGTTGCCGAGGCTGTCAGTTCGGGGTGCAGCAGGCCCCTGTCGCCGGCAAACGCGCAGCAGCCCCAGTTCTCGGGGATCTCGACCCGCTCGGCCACGGCGCCGGCCACTGCCCCGAGGGCGTCGTTGAGGCCCATCCGGGTGGAGGAGCAGGTGGGGTGGAGGGCGAGTAACTCCAGTTTCCCGTGGTCCGGGAGCCGGGGCAGGATGTTGTCCGCGGCGAAGTCCACGGCGTCCACCATGCGCAGGGCACGCTGCCCGGCCGCGGGTGCGTCCGATTCCACGGCCTGGCGCAGGCCCTCGGTGCAGGAGGATGCGTCACAGACGATGGGAAGCTCGCCGTCCCGGGTTGCCCCCCGGAGTGCTGCCAGGGTCTTCTCCCGCATCGTCTTCTCCCCGGCGGCCATGCCCTTGGAGGACCAGGGCGTCCCGCAGCACAAACCGTCAATGCCCACCGGCACGAGGAGGGTGAGCCCGGCCCTGGCACAGAGCTGCTCGAAGCTGTACTGGACGCCGCGGCCTTCGCCTCCAGACCCCGCCCCGGCCGGCCCGAACATGGTGCCCACGCAGGCCGGAAAGTAGACAGCGTCAACCCGACCCGACGGCGTCGGACGCTTCCGCACGGAACCGCCGCCGGGCAGTTCGGCGGAATACAGCGGCACGGCGTCCGTCCCGAGCACTGCCCGCGCGGCCTTGTTCGGCGGGGCAACGACGGCGGCCGGGAGCTTGTCGACCACCGTCAGCGCCAGGGAGGCGCCGCGGGTGACGCCTTCCCAATGCCTGGCGGCAGCGTTCCAGGCACCATTGGCAAGCGGACCGGCGTCGGCCTTCCGGAGGCGCTTCACGAGCGATCCGGTATTGATGTCCACCGGACAGGCGGTCTGGCACATGCCGTCCACGGCGCACGTGTCGACGGACTCGTATTCGTAGTCTTTTTCCAGCTCCCTGACCAGCGCCGTGTCCCCGGCCAGCCGCGCGGATTCGATGGCGCGCAGGGTGACGATCCGCTGCCGCGGCGTGAGGGTGATGTCCTTGCTGGGGCACACCGGCTCGCAGTAGCCGCAGGAAACACAGCGGTCCACTTCCTCCGCCACGGGTGGCGCCGTCTTGATGTGCCGCAGGTGCGCCAGCGGGTCCTCGTCCATCAGCACACCCGGGTTGAGCATGGCGGCAGGGTCGAAGAGCCGCTTGATGGTGCGCATGACGTCGTAGAGTTCATCGCCGTACTGGCGGCGGACGTACGGGGCCATGACGCGCCCCGTCCCGTGCTCGGCCTTCAGCGATCCGCCCTCGGCCAGGACCAGCTCCACCATGTCCTCGGTGAAGGCGCTGTAGCGGTCCAGTTCGGCGGCGGTGGCGAATCCGTCGGTGAGCATAAAGTGGACGTTCCCGTCCTTGGCATGGCCGAAGATCACGCTGTTGCTGTAGCTGTATTTGTCGAAGAGCCGGATCAGTTCCCGGCACGTGCGCCCCAGCACGGGGACCGGGACCACAATGTCTTCCAGCAAGGCCGTGGTGCCCCGAGGCCGCGCCCCGGCGACCGAGGCGTAGAGGCCCTTGCGGAGCTGCCAGAGCTGGGCGCGTTCCCGGGCATCGCCGGTGAACCGGGTTGGGGCGGAGAGTCCAAGCCCGGGAAGGATTCCCTCGCCGCGGCCCTGGAGCTCGGCCATCTGCCCGGGGCTTTCGGCGGAGTACTCCACGAGCAGGGCGGCATGGTCCCGTACCGCCAGGTCCTGCACGACGGCGGGCGTTCCCTTGAGCGTCTGGCCCACCTTCAGCGACAACGCGTCCATCAGCTCAACAGTGGCGGCCCCCGTCCCGACGAGGACGGGCAGCGCCGCGTTGGCGGCCTCGAGGTCCGGGAATACCAGCAGGCCCGTGGCTGCGTGCGGAAGGCGGGGAATGGTGCGGAAGACCGCCTCGGCCACGAAACCGAGGGTGCCTTCGCTGCCGACGATCAGGTGGGCCATGATGTCCACCGGGGTGCGGAAGTCCAGCAGGGAGTTCAGGCCGTAGCCCATGGTGTTCTTCATGGCGAACTGCTGCCGGATCCTGTGCACGGAGTCCGCATTGCCCCTGACCCGCGCGGCCAGCCCGGCGAGGCCTTCGTAGAGTTCCGGCTCGAGGGCACGGAGCTTCTGGTCGGCGTCGGCCGCCCCGGTGTCGATCACCGTGCCCGAGGGCAGCACCACGGTCAGCGACTCCAGGGTGCGGTAGGTGTTGTCCACGGTGCCGCAGTTCATGCCGGAGGAGTTGTTGGCGACCACCCCGCCGATGGTGCACGCCGCCTCGCTGGCCGGATCGGGCCCGAATTTCCGGCCGTAGCGGGCCAGCCTCGCATTGAGCGCCCGCACAGTGACGCCGGGCTGGACGCGGACCCGCGCGCCGTCGTCGAGCACTTCAATGTCCCTGAAATTGCGGCGGACGTCCACCAGCACACCGTCCGTGACCGCCTGCCCGCTGAGGCTTGTCCCGCCGGACCGGAAGGTCAACGGCACGCCTTGGGCCGCGCTGGCCCGCAGCAGCGCGCCGACCTCAGCGGCACTCCCGGCTGTGACGACGGCCTGCGGGATCAGCAGGAAGTGCGAGGCGTCATGGGCGTTTGCGTGCAGGTCTATCGCCCGGGTCTTCACCTGGGCAGGGTCCTGCACCGCGGCGCGGAGGCCTGCCAGGTCCAGGGGAGCCATCAGGGGACCATCCAGCCGAGCACGGGGGTGGACTGCAGGAAGATCAGCACGGTGATGAGCGCCAGCAGCCCCAGGCTCCAGCCGATCAGTTTGCGGAACAGGGTTCCCTCTGCGCCGTCCAGGCCCACGGCGGCGGCGGCCACGGCCAGGTTCTGCAGCGACAGCATCTTGCCCATCACGCCGGCGGAGGAGTTGGCGGCCGCCATCAGCACCGGCGAAAGGCCGGTCTGCGCCGCCGCCGTGGCCTGCATCTGGCCGAACAGGGAGTTGGAGGACGTGTCGGAGCCGGTAAGGGCGACGCCGATCCATCCGATCAGCGGCGAGAGGATGGCGAAGAAGCCGCCCGCGGAGGCCAGCGCGAAGCCCAGGGTGGTGGTCTGGCCGGAGAGGTTCATCACGAAGGACAGGCCCAGGACGGCGGTAACGGTGACGATCGTCCAGCGCAGCTGGACCAGGGTGTCCCGGTAGATGCGCAGGCCCTGTGAGGCAGTGACTTTGTACAGCGCCATGGTGATCAGCCCGGAGAAAAACAGCAGGGTCCCGGTCGCCTTGAGGTGGTCGAGCTTGAACTTGGTCGCCGCGACCGGTTTGCCGGCCGAATCGGTGATGTCCAGGCCGGGCCAGGCGAACGTCACGCTGCCGACCTGACCAAGCCAGGTCTTGACGAACGGGAGCTGGGCCACCGAGAACACCGCGATGATAATCAGGTACGGGGCGATCGCCATCCAGATCTGTCGGGGCTCCGGCCGGGAGTTATCGGCCGGCACCGCGGCGCCGGACCCGGCGGCTGGTGCGGCGGAACCGCCGTCGCGCGGGCTTCCGGTCGTAACGGCGACGGCGGCGCGCGCAGCTTCCCGGGCGACCTCCGCGGTACCGTCCATCCCGATGGTTTCCTTCGGCTGCCAGACCTTCAGCATCAGCAGCACGGCGGCCACCGTGACGACGGCGGCGACAACATCGGTGAGTTCCACGGCGAAGAAGTTGGACGTAACAAACTGGGCCGCGCCGAAGGCGACGCCCGCCACCAGCGCCACGGGCCAGGTCTGCTTCACACCGCGCCGGCCGTCAACGATGAACACCAGGAGCAGCGGAACGATCAGGGCGATAAACGGCGTCTGTCGTCCAGCCATGGACGACAGATCATGCAGCGGCAGGCCCGTAACACCGTTCAGGGCGATGATGGGCGCGGCCATCGCGCCGAAGGCCACGGGAGCGGTGTTGGCCAGCAGCGAGACGATGGCGGACTTCAGCGGTTTCATGCCGGCCGCCATCAGCATGGCGGCAGAAATCGCCACCGGGGCGCCGAATCCGGCCAGGGATTCCAGCAGGGCGCCGAAGCAAAAGGCGATCAGGATGGACAGGATTCTCAGGTCGTTCGAGATGGAACGGATGGTGCGTCCCAGCACTTCGAACCATGGGGTGGCCACGGTGATCCGGTAGATCCACAGCGCGTTGACAAGAATCCACAGGATCGGGAACAGTCCGTAGAAGATGCCCGCCGCGGTGGCGCTCAAGGCCTGGTTCACCGGCATCTTCCAGCCGACGGTGGCCAGGACGAGGGAGAGGGCCAGGCTGGCGAGGGCCGCCCTGGGGGCCTTGACCTTGAAGACGCCCAAAAGGACGAACAGCAGGACGAGGGGAAGCGCCGCGCAAAGGGCTGAAATCACTAGGGACCCGGCAATTGGGTCGAGAATCTGCTGAAACATGAGTCTCCAGATGTGTTAGGCGTCACAACTCCGTGGCGCCCTTCGATTGTCTTACAAGTACACATGATCGTCAAGAGAGGCTTGTTATCTTGTCTGGCAAGATTGGGAGTGAATCAAGAAATTCTTGGCGGGAATGGAGCTCCGGTGACCGGCCGAATTACAGCAGTCTCGATCGTGGACGCGGTCGCCTCGGATTTGCGGAACCGGATCTTTGCCGGTGAGCTTGGATCGGGGGACGCCCTGACGGAGTCAGAGGTCGCCTCCTCGTACGACGTGGCGCGGCCAACGGCGAAGGCCTCGATCGAGAAGCTTGTCGCCGAGGGGCTGCTGGACCGGGGGACCCACAAGACCGCCCGGGTGGTCGAACTCGGCCCGGACTCCGTCCGGGACATCTATCTCGCCCGCGCATACATGGAAAGCGAAGTGCTCCGCCGGCTCGCACGCACCAGGGACGTGCCGGAAGCTGCCGTGCAGGCCAACCGCGACATCGCGGCGGTGCAGACCGGCGCCCCGCTCGACGTCGTCGAACCGGACATGCGGTTCCACACCAGCCTGATCGACGCCGTCGGCAACGAACGCATCAGCCGGATGTACCGCTCGCTCGTGGGCGAGGTGCGGCTGTGTATGGTCCGGATCCAGTCCCTGCACCTCCTGGACACCGCACTGATCCAGGCCGAACACCAGCGGATCCTCGAACTGATCGGGGGCGGCCAGGGCGAGGCTGCCGCCGTGCTGCTCGACGAACATCTGGGGCGCGCCCGGGAACGGCTGGTCGCCGCCATGGGAGGAACCGCCGGCCCCGAAGCCGAACAACCGTCCGGGCTGCTGCCGGAGTAGTGTGTCCGCCGCAACGCAACGCGGGGTCACTTAGCGCCCATAATCCCCGTCGGGATGGGCGCTAAGTGACCCCGCGTTGCTGTGGGTCAGCGGGCCCGCTCGACGCGCTTCTCATCCCAGACCGGCTCGGCGGACTCGTAGACCCGGCCGTCGGATCCGAAGACCAGGAAACGGTCGAAGGTCCGGGCGAACCAGCGGTCATGGGTCACGGCCAGGACGGTGCCCTCGAAGTGGTCGATCGCCCGTTCCAGTGCCTCGGCGGAGTGCAGGTCCAGGTTGTCGGTGGGCTCGTCGAGCAGCAGCAGGGTGGCGCCCGAGAGCTGCAGCAGCAGGATCTGGAACCGGGCCTGCTGGCCGCCGGAGAGGGATTCGTACTTCTGTTCCGACTGCGTTGCCAGTCCGTAGCCGTCCAGCGCCCCGGCCGCAGCTTCCCGGCCCATCCCGGAGCGGTGCTCGTCGCCCCGGTGCAGGATCTCCAGCAGGGTCTTTCCGAGCAGGTCCGGGCGGACGTGGGTCTGGGCGAAGAATCCGGGCCGGATGCGGGCGCCGAGTTTCACGGTGCCCTCATGCGGGACCTCGGCGATGTCGACGTCGGACACCGGCAGGTGCTCGCGCTCCGGGTCGGTGCCGCCGGTGGCGAGCAGGCGCAGGAAGTGGCTTTTGCCGGAGCCGTTCGAACCCAGCACGCCGACGCGGTCGCCGAACCAGACCTCGGTGGAGAACGGCTTCATCAGGCCGGTCAGTTCCAGCTTTTCGGCCACGACGGCGCGCTTGGCGGTCCGGCCGCCCTTGAGCCGCATCTGCACATTCTGCTCGATCGGCAGGGCCTCGGGCGGTCCGGCTTCCAGGAACATCGCGAGCCGCGTCTGCGCCGCGTGGTACCGGTTGGCCATGTCCGAGCGGAACGCGGCCTTGTTCTTGTACATGTTGACGAGTTCCTTGAGCTTCAGATGCTCCTCGTCCCAGCGCTTGCGGAGCTCCTCGAAGCGGGCATTGCGGTCCGCGCGGGCCTCCACGTAGGAGCCGAAGCCGCCGCCGTGCACCCAGGCGCCGGCTCCGTTAATACCAGGTTCGAGGGTGACGATGCGGCCCGCTGCGTTGTTGAGCAGTTCGCGGTCGTGGCTGATGAAAAACACGGTCTTCTTCGACTCGTTGAGCTTGGCCTCGAGCCAGCGTTTGCCGGGCACGTCGAGGTAGTTGTCCGGCTCATCGAGGAGCAGCAGCTCGTCGGGGCCCGCGAAGAGCGCCTCGAGCACCAGCCGCTTCTGCTCGCCGCCGGAAAGGCTCGACGCCGGGCGGTGCTGCGCGCGGTCGAAGGGCAGGCCCAGCGCGGCCATGCAGACCTCGTCCCAGACGGTCTCGACGTCGTAGCCGCCGGCGTCTCCCCAGTCCACGATCGCCTGGGCATAGGCCATCTGGGTGGGCTCGTCGTCGTGCTCCATCATGGCCAGCTCGGCCTCATCCACCGTGCGGGCGGCGGCGGCCAGCGCCGGCGGCGCGGCCGAGACCAGCAGGTCACGGACGGTGGAATCATCCCGGACCTGGCCGACGAACTGGCGCATGATGCCCATGTTGCCGGAGCGGCCGATCACGCCTTCGTCCGCGATGAGGTCGCCGGAGATGATCCGGAAGAGCGTCGTCTTGCCGGTTCCGTTGGGTCCGATCAGCGCTGTTTTGGTGCCGTCCGGGACCTTGAAGCTCACGCCGTTGAGGAGCTGGGTGCCGTCGGAAAGGAAGTAGTCGATGCTGGAAATGTCAATGTGAGCCACGTTTCCATCCTCCCACGGCCCGGCAGCCCGGCCGCGGGCGGCGGTACGGCCGGCCCGGCCGCTAGCTCATCGCCAGAAGATCCGGCCGGCGTGCCGCCCACGGCCGTACCGCCTCGACGGCAGCACCGACTGTAAAGACCGTCGCGTCATCGAAGGGATGGCCCACGATTTGCACACCCGTGGGGATCCCGCAGTCGGCCATGCCGCTCGGCACCGCCAGGACCGGGCACCGGTTGTTGATGTTGAACGGTGCCGTCATGTGGCCCTGCCAGTAGTGCTCGAGCCGAACGCCGCCGGCATCGATCCCGTCAAGGTACATGCCGTCCGCCTCCAGCGCGGCCACCGCGGAGGCGGGGCAGACCAGGGCGTCGAAGCCGGACATCGCAGCGGAAAGCTCGGCCTGGATGCGGGTTTCCGCCCGGATGCCGTCGATGTAGCGGTTCTCCGCGGCGGCCTTGCCTGCGTCCGCCATGAACTGCCGGGTGTACCCGGCCAGGAGTTCCGTTGAGCCTTCGGTCTCGTCCTCCATGGCCGGGCCCAAGAGGTAACCAAAATGGGTGAACATCGTCCGGCCGATGTCCTCGGTGGTCCAGGGCAGTTCGATCTCCTCCACCACCGCTCCGGCAGCACGGAGGGCGGAGGCCACGGCGCGCGTATTGGCCTCCACATCCGCGGCCACGGGATAGTTCCCCAGCCGGATGCACAGCGCGATCCGCAGGCCGGCAACCGACGAGGCGGCGTCGGCACCCGGCCGGACGGACAGCGCCTGACTCCCGGCGAGCGACGTGTGGTCGCCCGGATGCCGGCCCGCCATCACGTTCGCCAGCAGGGCAGCGTCCGCCACTGTCCGCGCCATCGGGCCGTCCCCGCGGTAGTGGTCCGCGGAGAGCGGCGCCTGGCCCGGAATCCTTCCGTAAGGTGCCTTGTAGCCGACAGTTCCGGTGAACGACGCCGGCAGCCTGGTGGAGCCGGCGATGTCGGAGGCCGTGGCGAGCGGCGCCAGCCCGGCGGCCAGCGCCGCCGCCGACCCCCCTGAGGAGCCGCCCGGGGAATACTGCCGGTTCCAGGGGTTGCGCGTGACACCCCACAGCGGGCTGTGGGTCACCGTGGCGCAGCTGTATTCCGGCGTGGTGGTCCGCGCGTGGATAATTCCGCCGGCACGCCGGATCCGGTCGATCACGGGATGGTCCTCCTGTGCCAGATCGCCCTTGCGGGCCACGAGTCCCTGCGAAAGGGTCCGCCCCTTGAGCCCGTGCTTCTCCTTCGCGGCGACCGGAAGCCCCAGGAGGGGTGTCAGGTCCCGGCCGCGGGCATAACTGGCAGCTGCCTGCCGGGCAGCCGGCATCGCTTCCTCAAACAGGGTTTCGGTAAAGGCGTTGATGCCCCCGTTGACGTCCTCAGTCCGGGCGATCACCGCGTCCAGGAGCTCAACGGGCGAGAGCTCCCGCGAGCGGAAGAGCCGCAGCGCCGAGGCTGCGTCGAGGTAGTGCAGCTCCGTCATGCCAGGGCCGCTGCCGGCAGGGAAGGAGCGTCGGCCAGGGCACCGGCTACGAGCTCCCGGGCCACACCGGTGAGCATGTCCACCCCGGTGACCATGTCGGCGTCGGTGGTGAATTCGCGTTCGCAGTGCGATACGCCGTCCACGCTGGGGATGAACAGCATGACTGACGGCGCCACGGTGTTCATGGCAACGGAGTCATGGCCGGCCATGGTCTGGATCCGGCGGGAGGAGAGGCCCAGGTCAGCCGCGACTTTGTCCGCCAGTTCCAGGCCTTCTTCGGGGAATCGGCGGATCGGGCGGATGTCGAAGTCCTTCACGTTGACCTTGATGTCGTGCTCACGCGCCAGCACGTCGATGTCCCCGATGAGCTTGGCGCGCGCCGCCTTGACGATGTCCGGGTCGCCGGAGCGGAGGTCCGCCACGAGGTGCACCCTGCGCGCCACCACGATCGGCGAGTTCGGCTCCAGGGTCAACTGCCCCACCGACGAAACCAGGGCCTCGTCCGCGAAGTCCTTCGTGACATCGTGCACCATGAGAATGATCTTGGACGCCGCCACCAGGGCGTCGTGCCGGTCGGCCATGGCCGTCGCCCCGGTATGCGACTGTTCGCCCAACACCTCAATGTCCAGCTTCTGGGTGTACCAACTGCTGTCCACCAGGCCAATGGCGATCTCTTCCCGCTCCAGGATCCGGCCCTGCTCGATATGGATTTCCGCGTAGCCTGCGACCTCGGGGCCCTCGGCCGTGCCGAGGTAACCGATGCCGTCCAGCGCCTCGCGGACCGTAGTGCCCTTAAGATCCGCCACATCGAGCATCTGTTCCCGCTGCAGGAGTCCCGCAAACACCGAACTGCCCATGATGCTCGGTGCGAACCGGCCGCCCTCCTCGTTGAACCAGTTCACCACCGCCAGGTTGAACCGGGGCGCAGAGCCGCGCTCCGCAACCTCGGCGTCCAGCCGCCGCGCCGCATGCAGCGCGGCGATGACACCGTAGGCGCCGTCGAAACGCCCGCCCAGCGGCTGGCTGTCCAGGTGCGAGCCGATCAGCACATACGGTGCTCCCGGCGCCCACTCGAGGAGCCCGAACATGTTGCCGATTCCATCCACCCGCAGTTCCCAGCCGGCGTCGCGCACCCAGGCGGCAAACCAGTCGCGGGTGTGCGCGTCCTCCGCGGTGGCGGCCTGGCGGTCGACGCCGTCGTTGGCGGTGGCACCGATGGTGGCCACATGGTGGAAGTCGTTGAGGAAAGCTGCTGAGTTCATGGGGAGTCCTTTGGTACTTAGCGGAAAAGAGGAAGAGGGCGGCCGGCTCAGCCCATGCGGCCGCGCGTCTCCGGAACCTTGGTGAACAGCACCAGGAGGAGCACAACGACGGCGGCGGCGGCCATGTAGAACCCGGGGGCGTGCGGCACTCCGGTGCCGCCGACAAGGGCCGTGCCGATAAACGGTGCAGTGCCGCCGAACAGTGCGTAGGCGCCGTTGTAGCTGATCGCCGCCGACGTGAAGCGGGTCTTGGTGGAGAAGATTTCAACGAAGAAGGTGTAGCAGCCGCCGCCGTAGATGCACAGGGCGACGACGAAGAGCGCCTGACCCAGCAGCGCGAGGGGAAGGCTGCCGCTTGTCACGAGCATGAAGCTCGGCACGGAGAAGAGGGCAAGGGCGGCCGAACCTGCAATGAGCATCGGCTTGCGGCCAAAGCGGTCACTGAGCCGGCCGCCGATGGGAAGCAAAACGGCGTAGAGGGCCAGGGCTGCGGCGTTGGCCAGGAGTGACTGCTCGCGGCTCAGGTGGCCGGTGGTCTGGACGTAGGACACGAAGTATGCCGAGAGGAAGTAGAAGCCCATGGCGGTGAGGCCCATAACGAAGATGACCTGCACCATGCGGAGCCGGTTTTCGCGGAAGGCCTCCCGGACCGGACTGAATTCCTTGGGCCGGGCCGCTTTGGCCTCATTGAACGCGTCGCTTTCCACCGTCTTGCTGCGGATCCAGACGCCGAAGAGGGCGAGCGGGAGGGCCAGCAGGAACGGCAGGCGCCAGCCCCACGCCATGAAGGATTCGTTGGACATGGACTGGCTCAGGATCAGGATCATGGTGCCGGCGACCACCGAGGGCAGCGCGGTGGCCGCGATGGTGATGTTGAGCCAGAACCCTCGACGGCTGACGGGGGCGTGCTCGAACACGAACGACGGCGCCCCCACGGATTCGCCGCCGGCCGAGAAGCCCTGGATGAGTCGGCAAAGGACAAGCAGCACCGGTGCCCAGGCACCGATCTGGCCGTACGTCGGGAGCAGCCCCATGAGCGCGGTCGCACCGCCGATGGCGATTAGCGTGATGGTCAGGACCTTGCGCCGGCCGATCCGGTCACCGAGTGCACCGAAGAACAGTCCGCCGATGGGGCGCACGACGAAGGCGACGCCGAAGGTGGCGAAGGTGGCCAGCATCGCCGTGACGGGGTTGCTGCCGGGGAAAAACATCTGCGCGAAGATGACGGCGGTGAGGCCGTAGAGGGTGAAGTCGTAGAACTCGATGAACTGGCCGATGCTGCCGCCTGCCAGGACCCGCTTCTGCATCTTGGTGATGCCGAGGGGTCCGGACGGGGAAGCATCTTTGTCCACGGCGGGGGCGGGCAGGGTGGTCTCGGAAGCGGACTCCGGTTGGTCCTTGAGGTCGTTGGTGGTCATGACAGCCACGCTAGAGGCGCCGTGTTTCCGATGTCCCTTGCCGTGTTACGGGCCTGGGAAATGAATTCTGCTGATGTTGCCGCAATGTTGCCGGCATACCACTGACCGGACATGCCCCGGACACTTTGGGCGTGATTCGGAACCATTGAATCTCCTTTGATCAACATGGTTTTTGCGCGTCGGGACGCGGCGAAGGGCTGTCATTGCGCGGGATATTGCCTCTCGGCTCTCGCCGTCACCGCCGCACTTCACCAACTGTGTGTGATCAGGTTCACATCTGTCCAATTGATAGTTTTTGCGGAACCGATCGTTTTTATCGATACCAAAATGCCCGGGATTCTTCCGTCCACGGTACCCGGTGAGCCCCGGAGGACCCGACGCTAGTGCCGGCCAGCCCCGTAGAGGCGGATGCACGTCTCCTCAAAAGCGAGGGCCCTGCGGGTGGGTTGCACACCCTCCGGCCGGACCAGCATCACCTCGATCGGCGGGAAATCGTCCGTCAGGGTCAGGGCCACCACCCTCCCGCCGGAATACGTCAGGTCGCTGTGCAGCCGTTGGTTCAGCATGGCGTAGCCGTGCCCTTTCGCGACAAACGAGCGGACCGTTTCATAGCCGGCAAAGCGGTGCCGGACGTTGGGCACCACTCCGGCGATTGCGTACAGCTGCTCATAGTATTCCCGGCTGTGCGGGAGATCCAGCACCACGGAGGGCTCGCCTTCGAGATCCCTCAGCGCGATGCTCCGCTCGGGCCGTGACGCCGCCGGGTGTTCAGCATGGACCAGTACATGCGGCGGAACCCGCTCAAGCACCGTGCGCGTGAATCCCCGGCCAAGGCCGAGGTCGTACATCAGCGCCACATCACACTGCCCCTCGAGAAGAGCAGCCTGCAGGCTCGCCAGATCAGCTTCGAGGAAAGATACCTCCACACCCGGATGCTGGACTTCGAAGGTCTGCAGGATTGCCGGCAGCCGGAACGGCGCCAACGGGGAAAAGACGCCCACCTTGAGCTCGCCCACCAGGCTGGTCGCCAGCCCCCGCGCCGATTCATACAGGGAATCTGCGTGTTCCAGAAGGACCTTGATGTCCTGGGCCAGTTGCCTGCCGGAGGGGGTCAGCCGCAGGCCGCGTGTCCTGAGCCGCACGAACAGCTGGGTGGACAGGCTGGCTTCAAGCTGGGCCATCGCCGTGGACAGGGTGGACTGGGTCACCAGCAACCGCCCGGCCGCCGCCGTCATGTTTTCGAGCTCCGCCACCACCGAAAAATACCGCAGCTGGGTCAGTGTGAAGGGCTTCGCCATTCGTCAATGTTCGCATCCTGCCGGGGCCCGGCCGCAATCCCCTCGGTCACAGGGCCCGGAGCCGATGCAACAGGAGGGCGACGTGCAGCGAGGTCCGCGACTCTGCGTCGCCAAGATCCACGCCAAGGACTTCTTCCAGCCGGGCCAGCCGCGCATACAGCGTCGGCCGGCTGAGGAAGCCGTCCCTGGCCAGGGCCGCCTTGTTGCCTCCCGAGTCAAGGTACTGGCCGAGCAGCTCCACGTACCCTCCCCCGCCCCGGGCGTCGGCCGCCAGGACGCCCTCGAGCTCGGATTCCACGAACTGCTGGACGCGCGGGTCCTTTCGGAGCAGGGCCAGCAGACCCCGGAGGCGGACGTCGGTGGCCCGGTAGAACGATTTCCGGCCTTCCCGCAGGGTCGCGGCTGTTTCGGCGACGTGGGAGGCCTCATCGATGCCCGCGGCCGCTTCCAGCAGGGAACCCCGGAGGTGACCGACGCCGATGCTCCACTCCACTTCCGTCTGCCTGCCGGGCTGCCCGGCAGGTGCGCCGGTGCTCTTGAGGGCGTCGGCGAGGCGCTGCAGCGTCGGATCCTCGAGTTGCTTCGCGGGGATGGCCAGGATCATGCCGACCGAGCCGGACCGGATACTCGCGGTCAGGGCGCTGCCCGAAACGGATTTGAGCGCCCGCGAGAGCTGGTCCAGCAGCGCGCGCTCTTCCTGCTGCCCGGCCAGCGGATCCTCACCCGACGCCGCCTGCCGCGAGGGATCCCCGGCTGTTGCGTGGCTCCGGAACACTAGCGGCACGTAGTACGGCGCCCGCCTGAGCCCCAAGGCAGCGGCCCTGGCCTGCGCCTCGTCCTCTCCCAGGCCCCGGGGCTGGCGCAGGGCATTGAGGAGCCCGGCTTGCGCCTGGTGGCTCAGCTCGCGCCGGTCCCGTTCCGCCAGCCGGTTGATAGCCAGTGTTTGCGCAGCGCGTTCCAGCACCATGGCCGCCGCCTCGTCGTCGTCAAGCGGCACCGGAACCACCAGCCTGCCCCAGAGGTTGCCCCGCACGCCGACCGGCGTCTGGAGCCAGTCCTCGGGGCCGGTCCGGGACGTCCCGGAAGGTGACCGCGTGGTGCGCGACCGCCGCTCCCAGTCGTTGAGCAGCTCGGTTGTTTGGAGCTGCCGGGCCGAGTACGCCAGCACAAGGTGGGAGAGGTCCTCCAGGACAACGGGCGCACCGATCATGGCGGACGCCTGCTCCACGACCTGCTGCGTCCCCGCGCTTTCCAGGCTCAGCACCGTGAAGGCCTCGTGGACGTCACGGGCGCGTTCCACCCGTTCCAGCTGTTCGGCAACGATCATCCGGTGCACGATCTCAGTGATCTGCACGAACCGCACCCGCTGTTCCACCACGATCACGGGCAGGGCCGTGCCCAGCGCGGCCGTCCGCAGGGCGTCCAGGCCGAGCTTCCGGTTTCCGATGAGTTCCACCAGCAGGCCGGAAGCTCCCGCCTGCTCGAGGGATCTGATGAACGACGCCGTCAGGCCGGGTTCCTTTTCCAGCTCCAGGCCCGTGGTGAGCACCAGCTCCCCGCCGGACAGCAGTCCGGAAAGATCGAGCACTTCGCTCACATGGACCCAGCGCACCGGGTTGTCCAGCGCGCCGGTGCCGCCGAGCAGGAGCGGAGCCGCCTCGCGGAGCACGGGCAGGTCAAGGATCGAGCGGACGGTGGGCAGCATTTACAAAGTGTAAACCCCGTGCCGAAATTCTTTACACATGGCCCCTTATGGCGTCGGCCTGCGGCGGAAACACTGGATGCAACGCACCCGAGTAACGCATAAGGAGAATCCTTGAACACCATCGAGCACTGGATCAACGGAAGCTACGTCCCGGCCGGCGGCCGGACGGCGGCCGTCACCAACCCGGCCACAGGCAAGGTGACCGGCGAAGTTGCACTGGCGACCAGGGAAGAGGCCCACGCTGCCATCGCCGCCGCCAAGGCCGCGTTCCCCGCCTGGCGTGACACCTCCATTGCCCGCCGGACCCAGGTCCTGTTCGCCTTCCGCGAGCTGCTCAATGCCCGCAAAGGCGAGCTCGCCGCAATCATCACCTCCGAGCACGGCAAGGTCCTCGACGATGCACTCGGCGAAGTGACCCGCGGGCAGGAGGTCGTGGAATTCGCCTGCGGCATCCCGCACCTGCTCAAGGGCAGCTACACCGAGAACGCGTCCACCAGCGTCGACGTCCACTCGATCCGGCAGGCGCTCGGCCCGGTCGCAATCATCAGCCCGTTCAATTTCCCCGCCATGGTGCCCATGTGGTTCTTCCCCCTCGCCATCGCCGCCGGCAACACCGTGGTGATCAAGCCGAGCGAAAAGGATCCGACGGCGGTCAACTGGATGGCGGAACTCTGGAAGGAAGCCGGACTGCCGGACGGTGTCTTCAACGTCCTGCACGGCGACAAGGTGGCCGTCGACGCCCTCCTGACCCACCCGGACATCAAGGCCGTCTCCTTCGTCGGCTCCACACCGATCGCCAAATACGTGTTCCAGACGGCCACGGCCAACGGCAAGCGGGTCCAGGCCCTCGGCGGAGCCAAGAACCACATGATCGTCCTGCCCGACGCCGACCTCGACCTCGCCGCCGACGCCGCTATCAACGCAGGCTTCGGCTCCGCCGGCGAACGATGCATGGCCATTTCGGCACTGCTCGCCGTCGGCGGCATCGGCGATGAGCTGGTGGCCAAAATCGCCCAGCGGGCTGCAACGCTGCGCACCGGCGACGGCCTGCGCGGCTGCGACATGGGTCCGCTTGTCACCGCCGCGCACCGGGACAAGGTCGCAGGCTACATCGACGCCGGCGAAGCGGCCGGTGCCGGCCTCGTCGTCGACGGCCGATCCATCGCCCCGGATGCGGAAGGCGACGGCTTCTTCGTTGGCCCCACACTCTTCGACCACGTCACCACGGACATGTCCATCTACACCGATGAGATCTTCGGCCCCGTCCTCTCCGTCCTCCGGGTGGACAGCTACGACGAGGCACTCGCGATGATCAACGCCAACCCCTACGGCAACGGCACCGCGATCTTCACCAACGACGGCGGTGCGGCCCGGCGCTTTGAGAACGAAGTGGAGGTTGGCATGGTGGGCATCAACGTCCCGGTGCCGGTTCCCATGGCCTACTATTCGTTCGGCGGCTGGAAGAACTCGCTGTTCGGGGATACCCACGCCCACGGCACCGAGGGCGTCGGTTTCTTCACCCGCGGCAAAGCCGTCACCTCCCGCTGGCTGGATCCTAGCCATGGCGGCATCAACCTCGGCTTCCCGCAGAACGCCTGAGCCGCACGCATCCGAAAGGCAGCCGACATGACTTCCACCCTTGAAAACGAAGCACTGCCGCAGCAGGGGGCCTCCGACGGCGCCCGCCGCGCCTACGAGCTGGACCGCAAGCACGTCTTCCACTCCTGGTCCGCCCAGGACCTCCTTGATCCGATGGTCATCACGGCGGCCGAGGGATCGCACGTCTGGGACGGCGACGGCAACAAGTACCTCGACTTCTCCTCCCAGCTGGTCAACACGAACATCGGCCACCAGCACCCCGTCGTCGTTTCCGCCATCGCGGCCCAGGCCGCCAAGCTCTGCACCATCGCACCGAGCTACGTCAACGACGCCCGTTCGGAGGCCGCTCGCCTGATTGCCGAACGCACACCGGGTGAGCTGGACAAGATCTTCTTCACCAACGGCGGCGCCGACGCCAACGAGCACGCCGTCCGCATGGCGCGGCTGCACACCGGACGGCACAAGGTCCTCTCGGCCTACCGCTCCTACCATGGCGGGACGCAGCTGGCCGTCAACCTCACAGGCGACCCGCGCCGCTGGGCCAGCGACAACGGCAGCGCCGGTGCCGTCCGTTTCTTCCCCCCGTACCTGTACCGCACGGCCTTCCACTCCACGACGCAGGAGGAGGAAAGCCAGCGGGCGCTCGAGCACCTGGAGCAGCTGATCAGCTTCGAAGGCCCGTCCACCATCGCGGCACTGATCCTGGAATCGATTCCCGGGACCGCCGGGATCTATATGCCCCCGCCGGGCTACCTGCAGGGCGTCCGTGACCTGTGCACCCGGCACGGCATCGTGCTCATCGCCGACGAGGTGATGGCGGGCTTCGGCCGGACCGGAAAGTGGTTCGCCGTGGAGCACTTCGACGTTGTCCCGGACCTGCTGACCTTCGCCAAGGGCGTGAATTCCGGCTACGTGCCGCTGGGCGGTGTTGCCATCAGCCCCGAGATCGCGGCAACTTTCGGGAAGCGGGTCTACCCGGGCGGCCTGACGTACTCCGGCCATCCGCTCGCGACAGCAGCCGCGGTCGCCACCATCAACGCCATGGCGGACGAGCAGATCGTGGAACACGCGGCGTTCCTCGGCGAGACCGTGATCGGCCCGGCCCTCGCCGGCTTTGCCGAAAACCACCGCTCGGTCGGCGAAGTGCGCGGCACGGGTGTTTTCTGGGCCATCGAGCTGGTCAAGGATCGCGCGACGCGCGAGCCGTTGGCTCCGTACGGCAGCTCGAGTCCGGAAATGAACCAGCTCGTGGCGGCCTGCAAGTCCCGCGGCCTGTTGCCGTTCGCCAACTTCAACCGCATCCATGTGGTCCCGCCCTGCAACACCAGCGTGCAGGACACCCGGGCCGGACTCGCCATTCTCGACGAGGTCCTGGACATCGCGGACGGTTTCGCCGCCTGAGACGCTCCCCCACCTCGCAACCCCTAGGCGGACGCTCCCTCACCCCAGGGGAGGGAGCGTCCGCCAAAGGGGTCAGCCGGCGGCGGTCAGGAACTCCTTGAGCAGCGGCCCGGAGGTGGTGGCGCCGAGGCCGCCGTCCTCCACGAACACGGCGACGGCGAGGTCTCCGTGCACGGCCACGATCCAGGCGTGGGTCTTGGGCGGGTTGTCCTTGCCGAATTCGGCCGTGCCGGTCTTGGCGCCCACGGGTGCGCCCGGAACGGAGGCCAGGAAACCGGTATGGCCCGAGGTCACCACGGCGCGCATCATGTCCGCCAGGGCGGCGGCCTCCGCTGCAGTTACCGGGGTGCCGGAGATCTTCGCCGGGGGCTCAGGGGACACCGCCGGCGCGGCGACACCCGCGGTCGCGGTTGGGGACGGCGTCGTCGCGGCTGCCGGGCCGGGGGTTCCAGCATTCGGATTCAGCACCAGCAGTGGCGCGACGGGGGCGCCCTTGGCGACCGAACCGGCCATGACGGCGGCGGACAGCGGGGACACCAGCACCTTTCCCTGGCCGATCATGGAGGCGGCATGTTCGGTGCCTTCCGCTTCGCCGGGGACGGAGCCCAGGAACGCGCCTGCACCCAACGCAGGGGCCTCGACGGCGACACCCAGTGATGTGGCGGCGCTTTCCAGCTGCGCCTGGCTGACGCCGCCCCGGGCGTTGATGAAGGCGGTGTTGCAGGAGTGGGCGAAGGCATCGCGCAGGCTCACGGAACCCAGCGAGGCGGCGGGGTAGCCCTCGGCGTTTTTGAAGGTCCGGCCGTCCACGGTGAGGCTCGCGGGGCATTCAACCTGGGAGTCCGGGGTCATGCCGTTGCGGAGCATGGCCAGCGAGTCCACGATCTTGAAGATCGAGCCGGGGGCGTACTGGCCCAGCATGGCGGTGTCGTAGCCGTTACTGCCGGGACCGGAGGCCGCGGCGAGGACGGCGCCCGTGGACGGGCGGAGCGCCACGATCGCCGATGCCGGGCCGACCTTCCCGAGGATGTCCTCGGCGAGCTGCTGGAGGTTCAGGTCCAGGGTGGTCTGCAGCGGGGTCCCCGGCTTCCCCTGGACCTGGAACAGGATCCTGCGCGGATCCGGAGTCGCCCTCAGCTCTTCGGCGGTGAGCCCCGCTTTCTGGGCCCGGATCACGGTGGAGTCGGTGCCACGCAGCTGGGCATCATATTGCTGCTGGAGTCCGCCGGTGCCGGTGGTGTCTCCGGGTTTCAGCGCTCCGTCGGACTTTTGGATCTGCTCCGCACTGGCTGCGGCGGCAGTGCCCAGCAGGGCCCGCGCGAAGGTGCGGGTGGGGGCCAGCGGAAGCGAATCAGGGATGGCCCGGGCGCCGGGAATCGCCGCAAGCTGCGCGTCGGTGATGGTGCGGCCGTCCGCCCGCAGGGTGATGGCCGGTACAAACGCCTCCGGTCCGGATGCCTTCACCTGCTGCGCATAGGCGGCCGGGTCGATTCCCACCAGCTGGGCGAGCTTAGTGGCCGGCTCCGCGGCGTCGGCCCCGGCGAGCTGCGGCTTGTCGATTCCGACGTTGACCACCGGCCGGTACGTGACCAGCGGGACGTCCCCGGCGCCGAGGATGGCAGCCCGTTGCGGCGACTCCGCCGACAGGCTGAGAATGTCCCCGTCCGCCAGCCCGGGCACCAGCATGGCCGGATTCCAGACGGTGAGCCATTTGTCGCCGGACTTCTTCAGCTGCGCGGACACCGTGTATTTCCACTCTTCCGGGCCCACATTCCAACTGTAGTTCAGCGGCACCGTTGCGGTGTCCTGCTGCAGCGTCGGCTCACCCGCCTCCACCGACGGCTTGTCCGGTGCCAGGGCCTTGAACACCGCGTTGAGCTGGCCGTTGGCCGCCGCGGAATCCTTGCCGTCGAAGACAACGGAGCCTACGTCGAGCGCGGCCACGGCGGACGCAAGCTGCTTGGCGGCATCCCGCGCGCCGGTGCGGCCGTCGTCGCAGCCCGCCAGCGAGGCGCCGAGAATGAGACCGACAAGGACAATTGAAAGTTTCGATGAGTTCCCCACCGCGCTATTATGCACCTGGCGGCCGGCATTGCTCGAGTCACACGATGCCTGCCCGGGCCGGCGGGCCGTCCCGGCGCGGGCAACCGGGAAGGAGCGCAGTGGAAACGGACCGGACCCGGCTCAGAATCGCCGGATGATCCTGCGCTGGGCCGCCACCGCGATGGCCGCCGTGCGGTTGTCCACGCCGAGCTTGCCGTAAATATGCACCAGGTGCGTCTTGACCGTTGCCTCGGAAATGAACAACTGTTTGGCGATGGCCCGGTTGCCCAGGCCGGTGGCGAGCAGTTCCAGCAGCTGGATTTCCCGGCCGGAGAGCACGGGTTCGGGATTCCGGATCCTGCCCATCAGCCGCGCGGCCACCTCGGGGGCCAGCGCCGTCTGCCCTGCTGCCGCGGCGAGCACCGCCTGGCGGATCTGCTCCGGCGGCGCGTCCTTGAGCATGTAGCCGCTCGCGCCGGCCTCCACCGCGGCGAGGATGTCGGCGTCGGAGTCGAAGGTGGTGAGGATCAGCACCGGCGGCGCCGGCTGCCCCGCCTGGCCGGCCCTGATCTTGCCGGTTGCCGTGACCCCGTCCATCCCCGCGCCCATCTGGAGGTCCATCAGCACGACGTCGACCGGCTCGCCCAGGCTGCGGAGCCTGCTCAGCGCGGCCAGCGCTGCACCGCCGTCGGCGGCTTCCGCGGCCACCGTGATGCCCGCGAAATCGCCCAGCATGGCCCTCAGCCCGGCCCGCACCACGGGGTGGTCGTCGACGAGCAGCACGCGGATGTCGTTCATGGTTCTTCCTCGCCCGCGCATGGCCGGGCGGCGGCCGCCCCGGCCTCGAGCGGCAGCCGGATGGCCACCACGGTTCCTTCACCGGGTGCGGACTCGATTTCCAGGCTGCCGGACAGTGCGGCCACCCGCTCGCGCAGGGACGTTAATCCGTAGCCGGAGCCGTCCGTGCGCCCGGCCGGGTCCCGGGGAGCGGCCGGATCGAAGCCGGCGCCGTCGTCGTAAATGTCCATGGCCACTTCGCTGCCCAGGAAGGACAGGGTCACGACGGCGGTGTTCGCGCCAGCGTGGACCCACACGTTCGCGAGACTTGCCTGCGCCGCGCGGAGCAGGGTGGCCTGGTACGGGTGGGGGAGTTGCACGGGAGTCCCCTCAAGGTCGAAGCGGCAGCGGATCCCGGCGCCGCGGGCGGCGGCCTCGGTTTCGGTCTTTGCGCAGAGCCGGCGGAGGCTGTTCACGAGGGAGGTTTCCGCCAGGGCGGGGGACTGCAGCCCGCGGACGAAGCTGCGGGCCTCGGCCAGATTGGCGGAGGCGGTCTCCCGGACGGTACGGAGCCGGTCCCGGGCCGTCACGGTGTCGCCGTTCTCCAGGGCCTTCTCGGCCGAGCGGCCCATCAGCAGAATGCTGGCGAACCCCTGGGCGAGGGTGTCGTGGATTTCGCGGGCCAGCCGGGACCGCTCGGCGAGGGTTCCGGCGTCGTGCTGGCTCTGGGCGAGTTCCGCGCGGGTCCGGCGCAGCTCTTCGGCGGCGAGCCGCTGGTTTTCCGCCTCAAGGTACAGCGCCCGGTACGCGAACCCGGTGACGACGGCGAACGCCGCCCCGAACGCCGGTCCCAGCACCATCGGCAGCTGCAGGGCGTTCCCGTCCGCTCCCCGGTTGTGGAACCACAGCGCAATGATCAGCAGGACCGTGCTGAGGGCAATGGCCGGCAGTGCCAGCCGCCGCGGCAGGACGTGCAGCTGCAGGAAGAAGAGCGGAAAGGCCAGCCAGACGAAGTCGGCGCTGGCCCAGATCAGCAGCAGCCAGAGGAGACAAACCGCAGTCAGCCACCACAGTGAATACGGCCGCGGATCGAAGCGCGACGGATCCGTGAAGTGGCTCTTCTCCAGCACCGTCCCGAGCAGATAGACGGCGGCCAGAACCAGGGCGAGGCCCAGCGTCAGCCACTCCACTCCCCCAAGTCCGGCGCCGAGCAGCCGGACCAGCGCCACGAGGAGCAGCACCGCGAAGCCCACGTGGAGGCTCACCCGAAGGACCCGCAGGATCACGGAGGCTCCGGTAGGTTCAACGGACCCCCCGGTAGCCGCTGCGTCCACACTCCCAGTTTTGCCGTCCATAGCTTCAGCGTAGCGCCGGGCAGGGGCCGTTCCGGCGAAAAACGGCGCCCCACAGCGACTATCAACCTTTTGGTTGACCGGCGGACCATCCCTTCCGCTGCGGAGCCTCAACCGCCCGTCCGATGCCGGATCCGGCCGGCAGCGAGAGGCTTGAGGCAAGGCAACAAACCCCTCGAAAAGGACCCCCATGTTTCTCGCTCTCCGCGACATCCGCTTCGCCAAAGGACGCTTTTTTCTGATGGGCGCGGTAGTCGCCCTCATCACCCTGCTGCTCGTCCTCCTCTCCGGGCTCACGGCCGGCCTGGGCAACCAGTCGACGTCGGCCATCGCCGCACTCCCCGCGGAACAGATCGTCTTCGGCGCCCCGGCCGGAAGCAGCGCCACGGCATCGTTTACCGAATCCGAGGTCACCCGGGGCCAGGCGGCCGGCTGGGCCGCCCGCGACGGCGTCGCCGGCGCCGAGCTGCTGGGCATCAGCCAGGGCCGGCTCCAGTCGTTGGGCGCAGGCGGTGTCCCTGCCGGCACCGCCAACGTAGCCGTCTTCGGAACCGAGGGAACCGGCAGCGGCACCGCCGGAATCGCGCCGGCACCGCTCACCGAGGGAACCGTCGCGGTCGGTGCAAGCCTGGCCAGGGACCTCGACCTCTCCGTCGGCAGCCAGACCGCCGTGGGCGGCTCCGAACTGACCGTCTCCGCCATCGTTCCGGACCAGTGGTACTCCCACACCGGCGTTATCTGGACCACCCTGGGCGACTGGCGGAAGCTGGCCCACATCACCGGCAGCGACGCCGCCGCAACGGTCATCGCCGTCAGCTTCGACGCCGGCGCGACGGTCGACGTCGACGGTGCCAATACGGCGGCCGGGACAGTCAGTGCCAGCCGTGAGGGATCATTCCAGGGCCTCGGCTCCTATAAGAGCGAGAACGGTTCCCTGATCCTCATGCAGGTGTTCCTCTATGGCATCTCTGCGCTTGTGATCGTGGCCTTCCTGACGGTCTGGACCGTGCAGCGGACCCGTGACATTGCCGTACTGAAAGCCCTGGGCGGTTCCTCCGGCTATATCCTCCGGGACGCCATGATCCAGGCCGTATTCGTGCTGCTCGCCGGTGCCGCGGCAGGCGGAGGCATGGGAGCGCTCGGCGGATTCCTTGCCGCACAGGCAGCGCCGTTCCTCGTGACCCCGCAGACCACGCTCCTGCCGATCGCCGGCATCGTGCTGCTGGGACTGGCCGGGGCGGCCCTGGCAGTACGCAGCATCACGCGGGTTGATCCGCTCCTTGCCCTCGGCGGCAACTAGGCCGTCCGGCCACTCCCCTAAACATTCCCTGGAAGGTATACACAATGAAAACCGCACTCAACCTGGTCGACGTCACGCTCGAGTACCGCGACGGAGACGGCACCCTCAAGGCTCTCGACGGGGTCAACCTCAGGGTCAGTCCGGGGGAGTTCCTGTCCCTCGTAGGTCCCTCGGGTTCCGGAAAATCTTCCCTGCTGGCCGTCGCCGCAACCCTTGTCAGACCCACTGCGGGGCTGCTCCTCATCGACGGAACCGACGCCGGCGGGCTCTCCGATGCGGACCGCACCTCGCTGCGCCGGGAAAAGATCGGTGTCGTCTTCCAGCAGCCGAATCTCCTGCCCTCCCTGACCGCACGGGAACAGCTCGTCATCAGCGACCATCTCCGCGGAAAGCCGGCCCGGCAGGCGGCCGCGCACGCCACCGCCCTTCTGGAACTCGTCGGCCTGGGGATGGCCGTGGACAAACGGCCCCACCAGTTGTCCGGAGGCCAGCGCCAGCGGGTCAACATCGCGCGTGCGCTCATGGGCAGGCCTTCGGTGCTGCTGGTGGACGAGCCCACGGCGGCACTGGACCACGAACGCAGCGAGGCGATCGTGCGGCTGCTGCGCCGGGTCACGGATGAGTTCCGGGTGGCGACCGTGATGGTCACACACGACACCGGATTCGTCCCACTGACCGATGCCGTGGCGAGCATGCGTGACGGCCGGCTCTCCTCCGTTCAGCCGCTGAGCCCGGCCGTGGCCTGACCGGCTCTGCGGGTCAGATTCCCAGGGCGGGGACACGCAGGCCGAATATGTCTTTCAAGGCATATCTCGCGGCGTGGAGGCCGGGCATGCCGGTCACTCCGGGTCCCGGAGGCGTGGATGAGGAGGCCAGATACACGCCGGGCAGCGGCGTCCGCCATGGCACGGGACTCAGCACCGGCCGCCGGAGCAGTCCGCGGAGGTCCATCAGGCCGGCGCTGAAGTCGCCGCCGACGTAGTTCTCGTTGTAGTCGGCCAGGCGGGCCGCCGTCGTCACCTGGTAGCGGACCACAAGGTCCCGGAAGCCGGGTGCGAAGCGCTCCAGCTGGGCTATGACGGCCTCGCCCATATCCACCGTGGAACCGGCCGGAACGTGGCAGTAGCTCCACACGATGTGGCGTCCGGCCGGGGCCCGCCCCGCGTCGAAACGCGATGGTTGGGAAACCAGGACGTAGGGCCGCCCGGGGTGTCGGCCGGCGGCCACGAGGCCCTCCGCTTCAGCCGTCTCCGCCCGCGTCCCGCCCACATGGACGGTCCCGGCGTCGGCGAGACCCTGCGCGGCCCACGGAACCGGTCCGGACAGGATGAAATCGACTTTGCAGGCGGCGTTCCCGAAGCGGAATGATTCCAGTGCCCGGCGGTAGCGCGCGGGGAGCCGACCGTCCGCGAGCCGGAGCAGCCCGGGCGGGGCCACATCCAGCAGGGTGGCCCGGACCGGAGGCAGCTCGGCCAGCGATCCGATCCGCGCCCCTGTTTCCACTACCCCGCCGTGGGCTTCGATGTCCGCCACCATGGCCCGGGCGATCGCCGCCGATCCTCCCTCAGGGATCGGCCAGCCGCCGGCATGTCCCAGCGCGCCCAGCATGAGTCCGGCCCCGGCCGCCGTCAGCGAGGGCAGCCTGGCGACAGTGTGCGCCGCGGCCCCGGCGAGCAGGGCGGGCGCCAGTTCCTCCCGGAACCTCGCCCCCCACATCCGGGAGCCTTGTTCCAGGGTCCGGAGCCCGAAGACGGCAGCCGCACCCGGGTCTCGCGGCAGCCGCAAGAGCTGGTTGAGCGTGAGCTCCGCGATGCCCTCCACGCGCTGCACCAGCGGGGCCATCAGCCGGTGATACGCGGCGCCGTCGCGCCCCAGCCCGGCGGCCGTGCGCTCCAGCGACCGGTACGCTACGGCGGCGCGTCCGCCGTCGAGCGGGGAACCATAGGACACCTCGGGCACGGCCAGGCGGATCCGGCGGGACAGCTCGAACTGACGGAAGAAGGGCGAGGCGAGAGCCATCGGATGCACCGCGGAACAGACGTCGTGGAAGTGGCCGGGTTCCATCAGCTCCGAAGTCCGCAGGCCGCCCCCGGGGGTGCTGGCCGCCTCGTAGACGTGCACCTTGAGCCCGGCCCGGGCCATCGCCACCGCCGCGGCGAGTCCATTCGGTCCCGATCCGACGACGGCGACGTCAGGCATCCGCCGGCGCCTTGCGCCAGGGCACCAGGGACGCCGAGGGGCGCACCGGGTCCACCCGCAGCCAGTCAGGTGCGCGGTCGAAGGGGCCGCCATGGGGATCGTCCTTGTCGTGCCGGCGGATCACGTCGTAGCGTGGGTCCCAGATGTCCCAGGCCACGCGTGCCATCAGGTAGGCGGTGGCCAGCATGTGGAAGACGACGGCCAGGACGTAGTAGGGCATGTCGATGTTGTGCTGCGTGGCACCGCCGCTGGTCACCTGTCCGAGGTACATCCAGACGGCGGTCCAGTGCAGCGCCTCGAAGGTCTGCCAGATCAGGAAGTCCCGCCACCTGGGCCGGGCGAGGGCCAGCAGCGGAATGAGCCAGATGACGAACTGCGGTGAGTACACCTTGTTCGTGAGGATGAAGGCCGCGACGATCAGGAAGACCAGCTGGGCGAGCCTGGGGCGCCGTGCTGCCGTGAGGGCCAGCACGCCGATCAGGATGCAGGCCACGAGGAAGAGGTTCAGGGCGAGGGTGTTGATCGCTTCGGCCTGCAGCGGAACCCAGCCGAGGCGGCCGGCCACGAGGTTATAGGCAAACCAGGGCGAGCTGTAGCCGGCGGGGCGTTCCTCGGTGAACTGGTAGAAGTACTTCCAGCCGGCCGGGTCGAGGGCCGCCACTGGCAGGTTCACGGCAAGCCAGGTGGCTGCGGCCGCTCCGGCGGTGACCAGGAAGGCACGGATGCGTCCCGTGCGGAGGGCCAGAAGCAGCACCGCACCGAGGATCAGCAGGGGGTAGAGCTTGGTTGCCGTGCCCAGGCCGATGAAGATCCCGGCCAGCGCAAGCTTGTTCCGGGAGAAGAAGTACATACCAACGGCCAGCAGCGCGACCGCCCACATGTCCCAGTTGACGGTGCCGGCCAGGACTATGCCGGGGGCCACCGCCACCATGGCGGCGTCCCAGGGCCGGCGGCGCGTCATCCGGGCCGTGGCCAGCACAGTGACGATCCAGACGGCGGCGATCAAGGTCGCGTTGACGTCGAAATAGCCGAGGATGCGTGCGTCCGTGACCCCCTCGCCGGGTACCAGCAGCGCGGTGGCGCCGGCGATGTACCCCATCAGCACGGGGTATTCGAAGAAGGTCCCCTCCGTCACGAAGGGGAACGCACCGTCGCCGAGTCCCCGGTTCCTGAACAGCTCGGGGAAATCCGAGTAGCAGGTGGCATAGAACTGGCCGGGCGTTTCCCAGCCGTTGCTTCGGCAGTAGGACTTGAGGAGGAGCCCGGCGAGGGCTGCCAGGACGGTGAGCAGAATCAGGACGCGTTCCACGGTGAATAATCCGGGGGAGACGATGCCCGGTGCCGAACGGTGGCCCATGGGTCCGCCGATGAGTTCCGTGAAATTCCTCAGCAGCGGGTCGCTGCGGCTCGGGATGACCAGGCGGGCACGTTTGCGGTGCTCCGGCGGCTTTGTCTCCTGCATGCCCTAGAGCTTACCGGGCGGCTGCGGGCGGACGTGCTGCGCCGTGCGCCCGCAGCCCGATGTGTACCGGAACGGCTAAACGGGGGAGCGCACGCGTGGCCGCGTGGGCTCCTTGCGGATCAGTTCCGTTGGGGGACATCAGGTCCTCCTTCAGCGGATGAGGCCGTACTGGTGCATTGCGACGTATACGTCCTCCCGCTTCTGGTCGAGGAGTTGTCCGTTGAAGAGCGTCGTGTGCCGCGGGGCAGGCCTGCGGCTGAAGCGCAGGACCGCCTGGAGTTTCTGCATCATGGTTGTCACCTCCTGCCGGTGGCCAATGGAACGCCGGCTTGTAAAACGGCTATGTGGAGAACGGCTGCCCGGGCCGGGCGGCTGCGTTGGGGAGCTCCTGGCCGGGCGGCTGCTGGCAATAGTCACGGTGGACCTTTCATGGGTACTGCTGCGGGAATGGAAAAGAAATTGGGCATGACAATTAGGGCCCCGCTATTTAAGGACGAAACGGCCCGAATTGGGCATAGAATTGCCCGGCGCTAATTAATTGATTTCGCAATGCGAAAGGCTGGCCCCTGGACGCAGGAGCGCCGCAAACCCCAACAAGAAGCTGGGTTCCGAATTATGGGGATGCTGCGCAACCGCGTGGTTCCGCCTCGTCAGTCCGCTGCCAAGGACTCCACGAGAAGTCCCGCTACCGCCCTGGCTCCGGTTTCTAGGTCAAAGGCGCTAGGCCGGGAGCGGAAGGGTCAGGAGGCAGTCGGTCCGAAATTTGGGCGCGGTTCAGCAGCAGAGGCCGGGGTTGCGGTGAGGGTGTACATCCATCCGCTAGTCAAAGTAATCATTTCCCAACCTCCTTTTCTGTTCTGCCGTGGCTCCGGCTGAGTGGCCGGGCGACGCGCGCCGTGACCCCGGCAAATCGCTCTGGGGTCAGAAATAAAAATACACTATGAATGCAGCGCTTGACTACCGCATTCATAAACTTTCCTAAAGTTTTTTCTCAACCGTATTTATAGGCCCCAACGGACCACGGCCGGCGTCTTCTTATCCCAGCCCAGCGTGCAGACTTTCGCGGTCCCCAGGACGAAGTGCCGGCCATCGTGGGCATCAAGCCCGAGCCACCGGGCGGTCAGGATCCTGGCGAAGTGTCCGTGCGCCACGATCAGCACATTATCCAACCCGGATTCCAACACGCGGGCCACGATCTTGTCCGCCCGCGCCGCGACATCGTCGAGCGACTCGCCGTTGGGCACGCCGTGGGTCCAGATCAGGTATTCCGGGTTGTCTTTGCGGATGAGGTCCGAGCTGATCCCCTCGTACTCGCCGTAGTCCCACTCGACCGCCAGCGGCTCCGGTTCGGCGCCCGGATACCCGGCGAGTTCCGCTGTCCGCCGTGCCCGCCGCAGCGGAGAGGTCAGCACCAGATCGAAGTCGACGGCGTCGAGCACCTTGCGGGCCTCCACGGACTGCTGCTCGCCCTCCACGGTCAGCGGAAGATCGGTGAGGCCGGTGTACTGGCCGCTTTTTGACCATTCGGTTTCGCCGTGCCGCAGGATCCACAGCTGCGGACGGGGGCCGTTGGAAGGTGCAATCACTTAAGACTCCTCGGTAGTGAGTTCGACGGCGGATTCCGGCTGGGACGCCCACCATGCCTGCAGCTTGGACTCGGCCACGTCGGGATCCAGCGGGCCGTGCTCCATCCGTTCTTCCAGCAGGAACTTGTAAGCACGGCCGACAACAGGGCCGGGCTTGAGCCCCAACAGCGCCATGATCCGGCCGCCGTCGAGGTCCGGGCGGACCGCTTCCAGGGATTCCTGCCGGCGAAGTGCCGCGATCCGTGCCTCAAGGTCGTCGTACGCGAAAGAGAGCCGCTCGGCCTTGCGCTGGTTCCGCGTGGTGACATCGGAGCGGGTAAGACGGTGCAGCCGGTCCAGGAGCGGACCCGCGTCGGTGACGTAGCGGCGGACGGCGGAATCGCTCCAGCCCGCATCCCCGTAGCCGTAGAAGCGCATGTGTTGCTCCACCAGCTGGGCCACGGCCTTGATCGTGTCGTTGTCGAAGCGGAGTGCCTTCATGCGCTTCGTCGTCAGCTTTGCACCCACCATGTCGTGGTGCCGGAAGCTTACGGCGCCGCCCGGTTCGAAGCGGCGGGTCGCGGGCTTGCCGACGTCGTGCATCAGGGCAGCGAACCGCAGCACGAAGTCCGGGCCCGGCACGGGGCCGTCCACGCCAGTCTCCAGGGCGGCGGCCTGCTCCATAACCTGGAGTGAGTGCTGGTAGACGTCCTTGTGCCGGTGGTGCTCGTCCGATTCCAGGCGCAGCGCGGACACCTCGGGCAGCACGAACTCGGCCAGACCGGTCTCCACGAGCAAATCCACTCCCGCGCGGGGATGGGTTGCGCAAATGAGCTTGACCAGTTCCTCGCGCACCCGCTCCGCGGAGATCATGGTGATCCGTTCGGCCATCCGGGTCATGGCCGCACGGACGTCCTCATTCACGGTCACCCCGAGCTGGGCGGCGAAGCGGGCGGCCCGCATCATACGCAGCGGGTCATCGGAGAAGGACACCTCGGGGGCCCCCGGGGTGGCAAGGACGGAGGCCTTCAGGTCGCGGACGCCACCGAACGGGTCCACGAGCTCCAGCGCCGGCAGGCGAAGCGCCATGGCGTTGATGGTGAAGTCCCGCCGCTGCAGGTCATCCGTTAGTGAGTGGCCGAACGCGACTACCGGTTTGCGGGAATCGGGGTCGTACGCCTCAGCACGGTAGGTGGTGATTTCGATCTGAAAACCTGCCTTGCGCATCCCGATGGTGCCGAAAGCGCGCCCGATCTCCCAGTAGTTGTCCGCCCACTTCTTGATCAGCGCAACAGTCTGGCCGGGGGTGGCGTCGGTGGTGAAGTCCAGGTCGGGGGACACCCTGCCCAGAAAGAGGTCACGCACGGGACCGCCCACCAGCGAGAGCTCATGGCCGGCGTCGACGAACCGCTGTCCGAGCTCCAGGACCACCGGGTCTACCTGGAATTCGACAGTGTGCGGGTCAGTCTTGTGATGTGCATGCGCCATAGTTTCTTAAGCTTGTCAGAAAAGAGCGCCAGCACCACACCGGATCCTTCCCGGCGGCCCGCCGTTGGTGCCGATCGCGGCGGCGGCGGAGGCAATCGACTTTCCCGGCCGTCCACTTTCCTGTCATGTTTAGGTCATCAAGTAAGGACAAGTGTCGTTAGAGTGGACATCATGGCCCATCCCGTACCGAGCGCTCCCGGCAGGAGGACAAACCCACCGTTGCCATCGGCAATCGGTGGCAATGTCGCGCCCGTGCAGCACCCGGGACAGGCCTCCCTGCCGACCGTCGAGGAAATCTCCGCCGGCGGCGTCGTGGTGGACACGTCCGACGCCGAACTGCGGGTTGCGATCATCGCCCGCCTTAACCGCGGCGGACGGCTGGAATGGTGCCTGCCGAAGGGCCATCCGGAAGGCCAGGAAAGCAACGAGGAAGCCGCCGTGCGTGAAATCGCGGAGGAAACCGGCATCGAAGGCAAGATCCTCGCGCCGCTTGGAAGCATCGACTACTGGTTCACCGTCAGCGGCCACCGCGTCCACAAGACCGTCCACCACTACCTGCTGCAGGCCACGGGCGGGGAACTGACGATCGAAAACGATCCCGACCAGGAAGCCGTGGACGTCGCCTGGGTTCCCATCCATGAACTGGCCCGCAAGCTCTCCTTCCCGAACGAACGCCGCATCGCGGATCTGGCTAAGGAAGTGCTCCCCGAAAACCGCTGACGGGCGGGGAAGCGGCTGCAATCGGCCGTGGATAGCAGCTTATGCCGTGCCCGGGTGAGACGATGAAGACGATGTCATCTGCCAAACCCACCCCAGCGCACTCCGGCCCCGCCGATTCCAAGGCTGTCCAATCAGGAGAAGCGCGTTCCAGCGCCATCATGGCCGCAGGAACGCTGGTGTCGCGTTTCCTCGGCTTCGGCAAGACCTGGATGCTGGGCGCCGCCCTTGGCCTCGGCTCCACCGTCACTGACACGTTCATCAACGCGAACAACCTGCCGAACCTGATCTTCCTGCTGGTGGCCGGCGGCGTCTTCAATGCCGTCCTCGTTCCCCAAATCATCAAGGCAAGCAAAGCGCCGGACCGAGGAGCGGACTACATCAGCCGGCTGCTGACGCTGGCTGTGTTGGTGCTGCTCACCCTGACCCTGCTGGTAACCCTGCTGGCACCCTGGGTCATCGAGCTGACCACGCAGGGTTACTCCCCGCAGCAGAAATCGCTGGCCGTGTCCTTCGCATTCTGGTGCCTGCCGCAGATCTTCTTCTACGGCCTCTATGCGCTGCTGACCCAGGTCCTGAACGCCCACGGCGCCTTCGGCCCGGCGATGTGGGCGCCGATCCTGAACAACATCGTCGCGATCGCCGGACTGGGAATGTTCATCGGCATCATGGGCGCCAACGTGACCAATCCCCACACCCTCGATAACTGGGGTTCCACCCAGACGTTTCTCGTGGCCGGTTTCTCCACCATTGGCGTGATCGCCCAGACCGCCATCCTGCTGATCCCGGTGTTCCGGCTGCGGCTGGGCCTGCGGCCGCGCTTCGGCTGGCGCGGCGTCGGCCTGGGTCAGGCTGCCAGGCTGAGCGTGTGGACGCTGGCCACCGCCGCCGTCGGGCAGCTCGCCTTCCTGTACGTTATGCGCATCGCCACGGTTCCCGGGGCCGAGCGTCTCCGGCTCGAGCGGGCGGGCGACCCTGCGGCGGACACGCTGCCGGGCAACGCCGTGCTGGAGGTCGCGAGCCAGCTGTATCTGCTGCCGCATTCCATCATTGCCCTGTCGCTGGCAACCGTGCTGTTCAACCGGATGACCCGGGCCTCGCAGGACGGGAACCACAACGAACTGCGGAATGCGCTGTCGAGCGGCCTGAGGACCATGGCCGTGGCCACGGTATTCGGCGCGCTGGCGCTGTTCGCGCTGGCCGGACCGCTGGGCATGTTCTTCTCCGGCGGGGATCGGCAGGACGGCGCCATGCTCGCCCAGACGCTCACCATCCTGGCCCTCAGCACCCCGTTTATGAGCGCCAACTTCATGATGTCCCGCGTGTTCTACGCGAACGAGGACGCCCGGACACCGTTCTTCATCCAGTTGGTGCTGGCCCTGGTCAATGTCGTGGCCGCGTTCCTGATCCAGTTCCTGCCGTTCGACCAGATCATCTTTGCCATCGCCACCCTTTATACCGGCGGCAACATCCTCTCGGTCATCGTCAGCGCGATCTTCCTGCGCCGGCTCCTGGGCCATCTGGATGGTCCGCGGATCGCCAACTCCTACATCCGCATGGGCTACGCCGCCCTTGGGTCGGCCCTCGCGGGGGCCGGGGCATTGTGGCTGCTGGGCAGCTACGACCCGGCAGGGTTCGCCTGGAGCAGCCGCATCGCAGCCCTGGTGACCATCGCCGTCGTCGGGCCGGTCATGCTGGCCGTCTACCTCTTACTGCTGAAACTCTTCCGCGTCACCGAACTCCGGGATCTGCTGCAGCCGCTGCTGGGCCGGCTCCGCCGTTCGGCAGCGGCGCCCGGCGCCGAGGGCAGTCCGGACGGTGCCGTTGCGGCACGCGCTGCGCCCGAACGCGCCACAGTCTCCGTTGATACCGGGCTCATTCCGAGAATTTCGGGCGAATTTGATGCCGCGTCCTTCCGCGCCGGCCCCGATCTGGGCGAAGAGGACGAACGGCCCCGACGGACCGGGCCCGAAGGCGGCTACCTGCCCGCTGAGGACGTACCCAGCACGGCGCAGGGCGGTCTGGGACGCGGCGATGTTCCGTTGCCGGGGCGCCGGACTTACCAGGGCCCGGCGGGACACAATCCTTACTTCCCGTTTGGCCGGAAGAAGAAAAAATAGCGTCTGCCCGGTGTCACAGCGCCGTGCTTCCGCGGCCGGGACACTGTATCGGCTACGATCGAATACTAACAAGGGGAGTTGCAGACCTAAGGTCGACCGGCTTTACCGGGGGACCCTAGGTCACTGATGAAGTGATCAGCTCGGCAGCTCCCGGACAGTCTAGGAGGAACCTGTGTCCCACCCGATCGATGTCGGATCAGTACTAGGTGGCCGTTACAAGGTCACTGCCACCGTACTGACCTCGCATGACCAGGATCTGGTGCTGGACGGTGTGGACCAAGTGCTGAACCGTGCTGTCAGCATCCTTGTGGCCGGCCCGGACAACGCCGATCAAGTGGCGCAGAGCGCCCGAGAGGTGGCCACGGGCGAGCGTCCCGGGAATGTACAAATCCTCGACCTCGGTGTCAGCGACTCCACAACATACCTGATTACCAACCACGCCTCGGCGGCTGATCTGCTGGACCTCGTGGTCTCCGCCAACCCGCCCTATGTGGAGCCGTTTTTCACGGACACCCTGGGCAGCGAGATCTTTGGGCAGGCGCGTTCCAAGGAACCAGAGACCTACGACGGTATCTATGACGACGAGGAAGTCGACGCCGGGTTCATCAACTACGGACCGAACCCGTCCCCGGGCGCGGAGACGGGCGCCGCACCGGCGTCCCCGTCCGGCACCCCCTCGCGTCCGGCTGCGGCACCGTCCGCCCCGGCAGGTGCCGGTCCTGGAGCTGCTGCCGGTGCGGCAGGCGCCGCGGGGCTTGCGGCCGGGGCTGCGGCCGCAAGCGCCTCCAGGTCTCCGGAGACGGCGCCGCAGGAGGCTGCTCCGCACGTAACGGCACCCCAGCCGGTCCAGGCCGGTGCCGCCTCTGGCGGTGCCGGGGACCGCGGCGCCAATTCCACCCCGCCGGCTCCGGCAGAGACGCCCAAGGTGTCCCTATGGTCGGACAACGACTACGACTATGCCGGTCCAGAGGATCAGGGCACGTCCCGCCAGGGCCACGTAGCAGCCTACTCTGGAGCAGCCGGCCCCGGCCATGCCTCCGCGGACCGTACACCAGGGTTCTTCCCCGCCTCCGCCCGGAACAACGAATCTGCGGCCGACAATGACTACTACGAGAAGGACGAGGAGCCGCCGCGCGAACCCCGCTCCATGCGCTGGCTCGTGGGCGGCCTGCTGGCGGCAGTGCTGGTGGTCGGCCTGATCCTTGCTGTGACCAATCTGGGCAGCCTCTTCAAGAGCAGCCCCCAGTCCACAGCGGGCGGCAACACGTCCACCAGTGCGCCCGGTTCGACCTCGGCGGAACCTACCGGAACTGCCAGCTCCGCGCCGGCGGCCGGCCCGCCCGCCATCGAAGGCGTCACCCGCCTGGGGAATTTCGACTTTGCGGGGACGTACGACGGCGACCTCGTCAAGACATTCGACGGAAACGGCGCCAGCTACTGGTCGGATATGGAATTCGCCACGGACAACTGGGGCGGCCTCGCCCCCGAAGTTCCGCTGGTCATCAAGCTTAAGAGCCCCTCCAAAGTCTCCTCCGTCACACTGAGCCAGCTGGGAGCATCCGGCGGAAGCATCAGCGTGTTCACCAACGACCGGCCCTCCCTTGACGGAGCCAAGCAGCTGGGCAGCAACAGCTTCACGTCCCCCGATCTCACGATGCCCCTGCAGGAACCCGTCACGGCGCAGTACGTGATCGTCTCCATCAAGACCCTTCCCAAACTGACATCACCGAAGACGCGCTACGGATTCGGCCTCCGCCTGGCAGAGATCAAGGTCCAGTAGCGCACCTGCCACCCGGCCATTGCTCCGGCCGGGCTGTGCGGCCCGGGCGGTAACTTTCGCCGCGGTGTCCCGGTGTGGCCACCTGTCCCACCGGAATATTCAGCACCAAGTAGTAGTTGTGCCATGTGGCCGGCCACCCAGGCGGGCGCATCGACAAAGGAAGAGGTTCACCGTTCAGTGAGCAACGCAGAAAACACCGCGTCCGAAGTACGTGATGTCATCATCGTCGGCTCCGGCCCCGCCGGCTACACAGCCGCGGTGTACACGGCGCGCGCCAACCTCAAGCCGCTCTTGCTGGCCGGATCCGTGACTGCCGGCGGCGAGCTGATGAACACCACCGACGTCGAGAACTACCCGGGATTTCCGGACGGCATCATGGGCCCGGACCTGATGGAGAACTTCGAGAAACAGGCTGCCCGATTCGGCACTGAAATCCAGTTCGAGGACGTCACCGATCTGGACCTCGCCGGCGACATCAAAACCGTTACCATCGGCACGGGGGAGACCTTCCGGGCCCGCTCCATCATTCTTTCCACGGGTTCGGCCTACCGCGAGCTTGGCCTGGCCAACGAGAAACGCCTCTCCGGTCACGGCGTCAGCTGGTGTGCAACCTGCGACGGTTTCTTTTTCAAAGACCAGGACATCGCCGTTATCGGTGGCGGCGACTCCGCGATGGAGGAGGCACTGTTCCTCACCAAATTCGCGAAGTCCGTCACTGTGGTGCACCGCAGGGATACGCTGCGGGCCTCCAAGATCATGGCTGACCGCGCCCAAGCCCACGAGAAGATCAGCTTCATCTGGAACACCGGCGTCGAGGACATCCTCGGGCAGGACAAAGTCAGCGGACTGCGGTTGACAAACCTCTTGGACGGCACCGGGTCCGACCTGGCCGTCACCGGTGTGTTCGTGGCGATCGGCAACGATCCCCGCACCGATCTCGTCAAGGGCAAGCTGGACCTGACCCCCGAGGGCACCATCGCCGTCGAGGGCCGCACATCCAGGACCACCGTCAAGGGCGTCTTTGCCGCCGGCGACGTCATCGATCCGACGTACCGCCAGGCCATCACGGCCTCGGGATCCGGCTGTGTGGCCGCCCTCGACGTCGAGCACTACCTCGCAGACTTCCACGCCTAAACGGCGCGCAGCAACCAACCGAAGAGAGACAAGGTTATGAGCAACGCAAAAGACGTAACAGACGCTAGCTTCAGCACCGATGTGCTGGCCTCCGAGAAGCCGGTCATTGTGGACTTCTGGGCCGAATGGTGCGGCCCGTGCCGTAAGCTCGGACCGATCCTCGACGAAATCTCGGTGGAGTACAGCGAGAAGGTGGACGTCGTCAAGGTGAATGTAGACGACAACCCGGCCATCGCCGCCGAATACGGCATCACCTCCATCCCGGCCGTCTACCTGTTCCAGGGTGGCGAAGTGACGGGGACTGTCATTGGCGCCCGTCCGAAGCAGTTCTTCGAGAAGGAATTCGCGGACGTCCTGTCCTAATTCCGTCCCGACTGTGCCCTGCACAGACCACCAAGGTGGCCCCACTTCCTGGAAGCGGGGCCACCTTTTTGTGCGGTCCCTCAGCTGGTGGACCCAGGGCAAGGGTGTCCCGGGGCTGGACTGTGATCTTCTCTGCAGCTGCTGAAGGTTGATTTTCTAGCGGCGGATTTCCTGATGGGCCTGTGTGCAATGGGTGAGCTAGGGCCTACCCGGAGTTAGCCGCTTGGGGGACCGTTTTGGTCCCGTCAGCCGCCGGCATGTTTCACGTGAAACTATGTCACCACTGCGGGAGCGCTGCGGCGCGCGTCATTCAGCAATCGGACCAAACTGACGCTGGTCACTTTCCGCAAGGTGACGCTTGCAGCAGCGTATCCTGTGGCGCTTGGGGTGGAGTGAATGTTTCACGTGAAACTGCGTCGCCCCTGCGGCGGGCGTCATTCAGCAATCGGACCAAACTGGCGCTGGTCACTCACCGCATGATGGCTCTTCCGGTGGCAGGATGTTTCACGTGAAACGACTCGAACTTGCTGGCAGCTCCCCGTGTCAGTGTACCGCGCAAGGGAACGCTTGCTTTCCCCGGAGACATCTCCACCACAAACCGTGGCGACCGCCCTTGCGCGGTCCAGCCGCCAGGGCTGTGGCGGCATGGCGGCACAGCAGTCTTGTGGGGGTAGCCCTCTCGCTGAGGTAGCCACCGTACTGGCGTCCTGTCGCGCAGTTGCTGCGGAATCGCTTCATTCAGAGGGCATCCCGACCCCTCCCGCTGGACCACTACGCCGTCGTGCGTCTTGAGGAGAAGGAACCGTGGATCGCTACATATCCGGGAAGGGCAGCCAGCAGGCATGGATTACGCGGCCGCGGCGGACCAAAGGACTAGTCCCTGTGGTTTCACGTGAAACATCTGGCCCTGGGCGTACCGGGAATCGGCCAATCCCGATCGTCGACCGACGACAATTGCCGGACAAGTGTCGATCGGCGAAAAATTGCACTCGTCCGGCAAGAATTGAATGTTTCACGTGAAACGTCCTCTCCGTGCGCACAGTTCTGGTGTGCCTGCGCTCGGGAAGCCGTTTCACGTGGAACATTGAGGCAACCGGTACTGTCGTCGGCCCGGAATGACCGACCCAACAGACCCCTCCAGCGTCCCGTCATATCCGAAACTCGACTCTCAGAAAATGGGGTTGGGGCTGCCACTGGCACAGCCAACTCATCCTCCGCCCACACCATGCAGTTCATCCGGGACCGGGAACACAGACAGTCTCGGCTGCATTTTCGCCCTCCGTGCGGAGAAGAACTGCAACGCAACGGCCGCCGCACCGCGGGGGAGCCCACCTCAGCACTCCAGACGATAGTGAGGCCTGTCTGGCGGCGCTCCTGGTTTCACGTGAAACATTCGTCTGCGGCCCAGTCATCACTTCCAGACGCCCCTGTGCGTCACTTAGCCCTAAATGCCCACTAGGCGCCCTCACATGATCTTCTCCACGGGACACGAAGCCACTTCCCCTGCACCCGGGGAAGATGTCCCCACTGTTCAGACAGCAACACAGGGGTGCACGCCATGGCGGCCTCGAGTCCGCAAGACGAAGCTTCCGCAACCAGCAAGTGCGCTGACCATACCCGGCCCCTCAGCAGCCCAGGAGCCGCGCCAGCAATAGATTCTCCACACCCGGTCACACCCGCGTTGTGCCCCTCCCGTGTCTACCCGCGTCCATGCCCGAAGCCTGTCCCTCCAGACTTCTGGGGAGTCGTGTGGACTTCGAACTCGCGGCACCGGCACCACATACGCCAAGACCCTGGAGATCCACCCACCACGCACGGTCTTGGATTGGGGCCCCACGCAAACGCGGCTAGGCCGGGCACTTTCCGCCGGCTCCTCTGAAGCATCTATCCCCTTTGAACGCGTCCGGCTCGCCTTGCCATGCGGCCTCTCCTTATGCGGCCCCGACGGACTCTTCAATGCTTCAGAGTGCAGTTCTGTGAGGGCAGCTCTTGACACTCGACAGCAGGATGGACTGAGTCCGGGGCTGGCGCATTGAAGAGCCGACTATTTCTCGTGACGACCTCATTCGCGAAGAGGGGCAACGGGAAATGGTGCAAGGAGTTGTACAGGGACGGAAAAGTACCATGTCCGCATCAATCATCCAGGACCTCCTGCGCGGGTCCGTGGCCCTGCACCGGTCATCCCCGCCAGATTCCTGGACGGGAAAACGCCAGCTTTCCACAGACTTGTCCACAGAAGATATTCACAGTGTTATCCACAGGCATTGAGGCATTTCTCACAGCCGACGCCTCCGGAGGCTGTGCGTTCGGGAAGGTCACACACCGGGCCCGACCCGCCAACCGTACACACTCGGCCTGAGAAAGGCGGCGTCGAAGCTGTATTCGGCCAACACTCCACCCACACTTTTGATCACGAAGGTTCCCAACTTCACCGAATATTAACCAGCAACGGGGGATTTAGTAGGCACAGCCGGGTGTGAATCGGTTCACGCCAACACCGGACTGAATGTTTCACGTGAAACAGGACAAAGCTGACCTGGTCGCTGTTCGGGAGGCGAGACCTCCTGACCAGCCCAACACCTCCGGGCCACGCCTCAGGCTTCCGACGGAACTGGAACTCATCCACAAAGTTATCCACAGCTATATCCACCGGTCTATCCACCGAGTACCCGCCACTGTGCGGAAAGTACGCGAGCCCGTCAGATGCGTTCCAGGGTCACACAGATCGCCTGCTGCGACCAGGCCGGGGTAGGTCGGCGCCGGGCCGGACAGAGTGCCTACCCCACGAGCAATGCGACCATCGATGCCGGGGGATACCCGCGACCGGAATGGCTGCGCTACGCGCGAGACCGATGACGCTGAAATTGCTAGTCCCGTTCAGGGGCGCCGGAACCATCGATGCTGGTGCGTGGCAGTCCCGTGATCAAACCGCAGCCCGACTCTCACCTAGCGCTGGCCCTCCTTCATTCAACGTCACCATCACCAGCAGCGGCGGCAGCGGCAACGGCGGAGAATCGCCACGCTTAGTGGGCATTCCGGCACTAGTACTCTGTGGCTGCCGCGGTGGATCGAAGGAATGGGCGCCCCCACTCAGTGGCCTCGCCGGCTGGTCAACAGCTCCGCGTATGGGTGGAAGGAATGCCGCGGGACACGTGAATCACCGAGTATGACGGCTGTTCCCCTGGAGTGGGCTGGGTCCGCCTCTATGCCGATGGGCAGATGGTGTCATCATGCCCTGATGGGGGGCCGGTTGCTCGCCTCCATTGCGCCCCGTCAGCACCCTCAGTGGAAGGGCTGAAACGTCTGAAGCAGCTGAGAGCCGGCCGGCCGCACTCACGGAGGCACACTGGGTACCATTAGCACTCCAAGGACTGCCACCCTGGGGCTTCCACCACCGCGGCCCGACGGAGGAGTCGGTCACGCAGACACCGACACGGAGAACTGTTCCTGAGCTCAAGGACCTGCTCCATCCCGGTACCCCTTACGCATTCGCCGTCCCGCCCCCTCCCGACGGCTGTCGCGCCGTTAGGAGGCCTGGGAGCGGTAGAACTGCCGCCATCAGTGGCACACTGGCCTAGCAGGATCCAGGAAGCCGCGAAGGGCATCTCAGCTCTCCTGGCCGCCCGCTGGTGCGAAGGCCGTCCCGAAGTCCCGACACCCGCCGATGGGGCCACGTACCGGGAGCGTAGTCCTTCCACTCCCCGATGATCGCTCGAAGCTGTGTCCTCGCCGCCCCAGCGCAGTAGCCCACAACTGCTGCCCCCAAACCAAGCCCCCGATGTTTCACGTGAAACAAGCAATCTACTCAATGGCTGCCAAGGCCAAGGACAACTTACGTCCGCGGACGATTCAGGCGGACATCCACAAGGTCCAATCGGGTCTTCTGGCTCTTCGGCCGGATTCCTGTATCAAGCCGGCCCGCGGGGGAGCGCCGTTCAGGGCAGTCCTGCTTTGCCAACCCGCGCCTCCGCGACGTCCGAACGTGCAGCAGTCTATGGCCTCCGTCAACGCCACGCGAAGCCTGGCCGTGCAACGCCCTTTGAAAATGGGGCCACTGGATGTGTACTGCAATGTCTTGGCGGGACCGCCTTCCGCAATCCGCAGGTGCCGCCTGTGTGGCTGTTGATGTCCATGTATCGCAGTAGTAGTTGTCGGCGGCATCCGAACCCGGATTCAATGGCGTCAATCGCTCATCACTCCCGTTGTCCGCAGGCAACTCCCTGGCCGGTCAGGTTCCAGCGCCCGGTCCGGCAAGCCGTGTGCGGCTCCCACAATCCTGACGTTCACCTTTCGAGTCCCTGCCGGTCTAATACAGATGATATATCTCTGCACAATCACCCAAGTCTGGTCACGTTCCATTGTGGTCGGTGGCCCTGTTACGATTTGGGGCTCACATTCCCGCCACTCGGGGCTGTGAGGCATACGATCCCACCCACAGATATCCCCGAAGTGCGCGTCGTATGAGGCGCGGTGGGACTGATTCACCCAGGGCCAAGACCACGAGGAGCCGAGACATACTGTTTCACGTGAAACAGGCAATCCCTCCCATCCACAGCATTCTTCTCGACAACAACTCGGGAGCTGCTCAAGGAATAGACGGAGACCGGTCATCGAAGCGTCCGCAACTGCGCCGCCCGCATCCGGATCACTGCGAATGGAAGGAAGCCCAGGCGCGGAACGCTGTCCCGATGAACAAGACCTGACGAGGACCTATCTCACGATCCTCAGCGCGCGCACTTGTCCTCCGTAGGGGTCGGATCCAACACACCAAAACGGATGAACGGTCCCTCGCAGCCACGGCCCCGCCGGCAGGAGCGCCGCAGGGAATTGAGGGATTGACGGCCCCACCGACTGCCGCCGCCAAGGACGCAATCCATCCGGCAGCGCCCCGGAACACCAGGACCTGGACCGCCAGCCTTAGGAAATCGCCGGGATCTCTCAACACATAGCAATGGGGCCTGTTTCACGTGAAACAGGCCCCATTGGGAAATGCAATTTCTGCTAGCCGGACGCACCGGGCGTCAGGACATCCATAATGCGGTTGAGATCTTCTACGCTGGCAAATTCAATGCTGACGCGCCCTTTTCGCGCGCCCAGGGAGATCTTGACATTGGTATCGAGGCGATCAGAAAGCGACGATGCCAGGTAGTCCAAGCGTTCATGGCGCGCGCCCGGGCGGGGAATGTTGTTCTTGGTCGGCGAAGCAGGGCTCTGGTAGAGCGTCACGGCCTCTTCGGTTGCACGTACCGACATTCCTTCAGCAACGATCTTCTGTGCCAGGCGTTCCATTGCCGCAGCGTCTGGAAGGGCCAGGAGTGCGCGGGCGTGGCCGGCCGAGATGACACTTGCGGCCACCCGGCGCTGCACCAGCGGGGGTAGCTTTAGCAGTCGCAGCGTATTGGAGACCTGGGGACGGGAGCGTCCAATCCGGTCGGCCAGCTGTTCGTGCGTTGTTCCGAAGTCTTCCAGCAGCTGCTGGTAGGCGGCGGCCTCTTCCAATGGATTCAGCTGGCTGCGGTGCAGGTTCTCCAACAAAGCGTCGCGGAGCAGGTCATCATCGGTGGTATCACGAACAATTGCGGGGATAGTTTCAAGGCCTGCGGCCTGTACCGCCCTCCACCGACGCTCGCCCATGACGAGTTCGTAAGGTTCCCCACCCTTTTCGGTTGAAGTACGGACAACAATTGGCTGGAGGACCCCAATTTCCCGCACCGAGTTAATAAGCTCTGCCATGTCATCCTCATCGAAGACAGAACGCGGCTGTTTGCGGTTCGGGTGGATGTCCGTAACCGGGATCTCGGCGAAACGGACGCCCGGAACCTCAACCAGTTCAACGCCGGCGTCCTCCTCCTCTGCCTTGGACCCGGCCTTTCCGGATTTCGAGGCGGCGGCAGCGGACTCAGCCCCGTTGGCTGTCTTCTCCGGCGCGGCACTGGCTGCGGCAGTCTTGCGGGCCCGCACCTTTCTGGCCCCGTCTATCGAGGCATCAATGGTCGCAGTCCCGGCTGCTTCGGAACCAGCGCCGGACTGCGAGGGTGATGCCTGCGGCGTTTCAGTGTCCTCACGTGAAGTATCGGTGACTAAGTCGTCTGCTACCGGCGCGTCTGCGGCAGAAGTCCGCTTCCTCGCTTCGGGAAAGAAGAGATCCACGGGACGCGACGGCGCTGAACCGTTACCGGAGGCAGAGGCGGAACTTGGAATGAGTGCCCCAAGTCCACGGCCGAGGCCGCGTCGCTTTTCGCTCATGGATAAATCCCTCCATTGGAAGAGCCGCGGGTCACCGGACTCTAGCTAGTGCACTTCTCGAAAAGATTCTAACGTTCCGCGATTTCGGCTGCGGCTTCCAGATAGGACAGGGCCCCGCTGGAAGAGGGATCGTACGTCATCACGGTCTGCTGGTAGCTCGGTGCCTCGGAGATACGCACGGAGCGGGGAACCACCGCACCAAGGACCTGGTCCGGGAAGTGTTCTCGAACTTCGGCGGCCACCTGGGCGGCGAGGTTGGTGCGGCCGTCGTACATCGTCAGCAGGATGGTCGACACCACCAAATCCGCATTCAAATGCTTCTGTATCATCTCGATATTCTTCAACAGCTGACTCAGGCCCTCAAGCGCGTAGTACTCGCACTGGATCGGAATGAGCACCTCGTTGGCGGCACAGAAGGCATTGACCGTCAGCAGGCCCAGGCTCGGGGGACAATCGATGAAGATATAGTCCAGCCGCTCCTCTCCGTTCCTGGCCCGATCCTTGGAATAGACATCGATCGCCCGCCGCAACCGCTGTTCGCGGGCTACAAGGCTGACAAGCTCAATTTCTGCGCCGGCAAGGTGGATGGTGGCGGGGGCACAAATCAGATTGTCGATGTCCGGACACGGCGCCACGACGTCCCGCAACGGAAAATCGTTGATCAGAACGTCGTAGATGCTGTCGACGTCGGCGTGGTGTTCGATTCCCAGCGCCGTAGAGGCATTTCCCTGGGGATCAATGTCGATGACCAGCACTTTGAGGCCGGCGGCGGCCAGAGCGGCGGCAATGTTGACCGTGGTGGTTGTTTTGCCCACGCCACCCTTCTGGTTCGAGACCGTGAAGATCCTGGTCTTCTCGGGCTTCGGTAGATCGCGCCCCAGGAGGCGTTCGCGGCGTTTGTTCTCGTGGGCTAGTTCCCGGGCAATCGGGCTGGAGTCATCGATGGAGTCCATTACGTTGCGACCGGACGCCACGGTTGTTTCACGTGAAACGCTTGCCATACCGGTGCTCTTAGCAACCGAAGCCGTGTGATTTGCGGAGTAATCGTGAGCGACTGCGGGTGCAACAAAGGCCCGTGCGGACCCCAGGGACACAAACGGGGGAATCCGCTGTGTGGAGGCTTCGCTACTGGTCACTGTGACACACTCACTCTCATTCGGCGTTTACTGCCGGTTACTAGCCTAACCTCTTAGCCTTCGAGTCCGAGGGCGCCGGGCTCGTGCTAGGCAATCTTTTGAGGCTTATTCACAACGATTCGGACAACGGTTGTGGGTTCTTCAAGGAGGTCCTCGCCCACCAGTACAACGGAAGTTTCTTTGCCGCCAAGCTTACGGATCACCTTGGCAGCTTTTTCGATTTCTTCGCCGGCGCTGCGGCCCTTGATGGCAACTACTACACCCTTGCCGGCCAGCAGCGGGATGGTCAGGCCGGCGAGATTGGACAGCGCGGACACGGCTCGCGCCGTGACGACGTCTGCGTCCACCATCCCTACAGCGAGTTCAGCGCGGGTGCGCATGATTGTCACATTGTCCAGGCCGAGGTCATCCACGACTTCCTGGAGCCAGATGACGCGCCGCTCAAGCGGTTCAATCAGGGTCAGTTCAAGATCCGGGCGGGCAATAGCGAGGCACAGGCCAGGCAATCCGGCGCCGCTGCCGACGTCGGCCACATGGCTACCATGGGGAATCTGGCTCTCGATGACGGCGCAGTTCAGCACGTGACGGCTCCACAGCCTGGGCACCTCACGGGGGCCGATGAGGCCGCGTTCGGTGCCGGACATGGCCAGGTGCTCCACATAGCGCTGGGCGAGGTCCAGGCGGTCGCCGAAGATCTTCTGTGCTGCCTGCAGTTCAGCTGCAGTAATCTCAACCATCAAACTATCCGGCGGCGTCAGTCTGCGGACACGACGATGTGGCGGTCGGCGCCTTCGCCCTCGGACTCACTGACGAGTCCCAGATCGGCGACGGCGTCGTGCACAATCTTCCGCTCATAGGCGCTCATCGGGGCAAGGGCGACGGCGTCGCCGGAATCCTTGACCGAGGCGACCGCGTCTTCCGCGACCTTCTGCAACTCACCGGCGCGCACGGAGCGGTAGCCGTTGATGTCCAGCACGAGGCGGGAACGGCTTTCCGTCGCGGACAGCACGGCAAGGCGCGTCAGTTCTTGCAAGGCTTCCAGGACTTCGCCGTCCCTGCCCACCAGGCTCTCGAGACCGGCCGATTCTTCCTCGGCAACGATCGAGATGTAGGTGCGGCCGCTTCGGACCTCGATGTCAATGTCGCCGTCGATATCGGCGATGTCCAGCAGTTCCTCGAGGTAGTCTGCGGCGACGTCGCCTTCTTCTTCCAGGCGGCTGGCGTTAACACCCTTCTCCGGGTTGCCGTCGGCGTCCAGATCGGAATCCTGGTCAGCGATCTGGGCTGAGTCCAACGTCTCGTCGTCGGCGACGTCGGCGGAAACTGTCTGTTCGGTGCTCTCGGCGGACATTACTTCCTCTTCCTGTTTTTACGTTGTGGCTGGACGCGCTGGCTCCTGGCCGCCACTGCGGCAGCGGCGGCAGCTTCGGCTGCCTCGGCGTCGGCCTTCTTGGCACCCGTCAGGGGCAGCGCCGGCAGGCCCTTGGCGGCACGGCGCTCGGCCAGGGCCTTCGCGGCGGGGGATCCCGGCGTCGGCATCCGGCGGATCACGAAGAACTGCTGCGCCATGGTCCAGAGGTTTGTGGTGGTCCAGTAGATGAGGACACCGATGGGGAAGTTGATGCCGCCCACGCCGAACACGAGCGGCAGGATGTAGAGCATCATCTTCTGCTGCTTCATGAACGGGCTGGCCATGGCCTCTTCGGACATGTTCTTGGCCATGATCTGCTTCTGCGTGATGAACTGCGAAGCCGTCATGGCCAGGATCATCGTGATCGAGAGGATCCACACCGCAACCACATTGCCGCCCTCCGGCGTGCCGTGCAGCAGGGTAGCCGAAAGCGGGGCGCCGAAGATGCTTGACTCATCGAACTGAACCACTTGCTCGTGGCTCATCGCCCCGATGCTCTTGCCGCCGGCGGCCGCCGAAGTAATGCCGGACAAGACTGTGAAGAGGGCAAAGAAGAACGGCATCTGGATCAGCATGGGCAGGCAGGCCGAGAACGGGTTGGTGCCGTGCTTCTTGTACATCCCCATCTGTTCCTGCGCCATGGCCTGGCGGGACAGCTGGTCGGTCTTGCCCTTGTACTTGTCCTGAAGCTTCTTCAGATCAGGCTGCAGCAACTGCATGCCGCGCTGGGCCTTGATCTGCTTGACGAACACGGGAATCAGGGCGGCGCGGATCACCAGCACGAGCCCGATGATGGACAGCGTCCATGTCCAGCCATTGGCAGCAGGCATGCCGATGGCGCTCAGGCCATCGTGGAAGACCACCATGATGGCGGACACAAGCCACTTGAACGGAAACATGATTGTTTCAAAGAAGTCCATACGATATCCCTATTCGTTAGGCCGCATTGCGGCCTTCTCCATCAGACCGAGCAGCCAGGTACTTGTCCGGATTGTTCAGCACAACAATTGTGGGGGTGCGGTTTTCGGGCCATTCGCGATGACCGGCGGGAACATGGTCCACTCCGCCGGCATTCCAGGGATGGCAGCGCAGCAGGCGCCGGCCCGCGAGCCAGCTTCCCTTCACGGCGCCGTGGACGGTGATCGCCTCGAGGGCGTAGGCCGAACAGCTGGGGAAGAAGCGGCAAACCTGCCCGTACAGCGGTGAGATCACCTTGCGGTACGCCAGCAGGAGCAGAATGAGGATATTGCGGGGCAGGTTCCAGATTGCCCGGCCCAGCCAGGCTGCTGCGGATTCCAGCGCAGATTTAGGTACCGGGACGACGGCGGCTGTTGAGTTACGCACGCGGTGTCCCTTCCTGTGTTGTCTCGTCAGAAACTAAAGAAGCAGCCTGTGGAAGGCGGCTGCCCAGCCGTTTCATCGTGGTATCCAAGGCGGCGTCATAGTCCGAGAGCAGCTGGTCCCAGCTGGCACCCGCCGCGGCGGGCAAAGCCCGTACCACGATCGCGAACCCGCTGCCGTATTTCTGCAACGACAAGGCACCGGCTTCTCTCAGTCTCCTCTTAACGAGGTTCCTGACCACAGCGTTCCCGACACTCTTGGAAACGATGAATCCGATCCGGCTTGGTTCATCGGCAGCGAGAGCCGCCGTATATAACACTACGTTCCGGCGTCCATTGCGGACACCGGAACGTACAGTTGTGGAAAAATCGGTTGAAGTCCTCAGACGGTTACGGGTGGCTAGCACCGTTCAACTCGCACAGGGAGGTGGACCGACGAGTCAGTTATTTAGGCCGACAGCTCGATGCGGCCCTTGCCACGACGGGCTGCCAGGATGGCACGGCCGGCACGGGTACGCATACGAAGGCGGAAGCCGTGCTTCTTGGCTCGACGGCGGTTATTCGGCTGAAAAGTCCGCTTGCTCACGTTAGTTACTCCAGTGGGATCAAAGGTGCGCCCACCCGATCAAGGGGAAGAACTGGTCGACGCTAAGTTTTGTATGTGCCGCTTCCCTCGACTCACAAGACGCGGGGCGTCGGGGAGAGATTCTGATGAGGGCGAAAAGCTGACACTAAGGACTTCACAACGTTAGGGCTTTTGGGCCTCCCGAGTCAAACTGAGGGACACTTCACAACCTTTCCCCAGTTGTGGCTAACTCCCTCCACAGCCTGTGGATGAAGTGGCTCACAGGCCCCGATTTCGAACTACAACGGTGTGATTATCCACAGGACTGACCCTAGCTATCTTCTAGGTTTTTCATCCCCTAGAGTGTCCCAGTAGCCAAATATCCACGGACTGTGCATAACCCTGTGGATTAAGCCGGCGCCAGCACACTGGTTCGGGCCCTGTGGCTGCAGATAATGCAGGCAAGCAAGTTTGAGGAACTGATTGATGACAGTAGACGAAGCCAACCAAGCCAACACTGTCGGAAGTTCCTGGCGACGGGTCGTGAGCCTGCTGGAGAACGACCACCGTGTGACCCCGCGGCAGCGCGGCTTCGTCATCCTCGCCCAGGCACAGGGACTCATCGGATCCACCCTCCTGGTAGCCGTGCCGAACGAGCTCACCCGTGAGGTCCTGCAGACCCAGGTCAAGGAAGCTCTCGACGATGCCCTCCGGAACGTCTTCTCCGACGAAATCCGCTGCGCCATCGACGTCGACACCGATCTGGTGCCGCTGCACACCGAGCCTGAACCCGCCGTCGAGCTTTCCCGCGTCGCCGATCCCACCGTGGAACTGAAGCCGCAGCCCATGCTGCCGAGCACATCCCACGAATTCGGCCGCCTCAATCCGAAGTATGTCTTCGACACTTTCGTGATCGGTTCCTCCAACCGGTTTGCGCACGCGGCCGCCGTCGCCGTGGCCGAAGCACCGGCAAAGGCCTATAACCCGCTGTTCATCTATGGTGACTCCGGGCTCGGCAAGACACACCTGCTGCATGCGATCGGCCACTACGCCCGCCGTCTCTACAGCGGAATCCGCGTCCGCTACGTGAATTCCGAGGAATTCACCAACGACTTCATCAACTCCATCCGTGACGATGAGGGCACCAGCTTCAAGACGACCTACCGCAACGTCGACGTCCTGCTGATCGATGACATCCAGTTCCTGGCCGGCAAGGACCGCACGCTGGAGGAGTTCTTCCACACCTTCAACGCCCTGCACAACAACAACAAGCAGGTCGTCATCACCTCAGACCAGCCTCCCAAGCTGCTCGCCGGCTTCGAGGACCGGATGAAGTCCCGCTTCGAGTGGGGTCTGCTGACGGACATCCAGCCGCCGGAACTGGAAACCCGGATCGCGATCCTCCGGAAGAAGGCTCTCAGCGAAGGACTCTCCGCCCCGGATGACGCGCTGGAATACATCGCTTCGAAGATTTCCAGCAATATCCGCGAACTCGAGGGCGCCCTGATCCGCGTGACCGCTTTCGCAAGCCTGAACCGCCAGCCGGTGGACGTGGCCCTGGCCGAAATGGTACTCAAGGACCTCATCACCGATGACGGCGCCCAGGAGATCACCTCCGCGCAGATCCTCACCCAGACGGCCGACTACTTCAAGCTCAGCATGGAAGAGCTCTGCAGCAAGTCCCGCACCCGGACCCTGGTGACCGCACGCCAGATCGCCATGTACCTGTGCCGCGAGCTCACGGATATGTCGCTTCCCAAGATCGGGCAGGAACTCGGCGGCCGCGACCACACGACGGTAATCCACGCTGACCGCAAGATTCGTGAGCTGATGGCCGAGCGCCGGGTCATCTACAACCAGGTGACCGAGCTGACCAACCGAATCAAGCAACAACAGCGCAATTCCTGAGCCGTCCCGCCGCGCAGTCTGTCCCTTATTAACAGGCACCTGTGGACAACCCTGTGGATAGTTAAGGGGACAACCGCGCTTAATGGGCTTAAAACCCTTAAGCCGCCTGTGGATCAAGGCCGGGGCCAAAAATGTTATCCCCATCCACACCCTGTTTAAAACCTTCTCCACCCACAGTCCATGAACAGGGCTTAACCCCGGATCTGCACCGCCAAACAGGGTTATCCACAGTATCCACAGCAGTTATTAACACTACTAATCCCTAAGAAATGAAATTCCCTCAAATAACAACTTCGATCCGACCGCCCAGACCGGCCCAGGCCCGTCCCGGTCCCCGACCAAAACCCGACGGGACGACGGACGGGGATGAACCGGATGAACCACGCGGATGCAACCCCGGGGTTAGCCCGAGGATGGGAGAAACACACTTCTTGCGGCTAAGCTGTCTGCAGTGTGTCCGTCCTGGACATCTTTTGTGATTCCCAGCGCCAGTTGGGCCGGTTTTTTCGCGATGACAGCAGCAATGAAAGGTGGCACCCTTCCGTGAAGTTCAGAGTCGAACGGGACGTCCTGGCAGAAGCCGTGACATGGACCGCCCGGTCGTTGTCTCCGCGGCCGCCAGTCCCCGTACTTTCAGGCCTGCTGCTCAAGGCTGAAGCGGGCACCGTCAGCCTCTCGAGCTTCGACTACGAGACCTCCGCGAGGCTCGAAATCGCCGCTGATATCACCACGGAGGGCACCATCCTGGTTTCCGGCCGCCTGCTGGCAGACATCTGCCGCAGCCTGCCGTCCGCACCCGTCGAGGTTGAGACCGATGGCAACAAAGTCACCCTGACCTGCCGCCGAAGCAGCTTCCACCTCGCCACCATGCCGGAAGCCGAATACCCGCCGTTACCGGCGCTTCCCCCGATCAGCGGCACCGTTCCGGGCGATTCCTTCGCCCAGGCCGTGTCACAGGTGATCATTGCTGCCAGCAAGGACGACACTCTTCCCATCCTCACCGGTGTTCGGATGGAGATCGAGGACGATCTCATCACGCTGCTGGCAACGGACCGCTACCGTCTGGCCATGCGCGAATTGCCCTGGAAACCCGTCACCCCGGGAGTTTCCACCAGCGCCCTGGTCAAGGCCAAAACCCTGAACGAGGTAGCGAAGACACTCGGCAGCAGCGGCGACATCCACCTTGCCCTCGCCGATGACGACAGCCGCCTTATCGGTTTCGAAAGCGGCGGCCGCACCACAACATCGCTCCTGGTCGACGGCGACTACCCGAAGATCCGCTCGCTGTTCCCGGATTCCACCCCAATCCATGCGACCGTGCAGACCTCGGAACTCGTCGAAGCTGTGCGCCGTGTCTCGCTCGTCGCCGAACGCAATACCCCGGTCCGGCTCGCGTTCACGCAGGGCCAACTGCACCTCGACGCCGGAACCGGTGAGGATGCCCAGGCCTCGGAAGAGCTCGAAGCCCAGCTCACCGGCGAGGACATCACCGTCGCCTTCAACCCGCACTACCTGATCGAAGGCCTGAGTGTCATCGAAACCAAGTTCGTGCGCTTCTCGTTCACATCGGCCCCCAAACCGGCCATGATCACGGCCCAGCACGATGCCGATGGCGAAGACCAGGGCGACTACCGCTACCTCGTTATGCCGGTACGGCTGCCCAACTAGCTGGCAGTTGGGGCCGTTTTGAAGCCTCAAAACGACCCCTGCTGCGAGTTAGTTGGGTGGCGGTCCACCCAGACACCCCCAGCGCAGAAGAGAGTTCATACCGTGCACATCGGACTGATCGGCCTTGGAAAAATGGGTTTCAACATGCGCGAACGGCTGCGCAAGGGTGGAATCGACGTCACCGGCTTTGACCGCAACCCGGACGTCACCGACGTCGGGAGCCTGGCCGAACTGATCGCCGCCGTCCCGGCGCCCCGCCTGATTTGGGTCATGGTTCCCTCCGGTGACATCACCGACGCCGTGATCACCGAACTCGGCGAGAAGCTCGACGCCGGCGACCTGGTCATTGACGGCGGCAACTCCCGCTTCACCGAGGACCAGAAACACGGAGCGGCCCTGGCCGAACACGGCATCCGGTTCGCGGACTGCGGCGTCTCCGGCGGCGTCTGGGGCCTCAAGAACGGCTACGGTCTGATGGCCGGCGGCGACGCCTCGGACATCGAGCGTGCCCTGCCCGTCTTCGATGTGCTCCGGCCCGACGGCGACCGCGCCGACAGCTTCGTCCATGTCGGCGGAATCGGCGCCGGCCACTACGCCAAGATGGTCCACAACGGGATCGAATACGGACTGATGCAGTCCTATGCCGAAGGCTACGAGCTCCTGGCCGCGAAGGACATCGTCACCGATCTGCCCGGGACCTTCCGTGCATGGCAAAAAGGAACGGTTGTCCGGTCCTGGCTGCTGGACCTCATGGTCAAGGCCCTCGACGAGGATCCCGGCCTGGAATCCATCGACGACTACGTCGAGGATTCAGGCGAAGGGCGCTGGACGGTGGAGGAAGCGATCGCCAACGCGGTTCCCGCACCGGCCATCACTGCCGCCTTGTATGCCCGCTTTTCCTCCCGCGAAGACAACTCGCCGGCCATGAAGATGGTCTCCGCGCTGCGCCACCAGTTCGGCGGACATGCCACCCGTCCGGCCAAATAGTCCAGCCCGGAAATCCTGAACCCGGCGTGTACCTAGAACAACTCTCACTCACAGACTTCCGCAGCTATGCCCAGGTGGACCTCAGCCTGGCGCCCGGGGTGACGGTCCTGGTGGGATCCAACGGCATTGGTAAGACCAACCTGATGGAAGCGGTGGGCTACCTCGCGACGCTCAGCTCCCACCGGGTCAGTTCGGATGCGCCGCTGCTGCGCTTCGGCACCGAACGGGCCATGATCCGCGCTAAACTGGTCCGCGGCGACCAGTCCACCACGCTCGAACTCGAAATCAACAGCGCCCGCGCCAACCGCGCCCGGATCAACCGCAGTAACCCGGTCCGGGCCCGGGACATCCTCGGAATCTGCCAGACGGTGCTGTTTGCGCCGGAAGACCTGGCGCTGGTGAAGGGCGATCCCTCCAATCGCCGGCGTTTCCTGGATGAACTCCTGGTCAGCCTCATTCCGCGGCATGTCGCGACCCGCGTCGACTACGACCGCGTGCTGAAACAGCGCAATGCGCTGCTCAAATCGGCCAGGGCAGGCAAGTTCACTGCGGGCCACGAGGCCACCCTTGATGTGTGGGACCAGCACATGGCCCGGGCCGGTGCGGAGCTGCTGCATGCCCGGCTTGAACTGGTCGAACGGCTCCGGCCGCACCTGAAAAGTGCGTATGCGCAGCTCACCGACGGATCCAAGGAAGCCGGTGCCGTCTACCGGTCCACGCTGCAGAATGTGATGGACGACGACGACGGCGCCCCGGCCGCTTTCGGGACCGCCGCCGCCGAACCGGCCGGGCAGGAGGATCTCCGCCGGCTCTCCGTCGACGAACTCACGGACCGCTACGTCCATGCCTTCGCGGCGTCACGCCGCAAGGAAGTGGAACGGGGGATTTCGCTGGTGGGACCGCACCGCGATGAACTCGAACTCGTGCTGGGGACGGCACCGGCCAAGGGCTACGCCTCACACGGCGAGACCTGGTCCATCTGCCTGTCCCTGCGACTTGCCTCGTACTACGTGATGCTGGACGACGCCCGCACCGGCGGATCGGCGCCGATCCTGATCCTGGACGACGTTTTTGCCGAACTCGATGTCCAGCGGCGGCGTAAACTGGCGGCAATAGTCTCCGGCGCCGAGCAGGTGCTGGTGACCGCCGCCGTCGAGGACGATATCCCGGCGGAACTGGCCGGACGGCGGGTGACGGTAATCCCGGGAGGAATCGATGAGCCGGAAGCTCGATGAATAAGGATACCGACGGGGGGCTGCAGCCTGGCAGGGATCCGGACGACATCGACGCTGCCCAGTCGGCGCTGAACAGAATGCGCGACGCCGCCGCGGCCCGCGGCGAGATCCGGCGTAAATCCCCGCCGCGCCCCGGTTCCAGCCCGCAGAAACCCGGCCGCGGTTCAACGGGAACCCGGGGATTCGGTCAATTCCACGGGACGGGCCGTGACCCGCTGGGACTTGGGAAAGTCGTCGGCCGTCTCGTGGCCGAGCGCGGCTGGACCTCACCCGTCGCGGTCGGCTCGGTCATGGCGGAGTGGGCCACCCTGGTCGGTCCGGAGATTTCCGCCCACTGCACCCCGGAGAGTTTCACCGACACCACCCTGCATGTGCGGTGCGATTCCACCGCCTGGGCCACCCAACTGCGCCTGCTCAGCTTCAGCCTGCTGGAGAAATTCCGGACGGAACTCGGCGACGGCGTCGTAACGAAGATCCAGGTGCTGGGACCAGCGGCGCCGAGCTGGCGGAAGGGTGCCCGAACGGTCAACGGACGCGGCCCCCGGGACACGTACGGATAACCTGGGTGGTGTCCGCAAGGTCCCGGATGTGAAGCACTCCTTGCAAAACTCTTGAAAAATCCGCAAACGGCGTGTAGGGCGCTTTGGCGACCCGGGGCCGTATAGGCACCCTAGGATGGGACCCCTGGAGCCTTGCAGGCAGAGCCTACGGCCTCCCAGCGGCACTTTCCTTGCCGTTTGATGCCCTACAATGCGGGATTCGACTCTCTCACACGGTAGAATTGCGGCAGATAACTGGGCGCCGGTGAAACGTTGACTGAGTCCGTTTCCGACGCAATACCCGCGTGCGGCAGACGACTCCTCGAGCGGAACAGCCGGTGTCATCAGTGACGTGCCTGTTGGCCGGAGCCCTTCCCCCCGGGGAGCGGCTTCGGCCGGCCTTCAACGAATACAGAGGAGTCGACAGCGCCTGTGGCTAACGACAATGCAGACATCCCGGCAGTGGAACCCCTAGCGGCAGACGCGGTGACGGCAGACGCGCCGGCGGAGGCCGATACACGTCATGGCTACGGCGCGAGCGACATCACGGTTCTCGAGGGACTCGAAGCTGTCCGTAAACGGCCGGGCATGTATATCGGTTCCACCGGGCCCCGCGGCCTGCACCACCTCGTATACGAAGTGGTGGACAACTCGGTCGATGAGGCGCTGGCCGGCTACTGCACACACATCGAAATCGTGCTGCGCGCCGACGGCGGCGTCACAGTGGTCGACAACGGCCGCGGCATCCCGGTTGACATGCACCCGACCGAGCACAAGCCCACCGTGGAAGTCGTTATGACCATCCTGCACGCGGGCGGGAAGTTCGGCGGCGGCGGCTACGCCGTTTCCGGCGGCCTGCACGGCGTGGGTATTTCCGTGGTCAACGCGCTGTCCAGCCGCGTCGACACCGTGGTCCGGCGCCAGGGCCACGTCTGGGGGATGTCCTTCGCCGACGGCGGCAAGCCCCAGGGCGGACTGACCAAGGGCGAGGAAACCGACGAGACCGGCACCACCCAGACTTTTTACCCGGATGAGAGCATTTTCGAGAGCACGGAATTTGATTTCGAAACGCTGCGCGCCCGTTTCCAGCAGATGGCCTTCCTGAACAAGGGCCTGCGCATCACCCTGACGGATGAGCGCCGCGCCCCGGAGGAACCGTCCGAGGACGCGGACCTGGATCTGGACACCGTTCCCACCGACGGGGAAGTCCCCGCCGAGTTCCACACCGTGGTCTACCAGTACGACAACGGGCTGCTGGACTATGTGAAGCACCTGAACTCCGGCAAGAAGGTCGATGTGGTCCACGAGGACGTCATCGCTTTCGAAACCGAGGACACCGAGCGCCACATCGCCCTGGAAATGGCGATGCAGTGGACCAATGCCTACTCCGAGAGCGTCCACACCTACGCCAACACCATCAACACCCACGAGGGTGGAACCCACGAAGAGGGTTTCCGCGCCGCGATGACCTCGCTTATCAACCGCTATGCGCGGGAGAAGAGCATCATCAAGGAAAAGGACGACAACCTCACGGGGGACGACATCCGCGAAGGCCTGACGGCCGTTATCTCGGTCAAGCTGGCCGAGCCGCAGTTTGAAGGCCAGACCAAAACCAAGCTCGGCAACTCCGAGGTCAAGGGCTTCGTCCAGCGCGTCGTCACCGACGGACTCGGCGACTGGCTGGAACGCAATCCCGGCCCGGCCCGTGACGTGATCCGCAAGGCCATTTCCGCGGCCCAGGCACGGATGGCCGCCCGCAAGGCGCGCGACAACGCGCGCCGCAAGAGCCCGCTGGAATCCTTCGGTATGCCCGGCAAGCTCTCGGACTGCTCCTCAAAGGATCCTGCCAGGTGCGAGGTCTACCTCGTGGAGGGCGACTCCGCCGGCGGTTCCGCCAAGCGCGGCCGCAACCCGGAGACCCAGGCCATCCTGCCACTGCGCGGCAAAATCCTGAATGTGGAGCGCGCCCGGCTGGACAAGGCCCTGGGTAACACCGAGGTCCAGTCGATGATCACCGCTTTCGGTACCGGCATCGGCGAAGACTTCGATCTGGCCAAGCTGCGGTACCACAAGATCGTTCTGATGGCCGATGCCGACGTCGACGGCCAGCACATCACCACGCTGCTGATGACGCTGCTGTTCCGCTACATGCGGCCGCTAATCGAGAACGGCTACGTATACCTCGCCCAGCCGCCGCTGTACCGGATCAAATGGTCCAATGCCCCGCACGACTACGTGTACAGCGACCGCCAGCGCGACGCACGGCTGCTTTCCGGCCAGGCCGCGGGACGCCGCATTCCGAAGGACAACGGCATCCAGCGCTACAAGGGTCTCGGCGAAATGGACTACACGGAGCTCTGGGACACCACCATGGATCCGGATCACCGAACCCTGCTGCAGGTCACGATGGACGACGCCCTGGCGGCGGACCAGACCTTCTCCACACTGATGGGCGAGGACGTGGAAGCCCGCCGTAACTTCATTCAGCAGAACGCCAAGGACGTTCGGTTCCTCGATATCTAGCCACCACCAAGAGCTAAATATTCCTGAACCGATATATACCTGAAACGGAAAATATAGACTATGAGTGACGAAACACCCGAGGTTCCGGCCCAATCCGCCGGTCCCGAAGCCGTGCTCGAAGGCACAGTTCTTGACACCGATGTGCTGACCGACCGCGTCGAACAGGTGGACCTGCAGACGGAAATGCAGCGCTCCTATCTGGACTACGCCATGGCCGTGATCGTGGGTCGGGCCCTTCCGGACGTCCGCGACGGCCTCAAGCCCGTCCACCGTCGGGTGCTGTACGCGATGTTCGACGGCGGTTACCGCCCGGAGCGCTCCTTCAATAAGTGCGCCCGCGTGGTGGGTGAGGTCATGGGCCAGTACCACCCCCACGGTGACACGGCCATCTACGATGCGCTGGTCCGCCTGATCCAGGACTGGACCATGCGCTACCCGCTGGCGCTGGGTCAGGGCAACTTCGGCTCACCCGGCAACGACGGCGCAGCAGCACCGCGGTACACCGAAACCAAGATGGCCCACCTTGCCATGGAAATGGTCCGCGACATCGACGAGGAAACCGTCGATTTCCAGGACAACTATGACGGCAAGAACCAGGAACCCACCATCCTGCCGGCGCGGTTCCCCAACCTGTTGGTCAACGGTTCCTCGGGTATCGCCGTCGGTATGGCAACCAACATCCCGCCGCACAACCTCCGCGAAGTGGCCGACGGTGTGCAGTGGTACCTGGCGAACCCCACGGCCAGCCGTGAGCAGTTGCTCGAAGAGCTGATTGTTCGCATCAAGGGCCCCGACTTCCCGACCGGCGCTACCATCCTGGGCCACAAGGGCATTGAAGATGCCTACCGGACGGGCCGCGGCTCCATCACCATGCGGGCCGTCGTCAACGTCGAGGAACTCCAGGGCCGTACCTGCCTCGTGGTCACCGAGCTGCCCTATCAGGCGAACCCCGACAACCTGGCGATCAAGATCGCCGAGCTGGTCAAGGACGGCAAAATCTCCGGGATCGCTGACCTCCGCGACGAAACCTCGGGCCGTACCGGCCAGCGGCTCGTGATTGTGCTCAAGCGCGACGCGGTGGCCAAGGTGGTGCTGAACAACCTTTACAAGCACACCCAGCTGCAGGACAACTTCGCCGCCAACATGCTGGCGATCGTCGACGGGGTGCCCCGGACGCTGAGCCTGGATGCCTTCATCCGCCACTGGGTCACCCACCAGATGGATGTCATTGCACGCCGGACGCGCTACCGCCTGCGCAAGGCCGAGGAGGAAGCACACATCCTGCGTGCCCTGCTCAAGGCCCTCGACGCCCTGGATGAGGTCATCGCCCTGATCCGGGCTTCCAACACCACCGAGGCCGCCCGCGACGGACTGATGCAGCTCCTTGACATCGATGAACTCCAGGCCCGCGCCATCCTGGACATGCAGCTTCGCCGGCTTGCGGCACTGGAACGCCAGAAGATCCAGGACCGCCACTCCGAACTCGAGGCCCTGATCGCCGAGTACAACTCGATCCTGGCCTCCGAGGAGCGCCAGCGCGAGATCATCAGCACCGAGCTGGCCGAGATCGTGGCCAAGCACGGCGACGACCGCCGCACCAAGGTGCTGCTGGGCTTCGACGGTGACATGTCGATGGAGGACCTGATCCCCGAAGAGGAAATGGTCGTCACCATCACGCGCGGCGGCTACGTCAAGCGCACCCGCAGCGACAACTACCGTTCGCAGCAGCGCGGCGGCAAGGGCATCAAGGGCGCGCAGTTGCGCGGTGACGACGTCGTCGAGCATTTCTTCGTCACAACGACGCACCACTGGCTCCTGTTCTTCACGAATCTGGGCCGCGTCTACCGGGCGAAGGCGTACGAACTCGCCGAAGCGGGCCGTGATGCCAAGGGCCAGCACGTGGCCAACCTGCTGGCATTCCAGCCCGATGAGCACATTGCCCAGGTGCTGGACCTGCGCGATTACCAGCACTCGCCGTACCTCGTGCTCGCGACCAAGCGCGGCCTGGTCAAGAAGACCCGGCTGGAGGACTACGACACCAACCGTTCCGCCGGCGTCATCGCGATCAACCTGCGCGACGGCGACGAGCTCGTCTCGGCCCAGCTGGTCTCGGAAACCGATGACTTGATGCTGGTGTCACGGATGGGCCAGTCCATCCGCTTCACCGCCACGGATGAGGCCCTTCGGCCGATGGGCCGGGCAACCTCGGGCGTCACCGGGATGAAGTTCCGCGAGGACGACGAACTGCTGGCGGCCGACGTCGTGAAGGACGGTTCATTCGTCTTCGTCGTCACCGAGGGTGGCTACGCCAAGCGGACCGCCGTGGAGGAATACCGCCTCCAGGGCCGCGGCGGGCTCGGAATCAAGGTTGGCAAGTACCAGGAGGAACGCGGACACCTCGTCGGTGCCTTGATAGTCCAGGAAGAGGACGAGGTCCTGGTGGTCATGGAGGGCGGCAAGGTTGTGCGTTCATCGGTTGCCGGAGTGCCCGCCAAGGGCCGCGACACCATGGGCGTTATCTTTGCCAAGCCGGACAAGAACGACCGCATTATTGAGGTGGCGCGCAACATCGAACGCGGCCTCGAAACGGACGAAGCGGGCGACGACGGCGATGCCGAAAGTCAGCCATCGGCGCCGGATGACGTAACGTTGGCTGAAGATAGCGGATCACACGAGGGGTCCGCAGCGGCAGAATCAGCACCGGCCCCGGCGTCAGATGAGTCATCGGGGAATGCCGAGCTGGACGAAGACAACACCGGAGGTAACGAGTGAGTAATTCCGACTCATATCCCAAGCCGAACAGCGGCGTTCCCGGCGGAATGCGCCAGCCCGCATCCGCACCGCGGGTGAGTGCGCCGTCGCGGCCGCAGCAGCGCCCCGGCGTGTCCGGCGCAGCCGCCGACCCGGGACAGCGGCCGCCGGCACCCGGGCAGCGCCCCGCCCAGGGCCGTCCCGCGGCACCCGGGCAGCGTCCGGGACAGAGCACAACAGGCCTCATCAAACCGGCTCCCAAGGCCAAGGTGCGCCGCGCGCGGCTGCTGGTAAGCAAGGTGGACCCCTGGTCCGTGCTGAAGATGGCGTTCCTGCTCTCCGTTGCCCTGGGCATCGTGACCGTCGTCGCCGCAATCGTGCTCTGGACGGTCCTGGACCTGACCGGCATCTTCGACCAGGTGGATAGCCTGCTGGGCACCCTGGCGGGTTCCGAAGGCGGCGGCTTCGAACTGAAGAAGGTCGCCTCGCTGGGACAAGTGGCCTCCTTTGCCACCATCATCGCCGTGATCAACGTTGTCCTGCTGACGGCCCTGTCCATGCTCTCAGCCGTGCTGTACAACATCTCCGCCACGCTCGTCGGCGGCATCGGCGTTACGCTCACGGACGACTAAAACCCGCACTTTTCCCCGATTTTCTGCGGGGAAATGCCTCGATTTGAGATCGGGCCGGGATGTGCTGTAAAGTCGTATCTCGGCCCGATGAGGCATCGGGGCGTATAGCTCAGGCGGTTAGAGCGCTTCGCTGATAACGAAGAGGTCCCAGGTTCAAGTCCTGGTACGCCCACGGAACCAGTACAGGTTCAGGTAGGGAATTAGTGATGGTTCAGGTCCGCCCGAACCAGAAGGGGGTGCGTGTGAAGAAGTTGCTGGTTGTTGCAGCTACGATCGCAGGCATCCTGCTCTACCGGAAAGTACAGGAATCCGAAGCCCGGAAGGCAGTCTGGAGCAGGTCGACCGATACGGTTGACTGAGCCGGAATCCCGGAACGGGAGCTGGAAAGCAGCTCATCGAACTAGGGTATGATTGTCGGGTTGCTTCTTATGGGGGCATGGCGCAATTGGTAGCGCACCTGCTTTGCAAGCAGGGGGTTCGGGGTTCGAGTCCCCGTGCCTCCACCATAGGAAAGCCCCGGACCGCGGAAACGCGGTCCGGGGCTTTTTGTATGCCAGCAACCCGGGGAAGCTGAGCAGGCCGGCCTCATTCCTTGGGCCTGGCGTAGTCGTCCATGCCCTGCCAATCGATGAAGACGTAGGGCTCGTCCCCTACGACCCACGCGTCGTGGCCCGGCGGGATGACGCCGAAGTCGCCAGGACCGAATTCGCTCTCTTCCCCGTCGTCCATAACAACCTTGAGACGGCCTGAGACGGTATAGCCCTTGTGGGCAACCATGCAGCTGTCCGTCTGCGCGATCGGCTTCACATGCTGGGACCACTTCCACCCTGGCAGGAAGGTGGCACGTGCCACAGCGCCAGCGTCGAGATTGACGAGCTCCACCTGGCCCATCCCGTCTTTGACCGGTCGGGTTTCCTCCGGCTTATCCAGACTTTTGCGGACAATTGGCGCCATCATGATCTCCTTTGTGGATGGGTGAGACCGGATTTAAGACTGGCACCCCCGCCTGCCACGGTCAAGGATGTATGCGGTGTCCGCCGCCACGTTCCCGTCCCACTACTGTTGGACCGTGAACTTCTTGCTAGCAGCCCTGGGAGTGCTCGGCGTGGCATCCTCCGGCCCCCTCATTGCCGCCACCCTGGGCGCCACCTCGGTCAGCGCCCTTGCCATCGCCTTCTGGCGCAACGCAATCGGATCGGCCGTTATGGCCGCGCCGGTGCTGGTCCGCAACCCGCGGAAGTTCGGCCGCGTCACCGGCAGGGAGTTCCGCTGGTCCCTGGCTGCCGCCGTCGCCCTGGCGCTGCACTTCGCCTGTTTCATCACGTCCCTGCAGTTGACTTCCGTCGCCGCGGCCACCGCCCTCGTCTGCCTGCAGTCCGGCTGGATCGCCATCTTCCAGCTGTTCCGGGGCGTCAAGCACCGCTGGCCGGTCCTGGCCGGCCTGGGCATCGCTTTCGGCGGCGTTGGGGCCATCACCGGGTTCGACTTGGGGACCTCGCCCGGGGCGCTCCTGGGCGACCTCCTCGCCGTCGCAGGAGGGGCCCTGGCAGGAATCTACACACTGGCGGGAGGGAAGGCCCGGCAGACCATGAGCACAGGTGTGTACACGACGCTCTGCTACGGCATGTGCGCCGCCGTCGTCGGGGTGCTGGCGCTGTTTTCCCAGCAGCCGCTGGCCGGGTTCGACGCCCCCGGCTGGCTTGGTATCCTGGCCATCACTGTCTGCGCACAGCTGATCGGCCACACAGCCTTTAACCACCTGCTCGCCACGATGAGTCCGCTGCTGGTGTCCATGATCATCCTGCTTGAGATTCCGGGCGCGGCACTGCTGGCCGCCGCGTTCCTGTCCGAGACGCTTCCGGCCGGAACCTACGCCGGGCTGGGGATGATCATGGTGGGGCTCGCCGTCGTCGTGATGGGGCAGCGCAGTTCACCATCGGTGAAGCGCAATACTGCCCGGCTCGCGGAGCTGGGAACCGACTAGGCCTACTGGCCGCCGCGTCGGGAGGGCTGGGCCGTGTTCACCGTGTGGATGGCGCGCAGCAGCTTCGCCGGGAAGTATACGGAGAAGAACACGACCATCGGGGCCTTTAGCGCCATTTTCTTGACGTTGTGCGCCTTGTACGTGCGGTCGAAGCGCGTCACGTAGTAGCGGTAGTCGCGGGGCGAATCCTCGAGGCGCCTGGCGGACATACCGGAAACCATCTGGGGCCAATACTGGATCCGAAGCTCGTGGTCGGCCAGATGCAGGGAGAGATCAATGTCCTCATGCATCTCATCCTTCTCATCCCGGCACGTCTCGCCGCGGATGATCTCCCAGGCTGAGCGGCGCAGGGCCATATTTGACCCGAAGAGAAAATGATACTGGTGCTTGGCGAGCTTGAGCATCAGCTGCCGCATCTTGTCGTCGGCCTTGAGCCCAAAGCGGCGCATAGGCATGTCGTAGTAGACCACCGGGCCGGTTGCGGCGTGGACCGACTCATCGGCGAAGGCCTTCTGTACCTGTTCTACCCAGTCCGGCTCCAGCACGGAATCAGCGTCGATCCGGCCGAGGATCTCGCCGGTGGCGCGGTCGAGGCCGAAGTTGCGGGTGGGGATGAGGCCCTGGTCCTTGTCCTGGCTGAGCAGGATGATGGGACTCTCCGGGTATTCCAACTGCATCTGCCGCACGATCCCGGCGGTGCGGTCCTTGGACATGTTGTCCACCACAATGATCTCGTGCGCCGGAACGGACTGGTACACGGCGGCGATCAGGCACTGCCGGATGACACTTTCCTCGTTGTACGCCGGGATGACAATGGATACGGCCGGCGGCAACACAGCAGGGTGTAGGGCATCCTCAGGGGATCTCTCGGGTGACATCCCCTTCAATTTAGCACCTGCCCCACAATCAACCGCCGGAGCCCGGCCATTCAGCCGGGAAAGATCCTCGGAAGGATCCCACAAGAATCGGGCGGGCACGACAAAAAAAGGGAACGACAAAAAAGGGCACAACAAGAAAAGGGCACGACAAGAAAGGGAGGGATCGCGCCGGCGGCGCAATCCCTCCCCCATCGGCGGCCCGAAGGCGGCCTGAAATCTCAGCTACTTGCCGTTCTTGTCCGCGTCGTGGTTGAGGCTGGCGGCAATGTTCCGCACGGCGGTCTTCGCATCGGTGGCAACCTTGGCCGAGACCGCCTTGGCATCCTCGACGGCGTCGTCTGCGGCATGCTTGGCCTTGTCTGCGGCATCGTGGACAGCGTCGGACACAGAATCCGCGGTATCAGCGGTGACGTCGGAGGCCTTGTCCGCCGCGGCTACAGCCGCGGTGCCTGCCTGGCCGGCGGTTTCCCTGATGGAATCCTTGACCTCTTTGACAGTGGTGGCCGGGACCGGTGCGGGCGTTACCGGCGCCGGCGTCTTCCAGGGGTCCTCGATCGGTTTGGAAGCCTTCCAGGCGGCAACTCCGGCGGCAGCCGCAGCGGCGATGACACCGAAAATCAGCAGTCCGCGGTGCTTTGGCTTCTGCGGTTTGGCGATCTCGCCGCCGACGGCCTTGCTTGCCTTGTTGGCTACGACCTTGAGCTGCTGGCCGGCGTTCTGCGCCTGCTCCTGGATGTTGTGCACGACGCCTGAGTCAACGAGCTTCTGCGCCACGGCATCCACATGGGCCGGCGCGCCTTCCAGGGTGCGGTGCACGGCGTCGGAGGCCTGGCCGATCTGGTCCGAGAGCCTGGGCAGGTATTCGACGACGACGCGGTCGCGGGCGTTGGCGATCACCGGCGTCGCCTTGTCCAGGGCCTCGTGGAGCCTCGGGGCGGCGGAGTCGACGGCGTCGTTGATCTTCGGCGCCAGCTGGGCCAGGCCGTCCTGGATCCGGGGGGTGACCGTGGCAACGCCGTCGGCCAGATTGTGGGCCGCCGACTTGAGGCCTTCCTGGATCTTGGGAGAAGCGCTATCCAGGCCATGCTGCAGACGCGGAACAGCCCAATTGACTGCTGCTTCAACCCTCGGGGCTGCCCAGTCCTTGGCGTTCTCTACTCCAGTGCTGACTGACTGCTCCAGCTCACGGGCAATACGGTCCGTTTTCTTCACAACTACCTCCCGATTAATGTGACGGTTCTGCAGTTAGCCTACGTGTCCCAGACCTCACCGGCTATTCTTCAGCCCGATTTGGGGCCGATTTCACCCAGCGCGGAACTGGCCGTCCGCCCCTGTGTGTATTGGCCCGTCATGGAAGAATAGGGCCTATGACTGCCATCGCAACTGCAAAAGCAACCATCCACACGAGCCAGGGCGACATCGTCGTCAACCTCTTCGGTAACCACGCCCCCAAGACCGTCGAAAACTTCGTCGGACTGGCCACCGGAGAGAAGGCCTGGACGCACCCGGAAACGGGCGAGGACAAGACGGGCACACCGCTGTACAACGGCACCATCTTCCACCGCATCATCAAGGACTTCATGGTCCAGGCCGGCGATCCGCTGGGCCGCGGCGTCGGCGGACCCGGCTACAAGTTCGACGACGAGATCCATCCGGAGCTCACCTTCAACGAGCCCTACAAGCTGGCCATGGCGAACGCCGGCGTCCAGATGGGCCGCGGCACCAACGGATCCCAGTTCTTCATCACCACCATTCCCACCGGCTGGCTGCAGGGCAAGCACAGCATCTTTGGCGAGGTTGCCGATGAGGACTCCAAGAAGGTCGTCGACGCCATCGAGGGCGTCCGCACCGGCACGGGCGACCGTCCCGTCGAGGACGTCACCATCAACAGCATTGACATAGAAAAGCTCTAAGCCCAGCCCATGAGCTACGGAATTCCGGCGGCAGAGCCGTCCGCGCAAATCCCGGTGTGCCCCCGGCACCCGGACCGGCCCGCCTATGTGCGCTGCCAGCGGTGCGGGCGCCCTGCGTGCCCCGACTGCCAGCGGGCGGCCGCCGTCGGATTCCAGTGCGTTGACTGTGTCAACGAAACAAAACGTACGACGCCGGATGTCAAGACCGTCTACGGCGGGGCCGTGGCCACCGGCAGGCCCGTGGTCACCTTCGGCATCATCGCGGTGTGTGCCGTGCTCTACGCGCTCCAGTGGCTGATGCCCGGCGACGTGATCTACGGGAACCTCGCCTTCGCCACCGTGTATGCCACTCCTGAGTACGGCGTGTTCGAGCCGTGGCGCATGGTGACCTCTGCCTTCCTCCATTCCCAGGGCTTCATCCTGCACATTGTCCTGAACATGTACACGCTGTGGATCTTCGGCCAGGCCCTGGAGCCCTTGCTGGGCCGCATCCGGTTCCTGGCCGTGTACCTGCTCTCCGCCCTTGGCGGGTCGGTAGGCTTCCTCCTGCTGACGCCCGCCTACATCCCCGGCCAGCCGTTGACCGGAGTCGTCGGAGCATCGGGTGCCATCTTTGGCCTCTTCGGGGCCATGCTCGTGGTCCAGCGCCACCGCGGCGGTGACACACGGCAGTTGTGGGTCCTGATTGCCATCAACGGCGTGGTCGGTTTTATGGTCCCCCAAATCGCCTGGCAGGCCCATCTGGGTGGCCTGGTCACGGGAGCCCTCTGCGCTGCCGTCATCGCCTATACGCCCCGCGGCAAACGTCAGGGCCTGCTCCAGGCCGGCGGCCTCGTGCTCGTCTTCGCCCTGCTGATCGCCGCCACCGTGGTCCGGATGTCCATCGCCTAGGCCAGCCCTTGCACGCCCCGCCGCTAAAACAGGCCGCGGGGCCTTGCCTGAGCCGCCCCAACGCGTCCTGTGTGCGGGCTTTTCACAAGCTCCCGCGTGACCTCACCCCTCATGTCGCCTGCCGCATTGCCCTCCGGCCACGTTCCGGCTGCCGTGCGCCGCGTGCCTTCCCTGCTGCGTTCCGGCTGCCTGTGGCGTGCCCTCCGGCCGCCCCTCCGCCCGCCTGGCGGCAGCGTTCCGGCCGTGTTCCCATGCGGGTCCCGTCGTTCGTGCTGCGCCTGGCCACCCCGGGTCGTGGACCGTTTCGCGCCGTGGATCCACTGAATGACTGCAAATCCGGCCCAGGTTGGCGGGCCCGCACACACCGCGAAAGTTGTCCACAGGGGTTATCCACACTGTTGGTAACTTACATGGGTGTAGTTCATCTGGGCTTCCCGGATCTGACGGCCACAACTGGCGATTTCCGACCGACACTGCCGACTCTGTCCACAATTGTGGATAACTCCGGCTGGGCGGCCTGTGGTTAAGTGGACAACTCCTGGTCCGGTGCTCGCTCTGGATGGCCCACCGCGAGCCGTGGCGGGGAGATCGTTGCAATGACTGGCCGTACCGTCCAGGCCTGTCCTCGTCGTGATCTGATTTCAACAGGGTTATTCACAGTGTTAATAACTTGATGATCAAACCATCCCGCCCCACATTGCCTGCCCCGGGCCTCTGAACGGGTCAGGAACCGCCCCGGGCGGGGCGTTATCCCCAACTGTGGATAACTTGTGGGTACAGCTGTGTTGTTAAGTGGATAACTCTCGGGTGTCCCGGCCTTCACCGGTGCCCGCCCGAAAAAATCGACGCCGGCCGGCGGACGCAGCTCCGCTGGCCGGCCGGGTAGCTTGTCCACAGACAATCCACAGTGTTAATAACTCACACGGCACTCTGGCCTCGCCGTGGGATTAGTCTGGGGACGGCCCCAGCGTGCTGGTCTGCGGCCTCCCGGGCTGCCGGCCCCGCCGGACTTTTCAACAGCTGTGGATAACTTGTGCCGGGTTGTGCACAGCCACCGGACAGCCACAACGAGGGTGGTCAGCGCGTCCAGACCCCGGAGCTGCCGCGCCGATGGCTGTCGAGCAGATGGGTGTCGACGATCCCGATGGCTTCCATCAGGGCGTACATGGTGGTGGGTCCGACGAAGGCGAAGCCCCGCGTGCGGAGGGCCTTGGACAGCGCAATGGATTCCGCCGAGGTCGTGGGGATCTGGTCGTGGGCTGTCGGCTCGGGTGTGGTTTCCGGTTGGAACGCCCAGACGAAGTCCACCAGGCCGCCGTCGTTCCTCAGGGCAATCGTTGCCTGGGCGTTGGTGATGGCCGCCCGGATCTTCAGCCGGTTCCGGACAATCCCGGCGTCCAGCAGCAGGCGTTCAACGTCGGCCTCGGTGAAAGCCGCAACCGTCTCAGGGTGGAAGTCGTGGAACGCGGTCCGGAAGGCCGGCCTTTTTCGGAGAATGGTGGCCCAGGACAGCCCTGCCTGGAAGGCCTCGAGGCTGATGCGTTCATACAGGCCCTGTTCATCGCGGACCGGAAGACCCCACTCTGTGTCGTAGTACTCGCGCAGCATCGGGTCGACCGACGCCCACACGGGACGCGCCAGGCCGTCCTCGCCGATCACGGTGCCGTTGATGCCCGGAGCCATGCTCTTCCTCACCAGTATTTGCCACACGGGCTCTGCGGCGGCAGCCACATTTTCAGGCTGCAACGGGGACGGGGGCATCCTCAGGCCGGGAGACGGCGGCGCCGGACTGGCCGGCGGTCAGTTCAGGAACGCCAGCGGGTGGTCATCAGGAAGCCGACGATGGCGATGCCGAAGCCAGCCATGATGTTGCCTGCACCCCAGGCCTGCACCGGATAGACACCCTCGCTGATGTAGAAGGTGATGATCCAGAGCAGGCCAATGATCATCAGGCCGAACATGACCGGCTTGAACCAGACCGCGTTGGGCTTGTTGGCCTGCGCGGCCGAAGTCTGCGGCGTGGCGCGGGCAGTCCTCTTACGCGGCTTTGACTCGGGCACGGGTCCTCCTAGACGGCTGGAACAGGAGCGGCACCCCGGCTTGATATCCTGCAAGGAGGTAACACGCCGGCGGTCAACACGCTCTTGGTCAAGGGTGAATGCTTACTCGCAGCCAATTCTAGCTGTAGTTCGGGTCATGCCCGTGTCCGCCGCGACCGTCCAGGAAGAGAAGCCGGAGTGCTGCAATTGCCGGAGAGATCCGCCGCCGGGTCCGCCCGCGGCACCGGCATTTTCTCCCGCGCCGTCCGTGTCCTGGCTGAACTGCTCATCACCGCAGGCGTGGTCCTCCTGCTGTTCATCGCGTGGCAGCTGGGGTGCGCCCTCGGGGCGGGCTAAGCCGTTTACGCGTGGATGTTCCGCCGTCTTCCGAGGCCCTTGTGGCTTCACGTCGTCACCGCGCTGGTGCTGGCTGCCGGGGTGCTGGTATTGATGGTTCAGTTCCTTTTTCCCTGGATGGCACAATTCACCCAGTTCACTGATTCAACGATTGGTTCGGCAAGGCACCCATGAGCACAACCAAGATTCTGGTCGTCGACAACTATGACAGCTTCGTGTACACCCTGGTGGGGTACCTCCAGGAGCTCGGCGCGGAGACTACCGTCGTCCGGAACGATGACGTCACCCTCGCCGAGGCGATGGAACTGGCGGAGGCGCGCGACGGCGTTCTCATCTCGCCAGGCCCGGGAAACCCCGCCGGGGCCGGGGTTTGCATCGAACTGATCAAGTGGTGCGGCAGCCACGACAAGCCGATGCTCGGCGTGTGCCTGGGGCACCAGGCACTGGCCGAGGCCTACGGCGGTACCGTCACCCATGCCCCGGAGCTTATGCACGGCAAGACCTCGCTTGTGGAACACCGCGGGACCGGCGTCTTCGCAGGCCTACCCTCCCCCCTTACGGCGACCCGCTACCACTCCCTGGCGGCCGTCCGGGAGAGCATTCCGGAGGTCCTGGAGATCACCGCCGAGACCGGGACCGGCGTCGTTATGGGGCTGCAACACCGCACCGCACCGCTTTGCGGAGTGCAGTTCCACCCGGAGTCCGTGCTGACCGAGGGCGGCTACCAGATGCTCGGCAACTGGCTCGAGTCCCTGGGCATGGCCGGCGCCGCGCAGCGGGCATCGGAACTGAGCCCGCTGATCAAGCACTGACGCCAGGGCCAAGTCCTACTTGCTGGCGGTCGGCGAAGGCGTCGGTGTTGGCGTCGGTGTTGGCGTCGGCGGGGGCGCCGGGGCCTTGGCCACCGTGACGGTGATGGTCTTCCCCTGCTCGACCTGGGCGTCCGCAGCGTCGCTCTGGCCTGTGACCTTCCCCGGTTCCACCTGGGAATTCTCGACTTCCGTGGCCTTGAGGACCAGTCCGAGCTCTTTCAGGGCAGCCTCCGCCTCAGCCTGTGGCCTACCAATGAGCTGAGGCACGGCCACCTTTCCGGTGGAGACGATAAGTTCCACTGTGCTGCCTGCGGCCACATTCTGGCCCGGAGCGGGGTTGGTAGTGATCACCATCCCGGCGAGCACCGTAGGGCTGTTGGCCATGGTGGTCCCCGGCGCGCCGGTGAGGCCTTTCTGGCGCAGGACATCGCGCGCGGCCGCCTCGGTCCGGCCGGGCAGATCCGCGGGGATGGTGACGACGCTTGGGCCCTCGGAGATGTTGAGCGTGATGGTCGAATTTGGGTCCAGGGAGCTTCCAGCGGAAGGCGCCGTGCCGATCGCACTGCCCTTGGCGATGGTCTCATCCTGCATCCGGTTGAGCTGGGGTCTGAGTCCAACGTTGTAGAGCTTCTGCAGCGCCTCGGACTCCGTCAGCGACGTCACCGTTGGAACCAGGACTTTAGCCACCGGCGGCGGGGCCTGGTTCATCATGTTGTAGAGCCACAGGCCGCCGCCGGTCAAAACCAGGACGGTGAGGATGGCCAGGGTGGTGATCCAGGTCCGGCGGCGTGACTTCTGATGCGGGGTGGGTTCACGTTCGGCCGGGAGGACAAGGGGCAGGCTGCCCGTGTCCGAGACGCCATAGCTTTGGGCCGGCAAGGAATTGTCATCACCCAGCGTGTCGTGGGAGGGCCGGAGCCTGCCGCCCGGTGACTCGTCGAGGAACTTCGCGCCGGTCACGGTGAACGCGGCCGTCGGTGTGCCGTCCGACGACGGAACGGTGTCGTTCGGGTCGGTCGGGGCCTCACTGGCGGCGAGGGGTGCCACGCCGACGCCGCTGCGCGCGGCCCGGAGCGCCCGACGGAAGGCCGCGGCATCCTGGAAACGGTCCGCACGGTTCTTCTGCAGGGCCTTCATCAGGACGCTGTCCAGGGCTTCGGAAATCTCCGGGTTCAGGCTGCTGGCGAGTTCCGGGATCTCCCGGACATGCTGGTAGGCCACCGACACCGGGCTGTCCCCGACGAACGGCGGACGGCCGGTCAGCATCTCGTACAGCAGGCAGCCGGCGGAATAGAGATCGCTGCGGGCGTCCACGGTCTCGCCGCGGGCCTGCTCCGGTGACAGGTACTGGGCGGTCCCCACCACCGCCTGGGTCTGCGTCATGGTGGCACCCGAGTCCGCCATGGCGCGGGCGATGCCGAAGTCCATGACTTTGACGCTGTTGGAGTCCGGGCAGAACATCACGTTGGCCGGTTTGATGTCGCGGTGGACGATTCCGGCCTTGTGGCTGTAGTCGAGCGCCGAGAGGACACCCAGGGTGAAGTCGATCGCCTGATCGATTGTGACTTCCTTGGCCCGGATGAGATCGCGGATGGTCTTCCCGGACACGAACTCCATCACGATGTAGGGCACCCGGACGGTGTCCTCGTGGTCGCCGGGCACGGCATGGTCCCCGGTGTCGTAGATGGCGACGATGGAGGGGTGGTTGAGCGCGGCGACAGCCTGCGCCTCCCGCTTGAACCGGGCCTGGAACTGGGGGTCCCTGGCCAGGTCGGGGCGCAGCAGCTTCACCGCGACGGTGCGTCCCAGGCGCGTGTCGGTACCGCGGAACACATCGGCCATGCCGCCGCGGCCGATCAATTCACCCAGCTCGTAGCGCCCGCTGAGGACGCGCTGGGTGTTCACGGGGCGGCGGTCCTCCCTGTGCGACGGTGTGCGGGGTGAATTAGTCATCATGACCTACGGGGTGGCCTTGCAGGTGGGCGGGGTTCCGGGTGCCTCGGCGGTCTTGCAGGCAGGCAGGGCTCCGGCGGCCGGGGCCTTGGCCAGATGATAGGTCACCAGGGATCCGGCCGGCGCCTTGTCCCCTGACGCAGGCTCGGAGCTGACAAATGTGCCGGCCGGCTCCTTCTTGGACGTGGGATCGACGGGATCACCCTTTGCCCAGCGGAAGCCGGCGTTCTGGATGGCCTGCTGAACTGCAGTTTCGCTGGCACCCGACGGGATGGTGGGGACCGAGACGGACTCCGGACCCTTGGAGTACGTCACCTTGATGGCTGCACCGCGCTGCACGGGCCCGGACGGGTTGATGTCGACGACCGTACCGGGCGTGGCATTGTTGAATATTTCAGCCCCGTCCACCTGCAGCCCCATGGTGGTCAGTTCGCTGCGGACATCGTTGTAGGGCCGGCCCAGATAGGCGTCCGGGAACAGGTTGATGGCCGCCGGGGTGGACTGTGTGGGCGTCGCGGAGCTGCTGGTGGGGCTGGGGCTCTTGGAGGTGGGCGAGGCGCTGGTGGTGCTCGGCGTGGCGCTCGTGGACACGGCGCTACTGCTGGCCGGCGACTGCGACGGGAAGAGGATTCCGGCCTGGGTCAAGATGACGCCCACGAGGGAAAAGAGCACCAGCAGGATCAGGGCGATCAGCGGCCACGTCCAGGGACTGCGGCCGCGGCGCTGCGGTTCATCGGCCGGCCCGTCGTAGTCGTCGTCCTCCTGCTCCCAGTTGCGTTCCGCCGCGAGGGCGTCGGCACGGGAGAGCGTGTTGCGCGCGCCGTAGGCGCTGGCAGCGGCGGCACCGGCCGCGAGGCCGGCGGCGGCACCTGCGCCGGCGGCGCCGACCACAGGGAGTGCTGAGGTGGCCGACGTCGAACGGTCCGCGTCACCGATCACACCGGTAGCGGCGGTGGGGATGTCGACCGGTGCCGTGACGGCGCCGGGTGCCGCCTCGTAGAGGAGCATGCCGGGGACGGCGGCGTGGGCTGCGGCGATGTCGCCGTTGCGAATGGCTTCGGCTGCCTCGGAGAGCTTGAGGGCGTCGGCCGGGCGGTTCTTCGGATCCTTGGCCAGCATCGACATGAGCAGGGCACGGACGGGCTTGGGCAGGGTTTCCGGGAGCGGCGGAGGGGCGTCGTTGACCTGTGCCAGCGCGATGGCGATCTGGGATTCGCCGGAGAAGGGCCGGTGGCCGGTGAGGCACTCGTAGCCGATCACGCCAAGCGCATAGATGTCAGAGGCACCGGTCGCGAGCTGGCCGGTGGCCTGTTCCGGAGCGAGGTACTGGGCCGTTCCCATGACCTGTCCCGTTTGCGTGAGCGGAACCTGGTCCGCCAGGCGGGCGATGCCGAAGTCGGTGACCTTGACGCGGCCGTCCGGGGTGATCAGCAGGTTGCCCGGTTTGATGTCGCGGTGCACAAGACCCTGCTTATGGGCGACCGAGAGGGCCCGTGCGGTCTGGGCGATCATCGACAGCGTGCGGTCCGGGGAGAGCACCTGTTCGTGTTCGATGATGCTGCTCAGCGGCTGGCCCGGAACCAGTTCCATCACGAGGTAGGCGGAGCCTTCCTCCTCGCCGTAGTCAAAGACGTTGGCGATGCCCACATGGTTCAGGAGCGCGGTGTGGCGTGCCTCGGCGCGGAAGCGCTGGAGGAAGCCGGGGTCGCCGGTGTACTCCTCCTTGAGTACCTTGATGGCGACGATGCGGCCAAGGATCAGGTCTTTGGCTTTCCAGACTTCTCCCATACCGCCGATCGCAATCCGCGTGGTCAGCTGGAATCTGCCGCCGAGGGTGATTCCTGATGTAGGCCTCACTTGTTCAACACCGCCTCAAAGATCTTCTTCGCGTTCGGACTGGTTAGCTGTGCGCCGGTGGTGATGTCTACGCCTTCCATGACGATGGTGACAGCCACTTGCGGGTCATTCGCCGGAGCAAACCCGGTAAACCATGAGTTGTTCAGGCCGTTGCCGAGTTCGGCAGTACCGGTCTTGCCGGCCACCTTGGTCCCGGGCACGGCCGCCCCGCGGGCAATGCCATCGGTGACGACACTGACCATCCACTCATTGATCTGCCGCGCGATCTCCGGCGTCGTGGAGGTCCGCTGGGCCCGGGGTTTCGGCTCGCTGATCGCCCGCAGGTCCGGGGAGCGCACGGCCTTGATCAGGTTCGGCTGCATCTGTATTCCGCCGTTGGCGATGGCGGACGTCATCTGGTTGATCTGGAGCGGGGTGGCACGGACATCCCGCTGGCCGATCGCCGACTGCGCCAGCGAGGCGTCGTCGAGGTCCGTTGGGAAATCCTTCGAGGCGAAGTCGAGCTTCAGCTGGTCGCCAAAATCCTGGCCGAAACCGAATTTCTCGGACTGGTCCGCAATGGCCTTCTCGCCCAGATCAAGGGCGATGCTGGCGAACGGGGTGTTGCAGGACTGCTGCAGGGCGAAAGCGAACGACGCCGTGTCCCGGGTGTAGCAGTTGCCGCCTGCATAGTTGGGGAGCTTGTAAGCAATGCCCGGGAAGGACATCTCCGCCGGGTTGGGCAGCACACTGTCCTTGTTGTATTTCCCCGAGCTGAGAGCCGCGGCGGTGTCGACGAGTTTGAAGACCGAACCGGGAGCGAGCAACGCCCCGGTGGGTCCGCTGACATTCTGGTTCAGGTTGATCCCGGGGACCTTGTTCAGCTCGTTGAAGTTGGCGCCCTCCGCCACGGGGTCCTGGGTGGCGATCAGATTGGGGTCATACGAGGGCTTGGAGACCATGGCCAGGATGGCGCCAGTCTTGGGATTGGTCACGACGATCGATCCGCGCTGGCCGTCCGGGATGAGGTCGTAGGCGAGCTTCTGGATCTTGGGGTCGAGCGTCAGTTCCACCGAGGCACCCTTGGGCTGGTTGCCGAGGAAGAGCTGGCCGATCCGGTCCAGGAAGAGCTGGTCCGAACTGCCCTCGAGCTCTTTGTTCATTGCTTTCTCCAGACCGGTCACACCGTAGCTCCTGGAGAAGTAGCCGGTGATCCCGGCATACTGCCCGGGCGGGGTATAGGTGCGCTGGAACTGGCAGCTCTCGGTGGCAGGCACGGATTCGGCCACCGGAGTGCCGCCGACAATGATCGCGCCGCGGTCGTTGCAGTAGTTCTGCAGGAGGGTGCGCTTGTTCCAGGCATTGGCCTGGAGGTCGTCGGCGCCGATCACCTGCACGTAGCTGAGCGCGCCGAAGATCAGCGCGAACATCGCGATAGCGGCTATCCATGAATTTCGAATGGCCTGGTTCACAGCTTTTTCACCGCCTCGGTGGGAGCTTCCGGACTGTTCCGGCTGGCATGGTTGTCCCGGCCGGCGCCGGGGGAGGCGGCCGGCTTCGAAGGCAGCGCAGGGGTGTCCTTCTTGGCCTCCGGCACCTGGCCTGGCGGCAGAGGTGTTGTGTCCACCGGGCCGCGTGCCGAGTGCGAAATCATCAGGAGCAGCCCGACGATGATCCAGTTGGCCAACAGTGAGGAACCGCCCGCCGCGAGGAACGGCGTCGTGAGTCCGGTCAGCGGGATGAGCCGGGTGACGCCGCCGATGACCACGAAACACTGCAAGGCGATGGCGAAGGAGAGCCCGGTAGCGAGCAGCTTCCCGAACGCGTCACGGGTTCCCAGGGCGGCGCGGAAGCCGCGCGTGAAGAGCAGGAGATAGATCAGGACGATGGCAAAGAGCCCGATCAGTCCGAGCTCCTCGCCGAAGGAAGCGATGATCATGTCGCTGTTGGCGAAGGGAACAAGATTGGGACGGCCCTGGCCGAGGCCGGTGCCGACCAGCCCACCGTTCGCCATCCCAAAGAGGCCCTCGACGATCTGCAGGCTGCCGCCGAACTCGCGTCCGTAGACTTCGTCGGTGAAGGCATTGATCCAGCCGTCGATCCGCAGCGCCACGTGGGAGAACACCCGTGAGGCGACAAAGCCGCCGGCGGCGATCAGGACGACGCCGATGATCACCCAGCTGATTCGGCTCGTGGCGACGTAGATCATGACGAGGAAGAGTCCGAAGAACAGGATCGAGGAGCCCAGGTCCCGTTGGAAGATCAACACGCCGATGCTCACAAGCCAGGCCGCGAGCATGGGGCCCATGTCCTTGAACCGGGGGAACTGGACGGGTCCGATCTTCCTCCCGGCCAGCAGGATAAGGTCCCGGTTCGAGGAAAGATACCCGGCAAAGAATATAGCGAGCGTGATTTTGGCGATTTCGCCCGGCTGGAAGGTCATGGAGCCGAACTTGATCCAGACCCTCGCGCCCAGGATTTCACCGGCGGAGATGCCGGGGATCAGCGGCAGGACCAACAGCACGGCGCTGGCAGCCAGGGAGATGTAGGTGAAGCGGCGGAGGATCCTGTGGTCCTTGAGGAACCAGATCACGGCGATGGAGACGGCCATCGCCACCAGGGTCCAGCGCAGCTGGTTGTTACCGGTGTCTTCGCCGACCCGGTCCAGGCGGTGGATCATGGCGAGGCCGAGACCGTTGAGCGCCACGACCAGCGGAAGCATTACCGGATCGGCATATTTTGCCCTGAGGCGCAGCACAACGTGGAAGGCGAGTGCGGCGGCGGCCAGCAGGCTTGACTGGAACCAGAAGTCGGTATCGAAGGCCTTCTGCTTGTCCACGCCGACGAGGGCCTGGGCGCCGATGCCGACGGCGAGGGCCAGCACCAGCAGGACAAGCTCGACGTTCCGCCGTGGCTTGGGGGCGGTCTCGATCGTGGTCATTTGCCCCCCTCGCAAACTGGAGCCGTCGTGGCCGGAGCGGCCGACGGCGCGGCCGTCCCGGTTGCCCCGGGGCTGGGGGTCACCCCTGCGGCGGTGGCTGCGGGGGAGGGAGTGAGGCATTCATCCGAGGGTGCCGTGGTGCCGGTCCGTTCGAGGTTCTTCACGATCCGCTGCGCGTCGTAGAGGTCCCGGGCGGGGACCGTTTGGCGCACGCGCTGCTGGGAGAATTCGGGGAGGTCTGACATCCGGATATCGGTCACCGCTTCGAGGGTGGAAAGCTGGATGGGTCCCAGTCGCTGGGAAACCCCGTTGAAGATGGCCACGTGCTGGTCTTGTTCGCCGATGTAATACCGGGTCTGGGTCCAGGCGTAGCCGAGCCACAGGCCGACGGCCAGCAGCGCCACGATGGCCGCCGCGACGGAGACTGTGAGCCAGCGGCGCGGCCGCCGGGCCGGCTTGTACTCCTCGGCTTCGTCCCGGGCCTGCTCCGATTTGTGGGTGAGGACCGTCGCCGCCCGCCGGGCCACGGTGCGTCCGGCAATGGACGGGATGGATCCCGATTCCGCTGCCGAGGCGGCGGCACCCACGAGTTCGTGCGGGCGGCCGGAGAGCTCTTCCCGCAGGACTTCGGCCGAGAGATGCTCGCCGAGGTGCGGGTCGGTGGTCGTCTCGGGTTCGTTCGTATCCGTTCCCTTGCCTGCCGCCTGGTCGGCCGGCTTTCCGGCTTCCGCCGCCGGGGAACCGGTGGGTTTCACGGGGGCGCCGTAGGTGCTGCCGGTTTGCGATGCGGCGTCATCCCCGGAGGCGGTGACGGCCCTGTCCGCTGCGACCACGGCCGTGACGGTCGCCCCTGCTGCCCGGGCCGGAACGATTTCGACGGCGGCGGTCCGCACGTCGTCGGGCGTCTGTTCGGCGATGTCCACCAGGACAACGGTGACATTGTCCGGGGCGCCGGCTTCGAGGGTGAGCTCCACCAGGCGTTCGGCGCATTCGCGCAGGCTCCTGGTCTCGCGGACGGTGCGCTCCACGACGTGTCCGGCCACGTAGTTCAGGCCGTCGGAACAGAGCAGCCAGCGTTCACCGGGATGGACTTCGAGCGTATCGAGGTCGAGTTCGGGGCTTGCATCGACGTCGCCCAGGACGCGCATCAGGACGTTCTTGTGCGGGTGCGTTTCCGCCTCTTCGGGGCGCAGTCGGCCCTCGTCGATGAGGCGCTGGACGAAGGTATGGTCCACACTGACTTGTTCGAATTCGCCGTTGCGCAGCCGGTAGGCGCGGGAATCTCCGATGTGGGCGAAATGGAGCTTGCCTTCGGCCAGGAGCAGGGCTGTGACCGTGGTGCCCATGCCCGCGAGCTTGGGATTGATGTGGACCAGCTCGGAGAGCAGCGAGTTGGCGGTCTGGATCTCGTCGGCGAGGACGGTTTCGGCGTCGCCGTCGTAGTTGTCATGGTCCAGATGGATCATGTCCAGCACAGTCGCGGCCGAGGCGACATCGCCGCCGGCATGGCCGCCCATGCCGTCGGCGACCACAGCGAGGTGCCGGCCCACGTAGGCGGAGTCGTCATTCTTTGCGCGAACACGGCCGACGTCGGAACGCGCGGCGTAACGCATGATGAGCGGCCGCGTCGGGGCAGTTGCGTTTCCTGCTGCCTGGTCTGCGGGGCGGTCCGGAGCAGCCATGGCTACGGCCTCAATTCGATGACCGTCTTGCCGATTCTCACGGGGACACCCAGCTCGACGGGCAGGGCCCGGGTCAGCTGCTGATCTGCCAGATACGTGCCGTTGGTGGAGCCGAGATCCTCAATGAACCAACGGCTGCCCTGCGGAAACAGACGGGCGTGGCGGCCCGAGGCGTAGTCATCCTCGAGGACGAGCGTGGCTTCCTGGGCGCGGCCGAGGAGGATGGGGCTCGCGGCCAGGGCGATGGTGGTGCCTTTGAGCGGGCCTTCGGTCACGACGAGCTGGCGGGCCTGCTGCTTCACGGGCGCAGCGGCGGGCTCGGCGAGGGCGGGGTTCTTGCGGACCTGGCGGGCCGTCGGGGCCCCGGCTGCCGCCTTGCGTCCGATCATCAGGTCCCGGCGCATGGCGGAGACGATGCTGAAAATCAGCACCCAGAGGAGCAGGAGGAATCCGAAGCGCAAGGCGGTGATGGTCAGTTCACTCACTGGCGGCCGCCTGGGTTGGCGGGCAAAAGGCGGAAGATGATCTTGGTCCGTCCCATCGTGATCGTGGAGCCATCCGTGAGTTCCGAACTCCCCACGATCTTGTGGCCGTTGACGTAGCTGCCGTTCGTGGAACCCAGATCGATGGCCTGGGCAGTGCCCGGACCGGTGCGGATTTCAAGATGGCGGCGGGAAACGCCGGTGTCGTCAATAAGAATGTCTGCTTCGGAGGATCGTCCGAGCACAACGGAGGGCGCGTTCAGGGAATATCGCTGGCCGTCGATGTCCAGCACGGGCTGCATGCGGGACGGCTGGCGCGTCGGGGCGGCCGGCATGGCACCCTGCATGCCGGGCTGTGCCGGGGCGGAGGCTTTCTCAGTCCGTGACTTGATTTCGAAATCGCCGGCGCGGCGTTCTTCGTCCCGGCGGAAGCTGATCCGGACGGGGCCCTGGAGTGTATAGCCCTGGCTGCGCACGTGGTTGATAACGACGTCGCACAGTTCCTCGGCGAGCGGCGTGCCCCATTCCTGGGCCCGCTGGAAATCATCGTCACTGAGGAGGACATCGAAAACGTTGGGTGCCAGGGTGCGTCCCGCAGCGATCGTGATGGCCTTGTTGTCCACCTCGCGGCGGAGGTGGCTGGCGATCTCGACGGGCTCAACCTGGGCGCGGGAACCGGTGGAGAAGACCCCGCGGACGGCCTTTTCGATGCCGCGCTCGACTTTGTCCAGCAATCCCATGGTCCTTCTCCTTTCCTGACGGCTGCAGGGCAGTATTCGTTCCGGAACTCGGTTTCCAACATTTGAGGGAGCCCGCCGTAGACGGGCACTCCTACATCAGATACTACTGGGCAAGGCTGGGAATGGCCTTAATGCGGTCCGCCACTCCGTAGCGAAAAGTCGCGGCGGACCGGCCCTGACATGCGGTGACACCGCCCGGGCGGGCGTCCCTGCGGGGGTTCGGAAGAGGGCCGGCCTGCCCGCTTCGGAGGCCGGGTCCGCGGGGACGGACCGCGCCCACAGGCCTCGATTGGTGTTTTCCCGCGGTTGTCCGTTATGCTGGATCTCGCTGCTTTTACGAGGTTGGCGGTCCGGAAATCGGACCCGATTCCCGGTAGAGGAAGTTGCGCGCGAGTGGCGGAACGGCAGACGCGCTGGCTTCAGGTGCCAGTGTCCGAAAGGGCGTGGGGGTTCAAATCCCCCCTCGCGCACGCAAATACAGAGAACCCCGGTCTTCGGACCGGGGTTCTTCTGGTTTAACCGCCCAAGTCAACCGCCCAAGCAGGCTAACCGCCCCGGCGTGGCTGAACCGGCCCGGGTTTGACTCGCGTCCTGCCGGACCAGGCCGGTGCTGCCCGGCGTGGGAGTCCAAAGCCGGGCCGGTCCGGCCGGGGCCCTGGCCGCGGCTAGGCCCGCAGTGCCCCGAGCCCGGCGATCAGCATCTCGAGGCCCAGGCTAAAGGCGACGTCGGCCTGGTTCTCGTGGCCCTGCTCTGCCAGCCGGGCGACGGCGGCCGTGAAGTTCGGAGTCGACGCCGCCATGCTGCCGGAATCGAAGATGTCCGCCGGTGCCGTGACGTCGTAGGCGGAACCGAAAATGAAGGACTCCAGGGCCACGATGGCCGGGATGATCCGCTCCTGGGGGAAGCCGGCCCGGCTAAACCCCGCACTGACGGCCTCATACATGGCCAGCGTCTTCGGCGCGTCGGTCACCGGCAGCACAGCGATCACCGGGATCAGCGGCGTGTGTTTGGAGAACACGTCCCGGTAGCTCCACGCCCAGTCCCGAACGGCCTGGCCCCACGGCTGGGCGTCGAAAGCGGACACATCCACGAATGACGTCAGGTGGTCCTGGACAAGGACCAGCACGTCCCGTTTGGACGTGACATGGTTGTAGAGGGCCGACGGGGCCACGTTCAGCGTGCGGGCGAGGGCGGCCATCGTGAAACCGTCGTAGCCGCTTTTTCGGATCAGGCGCAGGGCCGCGGCTGTGATGCCGTCCTGGTCCAGAACGGCCGCTGCAGGCCTGCCGACCCGGCGGCGCGGCTTGGCCTCGGGCCGGTGGGAATCAGCTGGGGCGCTTGCGGCTGTCGACATTCCGGACCTCTCTACTGATGGTGTGCAGGGTGACTCTATTGTGCCCTTCTTTGCGGCGCTGTTCGCTATGCGGATTTTTTCGTCCGGGGTCTTCCCCGCCGGAAAGGAAAGGGCTATAGTCAATTCTAAATGAACGGCATTCATTTAGTGGCCTGCATCACTCCCGCGGCCACAGAAAGGAAATCATGCTGGAACTTGACCGCGACGTCGTCATCGTCGGAGCAGGCCCCGCCGGGCTGACCGCAGCCCGCGAACTGAAGAGGGCGGGACTGAGCGTCGCCGTGCTGGAGGCCCGCGACCGCGTCGGCGGCCGAACCTGGACCGACACGATCGACGGCGCCATGCTCGAAATCGGCGGCCAGTGGGTCTCGCCGGACCAGACCGAACTGTTGGCGCTCCTGGATGAGCTTGGCCTCAAGACTTACTCCCGTTACCGGGAAGGTACGTCCGTCTACATTGGCGCCGACGGCAAACGCACTCTCTACACGGGCGACACCTTCCCTGTCAGCGAAACCACCGCGGCCGAAATGGACAAGCTCACCGCCTTGCTGGACACCCTCGCCGCCGAGATCGGCCCCACCGAGCCGTGGGCGCACCCCAAGGCCCGCGAGCTGGACACCATCTCCTTCCACCACTGGCTGCGCGCAAACTCCTCCGACGAGGAAGCGTGCAACAACATCGGCCTTTTCATCGCCGGCGGCATGCTGACCAAGCCCGCGCACGCCTTCTCCGCCCTGCAGGCAGTGCTGATGGCAGCCTCGGCCGGATCCTTCACCCACCTCACCGACGAGGACTTCATCCTCGACAAGCGCGTCATCGGCGGAATGCAACAGGTGTCCCTGCTGGTGGCCGCCGAACTCGGTGACGACGTCGTGCTGGACAGCCCGGTGCGCACCATCACCTGGGGTGGGGCCTCCGCAGGAGAACATACCGGAGGCCACCGCGTGACTGCCGTGTCGGAGCGGGCCACCGTGAAGGCGCGTTTCGTGATCATGGCGGTGCCGCCGAACCTCTATTCCCGGGTCTCGTTCAACCCGCCGCTGCCGCGCCGCCAGCACCAGATGCACCAGCACCAGTCACTGGGTCTGGTCATCAAGGTGCACGCCGTCTACAGCACGCCCTTCTGGCGTGAGGACGGACTCTCCGGCACGTGCTTTGGCGCCGACGCCCTGGTCCAGGAGGTCTACGACAACACCAACCACGAGGACACCCGGGGCACCCTGGTGGGATTCGTCTCGGACGAGAAAGCCGACGCCATGTTCGAGCTGAGCGCCAAAGACCGCCGGGGAGCCATCCTCGGATCGATCGCCGGGTTCCTGGGTCCCAAGGCACTGTCTCCCGAGGTCTATTACGAGTCCGACTGGGGCTCGGAGGAATGGACCCGCGGCGCCTACGCCTCGAGTTATGACCTGGGCGGACTGCACCGCTACGGCAAGGATCAGCACGCCCCCGTGGGACCGATCTACTGGTCATCCTCCGACCTCGCCGCCGAGGGCTACCAGCACGTCGACGGCGCGGTACGGATGGGACGTGCGACGGCGGACCGGATCGTCGCCGCTGACCGGGCCTCGGCCGCTCCCCAGACAGTTACTTCCTAAGAACCCGCCCAACAGCTCAGAAAGGATCGGCCAGATGCGATACGTAGTGGGGTATTCAGCCAATGCCAGGGGCCATGATGCCGTCAACCTGGCCGTCTCGCTGGCACGCGGCCGCGGCGCCAGACTGGACCTTGTGCTGGCGGTGCCGGAAGTCTCCCAGTTCGGCGCGGCCCATGCGCCCAAGGCGGGATTCGAGAACCTGCTGAACGAGCAGGCACGCCAATGGCTCGACGAAGCCCTGGCCCTGGTTCCGGCCGATGTCCCCGCCGAGGCCCACATCCGCAGCGGCGAATCCGATGCCCAGACACTGATCGAGGCTGCGGAGGACCTGGGGGCGGACGTCCTCGTGATCGGGGCGACCAGCAACGGGCTGTTCAAGCGGTTCACCATCGGGTCCGTGGCCGGCGCCCTCCTGCACGCGTCCACGGTGCCCGTGGCGCTGGCACCCCGCGGCTACCACCGCACGGAGGCCCTGACCCGGATCAGCTGCGGACTTGGCAACCGGGCGGGGGCCGAGAAACTGCTCGACTTCGCAATCGGCATGGCCGCGAACCGCAAGGTCCCGCTGCGCGTGGTGTCGCTATTGGCGCTCGACGACGGCGGCTCGCCCGCTGCGGCCGAAGCCGCGCTGGAATACGCGGAGAAAACCGTCGCGATAGCCGCGCCGGTCAACCAGTCGGGCGTCCAGCTGGCGGCCACAACGGAGGTCGTAGTCGCGCAGGGCCGCAGCATCGAGGAGGCGGTGGACCGCCTCGACTGGGAGGACGGCGAGGTCCTGGTGATCGGATCCAGCCGTCTGGCCAGGGCCCGCTCCATCTTCCTGGGCAGCACGGCCAACCGGATCCTGCGGGCCCTGCCCGTGCCGATGCTCGTGGTCCCCAGCGGCTATGAACTCAAGCAGCAGCCCCATTCAACGTCGAATGACACCTCCGGAGAGGCACAGCAATGAGCACCGAACACGCGACGTCCAAGACCTCGCAAAATGAACACGCAGGACTGAGCGCCAAGGGACTCAAGGCCGGGTCGGTGGGGCTGGTCGGTGCCGTCGTCATCGGCGTTTCCTGCATTGCCCCCGCGTACACGCTGACCGCGGCCCTCGGGCCTACCGTCTCCGAAGTCGGGGTCCAGCTGCCGGCGATCTTCCTCGTGGGCTTCATCCCGATGCTGCTGGTCGCGTTCGGCTACCGCGAACTCAACAACGCCATGCCCGACGCCGGCACCTCCTTCACCTGGGCGTCGCGGGCCTTCGGGCCGTGGATCGGCTGGATGGGCGGCTGGGGGCTGATCGCGGCGACCATCATCGTGCTGTCAAACCTGGCAGCCGTGGCGGTGGACTTCTTCTACCTCATGCTGGCCCAGCTGTTCGGAAACCCTGAACTGGCAGACCTCACGCTGAACCTTCCGCTGAACATCGCCACCACGCTGATCTTCATCGCCCTGGCCTGCTGGATCTCTTACCGCGGCATGGAAACCACCAAGGGTGTGCAGTACGTGCTGGTCGCCTTCCAGCTCATTGTGCTGGGCTGGTTCGCCGTGGCCGCGTTCAGCCATGTTGCCGGCGGCACGGCGTTCGATGCCACGGCCATCACCCCGGACTGGTTCAACCCGTTCGCGGTCAGCTCCTTCTCCTCCTTCGCCGCCGGCGTCTCGCTCTCGATCTTCATCTACTGGGGCTGGGACGTCACCCTGACCATGAACGAGGAAACACGCAACCCGGAGAAGACCCCGGGCCGTGCCGCCACCGTCACCGTACTGGTGATCGTGGTCATCTACATGACCGTCGCACTGTCCACCCTGGCCTTCGCAGGCATCGGCGAGGAAGGCCTCGGCGCCGGAAACCCGGAGAACCAGGGCAGCATCTTCGCCGTCCTTGCCGGACCCGTGATGGGCCCCTTCGCGATCCTGATGTCGCTGGCCATCCTGAGCAGCTCGGCCGCATCGCTGCAGTCCACCTTCGTCTCACCGGCGCGGACGCTGCTGGCCATGGGCCACTACAAGGCACTGCCGCACAACTTCGGGAAGATCAGCCCGAGCTACAAGTCCCCGAGCTACGCCACGATCGCCGCGGCCATCGCCGCCGCCGCCTTCTACGTCATCACCCGGACCACCTCAGAGAACGCCCTTTGGGACACCATCACCGCCCTGGGTATGATGATCTGCTTCTACTACGGCATCACGGCCCTGGCCTGCGTCTGGTTCTTCCGTGCGGAGGCCTTCAGCGGTGCGAAGGCGTTCTTCTTCAAGTTCCTCTCCCCGCTGCTGGGCGGCGTCATCCTGCTGGTGATGTTCTTCAAAACCGCCTACGACTCGATGGATCCTGCGTACGGCTCCGGGTCATCGGTGGGCGGAATCGGCCTTGTGTTCATCCTCGGCATGGGAGTGATCCTGCTCGGCGTCGTGCTTATGCTGGTCATGTACAAGATCCGGCCCGAGTTCTTCAAGGGGCAGGTCCTGGCCAAGGGCAAGGGAGCCAGCGCACCGTCCCTGTAGATCCGGACCACGTAAGGTCGCCCCCCCGTTCGGACGAGAACGGGGTGGGCGGCCTATTCGATGATCTTCAGCCCGGTGCCCCAGTTGAACGTCTCATAGGCGGGATTGGCCTGCAGCGCCATGACCAGCAGCTGGAATCCCTCCAGTTCCCGGGCATGGTGCAGTCCGCCGACCTGCAGCGGCCGGAGCCCTGCGGCGGAGGCAAACGCCGCCACCTCGTTGCGGGCCTTCTCGGAGTCGGAAGCGATGAAGACATCCAGCGGCAGCCCGCCGGTGGTGCCCGCGGTCAGCGATCCGGCGAAGGTCGTGTTGAAGGCTTTCACGACGACGGCGCCGGGCAGCAGTGCGGCGATTTCCTCGGCGGCCGAGGTGCCGGGCCCGACGACCAGGGCATCGAAGGTGTCCGTGTTGACCGGGTTGCTGATTTCCACGACGATCTTGCCGCTCAGGGTGTCGCCATAGTGCGTGGCGACTTCCTTGGCCGGGCCGAAGTACAGGGCAAGGACCACGATGTCGCCTTCCGGGACATCACCGAGGCTCCCGGAGGTGGTGCCGCCGCCCAGCTCGGCCGCGAGCGTGGCGGCATGCTCCGGGGTCCGGTCCAGGATCTGGACCGCGCGCCCGGCGGCAACGGCCCGGGTTCCGATGGCCCGCGCCATGTTGCCGCTGCCGATGATGGTGATGTCTGTCATGGTGCTTCCTTCCTGGATAACCGAAGACTGAGCGTGGACCGGCGGGCTCAGCTGCGCGCGGGATCCGCGGTAGGCAGCCCGGCGTCGGATCCGACACCGGCGGCCCGTTCGGCCGCGGACAGTGCCTGTTCCAGCCTGGCAACGGCCGGTGCGTAGCCGGCATCCGCGGAGTCCCGGAGCTGCTCGGCAGCCTTCATGGCCTTGATCAGGGTGGCTGTTTCCTGCCGGCGGGGGTCGCTCATGGCCGGGTAATCGATGCAGCGGGCCGGGTCGAGTTCGTAGCGCTGCCATCGGGCCAGGGCGCTGCGGTGCCGGACGGCGGCTGCTGCGTTGGCCGCTTCCGTCTCCCGGCCGGTCCGGCGGAGTTCCTGCCGGCTGAAGAGCCGCGGCGTCCACAGGTTGGTCCCCACCGCCGTGGCCGCGGCCACAAGAACCAGCAGCAGTCCGGCCCACGGCGAGACCAGGGAGGGCAGAATCACGGCAGGGGCGACGACGGCGAGACCGGCGAAACCGTCCCAGAACACCGCATCCGGCAGCCCGGCGTCGGACGCCAGATGTTTCCGGGCCAGATACACGGTGCCTGCAACCGCGCACACGACGAGGGCGGCCAGGGCTGACACGTGCCAGGCCGCCAGCGGGGCGGGGTCGAATAGAGCTGGCATTCCAACACCTCCAGGGACGCTGCCCGGGGCGGGCGCAGTTCCACTGATTCCATTGGAATCCCTGGCGGCCGGGCCGTCAATGGCCCCCCGGCGCGCCCGGCCGCGCGACCGGTTCACTCGCGGGCCCTCCCCGCGTAGCCTAGGGCCCATGCGACTAAAAATGTGCAGCGTCCATGTCAAGGATCCCGCCGCGGCCCATGAGTTCTATACCGGTACCCTGGGTTTTGAAACCCTGATGGCCCTGCCGGAACACAACCTCTACATTGTGAAGGACCCGGCCGGTGCCGGGGGCGGCGCCGTCGGCCTGCTGCTGGAGCCCAGCGACAACCCCATCGGGGCCACCTATATGAACGGCCTGCACGACGCCGGGATTCCCGCGATCGTTTTCGGCGTGCCCGATGTCCGGGCAGAGTACAAGCGCCTGGCCGCCAAGGGTGTGATGTTCCAGGGCGAGCCGTCCGAGGGGCCCGGCGGGACGACCGTGGTGCTCGATGACGGGTGCGGGAACTTCGTCCAGCTGCACCAGGACTGACCGGCTCCGGGTCCGGCGGGACAAACAGGATGCCGTCCGAGGCGGTGTCCGCTCGCCGGGGAGGGCGGAGCCGGGTTACTCGGCCGCGGCGCGTGCCTTCTTGGCGTCCTTCTTTTCGGCCTCGTCCTTGACCCGCTGGGCTTCGGCGCGGACGGCGGCGTGGGTGGAGCGCTCGGCGACCAGCCACGCGGGGGGAGCCTGCAGCAGCGCGGTGATTTCCGCCGTCGTGAGGGCTTCCTCAACCCCGCCGCGGGCGAGGCCGCTGATGGAGACGTTCAGCTTCTGCGCGACCACCGGACGGGGGTGCGGGCCGGTGCGGCGCAGTTCCGCCAGCCACTCCGGCGGGTTGGCCTGGAGCTCGGCGAAATCGGCGCGGGTAATAACCGAATCCTGGAACTCCTGGGGTGTTGCGGGCAGGTGGATGCCAAGCTTCTTGGCAACGGTGGCCGGCTTCATGGACTGGGAGTTTGCAGAGGTCATACTTCAAGGGTATCCGGCCCGGGGGCCCGCAGGGCACCAGGCAGGCACCGGGCCGGACCTTACTCCAGCAGTGACGGTACTGTGAACATGTGTCCGCAGAAGATGAATCCCCCCAAGCCCCTGACGAAACCTCCGACGTAACCACCGCCGTCCCGGCCGGAGCAGCAGCACGGGAACTGCGCTTCGCGTACGTCGCCGGCGTGACCCCGGGCAAGTGGATCCGGCGCTGGGAAGAGCGCATGCCAGATGTTCCGCTGCACTCCTTTATGTCCGACGACGGCGCCCAGCTCACCGTGTTAAGCGACGGTTCCGCGGACCTGAGCTTTGTCCGGCTTCCGGTGGAGCGCGAGGGCCTGAGCGTCATCCCGCTGTACGAGGAACAGGCGGTGGTGGTGGCGCCCAAGGGCCACGAGATTTCGGTGTTCGAGGAAGTGGCGCTGGCGGACCTGGCCAAGGAGACTTTCCTGGACGTGGCCGAACTCGGCGGACCGGAAATGGCGCTGCAGGTGGTGGCCTCGGGGGCCGGCCTGGTAATCCTGCCGATGTCCGTGGCCCGGCACTTCAATGTCAAGGACACTGTCGCGCGCAAGCTCACGGGCGCACCAGCCACGGAGATCGCCCTCGCCTGGCCGGTGGACACCACCGATGAAGTGGTGGAGGAGTTCATCGGGATCGTCCGCGGGCGCACCGCGGCAAGTTCACGCCAGCCCTCGGCGCAGCAGGAAAAACCCAAGAAGGAGCCCAAGCCGGACCGGCGGGGAACCGGGGTCAAGAAGCCGAAGGTCGCCCAGCGGTACGCACCGAACCCGGACAAGGGCCGCGGCAAGGGATCACGCAAAAAGGGCAAGCGCTAGGCTCCATTCTGCGGGCCGACGCGCTACGGTCCGCAGCCGCTACTGTCCGCTGCCGCTACTTCGCGCAGGCGTCCTTGAGCGCCGTCACGGACTCGGCCGGGACCTGATCTCCCGAGGCTGCGATCTGCTTCAGCGGCGTGGTGATGTCGGACGGGACCCCGGCGGATTCCGCGCCGGCCACGAGGCCGCCGAGGAGTTCTTTGTCCTTCACGCTGACGAGGCCGTCCTCCACGAGGGTGCAGGCCTGTTTCTTCACCTCGGCGGCGGCTGCCGTGGCGACCTGCGAGGCGCCGTCGTTCACGGCCTTCTTGGCGGCATCCTCCACCTGTCCGCACCCGGTCAAGGTGATCATGAGGGCAGCGGCGGACAGGGCGGCGAGGCGGAGTTTCATGCCTCCACCCTAACAAGCGCTCCTGAGCGGAAGCTGGCCGCGCGCCGTTGCTGCAGGACCCTTGCAGGACCCTTGCGGGACCCTTGCCGGCCCTGGGACCGGCTGAGCCCGGGACGCCGCCGCCGCCGTGCCTGCTGACCGTCTGGGGAGTGGGCTTCATGCGCGGACACCTGGCGGCGTCAGCCGGCGTTGTCTCCGCCGAAGCTGGCGACGTAGCTGGGCACCCCGACGGCGTCCGTCGAGACCGGTGCTCCGGTGTCGTTGATGACGTGGTCCAGGGTCCCCGCGCCGAGGTTCACGCTCAGCAGGCTGCGGAGCTTCACTCCGGGCGTGACCGGCACTTCGAAGCCCCGGGTGGCATGAATCGTGGGGTCGACGTTGTTGTAGACGTAGCTTCCGCCGCCCCAGAGTTCGTGGGTCTTGACCGAATCGGCGATCTTGAAGCCGGCCCAGCCCAGGACCCCGTCATGCTGCCAGGCAGCCTGGTTGGGCGCGTCGTAGGGCAGTTCGTTCTGGAAGAACACCGTCTTGCCGTGTTCGCCGTTCCAGATGACGTTGTACTGCTGGTAGTGCTCCACGAATAGGCCGGTGGCCGTGACGTGGTCGCCGTTGATGATGACGCCGTTGTCCCCCGTGTTGGTGGTCCAGCCGACGCCGTTGCCGTGGTCCGCCCGCCAGGCCCAGATGTGGTCCAGGAGCACGTTGTCGCTGTTGACTTCCAGGCTCACGGAGGCCTTGCCCACGTGCGGGCCGCCGATGCGGAAGAACACGTCGTGGAGGGTGGTGGGATTGGCCGGATCGCTGCGGTTCAATGAGTTCGAAGCTCCACCGGCCTCAGGTTTCGTAGCCTTTCCAATTCGCATCAGCGCGGGCGAGTTCACCGCGCCGGCATCCACGGTGACGGCGGCGATATCGACGCCGGGGACATCCGCGACGGTCAGTGGAACCGCGCCATTGATAGCGGTGAGGGTGGCCATGCCGAGCCCGAGCACAACAGTGTTGGCACGCTTGACCTCAATGCTCTGGTCGATGTCGTACACCCCGGGGGTCAGCAGCAGGTTCTTGCCGCGAGCCAGCTGGGAGTTGATCGTCTTGACTGAATCGCCGGGCCTGGCCACGTAGAAGTCGGACAACGGGATGCTGCGCCCGGCCGTCGGGCCGTTTTCCCACGTGGTGCCGGCGGAGTCGGTGCGGACCGCGGGAACAAAGACGCCGTACTGGCCCGCGGCGTCGAGGGTGAGGTATGGCTTCTCCCGGCTCACCGGGGTGCTCGCCAGGTTGGTGTACGGCGGATTCGGGAAGGACTGCGCCGGGGCGCCCGCCACTCCGGAGAAGACCTGGTTCCAGACACCGTTGGACCAGTCGCCGATGCTGCTGTCACGCACGAAGTACTGCTGCTGTGAACCGTTGATCACGGGGCCGGTCTTCGAGTCGGCAATGAACCCACCGCTGGCATACTGCGGTCCCGCGGTGCAGTAGTCCATCAGGGACAGGTTGCCGCCGGTGACGTTGACCCTCCGCATGGGGGAGGCCTGCGAGGCAGCCCAGAAGTTGGCCGAACTCCGGCAGCCCTCGAGGCCGGTGACATTGATGGTGAGGTTGGACAACGAGCGCCAGAAGTTGTTCAGGGCAATGCAGTTGTCCGCGGTCAGGCACCGGTTGTAGACGTCAACGTGCCCGTTGATGGTGACGTCGGTGGGTGAGGCGCCCAGGCCCGCGACCTCCGTCGAATAGCCGACCTGGACGATGAGGGGCTCCTCGGCGCTGCCATAGGTGCCGGGCTTGAACAGCAGGGAGTACCGCTTGGACCCCATTTCGTCGTCGACCTGTTCGGCCGCAATGGAGTCGACCGTGGCCTGGATCTCGGCCACCGGCATGCTGGGGTCAAAAATCCGGACGTTAGGACCGAAGCCCGGATCTCCCGCTTGTGGGACGGCCGGGGCGGCCTGGGGTGCTGCGGGTGAGGAGGGCTGCGGCTTGGCCGCGACCGCGGCAGCTGCGGCTCCGCCGCCGCTGCCGATTAGGCCGATGAGGAGCACGGCAGTGCCGGCGATGGACCGGATCCGGAGGCGCCGCGGCTGCGGAATCCCAGCCGGGACAGCCGCTGGTCGGGCGGGGAATTGGGCTAGCGGCATTGCTGGTCCTGTTCTTTGGGGGGCGGGTTCGACGCGTGCAGCGGGAAACGGCGGTCGATCTAAGCTGGACAACCGAATCTGTGGGAGCGCTCCCGCACTGGAGCGTAACACCACCACCTGCCTGGGGCAAGGATTCGATTCCTGGGGCGGAGTCCGCTCTTGACAACCGGATGTGAGATGGGACACCATGTCCGTGAGAGCGCTCCCACAAGGAATGCCCGGCCCGCCGAACGTGCGGCTGCCCCCATCCGACGACGGAACTTGTACTCCGGCACTGTGAAAACGGATGGGATTTTGACGAAGGAGTCTTCCCTGTGAAAAACCCAAGCAAGTTCTCTGCGCTGTCGGCCGCGGCCGCCTGCCTGGCCCTGTCGCTGACGGCGTGCGGTTCCTCCGCTCCCGAGAAGCCCGGCGCCGAGGAAGCCACCGGTTCGAAGCCGGTGACACTGACCGTTGGCACGTTCAACGAGTTCGGCTACGAAAAGCTCTTTGAAGAATACGAAACGTTGAACCCCAACGTCACGATCGAGCACAAGAAGGCGGCCACCACCAACGAGGCCCGCGACAACCTCACCACCCGGCTGGCAGCCGGGTCCGGATTGTCCGATATCGAAGGCGTTGAGGTCGACTGGCTGCCCGAGCTGCTGCAGTACCCAGACCGCTTCACCGACCTGAGCGACCCGGCTGTCGAAGGACGTTGGCTGGACTGGAAGACCGATGCCGCGAAGACGGCTGACGGTAAGCTGCTGGGCTACGGCACGGATTCCGGGCCCGAGGCTGTCTGCTACAACGCCGGGATGCTCAAGAAGGCGGGCATGCCCACCGAGCGCGAGGAAGTTGCGAAGATGCTGGGCGGGACCTGGGACAGCTACTTCGAGGCCGGCAAGACATTCAAGGCCGCCAACCCGGGCGCGGCGTGGTTCGACTCCGCAGGAGCCATCTACCAGGGAATGAGCAACCAGCTCGAAAAGGCCTATGAGGAGGAAGACGGCACCGTCATCGCGACGGACAACGAGAAGGTAAAAGACACATACAACCGGGTGCTGAAGGCCTCCACGGATGATGGACTCTCGGCCCACCTGGGCCAGTGGAGCGATGACTGGGCCGCCGGTTTCCAGACAGGCGCGTTTGCCACGACCCTCTGCCCGGGCTGGATGCTCGGGGTCATCGAGGGCAACGCAGCCGGAGTTACAGGTTGGGACGTAGCCAACGTCTTCCCCGGCGGCGGCGGAAACTGGGGCGGCTCCTACCTGACGGTCCCGACCCAGAGCAAAAACCAGGCCGAGGCCAAGAAGCTGGCCGGCTGGCTGACCGCCCCCGAGCAGCAGGTCAAGGCTTTCACCGCAAAGGGCACCTTCCCGAGCCAGAAGGCGGCACTGGAAAGCAGCGAGCTGCTGGGCGAGACCAATGCGTTCTTCAATGGTGCCCCCACCGGCAAGATCTTTGCCGAGCGGGCCAAGGCCGTTGAAGTGACGCCGTTCAAGGGCACCAAGTTCTTTGCCATCAACGACGCCATGCAGCAGGCCCTCACCCGTGTGGATGTCGACGAGACGGACGATGCAGCCTCATCGTGGAAGAAGTTCGTCACTGCCGTGAAGTCCCTGTAAGCCATGACGGTTACGGACCAGGTCAAGCCCGGGAGCGCCGGTGCTGAGGCACCTCCGCCGGACGGCGGCGGCAGCGGTGTCCGGCGTCTGGCCTTATCCCAGCAGGTCTCCAAATGGGACGTGAAACTCTCCCCCTACCTCTACATTTCCCCGTTCTTCCTGCTGTTTGGCGTCACGGGCCTCTTCCCGCTGCTGTACACGGGCTGGGTTTCGCTGCACAACTGGAACCTCATCGGCGGGCAGGGGAAGTTCACGGGCCTGGAGAACTATGCGTTCGTCCTGGCGCAGCCCTACTTCTGGAACGCCGTCGGCAACACCCTCAGCATCTTCCTCCTCTCCTCCGTGCCCCAGGTCATCATTGCCCTGGTGATAGCGGCGGTGCTGGACGCGAACCTGCGGGCCCGGACGTTCTGGCGGATGGGGGTCCTGGTTCCGTTCGTCGTCGCGCCGGTGGCGGTGGGCCTGATTTTCAACAACCTCTTCGCGGACCAGTTCGGCCTGGTCAACGAGATGCTGAAAGCGATTGGCCTGGATCCGGTCCGATGGCATTCCGAGTCGCTCGCCAGCCACACCGCGATCGCCACCATGGTGAACTTCCGCTGGATCGGCTACAACGCCCTCATTTTCCTGGCAGCCATGCAGGCGATCCCGCGGGATGTCTTTGAAGCTGCCACGATCGACGGCGCCGGCCGGCTGCGGCAGTTCTTCTCCGTCACCGTCCCAATGCTGCGGCCGACAGTGATCTTTGTGGTCATCACGTCCACCATCGGCGGGCTGCAGATTTTCGATGAGGCGCGGGTCTTCGACCAGTCCGGGCTGGGCGGGGCGGACAGGCAGTGGCAGACGCTGACCATGTACATCTGGGAACTCGGCTGGGGCCAGCGGAACTTCGGCAGGGCCTCCGCCGTGGCGTGGCTGCTCTTTGTGATGATCGTGCTGATTGCCCTGCTCAACTTCGTCATCACCAAGCGCATCGCCAGCCAGGGAGGCCGCAAATGAGCTCCATCCCCATGATCGAACAGAGCGCCGGCAAGGGCGCCGCCCGGGCCGCGGCACGGCGGGGGTCCGGCGCCGGGCGCAAAAAGGGCTCCTCCAGCGTCCGCCGACCCGGCCTCCTGACATATGGCTTCCTCGGCGCCGTCCTGCTCGCATCCCTTTTCCCCCTGTACTGGTCCTTCCTCGTAGGCAGCCACGACAACACGGTCCTGAGCCGCGGCATCCCGCTGCTGCCGGGCGGGAACTTCCTCGCCAACGCGGAGAAAGTCTTCGACAGCATCCCGTTCTGGAAAGCGATGGGCAACAGCCTCATCGTCTCCAGTGTGACGGCGGCATCCGTCGTGGTGTTCTCCACCCTCGCCGGGTTCGCCTTCGCGAAGCTCCGGTTCCGGGGGAGTAAGGGGCTGCTGGTTTTCGTTGTCTCCACCATGGCGGTCCCGACGCAGCTGGGCGTGGTCCCGCTGTTCATCGTGATGTCCAAACTGGGCTGGACCGGCTCCCTGTGGGCCGTCATCATTCCCGGGGTCGTCACGGCTTTCGGAGTGTTCTGGATGACCCAGTATCTCCGGGACGCCCTGCCGGACGAGCTCATCGAGGCGGTGCGGATGGACGGCGCCTCGATGATCCAGGCCTTCTGGTACATCGGATTTCCGGCCGCCCGGCCCGCTGCCGCGATGCTGGCGCTGTTCACCTTCGTAGCCACGTGGACGAACTTCTTCTGGCCGTTCATCGTCCTCGACCCCTCCAACCCGACGCTGCCGGTGGCGCTGCAGCTGCTGCAGGCCGCACACTTTGTGGACTACTCGGTGGTGCTGGCTGGTGCGGTCCTGGCCACCGTTCCACTGCTGCTGTTGTTTGTCGCTGCAGGCCGCCAGCTCGTTTCCGGAATTATGCAAGGAGCAGTAAAAGGATGAACACCACCCCGCTTTCATTCCCCGAAGATTTTCTGTGGGGGGCCGCGACTGCTGCCTACCAGATTGAAGGGGCCGCCCACATCGGCGGCAGGAAGGACTCAATCTGGGACACCTTCTGCCGGGTTCCCGGTGCGGTCGCCGACGGCCACAACGGCGACATCGCCTGCGACCACTACCACCGGTGCGCCCAGGATGTGGCCCTGATGAAGTCGCTGCACCTGAAGGCGTACAGGTTTTCGGTGTCATGGGCCCGCTGCATGCCGGACGGAAGGACACCGAACCCTGAAGGGATCGCGTTCTACTCCCGTCTCGTGGATGAACTGCTGGCCGCAGGCATCACCCCATGGTTGACGCTCTACCACTGGGACCTGCCGCAGGCATTGGAGGACTTGGGAGGCTGGGCTAACCGGGAGACCGCCCGGCTTTTCGCCGAGTACGCCGCCGTGATGCACGAGGCCCTCGGCGGCCGGGTCCGGATTTGGACCACCCTCAATGAACCCTGGTGTTCGGCGTTCCTTGGCTACGCCGCCGGTGTCCACGCCCCGGGACGGCAGGAACCGGCAGCAGCCCTTGCCGCTGCCCACCATCTGCTGCTCGGGCACGGGCTTGCCGTCGCCGAACTGCGCCGGCGAGACCCGGACATGAGCCTTGGCATCACCCTGAATCTCACGGTTGCGGATCCGGCCGACCCCGGCTCCGCGGACGACCGGGATGCGGCCCGCCGCATCGACGGGCTGCACAACCGGATCTTCCTGGATCCGCTCTTCCGCGGCAGTTACCCCGCAGACGTGCTGGACGATGTCGCCGGGCTAGGCTTCGACACCGTCGTGCAAGCCGGTGATCTGGCCGTCATCTCCGCGGCCGTGGACCTGCTGGGTGTCAACTACTACCAGGGCGAGGCCCTCACCAGGGCGGCGTCCCCTGCCGCGCAGCCGGACCGCCCGGAAACCGTGACGACGACGGCGCAGGCCGCGCCGGAGTCCGCCGGCCGGCCGGCGGCATCACCGTTTGTTGCCGCCGACGGCGTGCACTCGGTGCCGCGCGGGCTGCCGGTGACCGGCATGGGCTGGGAGGTCCAGCCCGAGGGTCTATACCGGTTGCTGGTGCGGCTCCAGAGCGAATACACGGGTCCGGCCGGCATCCCGCTCTACATGACGGAGAACGGCGCCGCCTATCCGGACGTTCCCGACGCTGACGGCTTCGTTGACGACCAGGACCGGCTGGCCTATTTTGACGCCCACCTGCGCGCGGTGCGGGAGGCGATCGACGCCGGTGCGGACGTCCGCGGCTACTTGGCCTGGTCGCTGCTGGACAACTTCGAGTGGGCCTACGGGTACCACCAGCGCTTCGGGCTGGTCCGGGTGGACTACGAGACCCTGGAGCGGATCCCCAAGGCCAGCGGCCTCTGGTACGCGAAGGTGGCGGCGTCGAACGGTTTGCCTGCCGGCAAGGTGTCCTCGCACGTGGGATGACCGGGGATGTCGTATTCTCAAGGTGATGAGCGAACAGATCCACCGGGGTGTCCGGCCAGAACCGGCGAGGCCGAGCCCCACCCTTGAAGACCTCGCGAAGGCGGCGGGCGTATCCCGCTCGACTGCCTCGCGGGCCATCAACGGTGGCTCCCGGGTGAGCCCGGAAGCCCAGGCGGCCGTGGAGGCCGCCGTCGTAGCGCTTGCCTACACCCCGAACCGGGCGGCACGCAGCCTGGTCACCCGCCGGACCTCGTCAATTGCCCTGGTCATTCCCGAGCCGGACGCGCGCGTCATGATGGATCCCTTCTTCGCTGCCGTCATAACCGGCGTCAATGAAGCGCTCCGTAGCACCGACATGCAGTTGGTGCTCCTGATGTCCCGGGCAGGTGACGACTCGGCCCGGACCCTCCGGTACCTGCGCGGCGGCCACGTGGACGGAGCGATCGTGGTCTCCCACCACCGTGCCGACGACTGGGCGGAGACCCTTGCCACGACGGGCCTTCCCACTGTTTTCATCGGCAGACCCTGGGACAACAAGCTCGCTGTCCCTTTTGTGGACCTGGACAATTTTGAGGGAGGCCGCCTGGCCGCCCGCCACCTGGCCTCCATTGGACGCACCAGGCTCGGAACCGTGGCCGGCCCGGCCGACATGCCCGCTGCCGCGGACCGCCTGGACGGCTGGCAGCAGGGACTGCTTGAGGCCGGCCTGCAGGCCGGTCCCGTCATCCACGGGGACTTCACGACGGCAGGCGGCGCGGACGCTGCACGACGCCTGCTAGCGGACGTGCCGGAGTTGGACGGAGTTTTCGCGGCGTCGGACCTCATGGCGCTGGGCGTGATCGAGGCTGTTCGGCGCCAGGGCCGGGGCGTGCCCGGGGACGTGGCGGTGGTGGGGTTCGACAACCACGCGCTTGCGGCGGTAAACGGCCTCAGCCTCACCACGGTGAACCAGCCCATGGTGGATATGGCCGTGACGGCCGGGCAACTGCTGATCTCCTGGATTGAGAACCCGGAATTACGGCTGGAACCCGTGATCTACCCGGCCCATCTGGTGGTCCGAGGCAGTACAGCAGGCAGGTCCGCCTGAGCCCGAGGCGGCAAGTCCGGCGGAAAGCAGCGCCTTAAAGCGGGGCCCCGAAAACCGTGTCGGGGCGGGCTTCAAGAAAATCCTTGTGGTTTCGGTCATCAATGCTTAGCCTGTGTGAGAGCGCTCCCACAATCCCCTAAGGGGTGACCCATGGGTGGCTTGCCCGTGAAGCAACGACGCGACACGAAAAAACAGGGAGAGCACATGATGAGCATCCACCACCAATCCGGGGCGGCAGCGGCGAGCCCGGGGAAGACCGGAATCGCTAGATCGCGGACCGGCCGGATCTCATTGATCACGGTTGCCGCCATGCTCTTGAGCGGCTTCGCCGCAACGGGCGCCGCAAGGGCCGAAACCATGCCCGTGGGGAGCGGCAGTTACACCACGGACGCCATCGGCCCGGCGCCGGAAGGGTGTGCGGCACTTGCAACGGACGCCCGCGCCTATGTGACCGACACCGCCCCGGCCGGAGCTGTCCCCACCAATGACTGGTGGTCATCGCTCCTCTTCAAAAAGTACAACTGCGTGGGCAGTGAGCCACTGCACGCCCACCCCCTTTCCTACCTTCCCCAGGCCGCCGGCCTGGGACTCTCAAACACTACGACGCCGACCATGAGCGGAACCCCGGGCGGCATCGGTGAATTCCACTACGCCTACGCACAGGACGTGATGGTCGGCGTCGCTGGACTCACCGCCCCGGTCGTCGAGGTCGCCGACTGGACCGACTGGACCGTCACCCCCTCGTGGAGCGACGGCACCCGGTCGATGACCGCAACCATCGGCCATGGCCTCCCCTTCAGCTGGTACGACATCGCCGGCGGAGACGCCGTCATCACCGCAGGAGCCGACCTGCGCGTCTGGCTCAATGACGGTGAGCGCATCGGTTTCAGCTCCGGGGGCGGTGACTACGTCGCATTTGCCCCCACCGGCGCAGCCTGGACTGCCTCCGGCTCGAAACTGAGCAGCACCCTCGACGGGAAGGGTTATCTCTCCATTGCCGCACTGCCGACGAGCCCCACCGACACGGACGCGGCGCGCACGGCAGTCGCCGACAGCTACACGCCGTACGCGTACGCCAAGGTCACCGGAACCCGGGCTGATTTCGTCTACAACGAGGCCGGTAGCGTGGTTGAGACCACCTACTCGGCCGAGACCAAGGTTCAGGAGGGAACCAACTCCGGCACCGTGCTGTCGCTCTACCCGCACCAGAGCGCCTACCTCGATGGCGTGACCGGCGACGGACCATCGGCCGGAGCGACCCTGGACCGCACCTACGTGTCCCCGCGCGGTGCGATGACCACGCTGGTCGGGGCAACCTCCTTCACCACGGCCACACCCTTCACGGGTGTGCTGCCAGAAGTTCCCGCCGTAGCGACCGGGGCCGGTGACGCCAACGCCCGCCTGGACGCCCTTCTGGACCAAGTGGCGGCCGACCCGATGAGCATCGACAAGGACGACACCTACTGGACCGGCAAGGCCCTCGGCCGCGCCGCCCGCATCGTGGAGATCGCCGACCAGCTCGACCGCACGGCCGTGCGTGACACGGCATTGGCCCAGATGAAGGAGACCCTCACCAACTGGTTCACCGCCTCACCCGGCGAGACCGAACAGGTGTTCGCGTACAACTCCAACTGGGGCACCCTGGTCGGGTTCCCGGCGTCGTACGGCTCCGATAAGGAGCTCAACGACCACCATTTCCACTACGGCTACTTCGTGGTGGCGGCTGCCACCCTGGCACGGTTCGAACCAGAGTGGGCGGCGGATGCTGGCTACGGGAGCATGGTGGATGAACTGATCGCGGACGCCAACAACTTTGATCGCGCCGACACGCGCTACCCGTACCTGCGCGACTTCGACATCTATGCGGGCCACGACTGGGCTTCAGGTCATGGCGCCTTCGGCGCCGGGAACAACCAGGAATCCAGCTCCGAGGGGCAGAACTTCGCCAACGGTCTCATCCAGTGGGGAACGGCCACAGGCGACACCGCCACCCGTGACGCCGGCATCTATCTCTACGCCACGCAGACAGCCGCAATTCAGCAGTACTGGTTCGACAAATCCGGCGCCATGCCCGACTCATTCGGGCACAGCACCGCCGGCATGATCTGGGGCGACGGCGGCACCTACTCCACGTGGTTCAGCGCCGAAGCCGAGATGATCCAGGGCATCAACACCCTGCCGATCACCGGCGGTCACCTGTACCTGGGCCTGCGCCCGGATGACGTTGTGTCCAACTTCGCCGAAATGGTTGACGTGAACAATGGCAACCCGACCGTGTGGCAGGACATCCTGTGGTCCTACCTGGCCCTCGGTGACGGGCCGGCAGCGCTTGCCGCACTGGATAACGACCGTGAGTACCCCGAGGAGGAAGGGGAGAGCCGGGCCCACACCTACCACTGGATTGCCAACCTTGCATCCCTCGGAACGCTGGACAGCGGCATCCACGCCGACGATCCGATGGCAGCCGTATTCACCAAGGACGGTGCCAGGACCTACGTGGCGGGCAACATCACGCCGGATCCCCTCAAGGTGACCTTCTCCGACGGCACCGTTCTCGACGTCGCCGCCGGTAAGACGGCAACGTCCGGCGCGCAGACCTGGAGCGGCGGCGGAGCGCCGAGTGGCACCGAAGTTCCCGGTGATCCGACCGATCCACCGGCGCCCACAACGACGCCGTTCTACCTCAGTGCCGTCGGCTCTTTCCTCGCCGAACCCGGGACGGAACCGACGGCAACGCTCGGGGCGCGTACCGGCGGGGACGCCGTCGGAGACCCCGCATCCGGACTTTCGCTAACCGCAAAGAACTTGAACGGGTCCTTCGCTGGCAGCCGGACCGCGTTCGATATTGGGGTCGACACGTCTGGTGTCGGGAACGGCACACGCCTCAGGGTCTCTTACGACCTGACCGGTGACGGCACCTACGACCGGATCGAAACCTACAACTACCTGGCCACCGATCCGGTGGAAGGATACGAGCGGTACACGGCCGAGCGCGGCTTTGCTTCCGTCGAGGGCGAGCTCGGCGCACTAGTGAACGGGGCCGTGAAAGTCGAGCTGTGGAATGTTCTGGGCAACTCGCCGTCCACCATCGACCTCGCCACCTCGGTGCTCAGGCTGCCCTTCGCGGGGCTCACCCTTGGCGGACCCGCTCCCGAGCCCGAATCACCTGCAGCTCCCGGCGTCCCCGGCGAAGTGAGGCTGAGTCCCGTCAGCGGCTCAGCAATCGACGTGGCCTGGATGGCCCCGGCGGTCACCGGCGCAACCCGGATCACCGACTACCGGCTGCAACGCCGGGCTGCAGGGGCCTTGGAGTGGACGAACGTCTACGACGCGGTAACGTCCACGCCGGGAGCCCGGATCACGGGGCTTACTCCTGGCACCGAGTACCAGGTGAGGGTGCAGGCCTTGTCCGGAGCGGCATCGGGGGAGTTCTCCCGGCCCGTCGCTGCAAGCACGTTCTCCCCGCCCGCCGCTCCGCGCGGTGCGGTGACGAAGGTGCAGGGGAAATCTCTGCTGGTGTCCTGGACGGCCCCGATATCCGACGGCGGTTCTCCCATCACCGATTACCTGATTGAGACGTCCACCGATGGCCTGAAATGGCGGACTTTCGGCGATGGTGTCAGCGACGCGACGAGTGCCAAGATCACGGGACTGCTGGGAAAGACGAACTATTCGGTCCGGATCGCAGCTGTCAGCGACGTCGGCACGGGTGCCTGGCTCACCACCACGGCCACAATCAAGTAGCCCCCAAGAAAGGCAGCCGGCCGCGGCCGCTGCAGCTCCGCCTCACGGAGGGCTGCAGCGGCCGTTTGCTTGCCCCGTACAGTCCAGGGCCGTTGGGTAAGCCCACGGGGGTCGACGCTGCAGGTCAGGTCCGAGCGGCGCCAGTGCCTACTCCCCGTGGACGGAGCTCTGCTTCTCCTCCGAGCGGTTCAGATAGGCCAGCAGCAAGTCGCCGGCCCGGTCCAGTTCCCCGGCTTCCAGGGCCGCGCAGATTGCCTCGTTGTCGGCAAGGTAGCCGCGGTAGAAGTGCGCGTCCACGGTGGCCTTGTGGAAGAACAGGCGCATCTCGGCGAGGATCTGGGACATAACCGTATCCAGCCGCCGGCTTTCGGCCAGCGCCACGATGGCGCCGTGGAAGTGCTGGTTGGCGGTGCCCAGGGCTTCCTCGTCGTCGGCAGCCGCCGCTGCCTTGCCTTCCTCGACCGCGGCCCGGACCACGGCAATCCGTTCGGGGCTGCCCCCGCCGCGGATGGCGCTGACCTCGAGGGCGCGGCGGACCGTATAAACGTCGTGGACGTCGCCCGGTCCCAGGCTTGCCACGAACACGCCGCGGTTGGGGAGCCGGACCACAAGCCGCTCCGCAGCGAGTTCGGCAAAAGCTTCCCGGACCGTGTTTCGGGACACCCCGAGGTCCTCCGCGATGGTCGACTCGGTCAGCCGGATGCCGGGCAGCAGCACCCCTTCGGCCAGTTGCAGGCGCAGCTCGGCCGCCACCCGGTCCGCCACTGAGGGGACGGTGACGCGCAGCCGCGCCGCTGACGCCGCCTGTGCTGCCTGCGCAGCCTGGCTGCGGGATCCCGTCTCGGAAGTGGTCATAGTGCCGAATCTACACGATTGTTCCAAAGCTGAATCGTCAGATTGTTGAACAATCGGCCAAATTGATGCATCCTTAGAGGGGGCTACCATGAGACGAGGATCACAAAATGGCAACCATCGACCTTAACAGCGACGTCGGCGAGTCTTACGGCCGCTGGACGCTGGGCGACGACACGGCAATGTTCCGCTCGGTATCCAGCGCCAACGTGGCCTGCGGATTCCACGCCGGCGACCCCAGCGTCATCCGTCAAACCTGCCGCGAGGCCGTGGCGGCGGGCATCGTGATCGGCGCCCACGTCGGCTACCGGGACCTCGCCGGTTTCGGCCGCCGCTTCCTGGACATCGATCCCATTGAACTGGCGGACGACGTCGTCTACCAGATCGGCGCGCTGCAGGCGCTGGCCGCCGCAGAAGGCGGCAGGGTCAGGTACGTGAAGCCGCACGGCGGCCTCTACAACGCGATCGTGGCGCACACCGCGCAGGCGCAAGCCGTCGTCGACGCCGTGAAGTCTGTTGATCCGAACCTGCCCATCCTCGGCCTGCCGGGTTCGGAAGTGCTGCGCCTGGCCGAGGCCGCGGGACTCCGCGCCGTGACCGAAGCCTTCGCCGACCGGGCCTACAACCCGGACGGAACGCTCGTGTCCCGCACGCTCCCCGGAGCCGTCCTGCACGACCACGCCGAGGTCACTGAGCATGTCCTCCGGATGGCCACCGATTCCGCGGTCCGCACGATCGACGGCTCCATCCTGACGATCCGCGCAGAGAGTATCTGCGTCCACGGCGACTCCCCGGGAGCCGTCACCATGGCCGCCGCGGTCCGCGAGGCCCTCGGCGTCGCGGGCATCACCACCGCCGCTTTCGTCTAGACACGTAGGGCATCACCCCGGTTCCGCCGGCTTCATCCGCACTCGCACGCAAGCATCCCGCACCCTGGAGGAAAATCATGACCGCACCGCAGCAGGCCACTCCGGCCGCCATCAAGAAGAAGAAACTGCCGCCCGGCGCCCTGAAGGCGTACGTCGCCAGCCTCACGGGCACCTCGTTGGAGTACTACGACTTCGCGATCTATTCCGTGGCCTCGGCCCTTGTGTTCCCCAAAATCTTCTTCCCGGGCAACGACGAATTCGTCGGCTTGCTGCTCTCCTTCTCTGCCTTCGCGGTGGGCTACCTCGCCCGCCCCATCGGCGGTGTGATCTTCGGCCGGCTCGGGGACAAGATCGGCCGCAAGCACGTCCTCGTCGTCACCCTGATGCTGATCGGCATCGCCACCGTCCTGATCGGTGCGCTGCCCGACTACTCGGTCATCGGCGTCGCCGCCCCGATCATCCTGGTGCTGCTGCGCCTGGCCCAGGGCATCGGCGTCGGCGGCGAATGGGGCGGTGCCGTCCTGCTCTCCAGCGAATTCGGCGACGCCAACAAGCGCGGCTTCTGGTCCTCCGCCGCGCAGATCGGCCCGCCCGCCGGCAACCTGATGGCCAACGGCGTCCTGGCCCTGCTCGCCGCGACCCTCAGCAACGAAGCCTTCCTCTCATGGGGCTGGCGCGTCGCCTTCCTCGCCTCCGCCCTCTTGGTGGTCTTCGGCCTCCTGATCCGGCTCAAGCTCGAGGAAACCCCCGTCTTCAAGGCCATCCAGGCCCACGGTGAGCAGCCCAAGGCCCCCATCAAGGAGGTCTTCACCAAGGAACCGCGCGCCCTCGTCGCCGCCGCACTCTCCCGCGTCTGCCCCGACGTGCTTTACGCGCTCTTCACCGTCTTCGTGGCCGTCTACGCCACCAAGCAGCTGGGCATGACCACCGGCAACGTCCTCGGCGCGATCCTGATCGGCTCTGCCTTCCAGCTGTTCCTGATCCCGGCGGCCGGCGCCCTCACGGACCGCTTCAACCGCCGCCTCGTGTACGGCATCGCCGCCATCGGCACCGCACTCTACATTCCGGTGTTCTTCTGGATGATCCAGGGCAAGTCCGTCGCCATGCTCACCATCGGCGTCGTGATCGGCCTGGCCTTCCACGCCTTTATGTACGGTCCGCAGGCCGCCTACATCACCGAGCAGTTCCCGGCCCGGCTGCGCTACGCCGGAAGCTCGCTGGCCTACACCCTGGCCGGCGTGATCGGCGGCGCCGTCGCACCGCTGATCTTCACCGCCCTGTACGCCCTGACCGGCAACTGGTACCTGATCGCGGGCTACCTCGCGGTCGCCTCGATCGTGACCGTCGTGGGACTGGCCCTCGGCCGGAACCCGCAGACCCAGGAAGAAGAGCGGCTCCTGCAGGAAGCCCACGCCTAAGCGGCGCGGATCCCTTTCCACCGGCAACAGGCAACGATGAAGGCAACTGATGATTGAGACAGCAGGGGAAACCCTGGCAGGACAGCAGACGGCAGCGCACAAAGTGAGTTCCGTGCGGGCGGTGGGAACCCGTGCGGTCCTCGCCGAACTCGCCGGCACCCAGGACGTGCTGGCCCTGCAGGCGATGCTTCTCGAAAACCCGCTGCCGGGCCAGCTGGACGTCCTGGCCGCGGCCGAGACGGTCCTGGTCACGGCGGACTCGCCGGCCTCGGCCCGACGGATCGCCGCCCGGCTGCTCCAACTGGACCTCACCGCGCCCGTCCAGCGGGACGGCGGCCTGGTGGTCATTGACACCGTGTACGACGGCGAGGACCTCGCCGAAGTGGGAAAGCTGACAGGCCTCGGAACCGAGGGTGTAATCGCGGCCCATTCCGGCCAGATCTGGACCGTTGCCTTCGCCGGCTTCGCCCCCGGTTTCGGCTACATGGTGGGGGAGCACCGGGACCTGGAAGTCCCGCGGCGCAGCTCGCCGCGCACCGCCGTACCCGCGGGCTCGGTGGCGCTGGCCGGCAACTACTCGGCCGTCTACCCGCGCAGTTCACCCGGCGGCTGGCAGCTGATCGGCCGCACGGGCGCCGAAATGTGGGACCTGGACCGCGAGCACCCCGCCCTGGCCGCCCCCGGCCACCGCGTGCAGTTCCGGGCCGTCCGGGATGCCGTGACACTGGCGGAACCTGCCGCTGCGTCCGCGAAAGCGTCGACTCCGGAAGTTGCGTCCGGTCTCCGGATCGTGTCGCCGGGCCTGCACAGCCTCATCCAGGACCTCGGCCGGCACGGCCATTCCGCCCTGGGCGTCTCCGCGGCGGGGGCACTGGACCGGGCCTCGCTGCGCCGGGCCAACCGCCTCGTCGGCAATGCTCCCTCGGCGGCCGCGATCGAGACCGTCGCCGGCGGCCTGAAGATCCAGGCCGTGGGGGACCAGGTCCTCGCCGTTGCGGGGGCGCCGTCGGAGCTGACCATCGACTCGCCGCCGGAGGTTGATTTGGACGGCGAAGCCGGAGAAGTCCGGCAGCGGGCCGTCCCGATGGCCACCCCCTTCGCCCTGCTCGACGGCGAAATCCTGAGCATCGGCCAGCCCGGGAGCGGCTTCCGCGGCTACGTTGCCGTCCGCGGCGGCGTGGACGCCGCACCGGTGCTGGGCAGCCGCTCCACCGACACCATGTCCGGCATCGGACCGGCCCCCCTGGCCGCAGGCCAGCTCTTCGCCTCCGGCGGCGAAGCCGAATCCGGCGTCGTCGGACACCCCGAACTGCAGCCGGACTTCCCGGGCACCGGGGTGACTGTGCTCGACGTCGTCCCCGGCCCCCGCGCCGACTGGTTCGATCAGGCCGCCCTGGATTCCTTCACCGGCCAGGACTGGGAGGTAAAGCCGCAGTCCAACCGGGTGGGAATGCGACTGCAGGGGACCCCGCTGGCGCGCAGCCGGAGCGGTGAACTCCCCAGTGAGGGCACCGTCGCCGGGGCCATCCAGATTCCGCCGGAAGGGCTGCCAGTGCTCTTCCTGGCCGACCACCCTGTCACCGGCGGCTACCCGGTGATCGCCGTCGTGGTGGATCACCAGCTCGACACCGCGGCCCAGGTCCCGATCGGCGGTACGATCCGATTCCGCTGGGCTCCCGGCCAGATGTCCCCCGAACAGTCCGCCGCGGCGGCCCCCGAACAAGTCACCCCCGAACGAAAAGCGAGTAACTGATGCGCAAGGTCCTGATCGCTAACCGCGGAGAAATAGCCGTCCGGATCGCCCGGGCCTGCGACGACGCGCAGCTGGCCTCCGTCGCCGTCTATGCGGATATCGACGCTGACGCCCTGCACGTCTCCGCCGCGGACGAGGCCTACGCCCTGGGCGGCAACTCGCCGGCGGACACCTACCTGAACATCCCCAAGCTGCTCGCAGCGGCCGCCGAATCCGGCGCCGACGCCATCCACCCCGGCTACGGATTCCTCTCCGAGAACGCCGACTTTGCCCAGGCCGTCCTCGACGCCGGGCTGACCTGGATCGGCCCCACCCCGGACGCCATCCGGTTGCTCGGCAACAAGATCACCGCCCGCGAGGCGGCCGTCCGCGCCGGTGCCCCGCTCGTCGCCGGCAGCGACGGGCCCGTGGAATGCGCCGCGGAGGCCCGCGCGTTCGCCGAACAGCACGGCCTGCCAATCGCCATCAAGGCAGCTTTCGGCGGCGGCGGGCGCGGCATGAAGGTGGTCCGTGCGCTGGACGAAATCGAGGAAGCCTTCGACTCCGCCGTCCGTGAGGCCGTAGCCGCCTTCGGACGCGGCGAATGCTTCGTCGAGCGCTACCTGGACCGGCCGCGCCACGTCGAGGCGCAGGTCCTGGCGGACGCGCACGGCAACGTCGTCGTCGTCGGAACCCGCGACTGCTCCCTTCAGCGCAGGCACCAGAAGCTCCTCGAGGAGGCCCCCGCGCCGTTCCTCAGCCCCGAACAGACACAGCTGATTTACGACGCCGCGAAGGCCGTCTGCCGCGAGGCTGGCTACTCCGGCGCCGGCACAGTGGAATTCCTGGTCGCCGCCGACGGCACCGTGGCCTTCCTCGAGGTCAACACCCGCCTGCAGGTGGAGCACCCCATCACCGAGGAAACCACCGGGATCGACCTCGTGCAGGAACAGTTCCGCATCGCCGCCGGGGAGCCGCTGCGCATCACCGAGGACCCGGCACCGCGCTGCCACTCCTTCGAATTCCGGCTCAACGCCGAGGACGTGGGGCGGGGCTTCCTGCCCTCGCCCGGCACCGTCGACGAGTTCCACGGCCCCACCGGCCCCGGCATCCGGCTTGACACCGGGGTCCGCTCCGGCTCCTTCGTCCCGCCGCAGTTCGACTCGCTGCTGGCGAAGCTGATTGTCACCGGCGCGGACCGGCAGCAGGCCCTGCGCCGCGCCCGCCGGGCCCTCGCGGAGATGAGCATCACCGGGGTGGCCACCGTGCTGCCGTTCCACCGCGCCGTCGTCGAATCCCCGGACTTCACCTCCGAAACCGGCCTCGGCATCCACACCCGCTGGATCGAAACCGACTTCGCCGACGCTGTCTCCATCTCCGCCGACCCGGGCTACAGCACCACGGAGCCCGACGGCGAACGCCGTACCATCACCGTCGAGGTGGACGGCCGCCGGATGGCGGTCGGGCTGCCCGCTGACCTGCTGGACGGCTGGGCACGCTCGGGCGGTCCGCTGCCTGCCGGCGTGTCCGTGAACGGAGCGTCCGACGGCGTTGCTGCCGCCGCCGGTCAGGGGGAGCTGCGCGCCGACATGGCCGGCACCGTGGTGAAGTGGCTCGTCGAACCGGGCGCCGAGGTCTCGGCGGGGGACCCCGTCGTCGTGCTGGAGGCGATGAAGATGGAAACCCAGGTCTCGGCGCACCGCGGCGGCACCGTGACCGGCCCCCGTACGGAGGCCGGTGGCGTCGTCACTGCTGGTGCGGTGCTGGCCCTGATTGGGTAGTCGCCGATTGCTGGGTCCCTGCCTGCTGGGTCTCCGACTGTTGGGTCGCGGCCCAGCTGGCCAGCAGCCGCACGGCGTCCTCGGCGGCTGAGCCCGGCTCCGCGGTATAAACGAGCAGCGACAGCCCGGCGTCGGCAGAAAGGTCCAGGGCCTCATACATGAGGTGGAGGTCGCCCACCACGGGATGCCGGAGGTGCTTGATCCCGGTGTAGTGCTGGCGCACATTGTGGGCCGCCCACCGGGTGCGGAACTCCTCGCTGCGGGTGGACAGTTCCCCGACCAGATCGGTCAGGCCGCGGTCGTAGGGGTCCCGGCCGGCCTCGGTGCGGAGAATCGCCACGGTGTCATTCGCGGCGCGGTCCCAGTCCGGATAAAAACCGAAGGAACGCTTGTCCAGGAAGATGAAGCGGGCGTGGTTTGCCGGCCGCACGGGGCTGGCATACATCTCGGAATACAGCGCGTAGCCGAGCTGGTTGGCGGCGAGGATGTCGAGGCGTCCGTTGCGCACGAACGCCGGGGCGTTGGTAATAGCGTCGAGCAAAACCTGCACGCTCGCGCGGACGGGCTGGGCCGTGGCGCGGCGGCGCTGCGGCTTGCGGCTGCTGCTGGCGGCCCGGGCCAGATCGAACAGGTGCGCCCGCTCCGCCTCGTCCAGCTGCAGCGCCCGCGCCAGGGCTTCCAGGACGCCCTCGGACACTCCGGAGAGGTTTCCCCGTTCCAGCCGGGTGTAATACTCCACACTTACCCCGGCCAGTATGGCCACCTCCCCGCGCCGCAGCCCAGGGACGCGGCGGTTGCCGCCATAGACGGGCAGACCCGCCTGTTCCGGGGTGATTTTCGCCCGCCGGGTGGCAAGGAAGTCACGGGTCTCGCTCTGGTTGTCCATACCTTCAACGTTAGAGGGTGCGGCGCCGTCAGGGAGGCCCTGCCAGTACCCCTACCAGCAGAGCCTCCCTTACGGGCAGTGGATTGGTGTTTGATGGAAAGTGCCCCCGATGACGTCCGGGCCGAAAGGCCGCACCTGAAAGGTGCCCGACGCCGGGGCAACCACCCCCTGAACCCCCACAAGCAGGAGACCCATGCTGACCGTTAACGCTTACGCCGCCACCTCCGCGACGGAACCCCTCGTTCCCACCACGATCGAGCGCCGGGAAGTTGGCCCGCACGATGTCCTGATCGACATAAAGTTCGCCGGCATCTGCCACTCGGACATCCACACCGCCCGCGGCGACTGGGGACCGGCCAGCTACCCGCTGGTCCCGGGCCACGAAATTGCCGGCATCGTCAGCGAGGTCGGCGCGGCCGTCACCAGGCACGCCGTCGGCGACCGGGTGGGCGTCGGTTGCATGGTTAACTCCTGCCGCGAATGCGTCAACTGCCTGAAGGGCGAAGAGCAGTTCTGCGTCAAGGGCAACATCGGCACCTACGGCGTTGTGGACCGCGACGGGACCGTCACCCAGGGCGGCTACTCCACGCATGTTGTGGTCACCGAGGACTTTGTGGTGCGGATCCCTGAGGGCCTGGAGCTCGACGTCGCGGCGCCGCTGCTTTGCGCCGGAATCACCACCTACTCGCCGCTGAACCACTGGGGTGCCGGCCCCGGCAAGAAGGTCGCGGTTGTGGGCCTGGGCGGGCTGGGCCACGTCGGCGTCAAGATCGCGCACGCGATGGGCGCCGAGGTCACAGTGCTGTCCCAGTCGCTGAAGAAGCAGGAGGACGGGCTGCGCCTGGGCGCGGACCACTACTTCGCCACCAACGATGAGTCCACGTTCGAGCAGCTGTCCGGCTCCTTCGACCTGATCCTGAACACAGTCAGCGCGAAGATCGACCTGAACGCCTACCTGTCCCTGCTGGCCGTTGACGGGGCCATGGTCAACGTCGGCGCCCCGGCGGAGCCGCTCTCCCTCAACGTCTTCTCGCTGATCGGCGGCCGCCGGTCCTTCGCCGGCTCGCTGATCGGCGGCATCCGGGAGACCCAGGAAATGCTGGACTTCTGCGCCGAGCACAAGCTGGGCGCCGAGATCGAGGTCATCCCGGCAGGGAAGATCAACGACGCCTACGAGCGTGTGCTGGCCTCCGATGTGCGGTACCGCTTCGTGATTGACACCTCCACGCTGGTCTAGTGCCGGCCATCGTGGCCATCATGGACGGCCACGACTCCCGCCGGGAGGCCATCTCGATCGAGGATGCGATGGTCAAGGACGCGGACAAGACCTGGCGGCTCAGCCCGCACGGCATGGACACGGTGATGGACTGGTTCGGCCTGGACCGCGGCCAGGCGCTGCGGCTGTGCAGCCAACGTGTCCACGGCCACCTGTTCACCGCGGAGGCGAAGACCATGGCCCGGGCGCTGTCCGCGTTGGAGTCGGTGACGCTGTGGCCGCAGCGGCGGGCGCTGCCGGGCGGAGGATAGGACGCACCGGGACCAGGCTGCAGGGCGTCGCCGCAGCTCAGGCCTAGAATGATCACAATGATGCCTGTTCAAACTGTCGCTGCTGAAGGGAAGAATTCTCTGAGCGTCCGCGCGGGGATCATTGAATCCGTCTGGCGTCCCGGGTCGTTTGTTGACGTCGACGACGCCAGGGACGCCATGCTGGCCGTGGAACGAATCAGCGGCGGCACCCCGATGCCGATGCTCTCTGAAATGACCGACGTGGAAATCAGTGCCGCGGCCAGGTACGAGTTCGCACAAATGGCAGGCGTGCTGGCCATCGCGGTCCTCGGATCCAGTGCAGTGGACCGCGTCATCGCTGCCGCCATGAGCCGGCACACCCTCTACCCGCACGCGTTCTTCACCTCCAGGAGCGCGGCAATGACCTGGCTGGCGGACGTCGTCAAGAGCCGGGCCTAAGGTCGGTCCGACGGGCCGGGCCGCACCTTAGCGCGCGACGGCGGCCCTCCCTAGCGGCGGGCCGTGCTACTCGGCGGACGGCCGCTTTCTTTGCCGTTTCGTCGCCGCCCGCTGTTCCTTTGCGGCGAGGCGCCGACGGTTCGAGCCGCGGGTGGGTTTGGTTGCCCGGCGGAGAGCAGCTTCGGGAGCAAGTCCCCCTGCCACAAGGTCGGCGAGCTTGGCCAGGGCGATCTCGCGATTGCGCAGCTGTGAGCGCCGCTCGGAGGCGGTCACGGTGATCACCCCGGCGACGAGGCGCCGGCCGAGACGCGTGAGCAGCATTAGCCGCTGGCCGTCCGACAGCGCCGCCGAGCCGGCGACGTTCCACGAGAGCTCGACGCGGCTGTCCGAGGTGTTGACGTGTTGACCGCCCGGCCCGGACGAACGCGAGAACCGCCAGCCGAGTTCCGACGCGGGAATCGTGAGCGCGGGCGACACCTCCAGATCCATGCAACCAGCGTCGCACAATATGGGCGCGATCAAAGCCGCCCATCTTGTGCGCTAGAGCAAGCGTAGCCGTCTCATGACGGCGCCCGTCCGTCCGCTGAACTCCAGCGAGCGATGCCGTCAGGATCGGCGTCGGGTCTACCGAACTTCAGCGCGTTCCTGCTTCCAGTTATCCTGCTGGTGCGTCTGCCGCGCAGTCCACAGCGCATGGCTGAACGCAGGTCACCAGAATTTCTGCGCGCCGGAAGCGGCGCCACGCAACCGGGACCCGTCCAGGACCATGGCGCACTCCGCCAGGCCGAAGTCTTTCCACTCTGCGACGAGCTGAAGATTCCCCTCCGGCGGCAGCGGCCAGAGCCACAGCGCGCCGGAGCCGGAGAACTCGTCGTCGCCGCCGTTCCCGCCCCCGTTTCTCATCAGGAGGACCGGTGGGGCAGGGTCCTCGGTGCCTTCGAAAAGTTCGTGGGGGTGCGCGCCGGTGCTGGACTTTGAACCGTCAGGGAAAGCCGCGCCGAACAGGAGCATCGAAGCTCCTCCGGAGCCCCTGCGTCCGCCGGGTCCGGGCCGGAAAAACACGTCGTTGAGATCCGCCCACTCCTCATCGGTCTGTCCACCCCGGCGGATGGTCCAGGACACATCGAACGAACAACCCGTTGAGAAGACGTCCGCGCTCTTGACGGCCAGCACCATCGTCGGGCTGTGATGCAGGAACTGGCCGATATGGACGACGGCCGGAAGCTCGTACGGCGGTGCGCCGGCCCAGACCGGCGGCACGTACCTCACTGCCCGCCCGCGCGGGGGAGTGGGCGGTACCGGGAAGTCCTGGAAGAAAGTCATAGGTGGTCCTTTCGTCGGCGGGTGCCCCGGCTCGACAGGGGACGCCACGGGGTGCATCGGCCGAGGCTACGGGAGGTAGCTAAGGTGCGGATTGTTCAGTGGTGCCACTGCGATGCAGATCAGCAGCACGGCGGAGAGCCACAGCATCCACCCGCGGTCGAACCACACCCCTGAGGCTGATCTGGTCCCCTTGAAGACGAGGACGGGGAGGGCGACAAGCTGAGCGAGGGTGATGGTCATTTCGAACTTCCGCCACCCTGGCTGAGGGGCGCAGTACGCCGGCCGTGATTCGCCATCGCAGGCAATCCCGGGCCAGCCATCGAACCCGGCGATCGACAGGACGGTACCGGTGTAGGCGCCCCATCCAAGGATCAGGATCGCCGTCACGGCTGCCCACGCGAGGACAGTCCTGCTTCGGTCGCCGGGTGCCCACTTGGAAAGTTGCGCGATCCTCGTTTCCCCCATGGTGTGCACTCTACGCGCACCGAAAGCCACCCATGCCCGGCGGCGCCTCTCCTCCGACAGCTAGGCAGAGTAGGTACCCCGTCGAAATCTACCCATAGCGACGTGCGCCGAAGCGCCGTCCTGCAGGCGCAGGCCTCAGCGTCAGGTTGCCCGGGCCGGCGGACACCTCACGGAGACCACAGGTCATCGAGCAGTTGTTGCACCTGCTCCGGCCGCTCGATGTTGGCGAAGTGGCCGCAACGCGGGATCGTCACCAGACGGGCGTGCGGGACTACATCGGCCAACCGGACCAGGTCAGACGGTGGTGTGAACACATCGCTGTCCCCGCGGGTCGCCAGCACCGGGCAGTGGATGCCGCGCCACTGGCCAAAATCGTAATGCGCCGCGGCGCTGGCAGCCGCGGAGAAGCTGGCCGGCCGGGCGTCATCGCCGAGCCCGCGGATCACCCTCGCGGAAATGACTGCGGGATCTGCGAAGAACGGGGACATCAGCGCTTCCATTACTGGTGTGGTGCCGATTGCGCGGACCAGTGCCGGCCCTGCCGGACCGAGGGCGGTCAGGGTGCGCATGAGCAGCAGCATGCCGACAAACGCCGGGAACCTGGACAGGCTTCGCAGCGGCCGACGGCCCGCCTCGGCCGCGCCGAACGTGGTGGCCGAAATGGTGGCTACGCTGGCTGTCTGTTCCGGCCAGGACGCGGCTATGTGCAATGCCAGGAAGCCTCCCATGGAGTGGCCCACCAGGCTCCACCGCCGGTAACCGAGGGAGCTCAGTACCTCTGTGACAGCGCGTGCCATCGCCTCGATGCTGACATGTTCCAGCCGGGCACCTTGCGTGGATTCGCCCCAGCCCGGCAGGTCAATCAGCACCCGATCATGGGCTGGCGCCCCGGAAAGCAACGGGAGGAAGGTCGTCCAGGAGCCTGCGGCGCCGTGAAGGTAGACCTCCGGTGTGCCCGACGCGGGACGCCGCCCTCCGGTGCCCTGCTGGACACGCACGGTGCAGGGACCCAGCTCCGTGGGAAGGATGTGCCGCCGCAGCGTGGCCGCTCCCGCGGGGGCGGTTTCCTGCTCAACACTCATGGCCACCTTCTGCTCCTGGTCTTTGAAACTGATTCGGAGCCGCAGGGGTTCCGGACCGGAACTGCAGGCACCAGACCGGATGCCGGGACGGCAGCGGGCGGCGCAGGCCAGCACATACGCCGGCGGCAACCAAGGCTCGGCCGTCGCTCGCCGGTGAGACGGCAGCGAGCCCGTCCAATTCGTCGATGACTTCGTCGCCGTCGGTCGGTGATGCCTCGAAGGCTGTCCAGAAGGCGGCTATCGGGCGCTCCCACTTCTCAATTTTCATTTTTCGCCCGAGTGCTCACGGGCGATCCGCTGCCGCATCGGCGGGACCGGGGTGACGACGGGATGGAACTCTGGGTTGCCGAACATCGGGGGCTGATGGTCAGCGCGGGCCGCCTCGAGCCGGTTCCGGGCACGGACTTCGCCGGCATCTGGGGCGGGGCTACACGCGAAGAATGGCGCGGCCGAGGGATTTACCGCGCCGTCACCGCAGCCCGGGCCCAAGCCGCGTTGCCGCTGGGCAAAAGGCTCATCCACCGCGATTCAACTGAATATTCACGACCGATCCTGGAACGCTATGGCCTGCTCCGGGTGTCAAGAACGACTCCGTACTGCTGGCGCCGCTGAGGTCCGAAAGGGAGACGGCTGGCGTGGTAAGCCGTCAACGACGGACACGACGTCGCCGCGGTGCCGCAGGGCGCGGTCGTCCTGGCCTGTCGGCACCCGCCGCGCCATGACAGACTGCGGCCATGAGTATTGAGCAATGGTGGGCGAAGCTGAAGCCTTCGACGCGGGAATGGCTGATTGAAAACAACGGCGACGCAGTGCCGGCGGAGACACTTGTTGAGATCGCCAACGCTGGCGGGTCTGTCGCCTCCGACGCCTGGTGGGTGGGTGAGAACGGGCCCTCAGGCTTCTATTTCTCGGACGAGGCCGTCGACTGGATTGAGGCCGTGGGAAACCGCGAGACACCCGGAAACAGCTGAAACTGCAGCTCGCCCCGAACCGGCCCCGGCCTCGAAACGCAGCAACGGAGTGCCCCCAGGCTGCACAGGAGGGGCACTCCGTTGAGGTCTAAACGACACTATCTGACGAGTCTTTTCGACTTGCCTAGTGCGTCAGGTCCTTGCCCTTGGTCTCCGGGATGGTGAAGACGAAAAGTGCGCTGACGAGCAGGAGCGTCACGGCGTACACATTGAACAAGGTGGCCTGGCCGATGGTGCCGAGCCAGGTCTGCAGGTACGGGGCGGTCCCGCCGAAAACGGCCACGCAGATGGAGTACGGGACGCCGACGCCGATTGTCCGGATGCTGGTGGGGAACAGTTCCGCGTAGACGGCCGGAACGATCGCGGCGCTGGCGGCGATGAAGATCAGCATGACGGACATGCCCACGGCCAGCTGCCAGGCCGAATCCTTCAGCAGCCAGGTCATGGGGAAGTGCATTACGGCGCTTCCGGCCGCCCCGGCCCACAGCACCTTTTTGCGGCCGATTTTGTCGGACAGCTTGCCCCAGAAGGGCAGGGCAGCAATGAACACGATGTTGGCGACCACACTGGCCCAAAGGGTTTCACCGCGATCGATCTTCAAGACGGTGGCGGCGTAACTCGGTGCCACAACGCCCCAGATGTAGTAAATCACCGTGAGTCCCACCGTCAGCCCGATGACCTGGAGGGCCTGCTTGCGGTGCTTGAGGATCTGCGGCCAGATCGGGGCGCGCTTCTCGGAGGTGGACTCGCCTTCGAAGGCCTCGGTCTCGTGGAGCTTGGAGCGCATGATCAAGGCGTACAGGCCCATGACGGCACCGACCAGGAAGGGAATGCGCCAGCCCCAGGCGTTCATTGAATCGGCGCTCAGGGTCATGTTGAGGACGGCGCCCAGCAGGGTGCCGGCCAGGATTCCCGCAGTGCCCGAGGTGTAGATCAGGGTGGACCACAGGCCGCGCTTGTCTTTCGGGGCCACTTCGGAGAGATACGTCTGCGACGACGGCAGCTCACCACCGTGGGCCAGGCCCTGGATCAGCCGGGCCAGCAGGAGAGTCAGGGACGCCCAGACGCCGACGCTTGCGAAGGATGGCGCGACGCCGATCATGAGGCTGCCCAGCGACGCGAGGCCGACGGCGAGCGTCATGGAGGTCTTGCGGCCGACGCGGTCGCCGATCCAGCCGAACAGGAATCCCCCGACCGGCCGGGCCACGAAACCGACGGCGAAGATCGCCAGGGTTGCCAGCACCGCCGAGGCAGGATCTGCTTTGCTGAACAGCTGGCTGGCGATGAAGGGCGTGAACGTGGCGTAGATGGCCCAGTCGTACCATTCGACGGCGTTTCCGATGCCCGTACCGAGGAGGGTTTTCCGCGTGGCCGCCCGGCTGGCGAGTTGCGGGTTCGTAATGGTGGTCATGATGTCTCCGGAGTCGTAGGGCTAGGAAGCGAGCGAAACGGGGTTGCCGGCGGCCAGCGCCGCGATGCGGGCAATGGCGAGCTCTGCGTAGAGCGCCGCGCCGTCGGTGAGGACGCCGTCGTCGAACGTGGCGTAGGGGGAGTGGTTGAAAGCGGTGGAGGTGTGGTCCGCCCCCGGGGCGACGGCGCTGAGCCCGATGAAGGTACCGGGCACCTCTGCCATCACCCTGGAAAAGTCCTCGGACCCGCTGAGGGGGGTGGCCCAACGGGTCAACCTGGACTCGCCAAACAGGTTCCGGATGGTCTTCTCCGCGGTGAGGGTCTCGTTTTCGTCCGTGATGCTCAGCGGGTATTCGGCGCGGTATTCGACCTCCACCTCGAGGCCGTGGGCACTGGCGATGCCTCTCAGGAGAGTGGGGACGGCGGACATCATCCGTTCGCGGGAGGCGTGGGAGAACGTGCGGACGGTCGCTTCGATGTGCGCCGATTCGGGGATCACGTTGCGGGTGGTGCCTGCCTGCAGGACGCCGACGGTCAGGACTACGGGGTCGAACATGTTGAACTGCCGCGTGATCATGACCTGCAGGGCGGTCACCATCTCGGCGGCCGCCGTGACGGGGTCCTTGGCCGCGTGCGGGGCGGAGCCGTGGCCGCCGGCGCCCAGGATCGTGACAAACAGCCCGTCCGAGGCGCTCAACATCACGCCCGGTTTGGTGGCGAACTGGCCGTGCGGCTCCAGGGACGAGAAGACGTGCATGCCGTAGGCGGCGTCCGCACGCCGGCCCGCAGCGTCAAGGACGCCTTCGCGGATCATGTGGCCGGCGCCGTCGTAGCCCTCCTCGCCCGGCTGGAACATCAGGACGACGTCGCCGGCCAGCTGCCCGCGGCGTTCGGCCAGCAGGGTGGCGGCCCCGGCCAGCATCGAGGTGTGCAGATCGTGGCCGCAGGCGTGCATGGCGCCGTCGATCCTGGAAGAGAAGTCGACGCCGGTGCGCTCCTGGACGGGGAGGCCGTCCATGTCCGCGCGGAGCAGGACAACGGGTTTGCCGGCCGACTCGTGCGGTGCGCCGCCCCGCAGAACAGCGGTGACCGACGTCGTGGTCGTGCCGAGGGTGATTTCGTACGGCAGTCCGTCGAGGGCCTTGAGAACTTTCTCCTGGGTGCGCGGGAGTGCAAGGCCGATCTCCGGCTCCTGGTGCAGCTCATGGCGCAGCCGGGTGATCTGGCTGTGCAGTTCCCTGGCATCGGCGGTGACCGACATATGTTCCCTCTTCCCGAACGGTTGGTAAGTACTCACCCATTGTGGAGTGACTGGAGTCACACCAGCAGGAATGGCTGGATAAATTCAAAAGTATGATTGCTGGAACAGGAATCGTGCATGGATGCCGGAGGTCTTATGGAGATCAGTGAGGAAGACCTGCAGCTGATCAACGCGCTGCAGATTGCGCCGCGGATCAGCTGGGCGGATGCCGCCGGTATCCTGGGCGCCCATGCCACCACCCTGGCCGCCCGCTGGGAGCGGCTGAAGGCCTCCGGCGCCGCCTGGAGTACGGCTCATCTGATGGGCGATCCGAAGCAGATGTGCCTGGCGCTCGTGGAGGTGGACTGCGAGATGAAGCTGCGTGCCGACGTCACCGCCGCGCTGGCGGCTATCCCGGAAGTTGTCACGGTGGAGGAAGCGGCCAGCAACCGTGACCTCATGCTGACGGTCATCACGCCCACCCTGGCCCACTTCAGCGACATCGTAGTGCCCCAGTTCAGGGAGATCCCGGGCCTCAGCAAGTACCAGACATCGCTGTGCACGCGTCTGCACTCCGGCGGTTACGCGTGGCGGCTGAACGTCCTGGACAAGTCGCAGAAGACCGCCCTTCAGGCGCTAGCAGGACCCGAGACGTCGGGCCCGGCACCGGCCGGAAACCAGGGGACGCCACTGCCGCCGAGCCACCTGGCGCTGATCCCGTTCCTGGCCAGGGACGGGCGTGCGGCGGCCGCGGACATCGCCCGCGCCCTGGGACGCAGCCCGGCCACAGTCCAGCGGCAACTTAACCGTGTGCTGGCCAGCCAGGTTCTCTCATTCCGGTGCGAAATTGCGCAGAAATACTCCGGATATCCGGTCAGCTGCCAGTGGTTCGCCAACGTACCGCCCGGCCAGCATGAGGCCGCCGCTGCCGAGCTGCGCAGCTTCCGCAACGTCCGGCTCACTGCCTCGACCACGGGCCGCACCAACTTTGTGATCCTGATGTGGCTGCATTCCCTGGCCGACGTCATGAACGCCGAACAAGCACTCCAGCTGCGGATCCCTGGAATCGAACTCGTGGAAAGCGTTGTAGTGCTCAGTACCGCCAAGCGGGTCGGCTGGATGCTGAACTCGGATTCGACGGCGACCGGAACCGTCGTCGTGCCCGCTGCCGAGCTGATGCCGACGACGTGAGTGGGCGCTTTCTGTCCGGCCGCACGGCTGCCCGGGCCGCGCCCGGGCCGCGCCGCGCTCCTGCCCAGCTGCTTCCGCGCGACACGCCCCCAGCCCGGCGTGTCCTTTGCTCTAGACCGGGTTTTCGGCCGGTAACCGGGAAGGAGCGCACGGCCCTGCGTCCTGGCCTCGTTCCGCCGTGCCGCCTGCGCCCGGATGCGGCTTCCCGCGCAGCTGCCGCCCGGCAGGGTGCGCTCTCTTGCGGACTTCACTCGATTCCGGGCGGCCGGATGGCCAAGCTGACGGCCTGGAACAGGCCCAGCACCAACTATAGGGAGGTCAGGATGGCCGGCGGCAGCCGCGAACCCGGCAGGACCGTGATCTCGAAGGTCCTGGCCATCCTTGACGCCTTCGAAAAGTCCCGGGGCGTCCTCAGCCTGACCGACATCGCGGAAAAATCCGTGCTGCCCCTGAGCACCGCCCACCGGCTGGTCAACGAACTCACGGACTGGGGCTTGCTCTACCGCGAGCCCAACGGCCGCTACCAGCTGGGCATCCGCCACTGAGAGCTCGTCCAGAACACCGGGCGGCAACTCAGGGACGCGGCCCGGCCCTACATTCAGGACCTGTTCTCGCTCACCGGCGAAACCGCACACCTCGCCGTCCGGGCCGGCCACGAAGTGCTCTACATCGACCGGGTCTACGGATCCAGGCGCGCCCCGCGTGCCAGCCGCGTCGGCGGGCGGCTGCCCATGCACGCGACCGCCGTCGGGAAAGTCATCCTCGCCTTCGAGGAAGACTGGGTCCGGGACGCCTACCAGAACCGGCAGCTGCAGCGGCACACTGCGCACACCTACGTGGACCCCAAAAAGCTGACCGCGGAGCTGGCCCGGATCCGCGAGCAGGGTTACGCCACCACGCTGGAGGAAGTCCGGCTGGGCTCCTGTTCCATCGCCGTCCCGGTTTTCCACACCGGCCGGATCGGCGCCTCGATCGGCCTGGTGCTGCCCGCCAGCCAGGCCGTCACGATGACGCGGCACCTGCCCGTCCTGCGGGGCATTGCCGCCCAGATCGAACGCGCCACGGCTCGGATCCCGCTGGAAACGCTGTTGGGAAGCCAAGTCGCCGGCACGGACTGAGCCCTTTTGTGCGGCCGGGTAGCGTCCGTCCGGGGGCACTTTGGGGGCAATATTCGACGTCGGCGGCATATGGGGCGGCGTGTCCGTGTCGAAGTTCCCCCGGACCGGGAGCAGCACCCTTCGCCTCCAACCACGCCGCACCGTTCGGCGGCGAAGGCCTCAACGCGTACCTGAGCTACACGTCGATCCACCGGAAAGTGTAGTAGCCGCCGTCGTCCGGCAAACAACAACGCGGGGTCACTTACGGCCCATCCCGGGGCTTGGGATGGGCCGTAAGTGACCCCGCGTTGCTTGGGTTAGGACCCTATGCCCGGATCCACCACGCCGATTGCCACTGCGAGGTCCTGCCAGGACATGCCGACGCTCTTGAAGACGTTCGGGGCGTCACTGCGGCGCACCGCCGTGCCGCGGACGAGCTCCAGCAGCGGTACCAGTGTCCCGCCGTCGAGCGTTCCCTCGGCGATCGCCAGGGTCACATCACCCGCTTCACGCAGCGCCGTGGCGGTGTCCTCGACGGCAACGAGGGAACGTCCCAGCAGCCCCGCATCGAGCTCCCGCCGGTCCGTCTCATGGGAACCCATGGCAATGACACAGGCGCCGTCCTTGACCAGGGAACCGTCGAATAGCGGGTCCTTGGCGCTGGTGGCGCAGACGATGATGTCCGCATCCGCCGCCGCTGACGCGTCACCGCTCACCGCCTCCATGCCGAGTTCCGCCGCCTTGGCCAACGCTGCGGCCACCTTGTCCGGCGAACGCCCGACGACGGTCACCTTCCGGAGCGGACGGATTGCCGCCATGGCCTCGATGTGGGCCAGGGCCTGCGGCCCCGTTCCGAAGACGAGCAGCTGCGAGGCGTCCGGAGCGGCGAGTCGATCCGCGGCCACTGCCGAGACCGCCGGAGTCCGCAGTTCCGTCAGCAGCGAGCCGTCCATCAACGCCCGGGTGGTCAGCGTCAGGGCATCCATCAGCACGTAGGTGGCCTGGACCCGGGGAAACCCGATCGCCGGGTTGTCCGGAGCCACGGACAGCACCTTGATGCCGCTCCAGGGACCCAGGGTGGAGGGCATCAGGAGGAAGTGACCCGCCCCCGCCGGGGTATTGATGCGGTCCGGATCCTGCGCAGGATCAAAGCCGCTGCCCAGGGCCCATTCGATCAGCGCCCGGGCCCGTTGCGGGTGGATCCTCGCGGCCACGTCGGCCTTCCCAAACCACAGGGGTGCCTCGGGGACGGGGGCAGGGACGGGGAAGGGTGACGTGGCGGCGGGATCCAGGGCAGGTGTTGCGGTGGGCATGGAACTACTTTCGGGTGCTGAGTTGCAGGTTGTCACGGTCAGCGACGGGTTCGGGGGCCGGTTCGGGGGCCGGTTCGGCGGCGGGGGCCGAGGCGTCAAGAGCTGCGGTCCTGAGTTCTTCGGCCTTGACGAGCCGGGGTGCGAAGGAGACCGCGATGATGGAAATCGTGGCCGTGAGCAGGATGTAGCCGGCAATGGGCAGCCAGGACCCGTTGAACCGGGCGAGCAGGAAGGTGCAGAGCAGCGGCGCGGTCCCGCCGGCCAGGGCGGCACCGATCTGGTAGCCGAGGGTGACGCCGGTGTACCGGATCCGGGTGGAGAAGATTTCGGACGTGAGAGTTCCCAGTGTTGCGGTGACCGGTGGCCAGACGCCGCCCAGGGCGATGATCACGGCCACAAACACCGCCCAGTTGGCCCCGGTGTCCAGCAGGAGGAAGAACGGCGCGGCGAAGACGGCGAGCAGGACTGCGCCGCACAGGTAGACCCGCAGCCGGCTGAAGCGGTCCGAGAGCATACCCATGACCGGGATCATGATGGTGCTGGCAAGTGCTCCGGCGCTGACGGCATTGAGCACCGTGGCCCGTTCGTAGTCCAGGGTTCGCGTTGCATAGCTGACCACGAACGTGGCGAAGATATAGAACGGAGCGGTCTCGACGAATTTGGCGCCTATCGCCACGAGGACCGAGCGCCAGTGGTGGCGCAGAGTCTCGGCGATCGGCAGCTTGGGGACGTCGTTGGATTCCTTCGATTTGAGGAACTGCGGGGTCTCGCCCAGACTGCCGCGGATCCAGAGACCGACAAAGATGAGGATCAGCGAGGCCACGAAGGGGATACGCCAGCCCCAGGCCTCCAGCGCGTCACCTGGCAGTTGGGACACGAGCGCAAACGATACGGTGGCGAGCAGCATGCCGATGGTGATGCCCATCTGCGGGACGCTGCCGAAGAAGCCCCGGCGGTTCTTGGGGGCGTATTCGTAGGCCAGCAGCAGGGCGCCGCCCCATTCACCGCCGATCGCGAGACCCTGAATGATGCGGCAGAGAATCAGCAGCGCCGGGGCGAGCATGCCGACCTGGTCAAAGGTGGGCAAGAGTCCAATGGCCACCGTTGCCCCGCCCATCATCGAGAGTGTGACGACGAGGGTCCTTTTTCGGCCGATGCGGTCGCCGATGTGGGCGAAGATGATGCCGCCGAAGGGTCGGATGAAGAAGGTGAGCGCGAGCGTGAGGTAGGAGAGCATCTGCGAGAGGTAGGGGTCATCGGTGGGGAAGAACTGCTTGTCGAAGATGAACGCTGCAGCGGTGGCGTACAGGAAGAAGTCGAACCATTCGATGGTGCTGCCACTCAGGCTCGCGGTAAGCACCTTGAAATTCGTGGCGGGTAGCGTCTGGGTCTTGGGTTGGCTCATTGTTCTGCCCCTTGCTGGGAGTATGAGAGGCGGCGGACCGCTGGAGTAGTGCATTCCAGGACCCATCGTTTGCTCGCGGTTCTCATCGGTGTGTTCCGCGGCACAGCCTTCGTTAGACCCAACAGTAAAATGTTACATGGCATAACGCAAGGTGTGTTCACCCGGAATCTTCAGCCGTTCCATGGATTCAACGGCGGGGAGGCACGGCCGGAGTCGGCCTCCGCGGGGAGGGACCGGATCAGGAGGTGCAGGGTTCAGGGCGTGCTTTGACCCGCCCAGATGCCCCGGATGTGGCCGATGTGCCGGGCCATCAGCTGTTCGACGCCGGTTTTGTCGCGGGCTATGAGCAGGTCCAGCAGCTGGGCATGCTCATTGGCCGTGGTGACCAGCTGCCCGCTGGCAGCCAGCTCGGCCAGACCACGAAGGCGGGACCGGGTGCGGAGCCGGTGTACTTCCTCCACCAGATGCCGGTTTCCGGCCATGGCCAGCAGCCGCAGGTGGAACTCCATATCGATCCGGACGAACTCGCGTATCTCGCCGGCCGCAGCGGTGGCGTTTAGCTCGTCGGCCAGGGGGCGCAGCGCCTCAACGTCGGCAGGGTCGGCCAGCTCGGCTACCTTGCCCATGGTGGGCACTTCGATGAGGGCTCGCAGTTCGGTCAGCTCGTCAAGGTCCCGGTCGCTGAAGCCGACAGCCCGGTAACCCTTGTTGCGCAGCACATCGACAAGGCCCTCGCGCGCAAGATCGATCATCGCCTCGCGCACCGGGGTCGCGGAGACGCCGAGCATCTCGGCCAACGCCGGTGCGGAATAGACCTCGCCGGGTACAAGATCGCCGGCGATCAATGCATCGCGCAACGACTCGATGGCCCGCTCGCGAAGGCTGTCGCGGTTACCCAGAACCCGCAGTGCGGGTACTCCGGCCCTAGATTCGGGGCGCACGTGGACTTCCCTTCCGGATTGATCAGGTCTGCCTTATGAACAATAGCGATCATTGGACTGAGGCCATAAGTCCGGGGACGGCGATCCCACGCGGGGTCAGGGCCAGCGGGTAAATCGGCCCTACCGCCGTAGGGAGGACAGGCCGACAATCGGGGTATCCACCCGCAAATCCACCCATGAAAGAACTTAGGAGGCGGTCGACGTGTCGGTCTATACGCTTGGAATCTGGTTGGTGAAACCGGGCCGGGAGAATGATTTTGTCCAGGCCTGGCGGGACCTGGCCAGAAAAACAACGGAAGACTTCCCCCATACCAAGGCCGTACTGATGCACGACCATGACGTCCCCAACCGGTTTATCAGCACCGGGCCCTGGGAATCAATTGAACAGATCGAGCAGTGGCGCGGCTCGACGATGTACGGGCAGAGCATCACGGCGATCAGGGAGATGCTCGAGCACTTTGAGCCGCACACCCTCGACGAGGCGGCCAGCGTCGGCTGGGACACGGCCTAGACGGCCAGCGCCTTCAGGACAGCGGGCAGGAGCACCCCGTTCCGTCCCCAGACCGGGTCGAAGACCTCGACGTACCAGGACTCGGCAAGCACCAGGGCCAGGGCCTCATTGGCCTCGTCGGCCCAGTCGCTGAGCTGCTTGTCCCCGATGGGAGCCTCGCCGCTCCCCAGGACAGTCACCACCTCGTCGTCCCGCAGCGTCACGGGGATGGATGCCTGGCCGGCTTCGCCGGGGGCGTGGGCCACGGTGACGAGGCCGGTCCGGGCGGAGAGGTCCAGCAGTTTCGACGCCGCCTCGGCACTGCAGAAGCCCGTTACATAGGAGCGCTGGGCATGCTCCGCGGCGAGCATGCCCGGCTGGGATTCCCTGGTGAAGAGTCCGCTCCGGTTGAGTTCAGCAAGCTCGCCGGCGATGGCCCCGGTTTCCTCGTCGATGACTGGGCTGAAGGTTCCCGGCTGGTACTCGCTGCGGCCCTGGAGCCAGCGCGCGGTCAGCTCGCCGGCCGCCGGGATCGTCCCCGCCTGCCGCCAGATCTGACGGTCCGCCAGGAGCCGCCCGAAGCCGTCGCGTTCGGTGCTGACGCTGTCCCCGGTCATGGACGGCTACGCTTCCCGCGCGGCAGCGTTGGCCGCCGCCGCACCGGTGGAGGGCTGCTGCAGCAGCCGGGCAAGCCGTTCGCAGCTGAGGCGGAGGGCTTCAAGCTCGCGCCGGCTGAAGTCGACGATGTTCGCGTGGATCATTTTTGAGAGCCCCTCATCGTCCGCCTCCACCTCGAACTCGTGGTTCAGCGTGACGACGGTCCCGCCGTCGGACGGGCGGATCTCCCAGTCCCCGCCGAGGTGCACCGGCGGGGCCTCGAGACCGAGCTGCCGGAAGCCGGCATGTCGGCCGTCGGCATCAAAAATGCGGTGGCAGTGGCTGGAGCTCAGCGAGCCGTTGACCACGACGGAGGTCCGCAGGTCGTGGCTCGAATCATCGCCGCTGACGCGCTCGGCGTAATCGGTGAGTCCCGCCAGGTCCGGCCAGTGCGAGGAGTCCCGCAGCATGGTGAAGATGAGCGCCTCCGGGGCATCAATCATGAGCCGGTGGGTGGTCCGGCGCGTGGTTGGCGACAAGTCCTGCACCTCCTGTGATCTGCGGGCCTTCTAAGCAGGCTAGGCCAGCCGCTCCCGGCCGCGCAGAATTTTGTCCCGCTGCGTCACGGCAGGAAATCTGGGGTAACACTGGGCCGCCCCAGAGAACTCCCAACGGTCCCGGATGAACCTGGCGCCGGTCCGGAGAGCATCGGCCCGCTGGCGTTCATGATCTGCCGCTAGAGTTCAAGCTGGAGTCCGGCTTGTAAGAGTTCGAGGCGGACCGCATTTTCAGGACCGGCGCGCATTCGCGGCGGCGAGGAAACCGGGAGCAACAGTGCGGCATGGATCCAAGCCCACCATCCGCGATGTCGCGGAGGCGGCAGGGGTGTCCCTGACCACCGTCTCGTACGTGCTCTCCGGCCGCCTCGGCGGAACAACCCGGATCAGCGGACCCACCCAGGACCGTGTCCACGCCGCGGTCCGCGAGCTGGGCTACGTCGCCAACCAGTCAGCCCGCGGGATGCGGCGCGGACGGACAGACCTTGTGGCTGTGGCCATCGCAGACCTTGAACAGCCCTGGGACCGGGCGCTGGCCGCGGCGGCGGCAAGGATTCTGCCGCGGCAGGGCTACCAGACGGTCATCGTGCTGGGCGACAGCTGGCGGCAATTCATGCTCTCCGGCGGGGCTGACGGCGTCATCCTCGGTTCCGTCCCGGTGGACCGCAGTCCGGATGACCTCAAGACCCTGGCCGAGCTCGCGGCGCACGGCGTGGCCCAGCTGGTCTTCTCGGACACGCTGCAGCCCGATGGGTACGAGGTGCTGGCGCCGGGACTGGCCGGTCCTGCCGCCCGGGACGGTGCCGCGGACGGCACTGACCGGCTCTTCGAGCAGGCAGTCGCCCTGCTTCTCGCCCGGCTACGCGGCGCGTCATCCTGAGCCTGAACACAGCCACAAATGGCCCCCAAAACCGACGGAACTTCCCCGGCTCTCAGGAACTTTGACGGTAGCCGTGACAGTGAACTCCCTAGGACGTGGGTTTCGCAGCCTGGCCATCGAGCCAGAGCATGTCCGACTCGTCCCGGTGCACACCGGCGGAGCCAACGTGATGGGAATCGATCCGGGGCCCGTTCTTGATCACATGGACCAGGGCCATGCCGTGGCCGCGGCCGAGCCCATAGTCCTCCTTGAGCCATTGAAGGATGGCCCCGGCCTTCACGGACGGCTCCGCAAGGCCCTTCTCCCGGGCGACATCGAGGAGCTGGCGAGGGGTGAGTCCGGTTTTGTCTTCAATGGTGTCGAGATAGGCCTGGAAGGACATTCTGGTTCCCTTTCTGCGGGCGTGGCTTTCCTCCGCCACTCTAAAGACAGCTCACCGGATCCGCCAGACCTCGTATCCCGGGCAGGAGCGCAGGGTTTTCGCTCCCGCGGCACTGCTGCTGCGCGGGTATTGGCGCACCAGCTTCAGTGCACCAGCGGCAGCGCCTACCCTCGAAATCATGACGCAGACGTGGGAAGCGGGCCAGATCGGTGTCCTGCGCCTCCCGTCCGGCCGCCTGATCCGCGGCCACGGCCTGATCGGGCCGCTTCCGGCCGGGCCGGACCCTGACTTTGGTCTCTACCTGCTGGGCAAGGCTCCGACTCCGTTCCTCTGGGACTCCCGATGGGTCCGGTGGCGGGATCTTCGGCTGCCGGCCGACGACGCCGACACCCTCCTTGCGCTGCAAGACGCCTGGCGCCGTGCCGCGGACGAACGGGTTGAGGTCGCGTGCCAGGGCGGCCGCGGTCGAACCGGTACCGCCCTGGCCTGTATCGCCATCCTGGACGGAGTGCCGCCAGTGGAAGCCGTGGATTTCGTCCGCCGGCGCTACCGCCCTGGTGCCGTGGAGACACCCTGGCAGCGGCGGTACATCGCGCGGTTCCAGGGTCCGACGGCGTGACGCGCCACCCCACTCTCGACGCGCCACCCCACTCTCGACGCGCCACCCCACTCTCGACGCTCGAAATTCCTGACGCGGCCTGCATTCCGCTAGCGCCAGGAATTTCGCGCCTCGAGGACGCGATGTCGCCGCGCCGGCTGCTGGTCCGCCACCCTCCGCGGGCCGGCCAGGCTCGGCTGAGCGCTGTCCCGGCCGCGGCATTACGTCACACAACTGGGTCTTTTTGATTGCGCAGGCCCGGCCTACCGTGGACTAAGGGAGCCGCCCGGCCCCGGCGGCCCAACGACGGAGGACCTTCCAATGACCACGCACGTAGCCGACTGCAGCGTAAGCAATTGCTCCTTCAACGACCACTCTTCGTGTAATGCCGCCGCCATCACAGTCGGCGGCGCTGAAAATCACGCCTCCTGCGCCACTTTCATCGATATCGGCGTCCATGGCGGCCTGCCCAAGGTGCTGGCCGACGTCGGAGCCTGCCAGCGCTCCGAATGCGCCCATAACGACCACCTGATGTGCAAGGCCCCTGAAGTGCATGTTGGCCCCGGCGTTGACAATGCCGACTGCCTCACTTACGCCCACCGATAGGACCGAACGCAGCATCCAGAGGAATTAAGTCACACTAATTTGACGTTAAGGCTCGCCTAAGTAAGGGTTAGCTAAGTACTTCCAACGTCAAGCAAAGGATTCCTCTGTGACGCCTAGAACCCCTGTGGACAATCACTCGTCCTCTCCCGGGCTTGAGATCCTGTGTGAGCCCCGGACGGAGCTGGTGGAATCGGCCACCGCCCACCTCTTCAATGCCCGCAACGCGGCCGGGTATTCGGCCCAGGTGCTGCAGGGTGTCGCGGCAGTGGCCGCCAAGGTATCGCGCTGCACGCGTCCGTTCACCGGTGTTACGCCCGGCGAGATGAAGTTCCGGGTCGACGGCGTGGATCTCGACACTCCGCTGCCGGATACTGCGGCTGCCCTCGAGGAACTGGAAGAGGTCTACCTCAGGGATGCCGTCTACTTCCACGACGCCAAGTACGCGGCCCACCTGAACTGTCCCGTCGTTATCCCCGCCCTCGTTGCCGAGGCTGTCCTGTCGGCAGTGAACTCCTCGATGGACACCTGGGATCAAAGCGCCGGCGCCACACTGATCGAGCGGCGGCTCATCGAGTGGGCCGCAGCGCAGCTTCGGCTGGGTGCAGCCGCGGACGGCGTCTTCACCTCGGGCGGGAGCCAGTCCAATTTCCAGGCCCTGCTGCTTGCCCGGAACCAGGCCGTGGAATGGCTGAAGCTGGATCCGGAAAATGACGGACTCCGGCTGCCGTCGCTCCTGGAGAAGCTGCGCATCTTCACCTCGGCGGACAGCCACTTCAGCATCGAGAAATCTGCGTCCATGCTGGGGCTGGGGTACGACGCCGTCGTGCAGGTACCGTGCGGGCCGGACCACCGGATGGACCACCGGGCCCTGGCCGGGAAACTGGCACGGGCCCGGAACGAGGGACTGGTGCCGATGGCGGTTGTGGCCACGGCCGGCACCACAGACTTCGGGGCGATCGATCCCCTCGCCGAGCTGGCCGACGCGGCGCGCGAGTCCGGCGCCTGGTTCCACGTGGATGCGGCGTACGGCGGCGGGCTGATGGTGTCCGGGCGGCACCGGCACCTGCTGGACGGGATCCACCGGGCAGATTCGGTCACCGTCGATTTCCACAAAACGTTCTTCCAGCCGGTCAGTTCCAGTGCCCTCCTGGTCCGCGACGCGGCCACGCTCCGGCACGTGACATACCACGCCGACTACCTGAACCCGGCCGCCGCCGTCGACCGCCCCAACCAGGTGGACAAGAGCCTTCAGACCACCCGCCGTTTTGATGCCCTGAAGCTCTGGCTGACGCTGCGGATCATGGGAGCAGGCGCCCTCGGTGCCTTGTTTGACGAGGCCATTGACCTGGCGTCGAGCGTGGGGGCGGTGCTGGCCTCGGATCCCGACTTTGAGCTGGCCGCACCGCCGCAGTTGAGCACCCTGGTGTTCCGCTTCCGGCCGCTTCACCCGGACGGCAGCCACATGTCCGACGAGGCCGCGGACGGCCTTAACCAGGACATCCGCTCCGCCGTCTTTGCCTCCGGCGAGGCCGTCGTGGCAGGGACCAAGGTGGCGGGCCGGCACTACCTGAAGTTCACCTTGCTGAACGCCGAGGCGACTGTGGAGGACATCCGCGGCATCCTTGAGTTGCTGCGGGCTACCGGGGCGTCACTGCTCGCCCGCCAGGAGGTGACGGCGTGAGCGCCGGCAACGCACAGCCGCCGCAGCGCGTGTACGATTTCGCCGCCGTTGGCGTCGGGCCGTTCAATCTCGGGCTCGCGGCGCTGAGCGAGCCCGTCGACGGACTGGACGGCATCTTCCTGGAACGACGGAAGTCTTTCGACTGGCACCCCGGCATGATGCTGGAGCCGTCCCACCTGCAGGTCCCGTTTATGGCCGACCTGGTAACCCTCGCCGACCCGACGTCGCCCTATTCGTTCCTGAACTTCCTGAAGCAGACGGGACGGCTCTACCGCTTCTACATCCGCGAGAGCTTCTACCCCCTGCGTGCCGAGTACAACCAGTACTGCCAGTGGGTGGCCGGCCAGCTGGAGTCCGTCCGATTCGGCACGGACGTCCGTGGGATAACGTACGACGGCGGCGTGTACCGGCTGGCGGTGGACGGCCCGGACGGCCCGGAGGTGCTGCACGCACGGCGGCTGGTGCTGGGCACCGGAACCTCGCCGTTTGTTCCGGCGGCCTGTGACGGCATTGTGGACGGCGGCGGGCCGGTCCTCCACAACGCCGAGTACCTGCCCCGGAAGAGTGAACTCCAGGGCCAGCGCAGCATCACGATCGTGGGCAGCGGGCAAAGTGCCGCGGAAATCTACTACGAGCTGCTGCAGGAGATCGACGTCCATAACTACCAGCTGAACTGGATCACCCGGTCCGGCCGGTTCTTCCCGCTCGAATACACCAAGCTGACCCTGGAAATGACGTCGCCGGAGTACGTGGACTACTTCCACGCTCTCCCGCAGGAGCAGCGCGATGGCCTCGTCAAGAGCCAGAAAAACCTCTACAAGGGCATCAACTCCGAGCTCATCGACGCCATTTACGACCTCCTGTACACCAAGAGCCTCTCCGGGATGGTGGATACCCGGCTGCTCACCCACTCGGAACTCACCGGAGCCTCCTGGGACGCGGCGGCGGGACTGCACACGCTGCGGCTGCGTCATACGGAGACCGGCGCCGGCTACACCATAGAGACCGCTGCCGTGGTCCTCGCCACCGGCTACGCGTACCGGGAACCTGCGTTCCTGGCGGGTGTGAAGGACCGGATCGCGCGGGACAGCAACGGCAGGTTCGACGTGAAGCGCAACTACAGCACCGGCGTCGAACCCGGCGAGATTTTCGTTCAGAACGCCGAACTGCACACCCACGGCTTCGTCACTCCGGACCTGGGCATGGCCGCATACCGCAACTCCTGCATCCTGCGCGAGATCACCGGCCGCGAGGTCTATCCGGTGGAGCGGCGCATCGCGTTCCAGCACTTCGGACCGCCGCCGCAGCCAGGATTCCCGGTCGGCTTCCGCGAAGCGGCGGAAGTTTCGGCATGAGCTTCACGTTCCGCTGCCTGGACCCAGCGGCCGACGCGCCGCTCCTCCACAGTTGGGTGACCCGGGAGTACGCCGGTTTCTGGGGCATGCAGGGCTGCACGGTCGACGACGTCGTGGCGGAATACACGAGAATCCAGGCGGGCGGGCACCACCACGCGTTGCTCGGGCTTGACGACGGCGTTCCCGCCTTCCTGATGGAGGAGTACCGTCCGGCGCTGTCGCCGCTGGCCCCCGTGTACTCCGTCCAGCCGGGGGACCTCGGGATGCACCTCCTGGTCGCCCCGCCGGCCGGCCCGGCCCGGCCCGGCTACACCACGGCCGTTATGGAAGCCGTCCTGGAACGGCTTTTTGCCGCCACGGAGGTGGAGCGCATTGTGGTGGAACCCGACGCCCGCAACACCAAAATCCACATCCTTAACGCACGGCTGGGCTTCGAACCGGCGGGATTCGTGGACCTTCCCGACAAGCAGGCGCTGCTCAGCTTCTGCACCCGGGAAGCCTTCCACTCTGCCCGCACCGGGCTTCACACGTCCCCGACCCCCCCCCAGGGAGCACCGCTATGACCACCGCTGATCTTGAATCCGTCCTGACCTCCAGTACCGCCGCAGCCCACCTGACGCCCGAACGCTGGGCCGCCGCCAACCGGCACCTCATCCGCAAGGCACTCGCCGAGTTCTCGCACGAACGGATTCTCACGCCGGAACTCCTCACGCCTGAAGAGCCTGGGGGCAGGCCGGGGCCGGGCACCGGCAAGTCAGACGGAGCTGCCGGCGGGGAGGCCAGGGAACCCGCCCGCTACCGCGTCAGGAGCGACGACGGCTCCGTGGAGTACCGCTTTGCGGCCCGGAAACTGGAGCTCGACCACTGGTCCATTGCGGACATGTCCATCCGCCGCGTCGACGCGGGGGCATATCCCGACATGCCCACGCCCGGGGCTGAAGAAGGGACATGTCCCGCGGGGGAGGGGCTTGAGCTGGATGCCCTGCGCTTCATCACGGAATTCCGGGACACCCTGGGAATCCGCGAGGCGATGCTCCCGGTGTATCTCGAGGAAATCAGCAGCACCCTCGCCAGCCACGCGTACAAGCAGTGGAGGGGCCAGCCGTCGGCCGCGGAGCTGGCGGCCGGCGTGACCGGCGGGGCCGATGCCGCCATCGACTTCCAAACCATCGAGCGGAGCATGACCGAAGGCCACCCCTGCTTCGTGGCCAATAACGGCCGGCTTGGCTTCGGTATTGCCGACTTCCGTGCCTTTGCCCCGGAGGCCGGAGCCCCCGTGCAGCTGGAGTGGATCGCGGTGCACCGGAGCAAGGCCGTGTTCACCGCCGGCGAGGGGCTCGGTTACCGGAACCACCTCGACGCCGAACTGGGGACGTCCGCCGTCGCGTACTTCGACGCCGAGCTCGGCGCCCGGGGCCTGGCTCCGGCGGAGTACTTCCTGATGCCGGTCCATCCGTGGCAATGGGACAACAAGCTCACCGTGACGTTCGCCGCCGAAATAGCGCGGCAGCACATCGTTCATCTCGGGATTGGGGCGGACGGCTACCAGGCCCAGCAGTCCATCCGGACGTTCTTCAACACGGTTTCGCCGGAGAAGTGCTATGTGAAGACGGCCATGTCGGTGCTGAACATGGGGTTCATGCGCGGGCTGTCGCCGCAGTACATGAAGGCCACGCCGGCCATCAACGACTGGCTCCACGAGCTGATCCACAGCGACAAAACCCTGCAGAAGCGCGGGCTGAAAGTCATCCGGGAAGTGGCTGCCATCGGCTATCACAACGGCTCCTACGAGGCGGCAACCGCCAAGGATTCGCCGTACCGGAAGATGCTCTCCGCGCTGTGGCGGGAAAGTCCGCTGCCCCTGCTGGCACCGGGGCAGCAACTGACCACCATGGCCGCGCTCCTGCACGTTGACGCCGCGGGCAAACCGATGGTTTCCGCGCTGATGGAGCGTTCCGGACTGGCGCCTGCGGAGTGGCTGCGCCGGTACTTCGAGGCCTACCTCGTGCCGCTGGCTCACTGCCTCTATTCCTACGAACTGGCTTTTATGCCGCACGGCGAGAACGTCATCCTGATCTTGGAGAACGGCGTCCCGGTCAGTGCCGTCATGAAAGACATCGCCGAGGAGATTGTGGTCATGGGCGACCGCCTGGAGTTACCGGAAGACGTGGCACGGATCAAGGTCGAGATCCCTGACGGGGAGAAGGTCCTGGCCATTTTCACCGACGTCTTCGACTGCATCTTCCGGTTCCTCAGCGCGCTGCTGGAGGAAGACGGTAAGCTCAGCGGCGAAGAATTCTGGCGGACCGCCGCGGCCGTGCTCCGGAACTACCAGGGCGATCACCCCGAGCTCGCGGCGCAGTTTGCCCGGCATGAGCTGTTCGCGGAGGATTTCGAATTGTCCTGCCTGAACCGGCTGCAGCTGCGCAACAACCAGCAGATGCTGGACCTGGCCGACCCGTCCGGCGGACTGCAGATGGCCGGCCGGCTGCGGAACCCGCTGGCCCGCTTCGCCTGATCCGGACGCGCAATCGGCCTTGCGACGCGCAAAATACCTGGCGCGACCCGGATTCCGGTAGCGCCAGGGGATTTGCGCATCGAAAACGCCCGGGCGGGTCCCCTAACGCGGCGGTGACTCTGTGGTGCCGCGACCGGCGAAAGACCGGCGTCCTTCCGGACGTCGGATGCGCCCAGCCAGCCCTCTTATCGTTCCGTGACGAGGATGCTTAGAAGATCCATTCCTGGCCGAAAGTGAACTGTCTGCAGGCCAAGGCTGCGGGCGGCCGCGATGTTGGAGTCATTGTCATCTATCAGGATGACGTGCTCGGGGCGGGCGCCGAGCACGCTGAGAACGTGATCGAAGATTCGACGGTCCGGCTTGACCATGCCAAGGACCCCACTGAAGAACAGCTGGCGGAAATACTGCACCCAGCCGGATTCCGAGCTGTAGGTCGCGGCCATTCCGGCGGGCATGTTTGAGAGCAGCGCGAGCCGCAGATTGCGGGAGTGAAGCGTCTCCAGTGCCGAAATGGTGCCCGGGTTCAAGTGCGACCATTGGGCCGCATCGAGTTCCTCGAGCTGCCCCACCAGCTCGGCCGAAACGGATCCGCCGATCACCGCGCTCCAGTAAGCCGCCGCATCCAGTCTCCCCGCGTCGAAATCCAGTCTGGACCGCCAGTACGGACTCTCGTGGTGTTCCAGATCAAGATCTGTGGCCTGCCGCAGGCGGGCCTAGTCGGCTTCGCGCGGCGCGTCGGAAATGACCATTCCATAGTCGAAAAGGAACCATTCGGGCGCAGGGCTCGGAGAATTCATTCCGTCAGCTTAGACCTCGCATGCCCCCTACCCCTGCGTCAGCCGATACCGCTCGATCTGCTTCAGCCGCCGCAGGAGGCTGTCGCGCCGCGGGTGCGGGACGGCGTCGGCCGGTTCCGCGGTGAGGTCGATGTGTTTGGTGCCGTACTGCCAGAGCAGCAGGTCATCAAGCAGCCGGTCCGGGCCGGGCGAGTAGCGGTGGTCCAGGGCCTTGCGGACCTCGGTGATCCGGTTGGCGCTGAGCAGGCCGGCGAGCTGCATGGTCTGGTTGAGACCGTGCGCGGCCATGAGCTCGGCGGCCCAGCCCCAGTCGTCGTCGACCTTCCGGTCCACGTGCGGCAGCAGCGTCCGCCACACGTCGCGGATCCGGTTCGGCGTCAGCTGGGCTGCGCCTTCGCCGTCCATGTCCCAGTAGCTGCGGACTTCCTCGTAGCGCTCGTGCAGGTCAGCGAACGCCCCCTCCACGGTTTCGAGCATCGCGGCCGTGGCGGTGAACTGGCGGTCGAAGTGCGGGGTCCAGGCGCGCGGGTCCTCGGCCTTGAAGCGGATGTCGTGCTCGATCTCGCTCCAGGCATGCGCGAACACGGTGCGGATCTGGCATTCGAAGAAGTAGCTTCCGTTCGGCTGCACGTCAGGGTTGAAGGCCTGCTGGTACTCCTTGACGGCCTCGTTCTGGATGGTCCGGAGGATCAGGTGCCGGCTCGAATAGCCGTAGGTCCCCGACTCGATCGAGCCGATGTCCTTCTCACGGTCGCCGCGGCAATCGAAGAGCTGGCGCTGGCGCTTGATCAGGTTGGCCACCACCGCGTTTTCCGCCGGCAGCTTGGTGATCACGCGGATGCCCACCATGTCATTCAGGGTCCGGAACGGGTCCGGGAACTTCAGCACCGGCGGACCGCCCGGCTCCAGCGGCTCCTCCGTGCGGGAGATCTTCTCACGGAAGGATTCCACGGTCTTGGTGCGGCCGGTGACGAACAGCGGCGTCACTTCGGTGCCCTTGAGCATGCTCCGGAGCGTCAGGAGGACCTCGCGGGTGACAAGCTTCAGGGCGGGACGCACCCGCTCGTAGAGTTCCACGTTTTCCTGCACGGATTCGCGCAGGTTCTGGTCCAGTCGATCCCAATTGCTCGCCATGTGTCCAGCTTACGGCGGAGGTACGACGGCGCCGCCTTACGCCCCGCCGCGCGGCGCCCAAGGTAGGCTCTCCACATGGCTGATGTGCGGCGTCGGGCTTTGATCGCGGCCGCAGCGGCGGTGACTCTGGGGGCACTCTCTGCCGCCTGTTCACCAGGCCCCAAGGAGGACACTGTGAAGCGGCACAAGTACAGCTACGGCGATGACGCCAGCCAGTGGGGCGAGCTCTTCCTGCCGGATGTTGCCGTGCCGAAGGGTGTGGTGGTGGTCATCCATGGCGGCTACTGGCGCTCGCAATACGGCGCCGAACTCGGCGAACCCCTCGCGAAGGACCTCGCGGCGCACGGAATGGCCGCCTGGAACCTGGAGTACCGCCGCGCCGGCAATGGCGGCGGCTGGCCGAACACCTTCTCCGACGTGCTCGCCGGAATCGACAAACTGCGCGACGTCGCGGCTGACCACGGCCTCGGACTGGGCAGCGTCGTGGCCCTGGGCCACTCCGCCGGTGGCCACCTGGCCGTCTGGGCGGCCGGGCGCAGCCGGCTCGGGCAGCTCGGCGCCCCGGACGCGGACCGCCAGCTGCTGCGCAAGGCCGACGACGGCGAGGTGAACCTCACGGGCGTCGTCAGCCAGTCCGGGGTGTTGAACTTGGCCGAGGCCGAAAGGCTGAACCTCAGCAACGGCGCCGTCAGCAACCTGCTGTGCGGCTCCTCGGAAAAATACCCCAAACGGCATAAATACGCGGACCCGATGAGCGCGGTGCCGCTGAAGATCCCCGTGTATGCCGTCCACGGCACGGAAGACGACACGGTCCCGGTGAGCCAGTCGGAGTCCTATGTCGCAGCGGCCAAGGCTGCCGGCGCCCCGGTCCAGCTCCTCAAGGTGCCGGGGGACCACTTTGCCCTGATTGACCCAAAGGCCGCCGCCTACCGGAAGTGCCGGGAACTCGTGCAGCAGCTGCTGGGCTGAGCGCCATCCGGTGCAGCCGCCGCCCGGTGGTAGCGTGGCCCCTATGCAAGTTGAAGTTCCTGCGGTCCTGCGTGCCCTGGCAGCGGGCTTCACCAAGTTCTTCCGGGCGTTCGCGCCGCGCCACCCGGCCCAGGTGATCGTCCTCGGATTTGCCGGTGCCGTCGCCGCTGGGACCGGACTCCTACTGCTCCCGGTGGCCAAGGCAGGCGGGGGCGGGGCTACGTTGCTGGAGGCGCTTTTCACCGCCACGTCCTCCGTCTGCGTAACCGGCTTGATCACCGTGGACACGCCCGTTTTCTGGAGCGGATTCGGCCAGGTGGTCATCCTCGTGCTGATCCAGATCGGCGGCTTCGGCGTTATGTCCTTTGGGACGCTGCTCGGGGTCCTGGCCGCCCGCCGGCTGGGCCTGAAGTCCAGGATTTCTGCCGCCGCCGAGACGAAGAGCAGCGGTTTCGGCGACGTCCGCGGCGTGCTGATCGGCGTTCTGCTCATCAGCGTCGTCGTGGAAGCAGCCCTGGCGCTGATTCTCGCGATCCGCTTCATGGCCGGGTACGGCTATCCGCTGGGCGAGGCGGTCTGGCACGGAGTATTCCACTCGATCTCGTCCTTCAACAACGCCGGCTTTGCGCTCTATTCGGACAACCTGATGGGGTTTGTCGGCGACCCCTGGATCTGCCTGCCGATATCCGCCGGTGTGATCATCGGCGGGCTCGGATTCCCGGTCCTCTTCGAACTGGGCCGGCGATACCGGCGTCCGATCCACTGGACCATGAACACGAAACTGGTCCTCGTCGGCTCAGCCATCCTCCTGGTTGGCGGCACCGTGTTCCTCACCGCCGTCGAATGGGCGAATCCGGCAACCCTTGGCGGACTCCATCCTGCCGAGCGAGTACTGGCCGGCTTCTTCCAGTCCGTCATTACCCGCACCGCGGGCTTCAACAGCATCGACATCGCCCAGATGAATCCGGTCTCCTGGCTGGGCATGGACATCCTGATGTTCATCGGCGGTGGCCCGGCCGGAACTGCGGGCGGCCTGAAGATCACCACCTTCGCCGTCCTCTTCTTCATCCTCAGCACTGAACTGCAGGGTGGAACGGCCGTGAACATCTTCGGCAAGCGCCTGTCCCGCGCGGTGCACCGCCAGGCCATTACCGTGGTGCTCCTGGCGATTGCCCTTATCACCGGGTCAACGATGTTCCTGATGCTGATCACCGACTTCGGGCAGGAGCGGATCCTCTTCGAGGTCATCTCTGCCTTCGCCACGGTGGGGCTGTCCACCGGCATCACCGCCGCGATCCCTCCCGCGGGCCAGCTCGTGCTGATCCTCCTGATGTTCGTCGGGAGGCTGGGCCCGGTGACGCTCGGCGCGGCCCTCGCCCTGCGCGAACGACCCACGCTCTACGAGTACCCCAAGGAAAGGCCCCTCATTGGCTAGGAATATCTTCTCGTCCCGCGCCGCTGCCGCCAGCGACAAGGCGTCCTCGGTGGTGGTCATCGGCCTCGGCCGCTTTGGCGGCTCGCTGGCCCTGGAACTGGAGGCGCAGGGTACCGAAGTGCTCGGCATCGACGCCAGCGCAGAAATCGTCCAGTCCTACAACGGACGCCTTACCCATGTGGTCAGGGCCGACTCCACCAAAGAGGAGGTCCTGCGCCAGCTCTCGGTCCATGAATTCGACCGGGCGGTGGTCGGGATCGGCTCGGATATCGAAGCCAGCATCCTGACGACCTCCCGGATCCTGAAATTCCAGCATCCCCAGATCTGGGCGAAGGCCATCAGCGAACCGCACGCCGAGATCCTGGGCCAGCTCGGCGTCGAGCACGTCATCCGGCCGGAGCACGACATGGGCAGGCGCGTCGCGCACCTGGTCCTCGGCTCGATTCTTGACTATGTGGAATTCGAGGACGACTTCGTCATGATCCGGACCAGCCCGCCCTCCGGCGTCCGCGACCGGCCGCTGGGAGTGCTGGGCCTCCGGGACAAGTACGGCATCACAATCGTGGCCGTCAAACGTCCCGGCGGGATCTGGGGCCATACCACCGCGCAAACGGTGCTGTACGACGACGACCAGATCATCGTCCAGGGCAGTAAGGCCAAAGCCGAACGCTTCAGCACCATGCCCTGACCCCCTAGACTGGGTTGCAGGTGCGCCGGGAAGTCTGGTCGGCATAGTTCTGTCGACCCAACTTTTAGGACTCCCGCATGAGCACCCCGCCTCCTCCCGGCCCCCCGCACTCCACAGTCCTGGGCCGAGGCAGCTACGCCGAATCCCTCCGGATCGGCGAGATCCTCCGCAAAGAGACAGTCGGCGGCGCCTTGCTCGTCGCCGCCGCCGTGATCGCCCTCATCTGGGCCAACTCGCCGGTTTCCGGGAGCTACTTCGCACTCCGCGACTTCAAGATCGGCTACGAACCCTGGCATCTTGAACTGACCCTCGGCGCGTGGGCCGCCGACGGGCTGCTCGCCATCTTCTTCTTCCTGGTGGGCCTTGAGCTCAAACGCGAGTTCATCGCGGGGGACCTGCGGCAGCTGAGTAAGTCGATCGTGCCGGTCGCGGCGGCCGTGGGCGGCGTCATCGTCCCGGCGGTCATCTACGCCGTCGTCAACCTCACCAGCCCGGAGACCCTGCGGGGCTGGGCGATTCCCACTGCAACGGACATCGCGTTCGCCGTCGCCGTGCTGGCCATCATCGGCTCGCATCTGCCCAGTGCCCTGCGCATCTTCCTGCTCACCCTGGCTGTGGTGGACGACCTGATCGCCATTACCATCATTGCGGTCTTCTACTCCAGTGATATCCAGCCAGTGCCGCTGCTGTGGGCGCTCATTCCCTTGGCCCTCTACACCTTCCTGGCACAGAAGTACCGGCGGTTCTTCGGCGCCAACGCAAGAGCCGCCTGGGTCATCCTGCTGCCGCTGGGCATCGCTACCTGGGCCCTGGTGCACGCCTCCGGGATCCACGCCACCGTGGCCGGCGTCCTGCTCGGGTTCGCCATTCCGGTGCTGCGGTCAAAAGCGAGCGGCGGGCCGGACGCCGGACCTGGCCTGGCCGAAATCTTCGAACACCGCTCCCGCCCGATCTCCGCCGGAATCGCCGTCCCGATCTTCGCGTTCTTCTCCGCCGGAGTGGCCGTGGGGGGCTGGGAGGGACTCGGCTCGGCCCTGACTGATCCGGTGGCCGTCGGCATCATCCTGGCCCTCGTCCTGGGCAAACCAATCGGGATCCTCGGCACCACCTGGCTGCTCACCAAAGCCACCCGGGCAACGCTGGACAGCTCCTTCAAGTGGATCGACATCTTCGGCGTCGCGCTCCTGGCCGGGATCGGCTTCACGGTGTCCCTGCTGGTGGCCGAACTGAGCTTCGGCCACGGCACCATCCACGATGACCACGCCAAGGTGGGGATCCTCGCGGCCTCGGTGCTGGCGGCCCTGCTGGCCACCGTGGTGCTGCGCACCCGGAACCGGCAGTACCGGCAGGCCGAAGCGGACGAGAAAGTCGATTCCGACCATGACGGCATTCCGGATGTCTACGAGCAGGGCGGCTCCGCCCGATAGCCCATTCGGCGACGTCGATCCGCAACGAACCCGGCTCGACTTCATACCCTAGGGGGTATAATGGTGTGGACTAGACACGCCGGACCGGCCGGCATCGCCTGAAAGGACTCGAGCATGAAGAGCATCTCCGTCAAGGAACTGGCAGCACTGGGGAAGGCCGCCGCGATCGTCGACGTCCGCGAAGATGACGAATTTGCCGAGGTCCGGGTGGCCGATGCCAAGAGCGTCCCGCTTTCGCGTTTTGCGCAGTCCCTGGCCGAGGTTCCGGCCGGCGGCACCGTCTACGTGATGTGTGCAGCCGGCGGCCGCAGCGCCCAGGCCACCGCCTACCTCGCGGACCAGGGGTACGACGCCGTGAACGTCACCGGGGGCATCAACGAGTGGCAGCTCGACGGCCTTCCGGTCGATCGTGGTTGAGTCGATCGTGGCTGAGTAGACCCACCAGGAGCGAACCGTGCACGTCATTGTCATCGAGACCGCGCAACTCGGCGACCGCAGCTACCTCGTCCATGACGGCACGGTGGCGCTGGTCATTGACCCGCAGCGGGACACGGACCGGATCGAAGCGGCCGCCCGCGAAGCCGGGGTGACCATCACGCATGTGGCCGAGACACACATCCACAACGACTACATCACCGGCGGCGTTGAACTGGCCAGGGCACACGGCGCGGAGTACCTCGTGAACGCCGCGGATCCCGTGACGTTCGAGCGCCATCCGGTCACGGACGGCCAGACCATCCGGGTCGGCTCGCTGACGGTCAAGGCTGTCGCCACCCCCGGCCACACCCACACGCACCTGTCCTTCATCGTGGACGACGGCGCGCAGCAGGCCGTCTTTTCGGGCGGAAGTCTCCTCTATGGCTCGGTGGGCCGCACGGACCTCGTCGCTGCCGAGGACACCGCCGGCCTCAGCCGCGACCAGTACGCCTCGGTGCGGCGCCTCGTCCGGGAAGCCGCGCCGGACGCCGCCCTGTTCCCGACGCACGGCTTCGGCTCCTTCTGCTCCTCGGGCCCGGCCAGCGGAGCAGTATCCTCCACGATCGGAGAGCAGCTCACCGCCAACCATGCCCTGACGGACCCGGACGAGGACCACTTTGTCCACGAACTCATCGACAACCTCACGGCCTACCCGTCGTACTACGCCCACATGGCCGTGAGGAACGCGGCGGGTCCCGGCCCGGCGCAGCTGGCCGTCCCCGAATCGCTCGACGCCGCGGAGCTCAGCCGGCGGCTGGAGGCCGGGGAGTGGGTTGTGGACCTGCGGCGCCGGGTGGCGTTTGCCAGCAGCCATCTGAACGGCAGCGTGAGTTTTGAATACGGCAACAGTTTCAGCACCTACCTGGGCTGGGTGCTGCCGTGGGGCGAACACCTGACGCTGGTCGGCTCCCGCGAGGATGTGGAGGACGGGATCCGCGACCTCTCCCGGATCGGCATCGACTCCCCGGATGCCGCCGTCGGAACCGACCCGCACGCGCTGGCGCCCCAGGCCGCCGTCGTCTCCTATCCCCGGGTGGGCTGGGACGGCGTGCTCGCGGGCCGCGCTCCCGCAGACACCGTCGTGGACGTCCGGCGGCGTGATGAGTTTGCCGCCTCTCGGGTGGCCGGTGCCGTGAACGTGCCGCTGCATGAACTGCTGCTGCACCTGGAGGAGGTCCCCGCCGGTAAGGTGTGGGTCCATTGCCAGACCGGTTACCGCGCCGGCATCGCCGCCAGCCTGCTGGATCGCGCCGGTAGGGAAGTGGTCCACATCGACGCGACGTTTGGCGAGGCTGAGGCCGCCGGGATTCCCGTGGACACGGTGCAGGAAGAGCCGGGCTGAGCGAACACCCGGGCGCCGAAACGCCGGCCCCGGAAACGCTGGCGCGCCGGGCGGGGTTCTCTGGCAGAGTATGAGCATGCTCACAGTTATTGGCGAGGGCCTTGTAGACGTGGTCCAGCGGTCCTCCGGCACCCAAGCCCACGTCGGCGGAAGCCCGCTCAATGTGGCGGTGGGGCTGGCGAGGCTGGACCATCCGGTGCAGTTCATCGGCCGCTACGGGCGCGACGCCTACGGTGAATCGGTCGCGGCGCACCTGAAGAGCAGCTCCGTGTTGCTCCCGCTCGGGCCGGACGAGCTGCCCACGTCCGTGGCCACTGCCCTGATCGACGACGACGGCGCTGCCAGCTACACCTTCGACCTCGCCTGGGAGCTGCCCGGCCTCGCGGAACGGCTGCCGTTCATGCTGCAGGGCACCACCTTGCTGCACACCGGCTCGATCGCCACCATGCTGGCGCCCGGCGCCGCCGAGGTGCTCGCCGCCGTCGAACATGCCCATCCCTTCGCGACGATCAGCTTCGATCCCAACTGCCGGCCCAGCATCATCACGGACGTTGACTACGCGCGCCGGCAGGCCGAACGATTCGTCGCGCTCGCGGACGTGGTCAAGGCTTCCGATGAGGATCTCGAGTGGCTGTACCCCGGCGAGGATCCGCTGGATTCGGCCCGCCGCTGGCTCTCACTTGGCGGTTCCGAAGGCCCGGCCATGGTGGTGGTTACCCGCGGCGCCGCAGGTCCCTGGGGCGTCACCGCCGCCGGCGAAGCGCACTTCCCCGCACCATCCGTGACCGTGGCGGATACCGTCGGGGCCGGGGATTCCTTCATGGCGGCGCTGCTGTCCGGAGTGGTGGACCTGGGCCTGGACGGGGCGCAGAACCGCAAAAACCTTCGTGAACTTTCTGCCGGCAGCCTCCGAAAACTCCTGGCCCACGCCGCCTTCGCGGCAGCCGTGACCGTGTCCCGGGCCGGCGCCAACCCGCCCACCCGCGCGGAACTGAAGCGGATGGAGCAAAGGGCACAGGCCCCGGACCGCACCAGCAACTGAAAGGCAGCCATGTCACACCACGATGTCCCGGGCTTCAGCATCGGCAGTGAGTCATTCCAGGACGGCCAGACGCTGCCGCCGGCTCAGCGCGGAACCGCGACCGGGCCCGGCGCCAGCGATGAGTCACCGCAGCTGGGCTGGAGCGGCGCCCCGGCGGGAACCCGAAGCTACGCCGTCACTGTGTTCGATCCCGATGCCCCGGGCCGCGGCGGGTTCTGGCACTGGGCCGTGCTGGACATTCCGGCAGAGGTGACGTCCCTGCCGGCCGGAGCGGGCGCCCGGAACGGCGGAATGCTGCCGCCCGGTGCCTTCCAGCTGAAGAACGACGGCGGCACGTCCGGATACCTCGGTGCCGCGCCGCCGAAGGGCCACGGACCGCATCACTATGTCGTCACGGTCCGCGCCCTGGACATAGCCCGGTCCGGGCTGGACGCCGCCGCGTCTCCGGCGAAGCTCGAGTCAAAGCTCGGCGCCCACACCTTGGCAATGGCGACTCTCACCGGCACCTACGAGCGGCACTAGGACGCTACACCGGAACCGCGCGGCCGCCGTCGCCGCCGTCGCCGCCGCCGTCGCCGTCGTCGCCGTCGTCGCCGAATTCGCCGGAAGCCCGCGAACTCGCCGGAACCTTCCGGCGACCGGGCACGCTTCCGGCGATCCCGGCACACGGCGCGGTGAATGGGGCCATCGAAATGCCGCGGACCAGGCTGCCCGGGCCCGGAAACCGCCCCCGGTCCGCCGACGTAGACTGGCTGTATGCGGCTGGTAGCAAGTGATATTGACGGAACGATCCTCGGCCACGACGGAAGAATCAGTGACCGGACCGTCCGCGCGTTCCACGCCTGCCGCGATGCCGGGGTCGAACTCGTCTTCGTCACCGGACGTCCGCCGCGCTGGCTGCACCCCCTGCAGGACCAGCTGGGCCACACCGGAACCGTCATCTGCTCCAACGGCGCGGTCGTCTGGGACCTCGAGGCCGACCGGATGGTTTCGGCCCGGGCCCTGCAGCTCGACGCCGTCTTCGAGGCCCGCCGCATCATCCAGCGTCTGCGGCCCGCGGCGCTGTTCGCGGCCGAAACGCTCACCGGCTTCCACCTCGAGCCGGGTTTCATCGAGAACGGCTCCAGCAGGCTGCTCTCCGAATTCACCCCCGCGCCGCTGCACAGCACCCTCTCCGCGGCCGACTCGGTGGTGAAGTTCCTCGCCGTCGTCCGGGAGGGCAGCGCCGACGAATTCCTGGCCGAGGTGACGCCCGCCGTCGCGCATCTGGCCGCGGCCACCCACTCTGCGCCGAACATCGCGCTCCTGGAACTCTCCCTCCCCGGGGTCAACAAGGCCGTCACCCTCGCCGAATACGCCGCAAGCCTGGGCATCGAGTCCATGGACGTGGTGGCATTCGGGGATATGCCCAACGACATTGAGATGCTGCGCTGGGCCGGCGACGGCTACGCGATGGCCAGCGGCCACCCGGAGGCCATCCGCGCCGCAGGCCAGCAGGCCCCGCATTTCGACGACGACGGCGTCGCCCAGATCCTCGAGGCCAAGCTCGCTGCCCTGGGCGTCCGGCTGCCCTGACCGGCGCCCGCACCCGCGGCACCCGCGGCACCGATTCGATCACCGGACTCACAGCTTTCGGCCAACTGGCGTTCATCTTCGCCTCCTACCCTGAAGATCCGCGACGGATTGTTTGACTGATGGTGGGAAATCATGGCCAAGTACCGCACACACAACCTGGATGAACAGCCCCTGCGCCGGGTGGATCCGGACGCCCGGTGGCAGAGCCTGCAGCAGGGGGACCGCATCCGCGTGCGCCTGGCGCCGGGCTATGAAACGGGCGGCCTCGTGCAGGCCGTCACCGCGGATCACACCGCCGTCTGGGTGGACCTCGACGGCGGACGCGGCCGCACTCTGCTGCACTGCAGCGACGGCGTCGAAATCCTCCCGCATTCCTCCTGATCCGGGCACCCCGATGAACAGCTCCGGTACGCTTCAGGTGTGACGCACCCGCACCCCTTTTTTGCCTCCGGCGGCCCGGGCGACGACGGCGATGCCGCGTCGGGAGTACCCCTCGCCATGGCCCACCGGGGGTTCTCCCGGGACGGCCTGGAAAACTCCATGGCCGCGTTCCGTGCCGCCGTCGAACTGGGGTACCGGCATCTGGAAACGGATGTCCACACCACCGCCGACGGCGTCCTGTTGTTGTTCCACGATGAAACCCTGGACCGGGTCACGGACGGCAGCGGCCGGATCTCGGAGCTTTCCGCAGAAACCGTTGCCCGTGCCAGGATCAGCGGCGCCGAACCCATCCCGCTCTTCGAGGAACTCGTCACTGCCTTTCCGGAGGTCCGGCTCAACCTCGACGTCAAGGACTGGAACTCGGTGGACACCCTGGCTTCGGCGATCGAACGCTACGGACTGCATGACCGCGTGCTGATCGCCAGCTTCTCGGACCGCCGGCGCCGTGCCGTGCTGAAACAGCTGAGCCGGCCCGCCGCGGGCTCGGCCGGCATCCTGTCCAATGCCTTGTTTGTCCTGCTCGGCCCGGTGCTGCCGGAGCCTTTCCTGCGGCTCGTGGCGGGGCGTGCGCTCCGCGGCGTCCATGCCCTGCAGGTCCCTGTCAGCTACGGCGCCGTGGCCGTGGTGACGCCGGGCCTGGTCCGGCGGGCCCACCGGCATGGCCTGCACGTGCACGTCTGGACCATCAATGATCCGGCCGAAATGCACCGGCTCCTGGACCTCGGCGTCGACGGGATCGTCACGGACCGCGCGGACCTGCTCAAGGAAGTCCTGCAGGAACGCGGCCGTTGGCGGCCCTGACGGCGCGGCCGGCCAGCCGGGCAAGCGCTGTCCGCGGCGGCTGGCAGGATAGAGCCATGCGCATCCTTATCGCCCCGGACAAGTTCAAGGGCTCCCTCACCGCCGCCGAAGCCGCCGCCGCCATCGCCGAAGGTGCCCTGCGCGTCTACCCCGACGCCGAGGCCCTCCAGTTTCCGGTGGCCGACGGCGGCGAAGGGACGCTTGAGGCGGCCGTCGCTGCCGGGTACGAAGAGCGGATCAACGCCGTCGTGGGCCCGATACTGGCGCCGGTCGGCGCCGCGTGGGCCCTCCGCCTGGACGCTTTTGGCGGCGGTACCGCCGTGATCGAAACCGCGCAGGCTTCCGGCCTTGCGCACATGGACCCGACTCCGGCCAATGCCCTTCGCGCCCACAGCTACGGCTGCGGGCAGCTCATCGCCGCTGCGCTGGACGCCGGCGCCACCGAGATTGTGCTGGGCCTGGGCGGCTCGGCCATGAGCGACGGCGGCAGCGGCGCCCTCCGCGCGCTGGGACTCAAGCCGCTGGACGCCGCCGGCAACGTGGTCCCGCTGGGCGGCGGTTCACTGGCGGACGTGGCCTCGGTCGATGTCAGCGGCCTCGATCCGCGGCTGGCCGCCGTGAAATTCCGGATCGCCGTCGACGTGCAGAACCCGCTGTTCGGCAGCGACGGGACCGCCCATGTCTTCGCCCCGCAAAAGGGTGCGGACGGGGACGCCGTGGAACTGCTCGACGCCGGCCTGCGGAACTGGGCATCGGTGTTGCGCGAGGGGACCGGCCGGGACGTCAACGTTCCCGGTGCCGGTGCGGCCGGCGGCTTCCCGGCGTCGTTCCTGGCCTTCAGCAACGCCGCGCTGGAAGGCGGCTTCGAGCTGGTCGCCGGACTCACCGGCCTCGCCGGGAAGCTCGCCCAGGCGGACCTGGTGATCACCGGCGAGGGTTCGCTGGATTCCCAGTCGCTCACCGGCAAGGCGCCGATTGCGCTGGCCGATGCCGCGCAGAAACTGGGGATTCCGGTGATCGTGGTCGCCGGACGGATCCTGGTAACCCCGGAGGACCTCGCCAGGCACGGGGTGGTAGCCGCCGCGCAACTGCTGGACCTCGCCGGAAGCCCGGCCGACGCCGTCGCCAACGCCGCAAAGTACCTCACCCGGGCCACCAGCCAGGTGCTCGAAGGGGCCTGAGGCAATCCGGCGGCGCAAGCGGGTCCGGGAAACGGCCGGGCGTTCCCGTCAATCCGTCGGCATGGACTCTGGCCTCGGGTCCGGCCATGTCGATAAACTGTCGGGCATGGGGGAGTGACTCCCGGCCAGGGCCACGAATCATCAGATGTGGCCCCGGCAGGAGATGGAACATGAGCCCGGACCGGAACAGAACCCACGGCAAGCACGACGCCGCTGGCACACCGCCGCCGGAAGATACCCTCATCCCGCGCAGGCTGAAAGTTTCGCATATCAACGTCGTTGATCGCCCCGTGATGCGCAAGGCCCTGGGCGGCACCATCGTCGGCAACACCATGGAATGGTACGACGTGGGGGTCTTCGGCTACCTCATCACCACCATGGGGCCGGTCTTCCTGCCGGAGGCCGACAAGACCGTGCAGAACCTGTTTCTGCTGGGGACCTTTGCCGCCACCTTCATCGCCCGCCCACTGGGCGGCGTGTTCTTCGGCTGGCTGGGAGACAAGATTGGCCGGCAGAAGGTGCTGGCCATGACGCTCATGATCATGGCAGCGTCCACCTTCGTCGTCGGACTCCTCCCGGGGTACTCGGTCCTTGGAGTGTGGGCAGCCGTGCTGCTGGTCGTGACCAAACTCGTTCAGGGTTTCTCCACGGGCGGGGAGTACGCGGGCGCCACGACGTTTGTCAGTGAACATGCCCCCGACAGCCGCCGCGGCTACTTCGCCAGCTTCCTTGACCTCGGAAGCTACATGGGCTTTGCCCTCGGAGCGGCACTGGTGTCCGTGCTGCAGGTGACGCTCGGCCAGCCCGCCATGGAGGCCTGGGGCTGGCGGATCCCGTTCCTGATCGCCGGGCCGCTGGGGCTCGTGGCCATCTACTTCCGCCTGAAGATTGAAGAATCCCCCACATTCCAGGCCAGCCTTGACGCCCAGGCCTCGGGCGAGGCGGGCGCCGAGAGTGCCGCCGCGGCAAAGGGCCCGGTGGCAATCATTGCGTCCCACTGGCAGAGCATCATCCTGGCCATGATCCTGGTCGCGGCCGCGAACATCGTCGGCTACGCGCTGACGTCCTACATGCCGACCTATCTGACCGCGACCAAGGGCTATGACGAACTGCATGGCACGCTGCTGACCATTCCCATCCTGGTCGCGATGTCGGCGGCCATCCCGCTCACCGGACGGCTCTCGGACCGGATCGGCCGCCGCCCCGTGCTGTGGATCGGTTCGCTCGGGACCGTGGTGCTGGCGGTCCCGGCCTTCCTGCTGATCGGCATCGGGGAGATCTGGTCCACCCTCCTGGGGCTGGCCCTGGTCGCTTTTCCGCTGACGTTTTATGTGGCGAATCTGGCCTCTGCGCTGCCGGCGCTGTTCCCCACGGCCAGCCGGTACGGTGCCATGGGCATTGCCTACAATTTCGCGGTCGCAATTTTCGGCGGCACGGCCCCCTTTGTCATCGCCGCACTCATCGCCTCCACCGGAAATGACATGATGCCGGCTTACTACCTGATGGCCACCTCCGCCATCGGCGCCGTGGCGGTCTACTTCATCCGGGAAACAGCCGGACGCCCTTTGCTCGGTTCCATGCCGAGCGTTGATTCGGTGGACGAGGCCCATGAGCTGGTCGCGGGACAGGACGCCAACGAAAACCTGGATCTCAACGAGATGCCCTTCGACCACACCTACGAGCCGGCGGAAACGGAACCGGCAGAGACGGCCGCTCCGGCGCGCGAGGCAGCAGAAACGAAGGACAGGCCTGGCGGCTAGCGGGACTCCGCGGGACCCGGAACCTATGCGCCGGTCTCGCAGCGCGGATCGGCGACCGGCGTGGACTCGGGGAAGCCCTTCTTACGGAGGTAGACGGAGGCGCCCATCAATACGGCGACGGCCAGAAATTCACTCTGCCAGTTCCGGACGGACTCAGACCAGAAGCGGCTCGTTGCGAGGTGCCCGAGCACCGTCACGGGCGGCTGGCCGTGGCGTGTTGGCTTGCGGCGTTCGCCATTTCACATCCCTTTTTCGGCGTGCCGGCGGAGCCTGCTCGGCACATAGACCAGCAGGATAAGCAGCAACGCCAACAACACCGCCCCTGCGGTCAACCCCGCCGCCCGGCCCGCCGCGACGTCGAAAACCAGCGCGGAGGTCCCGACGCTGAGGAGCCCGATGCCGGCCAGGGAAACCTTGGCGATCCTGTCGGCGCTGGACACGAGGGCCGCCCTGAGATGCAGGCGGAACAGGCGGCGGTGCACACTCACGGGAAGCAGGATCAGGGCCGTGGTGAGCGCGGCCAGCGCCACATTGGCAAGGTAGAGAGTGGTTTGGAAGCCGTCCAGCGTCTCGAACCTCGACTGGAACGGCAGGGTCAGCAGGAAGCCCGCCAGAATCTGTACGCCGGTCTGCAACACCCGCAGCTCCTGCAGCAGTTCCATCCAGTTGCGGTCCAGTTTTTCGACGGCGGACTCGTTTGGCCGGTCCGTCGCGGACTCTGTTGGAGCGGATTCTCGTGGAGGGGGCGCTGACTCTGGATCGGACACTGGAGCGCCTCCCGGTGAATGAGGATCAGGCTGCGGTGGCAGTTAACTCTCAACCTAGGCTTGGGCTTTACGAATTTCAAGGCAGTACTAAGGGTGCTGATGAATTTCCGGGTAGGGTGGAGTTGTTTACTTCGTGGGGACAGCTTCGCAGGTCCGGGTGAGCACCCGAGGCCCGGGAAGCAGCCCTTGGAAAACCGACACTCCGGGTAGGTGGACTATGAGTGGTTCAGGCAAAAAGCAGGACCAACCCCGCGACCACCGGGGCGGCTACAGCCGCGCAGGTCGCCTTCACCAAGGCCCTGGCTCCGGGCCCCATCTGGACGCCCCTGATCCCGGCGACCGAGTGGCCGGACAAACTGCCATTCTTTGGCCAGGACACCCCGCTGCAGCGTGCGGGCCAGCCGGCCGAACTCGCCGCGGCCTACGTGCTCGTGGCCTTAGACCACGGCTGGTACATGTCCGGCGCAGTGTTGCCCGTCACGGGCGGCACGGGTCCCCGAGCCCCTACAAAGCAATTCCGGCAGACCCAAGAATCCACGCAGTTCAAGATTCCAGCACGGGAGGAACAGCATGACCGAGGAGAAACAGCAGGAGCCGATCGAGGAAGCCGGAGGCTACGGAACGCCCACAGCGGAGCAAGAGCTGTCCGGCGGAGACACTAAGAAGTTTGCCCAACCCCGCGAGGAAGAGGCTTTCGACGCCGCAGGACTCAGTCAGGACAGTCCGGACGGGGAGACCTACCCGGCCGGAGCCCCGGACCTGAGCCAGTTCGGCGCCGAAGACCAGGACAGTGCAGGAGAGCCCGGAGCAGGACGCTTCGGAGGAACGGAGGAACAAATGAATTCAGAAAACGCCAGCGCAACCCCCGCATTCCCCGCCGACGACCCGGAGAATTCCGAGATGGCCGTGCCTTCCTCGGAAGCGGAGATGGATGCGTCCAACACGGAGGAGCCCGACGCCAGGCGGCCGTTCTCCTCCGAGCCAGGCCAGGACGCGGCCGGCCTGCCCGACGGATCCGGAACTGATCTGCCCGAAGACAAGCCGGCCAAGGACCACGGCAGCGATGATGAGGAAGCCTTCGACGCCGGCTAAAAACGCCGGCGCAAACAGCGAAGGCCGGGATCCGTCCACCCTGCGGTGATCGGGCCCCGGCCTTCCGGCTGCGCCGCGCCGGCGCCGCGGTTGTTTAGCGGCGCTTCTTCGGCGCGCGCTTCACGGCGGCCGTGGCCGCGGCCAAAGCGCCTTCGGTTTCCGGTTCCGCGACCGTGCCGCGGGCCTTCGCGATGGCTTTCATCCCGTGGTAGATCACCAGAGCCGCTGCGGAGCCGAGGGCGATGCCGGTGAACACCAGGTCGCCGATGGTCCAGGTGTAGTCGGCGATGCCGACGATCAGCGCGACGGCGGCCGTGGTCAGGTTGATCGGGTTGGAGAAGTTCACCTTGTTCTGCACCCAGATCTTGACGCCCAGGACGCCGATCATGCCATAGAGCATCGTCGCCGCGCCGCCCAGCACGCCGGCCGGGACGGTGGCAATAAGTTCGCCGAACTTCGGCGAGAAGCTCAGCACCACGGCAAAGACACCGGCCACCCAATAGGCCGCCGTCGAGTAGACCTTGGTGGCGGCCATAACGCCGATGTTTTCCGCGTACGTGGTGGTGCCGGAGCCGCCGCCCATGCCGGCAAGCACGGTGGCGGCGCCGTCAGCCATCAGCGCCCGCCCGGAGACGCCGTCGAGGTTCTGGCCGGTCATCGCGGACACGGACTTCACATGGCCGATGTTCTCCGCCACGAGCACCAGCACCACCGGCACGAACAGGCCAACGACGCCGAGGTGGAATTCGGGGGTCTGGAAGAACGGCAGCCCCACCCACGCGGCGGAGTCCATCTTCGAGAAGTCCACTTCGCCGCGGACCATCGCCACGAAGTAGCCCACCACCACGCCGGCCAGGATGCTCAGCCGGCCCAGGATGCCGCGGAAGAAGACGCTGACGACGATGATCGTGGCCAGGGTGATGAGGGCCGTGATTGGGGCGGCGTCGAAGTTGTTCTTCGCGGCCGGGGCTAGGTTGAGGCCGATCAGCCCCACGATGGCACCCGTCACGATGGGCGGCATCAGGCGGTTGATCCAGCCGGCGCCGAACTTCTGCACCAGGGCGCCGATGATCGCCAGCCCGACGCCGGCCAGCACCACACCGCCGAGCGCACCGGCGACGCCGTACTGCTGCTGCGAAGCCATGATCGGGGCGATAAAGGCGAAGCTGGACCCGAGGTAGCTGGGCACCTGGCCCTTGGTGATGACCAGGAACAGCAGGGTGCCGATGCCGGAGAAGAAAAGAGTGGTGGCCGGCGGCATGCCCGTGATGATCGGGACCAGGAAGGTGGCGCCGAACATGGCGACAACGTGCTGCATCCCGACGCCAATGGTCAGCGGCCAGGCAAGGCGCTCATCGGGCTTCACCACCTCGCCGGGGCGGATGGACTTGCCGTTGCCGTGGAGCTTCCATTTGGTACCGAGCATGCTCATTGCCGGAGCCTTTCAGAGAATATTTGGCGGGGCGGGAAGGAATCTTCCGGAGCAACTTTACCGCGCGGGTGATTACGGCAGGTGTCGCCGGCGGCGCGGTTGTGCCGGACGTCACGGGGCGTTACGGGAAGCAGGGAACACAAGTTGAAGTTGCAACTATGGACAGTAACCAGTGGCCGCCGAGCCCGGCGGGCACGCACAGCGAAAGGGATGCCCATGACCATCGCCCATGACGAAGCAGTAATCGACGCCGCCGCAGTGGACGCCATCTTTGCCGAAGCCCGAACCGCCAACACCTTCACCGGCGAAGTCACCGAGGATCAGGCCCGCGCCATCTACGAACTCACCAAATTCGGGCCCACCGCCTTCAACTCGCAGCCGCTGCGCGTGACCTATGTCCGGTCCGAGGAGGCGCGCGCCACCCTGGTCGAAACCCTTGCCAACGGCAACCGCGCCAAAACCGCGTCCGCACCCCTCGTCGCGATCCTCAGCTACGACACGGCATGGCAGGAGCAGTGGGACAACTTCCTCCCCGGCTACAACGCGCCCAAGGCCATGTACGACGCCGCCCCGGAGTTGGCCGCGGCCACGGGCAACAACAACGCGCACCTGCAGGCCGGCTACTTCATCCTTGCGGTCCGCTCGCTCGGCTTCGCCGCGGGGCCCATGACGGGCGCGGACTTCAGCAAGATTGATGCGGCGTTCCACCCCGATGGCGGCCAGAAGAGCTTCCTCGTGGTCAACATCGGCCAGCCCGCCGAGGATGCATGGGGCGCGGCGAAGCCAAAGTTCGCCTTCGAGGACGTCGTCCGCACGGTCTAATCCCGTACGCGGAGGTGCCTCCGGCACCATGGGGGACAGGCCGGAGGCACTCGGGACGCAATTCTGCGGTTGAGCGCAAGGCCGCATCCGGGGCCGCTCTCCAGTTTAGTCCGTAGCGGGGCCTTAACTACAGGGGTAGCGGTCCTGCTCTGCCGGCTCCGTGGCAGACTTTCCCCATGCGGAACCTGATTGTCGTGGCCTTTCTGGAGCCCGTCGCCGAGGGGCTCGAATTTCCCCGTGATGACTGGCCACTGCACATCACGCTGGTCAAGTTCGACGTCGCCGACGCGTCGCCCGCAGCCGCGGCTGAAGCGGACCACGAGCCGGCTGCCGGCGACCCACTCGCAGAGCGAATTGCCGGACTTATGGCGGAACCGATCGCGGCGTTGCTCGGCAGCCGGGTCACGGCCGGCAGCGAAGCAGGATTCGGCCGGTCCGGGCTCATCCCGGTCAACCTGATCGAACCGAGCCTGCCGCTGCAGGAACTGCATGAGGCGCTTGTGGCGGTCGTGGCGGGGCTGTCCGGCCGGATTTCCACCCCCGGGTACACCCTGGAGGGCTACCGCCCGCATGTGTCCCACCGCGGCGAAAAACGGGTCAGCGAGGGCGAAGAGTTGGCCGTGGGCCGGATTGCCCTCCTTGACATGGCGCCGGACGGCGGCCACGCGTCCCGGCGGATCCTCAAGCTCTGGAAAGCCTAGACCGTCGGAACAAGCCGCACGCACAGGCAGACTGAACTCGGCGGCCCGCCGTCGAGCCCGGCAACTTCCGGTCGTGGTCTTACGGAATTATCCCGGGCGATAGCCATGGTTCATTGACCGGGGTGCAATACTGATGGCAATTGCGATGCTGGTCAGATCGACCTAGTGCCAATTACGTGCGGACCGGGGGGCCTCGACATGATGCTGGATACCTCGACCCTTCGTGTGGCGTTCGCTGTTGTGGCCCTGACCCTGCTGCTGCTGTTCTATTTCCTCAGTTTTCGCCGGACGCGTGCGGCCTACAGCGGCTGGTGGTGTGTGTCGCTGATCCTGTTCCTCACCGGGTCCGCCGCGTACCTGCCGGACGGCACGGCACATCAAGTCTGGGCCAACCCGCTGGGAAACGTCCTGCTGGTCGCCGGCGCCGGGAGTGTGTGGGCCGGTGCCCGGTCACTGCGCACTGCCGTACCCGGGGTTTCGTCCCTTGCGGCCGGGCCCGTCGTGGTTGCGGTGGCCTCGGTGCTGGAAAACCCCGCCACCAACAACTGGGCGGGTGGTGCCGTCTTCCTCGGGCTCATGAGCGTGTTGATCGGGCTGTCGTCCCGTGAGCTTTTCCTGCTGGACTCCACGTACTCCCGGGTGCACCGCACCCTGGCCGTGGGCACGGGTGTTTTGTCCGTCTACTACCTTGGCCGCCTGCTGGCATTCCTGGTCGAAGGGCGCAATGGCGCGGTGTTCATGACCGTTTTCGGATCCGCGGTCACCACCATCTTCACCGCCGTGCTGCTGGTGGTGGCGTCGTTCACCATGGCCGAACTCAGCTATGAACAGCAGACCCGGGATCTGCGTGCCCGCGCCACCGTCGATGGGCTGACAGGACTACTGAATCGCTCGGCGTTCCTGGACCTCGCAGAGAATGAGCTGCGCCGCCTCCACCGCGCCAGGACCACGGCGTCGCTGATCCTGGCCGATCTGGATCATTTCAAGGCCATCAACGACGAGTTTGGGCATTCAGCGGGGGACACCGCCCTGCAGGCGTTTGCGGATGCCTGCACCTCCACTGTGCGCTCATCCGACCTCGTGGGGCGGTACGGCGGAGAGGAATTCATCATCCTGCTGCCGGGCGTCACCCCCGAACGGGCCGGGGAAATCACGTCGAACATCAGCCGCCGGCTCCAGGCCTCCCCGCCAGAACTGATCCCCCGCCTGCCCACCTCCAGCTACGGGATCGCGTCGACGGCGCCCGGCCGGGTGGATCTTGAAGCGATGATCGCCGCCGCGGACGCCGCCCTCTACCGGGCCAAGACGCTGGGCCGGGACCGCGCGGTCCTGGCCGGCAACCTCCCCGAGGACAAATCAGCCTGACTGCCGGCCGCCGGCGGCCACGTTGCGCAGAAGGAACGCTCTTAGGAAATAACGCTGTCGACGAGTGCCTTCGCCTCGGCCTGGACCTGCTTGAGGTGCTCGGCCCCCTTGAAGGACTCGGCGTAGATCTTGTAGACGTCCTCGGTGCCGGAGGGGCGGGCCGCGAACCAGGCGTTCTCGGTGACCACCTTGAGCCCGCCGATCGCCGCGCCGTTGCCCGGCGCTTCGGTCAGCTTCGCGGTGATGGTCTCGCCGGCGAGTTCCGTGGCGGTGACGTCCGACGGCGAGAGCCTTCCCAGCGCGGCTTTTTGCTCACGCGTGGCCGCGGCATCGATCCGGGCGTACACCGGGTCGCCGAACTGGTCGGTGAGGCCCTTGTAGAGCTGCGACGGCGACTTCCCCGTCACGGCGGTGATTTCCGAGGCCAGCAGGGCCAGTAGGATGCCGTCCTTGTCCGTGGTCCAGACGCTGCCGTCTTTTCTGTTGAAGGACGCGCCGGCGGATTCCTCGCCGCCGAAAGCCCCCTCGCCGGAGAGCAGCCCGGGGACGAACCACTTGAAGCCGACGGGGACCTCCACGAGTTTCCGGCCCAGGCTTTCGGCTACGCGGTCGATGATCGAGGAGGAGACCAGGGTCTTTCCGATCACTGACTGCGGGTTCCAGCCGGTCCGGTGGCGGTACAGGTAGTCGATCGCGACGGCGAGGTAGTGGTTGGGGTTCATCAGCCCGCCGTGTCCGTCAACAAAAGGTGTGACGATGCCGTGGCGGTCGGCGTCGGCGTCGTTGCCGGTGGCGATGTCGAAGGCCGTTTTGCCGGGCCCGGCCTCCGACATCCGGTTGATCAGCGAGGCCATCGCCGACGGGGAGGAGCAGTCCATCCGGATCTTCTCGTCCCAGTCGAGGGTCATAAAGGCCCACTGCGGGTCGACGGTGGGGTTGACCACGGTGAGGTTCAGGTGGTGGCGTTCGCCGATCTCGCCCCAGTAGTCCACCGAGGCGCCGCCCATGGGGTCGGCGCCGATCCGGACGCCGGCTTCGCGGATCGCGTTGAGGTCCAGGACCGAGGGGAGGTCATCCACGTAGCTGCTGAGGAAGTCGAACTTGCCGGTGGTGCCGGCGCTGAGGGCCTCGGCGAGGGGGATGCGCTTCACCCCACGCAGCCCGTTCTCGAGCAGTTCGTTGGCGCGGTTGGCGATCCAGCCCGTGGCGTCCGAGTCCGCGGGTCCGCCGTGCGGGGGGTTGTACTTGAAGCCGCCGTCTCCGGGCGGGTTGTGGCTCGGGGTGACCACTATGCCGTCAGCCTGCGGCGCCCCGGCGGGGGAGTTGTTGTTGTGCGTGAGGATCGCGTGGCTCAGGGACGGCGTGGGCGTGTAGCCGTGGCGGGCATCGATCAGCACGTTCAGGCCGTTCGCCGCGAGCACTTCCAGGGCGGAATTCTGCGCCGGTTCGCTCAGAGCGTGGGTGTCCTTGGCCAGGTACAGCGGGCCGGTGATGCCCTGGCCCGCCCGGTATTCCACGATCGCCTGCGTGATGGCGAGGATGTGCGGTTCGTTGAAGGAGGCTTTCAAGCTGGAGCCCCGGTGGCCGGAGGTTCCAAAAGCCACCCGTTGGCCGGGGTCCGTGAGGTCCGGGGTCACGTCGTAGTACGCATCCAGGAGCGCAGTGAGATCAACAAGGTCTTGGGGTTGGGCAACAGTGCCCGCGCGGCTAGCCATTGCACCAGCATGCCAGACGACGACCGGCCACAACACGGTTTAGACGGAATCCGGCCCCTATGACGTAAGAAATATCCTGATCTTTGAAGCGGCGCGGCGGTACCCTGAAATCAGGCACTTCAAAAGGGGAAAAACCATGACTGACCAGCCGAAACAGGGCAACGACGCGACGCCGGAGGGCTACCAGCCGCCGTCCTACGTTCCGTCCCAGGAATCCGAGGTCCCGGGACCCCCGGTACCGGCGCCGTCCGCTACCCCCGCAGCTCCGGACTACGAGCAGCAGGCCTATGGGGCAGAGGGCCAGACAGGGGAGCAGCCCGGTCATCAGCCCACGGGTCCCTACGGTACCGCCTACGGTGCGCCGGCCCAGCAGCCGCCCTATGAGCAGCCGCCCTATGAGAAGCAGCCGTACGGGCAGCAGCCCTACGGTGCCCCCGGGCAGCCGTACGCCCAGCCAGGCCAGCAGCCGTACGGAGCGCCGGCACAGTACGGCCAGCCGGGGAGCCCTTACAACGCCTACGGCCAGCCGGGCTACTACAGCATGCCGCCGGAACCCAAGGGCCTGAGCATCGCGAGCATGTGCTGCGGCATCGCGGCGCTGGTCGGATTCGGGTTCTTCCTGCTGCCGCAGGTTGCCGCCGTCATTCTGGGGCACATGGCCCTCCAGCGGGAGCCGTCCGGCAAGGGCATGGCGATCGCCGGCCTGGTGATGGGATATGTCGGGATCGCGGTCGCCGTGCTGGTCATCGTGATCATCGCAATCGCCGCCGGAAGCATGAACTACACCCGCTACGGGGCCTAAGACGCCAGCTGGCCGCTCAGCGTCCGGTCGGTCAGGGCCTCTATCAGCCGCCCGGCGTTGGCCTCGAGCCAGTCGCCGCGGCGGCTGATGAGTTCACCCACGCCTTCATCCCACATTCGGGCCCAGCCGCCGCCCAGCGTTGCGGCGTTGTGCCGCATCCGATCCCGGCTGAGCGCCGCGGCCCCGACGCCGAAGTCCGGCAGCCGAGGCCGTATGCAGGCGACGCAAGAGTTTGGCCACGGAAACCAGGAGTTCCTCGGACTGCACCCAGGCCTCGGGTACGGGGGCCGGCGCAGTCGCCGGGCAGGAACGAAAGGACATCGCGGCCCGGGTCATCCCGGCCCCGGAACCGCGGCGAACCGTCGAACCCGGCATCCTCCAGCCAGTCCAGGTACGCCGCGACGGCCAGGGACTGTGGCTGGTGTGGGCGGCGGATCGTTCCGCCCACCCGCACCACGCCGTCGGTGACATCGCCCGCCGGCATGAGTTCGACGTCGGACGCCTCGCCGGGGGCGGGGACGCAGACGCGCGACTCAACCGGTACTCGGTGCCTGGAGCTCATCGGCTCAGCGTACGCCGCCCATGAGCTTCTTGATCGCCGGGGAGGCCGCAGCCAGGCCGACGGCCAGCAGCATGGCAGTTCCGCCGATGCCGATGAAGTACGGCAGTTCGTCCTTTGGGTTGTACAGGCCCGACAGGATGCCGGCCAGCGTGGTGCCCAGGGACACGGACAGGAAGAACAGTGCCACCATCTGGGTGTGGAAGGCCTTGGGGGCCAGCTTGGTGGTCACGGACAGGCCGATGGGGGAGAGGAACAGCTCCGCGAGGGTGAACAGGAGCAGGATCCCCACCAGCGCCAGCAGCGGGGTCTTGCCCTCTCCTGCCAGCGGAATGAAGGCCAGGAACGCCAGGCCCATCACAAAGAGGCCGATCGAGAACTTCAGCGCCGAGCCCGGCTGCCTGCGGCCCAGACGGGTCCACAGAGCGGCCAATACGCCGGCAAAGATGATGATGAACACCGGGTTGATGGACTGCACCCAGGCGGCCGGCATTTCCCAGCCGAACAGGTTGCGGTCCAGCTTTTCCTCCGAGTACACGGCAATGAAGGTGAACTGCTGCTGGAACAAGGCCCAGAACGCTGCGGAAGCGATATAGAGGGGGATGAAGGCTGCCACGCGGCGGCGTTCGGTGCCGTTGACCTTCTTGCTGCTGAAAATCAGGGCAAAGTACAGCACGGACGCGGCGATGGCGGCGTACGCCATGGACATGGCCAGGTTCTCGACGTTCACGATGCCGGTGGCGAGCAGTACGGCGATCACAGCGGCGATACCGGCGAAGCGGAGGCCGTACTTGGTGCGCTCGGCGGCGGGCAGCGGGTTGTGCACCCGGTGCGCTTCCTCGGGCAACTTCTTGCGGCCGAAGGCATAGATGCCGAGGCCCAGGGCCATGCCGACGGCGGCGGCACCGAAGCCCCAGTGGAACCCCTGGCTTTCCTGCAGCCAGCCGGTCACCAGCGGACCGATCAGGGCACCGGCGTTGATGCCCATGTAGAAGATGGAGAAGCCGGCGTCGCGGCGTTCGTCCTTCTCGCGGTACAGGCTGCCGACCAGCGCCGTGGCGTTGGCCTTGAGGCCGCCGGAGCCGACGCCCACCAGCACGAGGCCGGTGACCAGGCCGGGGATGCCCGGAACCAGGGCCAGCGCGATGTGGCCGGCCATGATCATGACGGCGGAGCCGAACAGGACGCGCTCGGATCCGAAGAGCCGGTCCGCGAGCCACGCGCCGAGGATGGTGGAGAGGTAGACGCCGCCGCCGTAGGCGCCGACAAGGCCGGCGGCCAGGCCCTTCTCAATCTCCAGGCCGCCCTCAGCGGCGGTGAAGTACATGTAGTAGAGGAGAATGCCCTGCATTCCGTAGAAGGAGAAGCGCTCCCACATTTCTACGGAGAAGAGGCTGGCCAGCATCTTTGGGTGGCCAAAAAAGGAGGTATCGCCCTGCGTTGTAGCGGGGGGCTCGGATAAATGAGTTGTGCTCATTTACTTAATGCTGACAGTGTGACGCGCGATTGTCACATTCAGGGCCGCCCGGGGCAAGTCACGCGGGGCCGGATTTCCGGCCCTTTTCCACGGAGTCCCCCGTCGTGGCTACCGCCTGGGCGGGGTCCCCGGCGTCGAACATGATGACCTGGCGGACGGCTTTCCCGTCGGCGAGCTGGTCCATCGCCTGGTTGATGTCGGCCAGGGCGATGCGCGCCGAGATCAGCTCCTCGACCGGCAGTTTTCCTTCCCGCCAGAGCTGGGCGTACTTGGGGATGTCCCGGGCCGGTACCGCGGAGCCGAGGTAGCTGCCGACGATTGTCCGGGCCTCGGCCGTGATGGTCAGCGGCGAGATCTGGGCGCGGGCATCCGGGTGCGGCAGGCCTGCAGTGATCGTGGTTCCGCCCACGGCGGTGGCGGCGAAGGCGGTTTCGAAGGCGCGCGGGTTGCCGGCGCATTCGATCACGTACCTGGCTTTGATGCCGTGTTCGAGGACCTGCTGCGGGGTGTAGGTCTCGTGGGCGCCCAGCCGGCTTGCGTGCTCGAGTTTTTCATCCAGGGTGTCCACGGCGACGATCCGGGACACGTTCTGGGAGATCGCGGTGATCAGGGCCGCCATACCAACCCCGCCGAGTCCCACGATCATGATGCTGTCTTGTGGCCTGGGCCGGGCAGCGTTGAGGACGGCGCCGCCTCCGGTGAGTACGGCGCAACCGAGGACGGCGGCAATGTCTGCGGGGATGTCGTCGCCGACCGGCACGGCCGAGGCGCGGTCCACGACGGCGTGCGTGGCGAAGCCCGAGACGCCCAGATGGTGGAAGATCTTCTCGCCGCTGCGGTCCAGGTGCATCGAGCCGTGCAGGAGCGTGCCGTCACCGTTGCTCTTCGAACCCGTGGTGCAGGGGAGCCGGCCGTCTTCGGCGCAGTTCTCGCACTGTTCGCAACGCGGCAGGAAGGACATCACCACACGCTGCCCCGGCTGCAGGTCCGTGACATCCGAGCCGACCTCGACGACGCGCCCCGCAGCCTCATGCCCCAGCAGCATCGGAACCGGGCGCACCCGGTTGCCGTCAACGACGCTCAGGTCCGAGTGGCAGATACCGGCGGCCTCGATCCTGACCAGAATCTCGGTGGGCCCGGGACCTTCCAGCTCCAGCTCGGAGATGGTGATGGGCCTGGAGTCAGCGAACGGGCGGGGGCGGCCGATTTCCTCAAGTACTGCACCGGTGATCTTCATCGATCCCTCTCATGGGTTTCCAGACTGGACATGTGGTGGCGTTGCTCAGCTAAACCGTATCGGCACCTGCCGGTGAAATCACCCACGTCCGGCGGGTCGTGAGGCTAGAACCCCAGCTGCGCGGACAGCTGCAGCAGCAGCGCCTCGGAACCCATCGGCCCGATCAACTGGATGCCCATCGGCAGCCCGGCGCCCTTGGCCCCGCCGGTCCAGTGCACCGGAATGCTGATGGCGGGCAGCCCGCACACGTTCACCATCGAGGACCAGGGCGCGTATTCGCACTGCTTGCGGTAGTCGCCGTCGGCGTCGCCCGCCCATTCGGCCGCCGGCCAGTAGCCGTCTCCGTGGGCCGCGCCGGTGAACCAGCCCACCGGGCGCGGGGTCTGGGCCAGCGCCGGCATCAGGATGAGGTCCCAGGCGGCGTACTGGGAAATAGTGTCGCGCTGGAACTGCCGCAGGAATCCGAGGGACTCGTTGAGCTTGGCCGGGCTACGCTGCTGGGCGCGGCGCCGGAACGTCCGGGTCAGCGGGGTCAGGAGCGCCTCGCGCTGCGGGACAATCCGGGCGCTTCCGACGGCGGCGGTCCAGGCCGTGGTGAACGCGCCCGGGTAGCGGTTGTCATAGCGGACGGCGGCTTCACTGGTTTCGTGGCCGGCTGCCTCCAAAAGGCTGATTCCCGCCGCCAGGGCATCGAGGGCCTCGGGCTCCGGCGTGAAGGGGAAGATGGCCTGCCACGGGCTGTCCAGGCTCACGCCGATCCTCAGCCTGCGCGGCTCGCGGGCGGCGAGTTCGAGGTAGCCTGGCGCGGAATCGCCGGGTGTCCCCGACGGGCCGGGTACGAGCGCATCGAGCATCAGCGCGGCATCCGCGGCCGAGCGCGCCAGCGGCCCGGTGACCACCAGGCCGGCGGGATCACCGGCGCTTTCCCCCGCGGGGACGAGTCCCCGGCCCGGCTTCAGTCCGACGAGGCCGCACGCCGCGGCCGGAATGCGGACCGAACCGCCGCCGTCGGACCCGGGCGCGAAAGGCACCAGCCGGGCGGCCACCGCGGCAGCGCTGCCTCCGGAGGAGCCGCCTGAGCTGCGGCTGGGCGCATGCGGGTTGCGCGACGGTGGCGCGATCCGGTTCTCGCTGTACGCCGTAAGTCCAAACTCCGGAACCTGCGTCTTGCCCAGTGAGATGACGCCGGCATGCCTGAGCGCGGCGGCCAGGGCGCCGTCGAGCAATGCGGGCTTGTGCTCCAGGGCGGCGCTGCCGTGCGTCGTGATGACACCCGCGACGTCCGTCAGGTCCTTGAAGGCAACCGGCATGCCGTGGAGCAGCGGAAGCCCGGTCCTGTCGCGGGTGGCGCGGGCATGGAGCTCATCGGCGCCGGCCGCGTCCCGGAGGGCGTGCTCCGCCGTGACGGTGATGAACGCGCCGAGGTGCGGGTTCCCGGCCGCGATGCGGTCCAGGAAGTGGCCGGAGGCCTGACGCGCGGAGAGTTCCCCGGTGCGCAGGCTCTCGCGCAGTTCGACGGCGGAAAGCTCGTGGATTTCAGCCAAGGAAACGCGGCTCCAGGGCACCCGAGCGGTCCGGGGGACATGTCCAGTTTTCGGGCTGGCGGGAGGACATGGTGGCATTGTGCCCAGTCCTGGCGGCCGGGGGAGGGCATGTCCCGCGGGGGCACGGCGGGATGGTGGGCCGGTCAGCTGCCATGGGTCTCCTGTGCGCCATCCCAGAAGCGTAACGTGCCGGCTGCGGGCGTGCGGCGCAGGCCGCTGGCGATACGCTGGAGGAAGACCATGCATTCTGCGGAAAGGACGACCATGAGCGACTTCGACACCGTCACCGTGTCCGGCATCCCTGAGGGCGCCAAGATCCTCGACGTCCGCGAAGACTACGAATGGGCCGCGGGCCACGCGGAAGGTGCCCTGCACATTCCGCTGGACCAGCTCCCGGACCGGATCGATGAAGTGGATCCGGACGAGGACCTCTACATCATCTGCCGCACCGGGGCCCGGTCCTTCCGTGCCACGCAATGGCTCGTGGGGCACGGCTATTCCGCCCTGAACGTCGCCGGCGGCATGGACCAATGGCTTGAAACCGGAATGCCGCTGGTGTCCGACAACGGACTCAAGCCCGTCATCCTGTAAACGAAGAAGGTAGCGCCGATGCCCGCATCACCCGTCACGTACACGTTCCTCGGACCCTCCGGTACCTTCACCGAGGCCGCCCTGATGCAGGTTCCGGGCGCAGCGGATGCCATCCGCATCCCGGCGTCGAACGTGAACACGGCGTTGGATAAGGTCCGGGACGGCTCCGCGGATGCGGCCATGGTGCCCATTGAGAACTCCGTGGAAGGCGGCGTCACGGCAACCCTTGACGCCATCGCCACCGGGCAAGAACTGCGTATCCTCCGTGAAGCCCTCGTCCCGATCAGCTTCGTCCTGGTGGCCAGGCCGGGGGTGCGGATGGGGGACATCCGCCGGGTCTCCACCCACGGCCATGCCTGGGCCCAGTGCAGGCTCTGGATGGATGAGAATATTCCTAATGCGGAATACATCCCTGGATCCTCCACGGCCGCGGCCGCCATGGGGCTCCTCGAAGACGGTGCCCACTACGACGCGGCGATCTGCGCCCCGATCGTGGCCACCGAGCAGCCCGGACTCGCGGTGCTGGCGGAGAACATCGGGGACAATCCGGGCGCCGTCACGCGCTTCGTGCTTGTGGGCCGCCCCGGCGAACTCTCCGAACCGACCGGCGCGGACAAGACAACCGTCGTGGTGCCGCTCCCGGAAGACCGGCCCGGCGCGCTGATGGAAATCCTGGACCAATTCGCCACCCGCGGAGTGAACCTGAGCCGGATCGAGTCCCGGCCCACCGGCCAGTACCTGGGCCACTATTTCTTCAGCATCGACGCCGACGGCCACATTGCCGACGCGCGCGTGGCGGACGCCCTCGCCGGACTGCACCGGATCAGCCCTGCCACGCGGTTCCTGGGTTCCTACAGCCGCGCCGACGGCCACCGGACCGAAGTGGCCCCGCACACGTCGGACCAGGCATTCCGGGCGGCACATGCATGGGTCAAAAACATACTCTCAGGAGCATCTGTGGTGCCGGAATATGCGCCGGAGGCTTCGCCCAGAGCGTAGACAAATGCCACGTCAGGCACTTCCACCCCTCTGAAACTGTGCGTATGCTTGCCTGATTCATATGGGGGAAGTCCCCTACCGGAGGGAGCAGGTCATGTCAGGTACCAGCCTTGAAAATGACGGCCAGGGAATGATCGTAAATCCCAAGCCGACCGCTGACAACCAGGACTGGGACGGCGACGACGCGGACCGCGCGGACCGCTTGCGCTTCGAGGAGGAGCAGGCCATGATCCGCGAGCAGTCCGAAGCCCGCGCCGCCAGGGCAGCCGCGGAAGCGAAAAAGTCCGGTGAAGCGGCGAAGGAAGCCGCCAAGTAGGGACGCCGGCCCCTAGCCTCCTGTGGTGCCGTCCTTGACGCGCACCAGCAGCGAGCCGGGGGCAACCTGCACGGTGACTTTGGTTGCCGCACCGGACGGATCGCCGTCGACCTGGGTGGGCATTGGCTCCGCACAGCGGATGGTGATCTTGCCGGAGCGGTAATACGTCATCACCGGCAGGGTTCTCTTGTGCTTGAGCACAATCTTCCAGTACATGGCCAGCCAGCCGATCGCGCTGCGGGGGCTCATCACCACCACGTCCAGCATCCCGTCGTCGATCATGGCCTGGGGGATGAAGTCGATGCCGCCGGGGATCAGCCCGCAGTTCGCGAAGAGCACGCTCCGGATCTTCCTGGACTGCTCGGGCTGGTCGTCGAGGGCGATCGAGACTTTCTTGCGGCGCCCCGGCAGGTGCCGGACGCCGGCCTCTGTATAGGCCAGCCAGCCAACGGCCTTCTTGAGCCCGTCGCTGGTATCGCCGATCACCTCGGCGTCCATGCCGATTCCGGCTATCACCAGGAAGGTGTGGTCAGCGGACCGGCCTGTCCGGGAGTTCTCCACCCGCATGCGCGCCGTGTCAATAAAGCGTTGGTGCCCGAAGAGGGCCGTCCGCACGCAGCCCTGCAGGTCGTACAGATCGAGGTGTATGTTGCGGGCCAGCAGGTTGCCGGTGCCAAGTGGAATCAGGCCCATTGCGATGTCCGTGCCGGCGAGGATCTCGGCCACCACGCGCACCGTACCGTCACCCCCGCCCACCAGGACGACGTCGGCCCCGTACTCCACGGCGGCACGCGCCTGGGCGAAGCCGGGATCCTCGGCGGTGGTGTCGAAGAAACGGGGCGGTTCCCAGCCGGCCGAGGCGCAGGCGCTCGCGATCAGCTCACGGGCTTCGGCGGATTTGGCCTTAATCGGGTTCATGACCACGGCGACCCTCTGCTGACCGAGGTCCGGACTATGGGTTTCTTCCCAGACGGCGCTGCGCGTGTGTTTGGCCTTCAGCCTGCGCACTCCCCACCAGCTGGAGGCGGCAAACGCCAGGACTCCAGCGATGACGAGGTACAGCAGCCAGTCGCGCATTGTGCTCCAACACTATCCCGCCGGTGCCCTGCGGCCTGATTGCCCGGGAACGGGTACCGGATTGGATACTCTTGTCAGGTGATCGACGTAAAAGACCTCAGCGAAAATCCGGACAAGTTCCGGGCCAGCCAGCGCGCCCGCGGCGCCGACGACTCCGTGGTGGACTCGATCATCGCCGCAGACTCCGCCCGGCGTGCGGCCCTGATCCGCTTCGAGAACCTGAGGGCCGAGCAGAACGTCTTCGGCAAGAAGGTCGCTCAGGCCAAGGGCGCGGAGAAGCAGGCCCTGCTGGCTGAGGTCAAGATCCTCGCCGGCCAGGTCAAGGCCGCCTCGGCCGAGGCCGACGTCGCGCAGGCATCCCACGAGGAACTGCTGCGCGGCATCCCCAACCTCATCGAGGACGGCGTCCCGGAAGGCGGCGAAGACGACTACATCGTGGTCAAAACCGTCGGCACCCCGCGCGAATTCCCCGACTTCAAGCCCAAGGACCACCTCGAAATCGGTGAACTGATCGGCGCGATCGACATGGAACGCGGCGCCAAGGTTTCCGGGTCACGGTTCTACTTCCTCCGCGGCGTTGGTGCCCGGCTGGAAATGGCGCTGCTGCAGATGGCGATGGAGCAGGCGATCGACGCCGGCTTCGTCCCGATGATCACCCCGACGCTTGTGCGCCCGGAAACCATGCAGGGCACCGGTTTCGACGTCAAGCACGACGCCGAGATCTATCGTCTTGCCGAAGACGACCTTTACCTCGTGGGCACCTCGGAAGTGGCACTGGCCGGCTACCACGCGGATGAGATCCTGGACCTCACCGCCGGCCCGATCCGCTACGCCGGGCAGAGCTCCTGCTACCGCCGCGAGGCCGGTTCGCACGGCAAGGACACCCGCGGCATTATCCGGGTCCACCAGTTCAACAAGGTGGAGATGTTCATCTACACCACGGTCGAGGAGGCTGCCGCGGAGCACGCCCGCCTGCTGGCCTGGGAAGAGGAAATGCTGGCCAAGTGCGAGCTGCCCTACCGCGTGATTGACACCGCCGCGGGCGACCTCGGCAACTCCGCGGCCCGCAAGTTCGACTGCGAGGCGTGGGTCCCCACCCAGGGCGCCTACCGCGAGCTGACCTCCACCTCCAACTGCACTACGTTCCAGGCCCGCCGGCTCAACATCCGCGAACGCGTGCTGAACGAGGATGGGGCCCCGAAGGGCACCCGCGCCGTCGCCACGCTCAACGGCACGCTGGCCACCACCCGCTGGATCGTGGCCATCCTGGAACACCATCAGAACGCGGACGGCTCCGTCAATGTCCCCCAAGCCCTGCAGAAGTACCTCGGCGGGATGACCGTTTTCCCGCTCGTCTGACCCCCAGTCCGGGACACGCAACACTTCCCGCGTCGAGGGGCCATTCGCGCAGCGCCAGGAAAATTCGGTGTCGACGCCGGGATGTTCACTCCGTGTTAACGGTGTGCTGTGGCGTGGATCCTAGCGGCTGTCAGGGGTGTCTGCTCTACTTGTTAGATGACAACATTGACTGAAACCTCAGTCGCCGGCAACGATGACCGGCGAAATACCAACCAGAACGGCGCCGGCCGGAAGACCGCTGGCGAAAAGATGATGGTGGCCCTCGACGTCGATGGAACCCTCGTCGACCATGACGGCCACATGTCGGTTCCCGTCCGCGAAGCCGCCCAGGACGTCGTGGCCGCCGGCCACCATGTCATGATCGCGACGGGCCGCTCACTGAACGCGACGCTGCCCATCATCGAGCACATCGGCATCGACAACGGCTATGCTGTGTGCTCCAACGGCGGCGTGACCCTGCGCCTCGATTCGAGCCTGTCCGACGGCTACGAGATCCTGCATAAGGCAACCTTCGATCCGGGTCCGGCCCTCCGTGCCCTGCGGAAGCGGCTGCCATCGGCCAAGTATGCCCTGGAGGACGAGCACGGCAACTTCCTCTCCACGGAGCGCTTCCAGGATGCCAGCTTCGGCGTCGAGGCAATCGGCGTCGACTTCCAGACCATGCTGGACGCCACCGCCGTGCGCGTGGTGGTGTTCAGTTCCGAGAACACTCCCGAGGAGTTTGACGCCGCCATCCGCCACATCGGCCTGGCCGGCGTGACCTACTCGGTGGGCTGGACCGCGTGGCTCGATATTGCGGGCGCCGGCGTCAACAAGGCCAGCGCCCTGGAACACCTGCGCGGCCGGCTCAGCATCGAGGCCCACCGCACCATCGCCGTCGGTGACGGACGCAACGACATCGAGATGCTCACCTGGGCCGCGCGCGGCGTGGCGATGGGACAGGCGCCCCAGGAAGTCATCGCCGCCGCCAACGAGGTCACGCATTCTGTCTTCGAGGACGGCGCCGCCCACGTGCTGCGCAGCATTCTGCTCTAGCCGGCCCGCGCCCGGCCGCGGCATGCCGTTCGGACACGTGCCGCCCTAGACTGGGGCTGTGCTCTACGAGGAGTGTCCCGCACCGCCGGCCCTGCAGCCCTATGTGGCTGCGTTCTGGCTGGTCCGGGGCAGGCCGGCGGCACGCTACGAGAAGATCCTGCCCGGCCCCTTCGCGCACCTCGTACTCAATCTCTCGGAGCCCTACCGGTTGATCGGGCCCGGCCAGCTGGATCCCGATTCCGGCGGCGCAGGCGGCACAACGGACCCCGGTGCCGCGGAAGTGGCCGACGGTTTCTACTCCGGGCTGCAGCGGAGCTTCCTGATCAGCGAGAACCCGGAGCAGATCTTCAACATCGGCGCAGTGCTGGCGCCATTCGGGCTGGCCGCGTTCACCGCGGAGCCGCCGTCGGCGCTGCAGGGCACGGTGGTCAGTGCGGAACGAATCTTCCCCGGCTTCAGCTCCCTGCGCGCCGAGCTGGCGGACCCGACGCCGGACCAGGCCTTTGCTGCGCTGGGCACCTTCCTGGCCGCACGGCTCCGCCCCGGGTTCAGCGCCGATCAACGGTCCGTCAGGGCGGCGGCTGCCCTGGCCGCGGAGGACTGGCGGGTGGCGGCCCTGGCAGCCCGGCTAGGCGTCAGCGAATCGACACTGGAGCGGATCATGCTCCGGGACTGCGGCGTCGGCCCCAAAACATACTCGGACGTCTGCCGCTTCCACCGCTTCGCCACCGCGGCCGCGGCGCTCCCGAAAGGCGCCGCTGCCGGACGCGAACTACTGGCCCTGGCCGACTACTACGACCAGCCCCACCTGATCCGGGCGTTCCGGCGCTTTGCCGGGTACACGCCGTCGGAATACCTGAAGGTGGTGCATGACTACGGCCCCGAACACGCCACGTTTGTGCCGCTTGAAGACGTGCCGGGCATGGCGCCGGGGGCGCGGGAGGGCAGTGTCCCCGGCGGTGCGGGATTTATACAAGACCGCGGGATCGCCGGCCGCTAGCGTGAAGGGATCGCCCCGACCCGGAGGCGACACACGCGGGAGGGCGAAATGAACATCAACATCAGCTGGCTGGCGGTTCTGCTGGCTGCGCTGGCAGGTTTCCTGGTGGGCGGGCTCTGGTACTCCGTCCTTTTCGCTAAAGTGTGGCAGCGCGAAGCCGGGGTCAGCGATGACCAACTTAAACGCGGCTCGGTCAGGGTCTTTGCCGGCTCGTTCCTGCTGTCCGCGGTGGCGAGCGTCGTGCTGGCCGCGTTCATCGGTGCCGCCGGCGTCGGGTTCGGGGCTCTGGCCGGGCTGGCCGTCGGGGCCGGCTGGGTGGCCGCTGCGGTTGGCATCAATTACCTCTTTGAACGGCGGAGCCTGGCGCTGTTTGCCATCAACGCCGGCTACAACGTGGTGACGTTCACGGCGATGGGCGCCATCATCGGCGCACTACAGTAGGCGGGGGCCGCGCGGCCGCAGCTGCCAGGAGTGGTCAGCGGACCTCGAGGATGAGGCCCAGCAGCCGGGCCGCGGCGGGACGTGCGGCGTGTTCCTCGTTCCACTGCGCGCGGGCGACGGCCTTGCTGACGGCCTGGGTGGTTATGCCGAGTTCCTCCGCGACGGCCTTCTGCTGCCCGCGCACGCCGGGGGTCAGCAGGTCCAGGACCCGCCATTCGGCGGGGCTGCGATCGTGGACAATGTGGCCAAGCAGCCGCAGCACCGCCTCCGATTCCGCGGCAAGGTCCGCGAGCGGGCCTTCCACCGCCACCGGGACGCGGTCCTTGCCGTTGCGCAGCCGGTCAACGGCCCGGCGCGCGTAGATCAGCCCGTGGCCGGAGGCATCCTTGATCTGGTTCGGCAGGGGTTCGTTCACCGGGCCCACGCCGATTCCGACGTACCAGCTGCCGGTGCGCAACGCGATCATCGCCGCCTCGACGGCCTGGCTCGGGCTGTCCACAATGCCCTGGACCTCGTCCTCCACGGAGCGGTCGAAATCGAGGCGCGCCGGGATGTGCCGCAGGTCCTTGAGGAGCTGCGGCACGCAGTCGCCGTCGCGCCTGCTGTCGGTTTGATTGATGGTCAGAGTGAACATTCTGGGACAACACTACCCGGTGGTAAGGGCGAGGCAAGTGCCGGGAACGCCGGGTAATCTTCCCGGGAACTCCCCTGCGGCTACGTGGCCGTGAGGTCGGCGAGCGGGCCGGACGGCAGGTGGATCCAGCCCTCTGTCAGGGCCCGTGCGGCCTGTCCGTCCGGGGGGCGCAGCGTTTGCCCGAGGCTGACGGCGCGGGCCGTGAGGGAAGCGATGACGGCGTCAAACATGTCATCGGACGCAGCGAGGTGGTCGCGGTAACCGGCCAGGTCCAGCCACGGTGCAGCCTCAGTCAGGGCATCGAGGATCCGGGACAGCTTCTCCACTTCAGGAGCACCCCGGCCCTTGTAGCCGCGGGCAGGGATCCCCCACACTTTCAGCGACGCCGCGGGGTAAACCTCGGCCAGATGACCGGATCCATCCCGGGCCTGCGGCCCCACGTCCCGGGCGATTTTGGCCTGGATGACGGCGCATCTCATGGCTGGGTGGGCCAGACGGTCGGCAGAGACGCTGAGCGGAATCAGCCCGGTCCTGCCGGTGACAAACCGGTCCGTGTCCCGGTAGGCCAACAGGCGCCGGCCCTCGATCCCGTCGTGGTCCAGCACCGGATGCGGTTCGAAGGCCGTGTGCCCTGCAACAAAAGGGAGGAAAGCGTCCGGCCAACCCACCGGGCAGTCGATCCCCGTCATCGCGTTGGTGCTAAAAAGCCGGACAATCTCCTCGTCGGCCACGTCGAGGGCCAGATGTTCAAGGCGGGCCCCGCCGTCGGTCCATTCGATGACGGCCGTTGCGGTTTTCTTGGTGGCCGCGGCGAGGTCCACGCCCAGGGTTCTCACGGGAGGCCCGGCTCAGACCGAACGGTACCGGAGTGCGCCGGGTATCTCGCCCCGGCTGGCCAGGCCCTCCCCGGAGGCAAACCGCGCCCACACGGCGCGGAGAGCCCGGCCCTGAGCATTGATTTCCTCCCAGGTGGCGCCCGCAAGCAGCCCTGCACCCTCCCAGGTCCGTTCGTCTCCGAACAGCAGTGGCAGATCAACCGTGTGCGCGGCCCCGTAGAAGTTTCCCGGCGCACCCCAGCAAATCACGTAACGGTGCGCCTTGCCTCCCGCCAGGGCGTGCCTCCGGGCAAACTTCCTGGCTGACCTGCCATACACGGCTTCAGTTACGGCCCAGTTGATGGCCTTTACGACGGCGGAGCCGAGGACCGGGACCGTGGCCAGGCGGCTGACGGTGCGGTTGCGCGGCAGGAACAGGCGGGCTTCCCCGGTCGTGTGCCCGATCAGGACCTCGATGTCCGGGGCAGCCGCAATCCAGGCCGCGTCGATCCCGGTTTCTGCAGGCAGGGGCGAGTGCCCGTATTGCGTGCCGAACGGCATGGCCGCGATCAGCCCGAATTTCCGGGCCACCTGCGAAACGCGCTCTTCTACGGCCACAACCTCCATGGCCGGAGTGTCCTCTGTGACGGCCTGGGCCGCGATGCCCATGGCGGTGCTCATCTTCTTGCGGCCCCGGGTAATGCCCAGTGGTGCACTTTGAATGATGGCGCGCTGGAAGAGTGCCGGAGCCCCGGCCGTCGCCATGAGGTGGGCTACGGCGTCGCCGCCTGCGGACTGGCCGAAAGCGGTGACTCGTCCCGGATCGCCGCCGAATGCGCCGATGTTGCGCTGCACCCAGCGGAACGCCTCGAGCTGGTCCAGGAGGCCGAGGTTGGCCGGCCGGCCCGTGCCGGTTGCGAGGTATCCGAACAGGCCCAGCCGGTACGTTACGGACACCACGATGACGCGGTTTTCGGCGACGAGCGCCTTGGGATCGAAGATCGCCAGGTCACCGGAGCCGGTCGTGTAGGACCCGCCGTGCACCCAGACCATAACCGGCACCCGCTCGCCATCATCGAGGTCCGCCGGCAGGGTGATCGAGAGACGCTGGCAGTCTTCGCTGCCAGGCAGTTCGCCGTAACGGGTGCCCAGGATATCGTCCAGGAACGGCACCGGCGCCTGCGGGCAGGCCGGGGAGAGGGAGGTTGCCGCACGAACCTCGGTCCAGTCGGATGCCCCCACGGGAGGCTGAAAACGTGCCGCGGTGGCGTACGGAATACCCGTGGCGCGCACCACGTCGCCGTCCTGCCATCCGGTGATCGGACCGCAGGGAGGGGTAAAGGCAGGCTTGGCGTTCATGAGCAAACGATTTCATACATTCCTGACACACGACTGACAACCGCCGTCGTTGCTTAAACAGCAACGCGGGGTCACTTACGGCCCATATCCGTCGGCCGGATGGGCCGTAAGTGACCCCGCGTTGGGGGTTAAAGGAACGTTAGTGCGTGTGCGGGACGTAGCGCTTGATGGAGGCCTCGAGCTCGGCTTCGGCGGCGGCGCGGTCGCCCCAGCCTTCGGCCTTGACCCATTTGCCCGGCTCCAGGTCCTTGTAACGGGTGAAGAAGTGTTCGATCTCCTTGATCAGGAATTCGCTGACGTCGCTGATCTCGTTGATGTGGTCGAAGCGGGCGTCGACCGGAACGCACAGCACCTTGGCATCGCCGCCGCCGTCGTCCGTCATGTTGAACACGCCGATCGGGCGGGACTCAACGATCACGCCGGGGTGCAGGTCGAAGTCCTGCAGCAGCACCAGGGCGTCCAGCGGATCGCCGTCCTCACCCAGGGTGTTCTCGAAGAAACCGTAGTGGGTGGGGTACTGCATGGAGGTGAACAGGACACGGTCCAGGCGGACGCGGCCGGTCTCGTGGTCGACTTCGTACTTAACGCGTGATCCCTTGGGGATCTCGATGGTCACGTCATGCTTCATGGACTGCTCCTTGAGAATTCAGGGGTGCGCGGTTTCAGGGGTGCGCGGCACACACAAAAGGCTGCCGGTGCCGCCGACTACTATTGAGGATATAGCGGGAGGCCCTGGTTTCAGGAACTTGTGGGGACATTTCAGGACTAAAGGACCAACAGCAGCATGAAACGCAGAACGAGCCGCGCGCGCACGGACCCGGCGTCCGGGCCGCCCCGGCAGGTCCTTTCGCTGCTGCTGCAGACCCTCCTGGTAGTGGCCCTCGCCGTCCCGGCCGGCGTCGCCATCGCCCCGGCTTTCCTCGGTCCGGACCGCTCGGCGGAAGCCGCGAGGTCCGCCCCGCCCTGGCAGCGGGCCCCAGGCGCGCTGACCAGCCACAACGGCACCAACGCCGCGGGCATCCGGCCACTCAGTGATGCAGCCCCCGTCCCCGAGCCCGCTTCCCTGGCGGCCCAGCTCAACGAGACCCTGAAGACCGACGGCGCCGGGACGTTCAGCGGGGTGGTGCAGGACGCCGCCACCGGGAAGATCCTCTTTGACCGCTCCGGCGACGAGGCCCGGGTCCCGGCCTCCAATATGAAGCTCCTGGCGGCCACATCGGCATTGCGCACCCTGGGGCCGGACCGGCGCTTCAGCACCCGCGTCGTGGCCGGCGCCGCGCCCGGCACCGTTGTCCTCACCGGCGGGGGAGATGTGCTCCTGGCCGCCGGCGAATCGGCCCCCGGCGAGATCCTGGGCCATGCCGGGCTGGCGACCCTCGCGCAGTCGACAGTCCGCGCATTGCAGAACGACGGCGTCACCGGCACAGTGACGGTGCAGCTGGACGACTCCCTCTTTACCGGACCATCACTCAACCCCGCCTGGAGCCCGGAGGATGTCGCCGCCGGCGAGACGGCCCCGCTGTTCCCGCTGGCGTTGAACTCGGCGCGGTACGATCCGGCGAAGACCACCGGCCCCCGCCCCCAGGATGCCGCCCTGGCCGCCGCCGAGGCGTTCGCGGCCAGGCTTTCCGCCGCCGCAGCAGCGACCGGACTCACCGTGGCGTCCGGCGTTGCGCGGATCCCCGCCCGGACGGACGAGGCTGGTCGACCGGATGCGTCGGCAGGCCCCGCCGCCGCCAGGGTCCTCGCCGAGGTCCAGTCCGCCACGGTCGGCCAGCAGGTGGACCTGATGCTACGGACCTCGGACAACTACCTCACCGAGGTGGTGGGCCGGATGGCCGCCCTCGCCAGCGGCAAGCAGGCCAGCAACGACGGCGCCGTCGCCGCCGTGCTTCAGCAGCTCGAGGAGCTGGGCATTCCCGCGGAAACGCTCCGCGCCGCCGACGTGTCGGGCCTGGCCCCGGCCAATAGGGTCTCCGCCCGACAGCTCTCCGAAGTCGTCCGAGCCGTCACCTCCGGCACGGACACCCGGCTGCGGACTGCCCTGGCCGGCTTCCCGGTCGCCGGACTCACCGGAACGCTGGGGGACCGCTACACCGATGTGTCCACGGCCCGCGGTGCCGGGCTGGTCCGGGCCAAAACAGGAACCCTCAACACCGTGATCGCGCTCAGCGGCTATGTCGTCGACGCCGACGGCCGGCTACTCGTGTTCTCCTTCATCGGCAACGGCCTGACGCCGGGCACCGCCAACAAGACAGCGCTGGACCGCACCGCATCCGTCCTCGCCGGCTGCGGCTGCCGCTGACCGGCCGACTGCGGCCCGGACGACGGCGGCCCTGTTGCCCGGCGCCAACGCCGTTCGCCGCCCGGCGAATTTAAGGCGCAACCTTGGGCCCCTGTGATCTGATGGAGCTTATGGAGTCCTCTGCAGCCGAGACATCTGCCCAAGCCCAGCCCATCATCAACTGGGAGCTTGCCGCTTCCACGGCCGCCCGGCTGACGCCTGCCGGGCCCGTCCTCAAGCCCGCCGAGATCGGCGCGGCGGTCGAAAACCTGCGGCTCATGGCGGATATCTCAGTGCCCCATGTCCACGACATCACCGGCCTCGAGGCCGCCCGGGACCTCCGGGATTCCTCGGTGCTCGTGGTGGACCGGGCCTCCTGGGCCAGGGCCAACACGCAAAGCTTTGCTGTCATGCTCAAACCCGCGATGGAAAAAATGCTGGAGGGCCGCAACGGCACGGTAAGTCCCGGTGCGGCCAGCGTCAGCGGTGCCATCACCGGCAGCCAGCTCGGGGCCATCCTCGCATTCCTCTCCAGCAAGGTCCTCGGCCAGTACGACCCCTTCTCCGCCCTCGCCGAGAACTCCACGGCGCCCGCCGCCGGACGGCTGCTGCTGGTGGCGCCGAACATCATCTCCGTCGAGCGGGAAATCAACGTCGAACCCGAGGACTTCCGGCTCTGGGTCTGCCTTCACGAACAGACCCACCGCGTGCAGTTCGCCGCGGCCCCCTGGCTCCGGCATCACATGCTGGACGAGATCGAGAACCTCAGCGGCCAGCTGCTGGGCAATGTCGATTCGCTGATGGAACGGGCCTCGGCCGCCGCGAAGTCGCTCAAGGACCGGAGCGCCGGCGGCACCGGCCCCAGCCGCGGCGCCATCCTGGACCTGCTGCAAAACCCGGAGGAGAAAGCGGCGCTCTCGCGCCTGACCGCGTTGATGAGCCTGCTCGAAGGCCATGCCAACGTGGTCATGGACGCTGTCGACGCCAGCATCGTCCCCTCCGTGAAGACGATCCGGCAGCGCTTCAACTCCCGCGGCAAGGACCGCGGTGTGATCGAGAAGTTCGTCCGTAGCCTCCTGGGCCTCGACGCCAAGATGCGCCAGTACAGCGACGGCGCCAAATTCGTCCGCGAAGTGGTTGACGTGGCCGGCATGGAAGGGTTCAACAAGGTCTGGGAGTCCGCGGACAACCTGCCCAGCGAGCCGGAAATCCACGACTCCAGGCTCTGGCTCGAACGGATGGGGCACTAGTTCCCGTGACTTCCAGTCCCGTTTCCAGCGGACGACGCCGGCCCGGCCGGCTGGCGCCCGTCGTCGGCACCGCACGGAAGATGCTGCAGGATGCCCTGGCCGCAGCCGGCTATCCCGAAGGGGTCCTCGTCGCCTGCAGCGGCGGACCCGATTCGATGGCACTTGCCGCCGTCGCCGCGTACTTTGCCCGGCGCGGACATGTGGACGGCCACCCCGTATCCGTGGGCGCCGTCGTTGTGGACCATCAACTGCAGCCCGGTTCCGCCGAGGTGGCCGCCACCACTGCCGCGGCTCTGCGGGAACTCGGACTATCACCCGTCGACATCAGGACCGTCGAGGTCGCCTCCACCGGCATGGGTCCCGAGGCGGCGGCCCGGGACGCCCGCCACGCAGCCCTCGAGGCCGCCGCCCACGAGGCAGGCGCCGGCGTGATCCTGCTCGGCCACACCCTGGATGACCAGGCCGAACAGGTGCTGCTGGGACTGGCGCGCGGCTCCGGCACGCGCTCCCTCGCCGGGATGCGGCCTGCCCGCGGGCGCCTGCTCCGGCCCTTCCTTGGCCTGCGCCGGGCCGACACCCTGGCGATCTGCGACGTCGAGGGCCTCGAGCCCTGGCACGATCCGAGCAACGCGGACCCCGCGTTTGCGCGGTCCCGGACCCGGGTTGACGTGCTGCCGCTGCTGGAGGAAAAGCTCGGCCCCGGGGTGGCCGAATCGCTCGCCAGGACCGCCGCGATCCTGCAGCTCGACGCCGACTACCTCGAGGACGTGGCCAACGACACCTTTGCCCGGCTGCAGGAACAATCCGGTTCCACCATCAGCCTCCCGGAACAAGCCCTGCGTGAGCTGGCCCCGGCCGTGAGGTTCCGGGTCATCGCCAAGGCCGCCGCCGCCGTCGGCGGTCAACAGCCCAGTTACCGGCGCCTGCTTGCCGCGGAAACACTGCTGCGCCGGCACGGATCGGCCGGTCCGGTGGAGCTCCCCGGCGGCGTCAGCGTCTACCGGCTCTCCCTCGCGCAACTGATCTCCGGAGGCCCGTCCGGCCCCGACGGGGTTCCCCGCGAGGGCGCCCGCTGTGGGAAGCTTGTATTCCGGCCTCAAAAACCGCCCCGAATATAGTCGACCCCGCATCTACACAGGAGTTATTGGTGGATTCAAACGACGTCCAGGCAGACCTCAAGCACGTTCTGTATTCCAAAGAACAGATCCAGACCCGGATCACCGAGCTCGCTGCCCAGATCGACAAAGACTACGAAGGCCGCGATCTGCTGATCGTCGGTGTACTCAAGGGCGCCGTCATGGTCATGGCCGACCTGGCCCGGGCCCTGCACAGCCACGTGTCCATGGACTGGATGGCCGTCTCGTCCTACGGGTCCGGCACGCAGTCCTCCGGTGTGGTCCGCATCCTCAAGGACCTCGACACCGACCTGATGGGCAAGGACGTCCTGATCGTCGAGGACATCATAGACTCCGGCCTCACCCTGTCCTGGCTCAAGACGAACCTTGAATCGCGCGGCACGGCCTCGGTGGAAATTTGCACCGCCTTCCGTAAGCCCACGGCCGCCAAGGTCCAGATCGACGTCAAGTACGTCGGCTACGACATCCCCAACGAATTTGTGGTGGGCTACGGCCTGGACTATGCCGAGAAGTACCGCAACCTGGACTTCGTCGGCACCCTGGCACCGCACGTCTACGAGTAGCCGGCATCCGCCGCGGAACGCAGTCGCGCCGCCTCCGCCGCGCCAGATAGCGGGTCCCGCTACGCCCACAGGGAACTTTTGTACTTCACCGTGCGTGAGTAACTGGGACGGTGTATAGCTAGAAGCTGATGCAGCACCACACGCGCGCAGATCGGTCGCCGTGCCGCACTACCAGGAGGGACGGGGCCAGCCCCGATCAGATGAAAGCTAAGAGTTTCTTCAAAGGCCCGGGCATCTGGATTGTCGCTGTTATCGGCATGCTCCTGCTGGCCTTTGCCACCCTGGCTCCGGGCGGCTCAACCCGGATCGACACCGACAAGGGCCTCGCGCTGCTGACGGCGGGCGGCAAGATCGAGCAGGCCAAGATCTTCGACGCGGAAAACCGTGTGGACCTGGTCCTGAAGGACAGCCTTAAGGTCGACGGGCAGGACAAGGGTAAGAACATCCAGTTCTATTACGTCAATGCCCGCGCTGCCGACGTCGTCAAGGCCGTCACCGAGTCCAAGCCCCCGAGCGGCTACACGGACCAGCCGGTCGAGAACAACTGGTTCGCCGGGCTGTTCTCCCTCCTGATCCCTGTACTGCTGCTCGGCGTACTCTTCTGGTTCCTGCTCTCGCGGATGCAGGGCGGCGGCTCCAAGGTCATGCAGTTCGGCAAGTCCAAGGCCAAGCTGGTCAATAAGGACATGCCGCAGGTCACCTTCAGCGACGTGGCCGGAGCCGACGAGGCCGTCGAGGAACTCGAAGAAATCAAGGAATTCCTCCAGGAACCGGCCAAGTTCCAGGCTGTCGGAGCCAAGATCCCCAAGGGTGTGCTGCTCTACGGCCCTCCCGGCACCGGCAAGACCCTCCTGGCCCGCGCGGTCGCCGGCGAATCCGGCGTCCCCTTCTTCTCCATCTCCGGTTCCGACTTCGTTGAGATGTTCGTCGGTGTGGGCGCCTCCCGTGTCCGCGACCTGTTCGAACAGGCCAAAGCCAACGCGCCGGCCATCATCTTCGTGGACGAGATCGACGCCGTCGGCCGTCACCGCGGTGCCGGCATCGGCGGCGGCAACGACGAACGCGAGCAGACCCTCAACCAGTTGCTGGTCGAAATGGACGGCTTTGACGTCAAGACCAACGTCATCCTGATCGCCGCCACCAACCGCCCCGACGTCCTGGACCCGGCTCTGCTTCGTCCGGGCCGCTTCGACCGCCAGATCTCCGTCGAGGCCCCCGACCTGATCGGCCGCGACCAGATCCTGAAGGTCCATGCGAAGGGCAAGCCGATGGCACCCGGCGTCGACCTGAGGGCCGTGGCGAAGAAGACTCCGGGCTACACCGGTGCGGACCTGGCCAACGTCCTCAACGAGGCCGCCCTGCTGACCGCCCGATCCAACGCCAACCTGATCGACGACCGCGCCCTCGACGAGGCCATTGACCGTGTCATGGCCGGCCCGCAGAAGCGCAGCCGCGTCATGAAGGAGCACGAGCGCAAGGTCACCGCCTACCACGAAGGCGGCCACGCCCTCGTCGCCGCGGCGCTGCGGAACTCGGCTCCGGTCACCAAGATCACCATCCTGCCCCGCGGCCGTGCCCTGGGCTACACCATGGTGGTCCCGGAGAACGACAAGTACTCCGTGACCCGCAACGAACTCCTCGACCAGATGGCTTACGCCATGGGCGGCCGGGTAGCCGAGGAACTCGTCTTCCGCGACCCGTCTACCGGTGCGTCGAACGACATCGAGAAGGCCACCGGGATTGCCCGCAGGATGGTCACCGAGTTCGGCATGAGTGAGCGCGTCGGCGCGGTACGCCTCGGCCAGGGCGGCGGCGAGCCCTTCCTGGGGCGCGACGCCGGCCATGAGCGCAACTACTCGGACCAGATCGCCTACATCGTCGATGAGGAAGTGCGCCGCCTGATCGACGGGGCGCACGACGAGGCCTATGCCATCCTCATCGAGAACCGCGATGTCCTTGATGAGCTGGCCCTCGAACTGCTCGAGCGCGAAACCTTGAACCAGGCCGAAATCGCGGAGGTCTTCATCAATATCCGGAAGCGCGATTTCCGCGAGGTCTGGTTGTCCAAGGAGACCCGTCCGATCCAGGAAGCCGGCCCGGTGGAGTCACGCCGCGAGAAGGCCGAACGCGAAGCGCAGGAAGAAGCCACTGAGGCCCGCCTTACCGAGCCGCTGGACACCTTCCCGCCGCACGCCCAGGGTGTCCCCGGACAGGAGCCGTTCCAGGGCGGCGGTGTAACAGATCTCGGGCCTGATGGCCGTCCCGGCTAGGCTTCTTCTGTGACTTCTTTCTTCAATGACGACGACGACGCTCCCGCCACCGATCCTTTGGCGGCGGGAGGTCCGGTTTCCGGCACGGCCGTGGTGGATCACCCGCGGATCGAGGCTGCGGTCCGGGAGATCCTGCTGGCCATCGGGGAGGACCCGGACCGCAGCGGCCTTCTGGAGACCCCGAAGCGGGTCGCCAAGGCCTATGCCGAGATGTTCGCCGGGCTGCACCATGATCCGGCCGAAATCCTCGCGACCACCTTTGACCTTGACCACGAGGAACTGGTCCTGGTCAAGGACATCCCGTTCTACTCCACCTGTGAGCACCACCTCGTGCCGTTCCACGGCGTGGCCCATGTCGGCTACATTCCCTCGCACGACGGCAAGGTCACCGGCCTGAGCAAGCTGGCGCGGCTGGTGGACATGTTCGCCCGCCGCCCGCAGGTCCAGGAACGGCTGACCACCCAGATCGTCGAAGCACTCGTCACCCACCTCAAACCGCGCGGCGCGATCGTCGTCGTCGAATGCGAACACCTCTGCATGTCCATGCGCGGCATCCGCAAGCCCGGCGCCAAAACCGTCACCAGTGCGGTACGCGGGCAACTCCATGACCCGGCCACCCGTGCCGAAGCCATGAGCCTCATCATCGGAAGGTAAGAACACAAAACTATGGACTCCCTAGCCGCAACCCCGGGAACCGGTCCCGCGACCTCGCCCCTGCCCATCGTGCGCAAAGCACGCCCGGCAGCGAGCTTCAAGGATCTGCCCACGGACCGGACGCTCGTTATGGGGATCCTGAATGTCACCCCCGATTCCTTCAGTGACGGCGGCAACTACGCCACCGCGGACGCCGCCATCGCCGCAGGCCTGCGGATGTTTTACAGCGGAGCGGACATCATCGACGTCGGCGGCGAATCCACCCGCCCGGGCGCAACCGAAGTCAGCCCCGAAGAAGAGCAGCAGCGGGTCCTGCCCGTGATCGCAGCCCTCGTCAAGGCCGGCGCCCTGATCAGCGTCGACACGACCCATGCCGCCACCGCGGCAGCCGCCCTCGCCGCCGGCGCCACCATCATCAACGACGTCTCCGGCCTCACCATGGAGCCTGAGATGGCGGAGCTCGTGGCCCGCAGCAAAGCCCCCTACATCCTCACGCACCGCCGCGGAAACGCCAGCACCATGGATTCCCTGACCGACTACGGAAATGTCGCCGCGGACGTCGCGGCGGAACTCGCCGGCGTCCGGGACAAGCTCTACGCGGCCGGAGTCGCCCCGGAGCAGATCATCGTGGACCCCGGACTGGGCTTCGCCAAGACCGATGTGCAGAACTGGGAACTGCTCAAGCATCTGGACGTGCTGCAGGGCATGGGCCACAAAGTCCTCGTGGCCGCCTCGCGCAAGCGTTTCCTCGGCAGCCTCCTGATCGTGGCCGGCAAGGCCGCCCCGCCGGCCGAACGTGACGCCGCCACGGCAGCCGTCACCGCCATCAGCGCCTACCAGGGTGCCTGGGCGGTCCGCGTCCACGACGTCGGCCCCACCCTTGACGCCGTCAAGGTCGCCGCCCGGATGACCGTCCGGACCCCGGGCACCGCCCCCGGCCACAACTGAACCGGCAGCCCACCATGGACCAGATCACGCTGAGCGGTGTCACCGCCGTCGGCCATCACGGGGTGTTTGATTTTGAGCGGCGCAACGGCCAGCCGTTCGTAGTCGATGCCGTGCTGCACCTGGACGTCAGCCGGGCCGCGGCGTCCGACGACGTCCTGGACACCGCGCATTACGGTGAAGTGGCCGAAAGCATCCGGGGCTGGATCACGGGGGAGCCGCTGAACCTGATCGAGGCGCTGGCCGTGCGCATCGCCGACGACGTGCTGCGGAAGTTCCCGGTTGCCGCGGTCGACATCACCGTGCACAAGCCCAAGGCCCCCATCGAGGTCGAGTTCGGCGATGTGTCCGTAACCGTCCACCGGACCCGGCAGGGGCAGGCATGAGCTACACCCGGGCCGTGCTGGCGCTCGGCAGCAACCTGGGGGAGCGCAGCGACACCCTCTCGTCCGCCGTCGCGGACCTCGTCGATCCGCCCGAGGTCCGGCTCCTGGCGATCTCGCCGATCGTGCAGACGAAGGCGGTGGGCGGGCCGCCGGACCAGCCGGACTTCCTGAATATGGTGATCGCCGTCGAAACCAGCCTTCCGCCGGAGGAGCTGCTGCGGCACTGCCATGCGGTGGAGCAGAAGCACCTGCGGGTACGTGAGGTGCACTGGGGACCTCGCACCCTGGACGTGGACATCATCACTTACGGCGAGCTGGCCAGTTCCGGTCCGGAGCTGGCTCTTCCCCATCCGCGTGCCGCGGAGCGGGCCTTCGTGCTGTACCCGTGGTCGCTCATCGATCCCACGGCTGAACTGAACGGCGAACGCGTCGGGGACCTCGCCGCCAGGGCCGCCGACTTCGCCGACCTCGTGCCCTTCGACGGCTTCGAGGAGCTGCACGGTGCGGCCGGAGCGGCGGAGTCATGAAGCTGACCAACCCCCTGCTGCTGCTCGTGATCGGCGTGGCCGTGGGAGTCCTGGGCTGGCTCGCCGCCCTGCTGACCACCCGCTACAGCCTCAACACCCCGGTGCTGCCGCTGACCGGGCTGATCACCATGGGCGTGATCGTGGTGCTTACCCTCGTGCTGGGCGTCCGCGTGCTCCGCTGGCGCAACGGCAAGAAGAAGAAAATGCTCAACCCGATCCTGGCCGCCTGGACGCTTGTCCTTGCCCAGGCCTGCGCCTACACCGGCGCCGTGCTGCTGGGCTGGCATGCGGGGATCTTCCTTGACCAGCTACGGCTCTGGAACCTCCGTAGCGACCAGAGCCTCACCTGGCAGGCCCTGGCAATGGCCGGCGGAGGCCTGGCCATGATTGTGGTCGGGCTGGTGGTGGAACGGTTCTGCCGGATTCCGCCCGAAGACGGCGACGCCGACACGGCAGCCGGTCTGCAGGAAAAACGTAAACCCAAGACGGAAGGCGAATATGCGTACCGAGGCGATTGACCCGCAGGGCATCGACTGGCTGCGGGTTTCCCCGAAGTACATCACCGTCCGCATGGCCGGCTGGGCGATTGGTAACTTCATCGCCGTCGCCCTGCTCTCGCTGCCGCTGGTGCTGGTCCTCAGCGGGGTTTGGACGTGGCTGCCGCTCTGGCTGGCGGTCACCGTTCCCGCGGTGATGCTGCTCCTGGCCTTCTGGCGGCTGGTGCTCATCCCGCGGCAGGTGCGTTCAATCGGCTACGCCGAGCGAAAAGACGACCTGCTCATCCGCCAGGGCATCTTCTTCCAGCGCACCCTCGTGGTGCCTTACGGGCGCATGCAATACGTCGACATCGGCGCCGGTCCGGTGGAACGCGGCCTGGGCCTGTGCACCCTGAAGCTGCACACAGCATCCGCCGGCACCCGCGCGGAAATCCCGGGCCTGCCCGCCGGGGAAGGCGCACGGCTCCGCGAGCAGCTGTCCGCCCGCGGCGAAGCCCGGCTGGCCGGGCTGTGACGGCTTTGTTGTGACGGGCCGGCTGTGAAGGGGGCTGCCGTGAACGGCGGCGGTACCGGTGTGGCGCCGGAGAGGACATCCGGCGCCGAGGGTGCGGCAACGCCCGGCGGAGGGTGGCTGCGCGTGCATCCGGCCTCACCGTTCGTCCGCGGCTGGTTTGCGCTGGCCGCGATCGGGTTCTTCTTCGGCCGCGACACCTTCGAGCGGATGCTCCGGGGCGGTCCGCTCATCGACGAGGGCGTCGCGGGCCGGGCCCCCTGGCTGCTGCTCGGCGGCGGGGCCGTGCTGCTGCTCACCGTGCTCGGCTACATCCTGACCTGGTACTTCACCCGCTACCAGGTGGCGGAGGGCTACGTCCGGGTCAACTCCGGCTTCCTCTTCAAGCAGCAGCGGCAAGCACGGCTGGACCGGGTCCAGGCCATCGACATCGTGCAACCGATGCTGGCCCGGATTTTCGGCCTGGCCGAGCTCAAATTCGAGGTGGCCGACGCCGGCGAGTCCGCCGTGCGGCTGGCATACCTCCGGATGGACGAGGCCCGGCAGCTCCGCGCCACGATCCTGGCCCGCGCGGCCGGGGTGGTGCCCGATCCCGAACGCCCCGGGGCCGCCGCCGCGGAGGCGCCCGAATACGCCGTGCTCACCGTCCCGCCGCGGCGCCTGATCGGTTCCCTCGTGCTGAGCGAACAAAGCTTCTTCGTGGTGGTCGGCGGGGTGGCCTCCGTGGTGTTGTCCGCCGTCACCGAGAACCGCGGCTTCTTCTTCTACCTGATCCCGGCCATCCTGGGTCTCGTGGCCGCGTACTGGTCCTCGTTCAACAAGGGCTACAACTTCACCGCCGCCATCTCCCCGGACGGCATCCGGCTCCGCTACGGGCTCCTGGACACCCAGGCGCAGACCCTGCCGCCGGGCCGGATCCAGGCGCTGCGGGTCAGTCAGCCGCCGCTTTGGCGGATCTTCGGCTGGTACCGGATCCAGGTCAACGTGGCCGGGTACGGCGCCGCCGGCAACAATGGCGAAAGTTCATCCCGGACCACGCTCCTGCCGGTGGGAACGTTCCCGGAGGTGCTGACCATGCTCTCCCTGGTACTGCCCGATCCCGGCACCCCCGACCCGGTCCGTGTCTTCACGGCCGGGATCAGCGGCCTGGCCGGCGCCTCCGTGGCGTCCGGTGAGGCGGACGACGGCGGTTTCGTCACCACGCCGCGGCGCGCGCGGCTGCTGGCGCCGCTGGGCTGGCGGCGCAACGGCTTCACCGCCACAGACACGGCGCTGCTGATTCGATCGGGCCGCTGGTGGCGTCACCTCGTCCTGGTTCCGCACCAGCGAACACAGTCCATGGCCCTGCAGCAGGGTCCGCTGGCCCGCCGCTTCGGCGTGGCGGACCTCATCCTGCACACCACGGCCGGTCCGGTGGCCCCGAGGCTCGTCCAGGCCGGCCTCCACGAGGGCAGGGCGCTGCTCGAGGCACAATCCGCCAGGGCCCGTGCGGCCCGGAAACGGCAGACCAGCGAGCATTGGCTCGGCCAGGTCCGGCCGCTGGTGGCCGAGCCGGCCCACGTGGTTGAACCCGCCGAAACCGGGCCTGCCGAAGCCCCGGATCCCGACAGGCTCGATCACCGGACAGAGCCAGACCATGTGGAAGAACTCAGCGATAGGGACGGCCCGCGACATGGCTAGGCCAGGACGCCTCGGCGTCGGAATCATCGGAGCCGGCAAAGTCGGCGCCGTCCTCGGGGCGGCCCTGCGCGGCGCCGAACACGCCGTCATCGGCATCTCCGCGGTGTCGGATGCCAGCCGTGAACGCGCGGAAACCCTGCTTCCCGGCGTACCGGTGCTGGACGTGCAGGACATTGTCGAGCGCGCCGAACTGGTGCTCCTCGCGGTCCCCGACGATGCACTCGGCCCCCTCGTGGAGGGCCTGGCGAAACTCGGTGCCTGGCAGCCCGGCCAGCTCGTGGCACACACCTCCGGCCGCTTCGGGGTGGGGATTCTGCACCCGATCCGCTCCGTTGGTGCCATCCCGCTGGCGCTGCACCCCGCGATGACGTTCACCGGCATGAGCCTGGACCTCACCCGCCTGCTTGACTGCACCTTCGGCGTCACGGCCGACGCCGCGATGCTGCCGATCGCGCAGGCCCTCGTCGTCGAGATGGGCGCAGAGCCCGTCGCCATCGCCGAGGCCGACCGCACGCTGTACCACACGGCCCTGGCGCACGGCTCGAACCACCTCGTGACCCTCGTGGCGCAGGCATCCCAGCTCCTCCGGGACGTCGGTGTCGACTCCCCGGAACGTATGCTGGGACCGCTGCTGCGCGCCTCCCTGGAAAACGCCCTCGCCTCGGGCGAATCGGCCCTCACCGGGCCCGTAGCCCGCGGTGACACCGGCACCGTGGCCGCGCACGCCGAGGCCTTGCGGGAGTATGACGGCGGTTCCGGCGGCGATATTCTGGAGGCGTACCTGGCCATGGCCCGGGCCACCGCCCGACGGGCCGGAAGCCGCGGGCGGCTGTTGCCGGACCAGCTCAAGGGCATCAGCCAGGCGCTTGATGGCCCGGACCATCATGGCCCGCAATCCTAAGGAAGGTCCATAAACTTGGCGATCCAACTCGTGTCGACGGCTGCCCAGCTCCGCACCGAAAGCGCCCGCCTGCTGGCGGAGAAAAGCGGCAGCTCGCAGGGGCTGGTGCCCACCATGGGCGCCTTGCACGAGGGACATGCCCAGCTGGCACGCACCGCCGTCGCCGAGAACGACGTCGTGGTGGTCAGCATCTTTGTCAATCCGCTGCAGTTCGGCGAGGCCGCTGACCTGGACCGCTACCCCCGCACCCTCTCAGCGGACCTGGCCCTGCTCGACGCCGAGGGCGTGGACCTGGTGTTCGCGCCGAGCGTGGAGGAGGTCTACCCCGGCGGGGAGCCGAAGGTGCGGATCGCCGCGGGGCCGATGGCGCAGAAGTGGGAGGGTGCCGTCCGCCCCGGACACTTCGACGGCGCCCTGACGGTCGTGGCCAAGCTGCTGCACTTCGGCATGCCCGACGCGGCCGCGAGCACGGGGCCGCCGGAGTACCGGGCGTACTTCGGCCAAAAAGACGCCCAGCAGCTGGCCCTGGTCAAGCGCATGGTGGCGGACCTGAACTTCCCGGTGGAAATCGTTGCGGTGCCGATCGTGCGCTCCGCGGACGGCCTGGCACTCTCCAGCCGCAACCGGTTCCTTTCGGCGGACGAACGCGAGGCGGCCCTGGTGCTGTCCCGGGCGCTGCGCCTGATCGAGGAACGGGCCAATGCCCATGAGCCGCTGGACCTGGAATCAGCGCAGGCGCTGGTGGAGTCCCAGCCACTCGTGGAACTGGACTACTTCGACATTGTGGATCCGCGCACACTTGATCCGCTGGCCGAGAACTGCAGGGAGACACCGTTCCGCGGCGAGGCCCTGGCACTCGTCGCGGCCACGGTCGGCCCGGTCCGCCTGATCGACAACGTTCCGCTGAGCTCCTGAACAAAGCAACGCGGGGTCACTTAGCGCCCATGCCGCGTCCAAACTTGGGCCGGATCTGACCCCGCGTTGCATTTCCGGGGCGGAAATCTTGGCGGGGCGGGAATTACTCCAGGGAATCGCCGGTTGTCGCCTGCAGTGGCGGCTACTCGCGCCGGACCCCATTTTCGCACTCCCAGAGGGAAGCCCTATGTCTACAGACGTCTCTTCAAAGGCCCACGGCGATCCCGCAGGGGCCGCGCAGACCCAGGGCGCCGGGAAGAAGCCCGCGGCGCCGCCGGCAAAGATGTCCCGGGAATCGGTCACCATTATCGCCACCCTGCTGGTGGCCACCTTTGTGGTGATCCTGAACGAAACCATCATGAACGTCGCGCTGCAGCGGCTGATGGTGGATCTCGGGGTCAGCGCGCCCACCGTGCAGTGGCTTTCCACCGGATTTATGCTCACGATGGCTGTGGTGATCCCCACGACGGGCTTCATCCTGCAGCGGCTGTCGACCCGCGCCGTCTTTATGCTGGCCATGGGCCTGTTTTCCGGCGGCACGCTTCTCGCCGCCCTGGCTCCGGGGTTTGAAATCCTGCTGCTTGCCAGGATCGTCCAGGCCGGCGGCACGGCAATTATGCTGCCGCTGCTGATGACGACCATTCTGACCCTCGTCCCGGTCTCCCGCCGCGGCGCCGTGATGGGCAACGTGAGCATCGCCATCTCGGTGGCTCCGGCCATGGGCCCCACCGTGTCCGGCCTGATCCTGGAGCACTTTTCCTGGCGCTTTATGTTCGTCTTTGTCCTGCCGATTGCCCTCGCCGCGTTCGCGATCGGCGCCCGGTACCTGACCAACATCGGCGAAAAAGAGAAGACGAAGCTTGATGCCCTGTCCGTCCTGCTGACCGTTCCGGCGTTCGGCGGCCTGGTGTACGGTCTAAGCCAGATCGGCGGAGGCCAGGGCGGGTCCGGTTCCCCCGCCCTGGCGGCACTGGCCGTGGGCGTCATTGCCCTGGTCGCGTTTGTGCTCCGGCAGCTGAAGCTGCAGAAGTCCGAGGCGCCCCTGCTCGACCTGCGCGCGTTCAACTTCCGGATGTTCACGGTGTCCGTGCTGCTGCTCGTGGTCGCCATGATCGCACTGTTCGGCGCGGTGATCCTGCTGCCCCTGTACCTGCAGGAGATCCGCGGGCTGACGTCGCTGGAGACGGGCCTTACCCTGCTGCCCGGCGGCCTCGCCATGGGACTGTTGGGCCCGTTCATAGGCCGGCTCTTCGACAGGGTTGGCCCGCTGCCGCTGACCGTCACGGGCTCGTCGCTGCTGGTGGTGGCCCTGTTCCAGTTCTCCCGGCTGGACGCGGCCACGCCGGTCGGCTGGATCATCGCGCTGCACGTGGGCCTGAGCCTGGGGCTGGCGCTGATTTTCACTCCGGCGTTCACCACCGGCCTGAACCCGCTGCCGCCGCACCTCTACTCCCACGGTTCGGCGATCATGAGCACCCTACAGCAGGTTGCCGGGGCCGCCGGGACAGCGCTGCTGGTCTCGATCTACGCCGTCGTGTCTGCGGCGTCCGGAATCGTCGCAGGCATGCACGCGGCGTTCCTGACGGCGTCCGTCATCGCCGTGGCCGCCGTCGTGCTGGCTACCCTGATGCGCAAGACCGCCGGAGCCGAGCAGCCTTCCACCCATTAACGCAACGCGGGGTCACTTAGCGCCCGTCGGCCGGTCCGGAATGGGCGCTAAGTGACCCCGCGTTGCTTCGGTGTGGCCTAGCTTGCGAAGAACTCGCTCAGTTCGGCGATGAGCTTGTCCGGCGCCTTGTTGACGCCGTCGTGCCCCATGCCCGGCAGGATCGTGTAGCTGGAGCCGGAGAGCACCTCGTGGATCTGGGCGCAGGCCACACCGAAGTACGCAGGGCTCTTCTCGCCCACAATAATCAGCGTCTCCAGCGGCAGTTCCAGGAACGGCTCGGCCGGCATGTCCGCTGCGATGATCGCCTTGATCTCGCGGACGCCGGTCTTCATGAGCTCGCGCATCTGCTTGCCGATCGGGGTACCGGAGGCGAGCTTGTTGGCCAGGGTCAGCATGGACAGCGGCATCCGGGACAGGGCGCGGCCGGTCTCGAGGCCCTTGAGCAGGACGGCGAGGGCCCGGTCGTCCTCGCCGGCCGCCGTCGCACGCTCGTAGTCGGTGGTCCAGTCCGCCGTGACGCTGTGGTTGACGGACACCGCGGGGTCGTAAACGGCGAGGCGTTCCACCGGGAGGGTGCGGGCGGCATGCAGTGCCACCGCGCCGCCGAAACTGTGCCCGAAGACGTCGGTGCTGGAGGTGTGCTTCATCACCGCGTCCAGGTCGTGGATGTCCACATCGAGGGTGTAGTCCTCCGGCTGCGGAGAGGAGGAGCCTCGACCGCGCCGGTTGAAGGTGTGGACCGGGTGGCCCAGGGAAGCGCTGAGTTTCTGCGCGAAGCGGGTGTAGTCTGCGGCAGTCACCATGGAGGCCGGCACGACGACGACGCCGGAGCCCGCCGAGGCAAGCTCGGCACCCGTGCTGAAAAGCTCGATGGTTCCGCCGTCGGGGGTTCTGATGTTCTCGCGGGTCATGCTCCGAGCCTAACCGAGGCCGCAGCTACGGCGTAGTAGCTCACCGCTGCCGCCGGATCCGGCTAGCCGCCCAGCCGCCCGCCGGAGACCTCGAGATAGCAGGAGCCGCAGAGCGACTCGTACCGGACGTCCTGGCCGTCGATGGCGATCTGGTCGCCGTCGAACACCACCGTCTCACCCGCCCGGCGGGTATTGAAGATGGCCTTGCGGCCGCAGCGGCAGATCGTCTTGAGTTCCTCAAGGGTGTGCGCAATCTCCAGGAGCCGGAGCGAGCCCGGGAACGCCCGGGTCCGGAAGTCCGTGCGGATGCCGTAGGCGAGCACCGGGACCTGGTCCAGGACTGCGATGCGGAAGAGATCGTCCACCTGGGTTGGTTCAAGGAACTGCGCCTCGTCCACCAGCAGGCACGCCACGGGCTGCGTGTCGACGTGCTCCACCAGGGCATCGGGATCGTCGCCGTGCGCATGGGCGGAGAACAGCTCCCGGGCGGATGCCCCGGCCGGGATCAGGAAGTCCACCGAGCGGGTCATGCCCAGGCGGGACACGACGTCGGAATCACCCTTGGTGTCGACGTCCGGCTTGGCCAGCAGGACCCGCTGGCCCCGTTCCTCATAGTTGAAGGCGGCCTGCAGCAGGCCCGTTGACTTGCCGGAGTTCATCGCGCCGTAGCGGAAGTAGAGCTTGGCCAAGTGGGTCCTTTCGAAAGGGTCGCCCACCGATTCTACGGCCCGGCCCCGGCGTCCCGGCTTGGGCCGCTGCCGGTGGAGCCGGTCCCGTGCACGACGACGACGCCCGGCTGCCTGGTTCCGAACCACGTCCCGGGCCGGTGCTGAGCGGTGCAGGCCGGGCAGAAACCGGGCGGCCTGATCTCCCGGTAAACTTGGGGATTGTGACTTCCCAAAACACCCCCGCCCCGAACACCGCCGCCGAGCACCACGACGCCAGCGAGCAGACGCGTATCCGGATGGAGAAGCGCGCCAAGCTGATCGAGCGCGGCATCGAGGCGTATCCGGTGGGTGTTGAGCGCACACATTCACTGGGTGAAATCCGTGAGAAGTACGGGCACCTCGAGCCCGACGAAACCACCGGCGACATCGTCGGCGTGACCGGCCGCATCGTCTTCATCCGCAACACCGGCAAGCTCTGCTTCGCCACCCTCCAGGAGGGCGGCGTGGGCGGCAAGGCCATTCGGCTGCAGGTCATGCTGAGCCTGGCCAACATCGGCGAGGAGGCGCTCGCCGACTGGAAGGCAATCGTGGACCTGGGCGACCACGTCTTCATCAAGGGCGAGGTCATCTCCTCCCGCCGTGGAGAGCTCTCCGTTATGGCCGGGTCCTGGTCCATGGCGTCCAAGGCGCTCCGCCCGCTTCCCGTGCTGCACGCCGAGCTCAACGAGGAAACCCGCGTCCGCCAGCGTTACGTGGACCTCATCGTCCGCGACGAGGCCCGCGAAATGGTCTATACCCGGGCCGCGATCACCCGCTCAATCCGCGAAACCCTGCACCGACAAGGCTACGTCGAAGTGGAAACCCCGATGCTGCAGCTGATCCACGGCGGCGCCACGGCCCGCCCGTTCGAGACTCACATGAACGCCTTCGACCAGAAGATGACACTGCGCATCGCCACCGAGCTGTACCTCAAGCGCACCGTCGTCGGCGGGATCGACCGCGTCTACGACATGGGCCGAGTGTTCCGCAACGAAGGCGTGGACTCCACCCACAGCCCGGAATTCACTACGCTGGAGAGCTACGAGGCCTGGGCCGACCAGTTCGTTATGGCGGACCGGATCAAGGAACTCATCCTCGACGCCGCCGACGCCGCCGGGGTGGGCCGTGTGCTGCAGACCGAAGCCGGCGAGATCAACCTCGACGGCGACTGGGCCTGGATGGCGGTGTACCCGGGACTTTCGGAAGCCGTGGGCCGGGAAGTCACCCCGGAAACCACCGCCTCGGAGCTGCTGGCCATCGCCGCCAGACACGAGGTCAAGGTCGATGCCAACTGGGACGCCGAGAAGCTCGTGGTGGAGCTCTTTGGCGAACTCGTCGAGCCGACCCTGCTCAACCCCACCTTCGTCTACGACTACCCGCCCTCCGCGCAGCCGCTGGCCCGCCAGCACCGCGAGGATGACCGGCTGATCGAGGCCTGGGACCTCATTATCGGCGGCATGGAGCGTGGCACGGCCTTCTCCGAACTGATCGACCCGGTGATCCAGCGCGAACGGCTCACCGAGCAGTCCCGCCGCTCCGCCGCCGGCGACGTCGAGGCCATGCAGCTGGACGAGGACTTCCTCCGCGCGCTGGAATACGGCGCCCCGCCCATGGGCGGAATCGGCCTAGGCATCGACCGGTTGGTCATGCTCTTCACCGGCGCAGGCATCCGCGAGACCATCCTGTTCCCCCTCCTGAAGCCCGAAGGACACTGACCGTGGAATACATCGCCGTATTGTTGCCGTCCGTCGTCGTCGGCCTAATCTTCTGGTTCGCGATGAAATCGATTTTCAATGCGGACAAATCGGAGCGCCAGGCCGAAGCGCGCGCCCAGGCAGAAGCCGAAGGAAAGGCCCGGAAGACGGATTCCGGCCCCGGCGACGGCCATTCCACTGGCCTGAACAAATAGCGCCCTATTCCATCCTTTGGATTTCCTTTAGAAAATCTTTACCGCTTTGACTCACTGCCGTAAAGCGGAGGATACTTTAAGCAGATACATCATGCTTTTCTAAATCCTCGTCCTTATTGGAAAGAGAGTCTTTAAATGGCACAGAAGGTTAGAATCATCCTCGTCGATGATCTGGATGGCGGATCCGCGGACGAGACAGTCCGGTTCGGCCTCGATGGCGTCAGCTACGAAATTGACCTGTCGTCGGACAATGCTGCAGAACTCCGCTCTGCAGTTGAGCGCTTTGTTTCACATGCACGCAAGACTTCCAGCGGCCGCGCCACGCGCACCAAAATATCGACCGGCCGGAATCAGGATTCTGCCCAGATCCGTCAGTGGGCCCGCGACAACGGCTATGCGGTAAACAGCCGCGGCCGTATCCAGGCCGAAATTCAGGAAGCCTACCAAAAGGCGAATTCCTAGGCTGGCGCCGCTGTAACAACGATGCCCCTGCCTTCGGGCCGGGGCATCGCGGGTTAAGCGGAAGGCCTTTTGTTAGCGAACGACGCCGACGACGCCGACACTGTTGCGGACGACGCCGACACTGTTGCCGACGACGCCGACACTGTTGCGGACGACGCCGACGCCGGTAACCGCACTCGTTCCGCCCGCGCCGCCCGCGCGGGCACCGCGAGCGGGCCGCCGCCTGGTCCCTGTGTGACGCGGGTGTTGCGCCCCGGTTTCCCCTGTGGCGAACAAGCACCCAATCTGGAAGCCAGCCACGTAGCATCAAAGTACGTCGTAGCTAGGAGTGTGGCGAAATGTTTGAGCGATTTACGGACCGTGCCCGTCGCGTAGTTGTGCTTGCCCAAGAAGAGGCACGCATGCTGAACCACAATTACATTGGTACCGAACACATCCTCTTGGGTCTGATCCATGAAGGTGAAGGTGTTGCCGCCAAAGCCCTCGAGTCCTTGAGCATTTCGCTCGACGGCGTCCGCGAGCAGGTACAGGAGATCATCGGCCAGGGCCAGCAGGCCCCGTCCGGCCACATCCCCTTCACGCCGCGCGCCAAGAAGGTGCTGGAGCTCTCGCTGCGCGAGGCCCTGCAGCTCGGCCATAACTACATCGGCACCGAGCACATCCTGCTCGGCCTCATCCGCGAGGGTGAAGGTGTTGCCGCCCAGGTGCTGGTCAAGCTCGGTGCGGACCTCAACCGTGTCCGCCAGCAGGTGATCCAGCTGCTCTCGGGTTACCAGGGCAAGGAAACCACCGGCGCCGGTGTTGGCCCCGGCCAGGCCGAAGGCACCCCTGCCGGTTCGGTGGTTCTGGACCAGTTCGGCCGCAACCTGACCCAGGCTGCCCGCGAAAACAAGCTGGACCCTGTCATCGGTCGCGAATCCGAGATGGAACGCGTCATGCAGATCCTGTCCCGCCGCACCAAGAACAACCCGGTGTTGATTGGTGAGCCCGGCGTCGGCAAGACCGCCGTCGTCGAAGGCCTCGCCCAGGCGATTGTCCGCGGCGACGTCCCGGAGACCATCAAGGACAAGCAGCTGTATACCCTGGACCTCGGGTCCCTGGTGGCCGGCTCCCGCTACCGCGGCGACTTCGAAGAGCGCCTCAAGAAGGTCCTCAAGGAGATCCGCACCCGCGGCGACATCATCCTGTTCATCGATGAAATCCACACCCTCGTGGGTGCCGGTGCTGCCGAAGGTGCCATCGATGCGGCCTCTATCCTGAAGCCCATGCTGGCCCGCGGCGAGCTCCAGACCATCGGTGCCACCACACTGGATGAATACCGGAAGCACATCGAGAAGGATGCTGCCCTGGAACGCCGCTTCCAGCCGATCCAGGTCAAGGAACCCTCCGTCGTACACACGATCGAGATCCTCAAGGGCCTCCGGGACCGGTACGAGGCACACCACCGCGTCACCATTACCGACGGCGCCCTCGCGGCAGCCGCGAGTTTGTCCGAACGCTACATCTCGGACCGGTTCCTGCCGGACAAGGCGATCGACCTGATCGACGAGGCCGGCGCCAGGCTGCGCATCCGCCGGATGACCGCCCCGCCGGAGCTCAAGGTCATGGACGAGAAGATCGCCGCCATGAAGCTCGAGAAGGAATCCGCGATTGACGCGCAGGACTTCGAAGGCGCCGCCTCGCTGCGCGACAAGGAGCAGAAGCTCATTGCCGAGCGGGCCGAGAAGGAACGCCAGTGGAAGACCGGCGGCATGGACGACATCTCCGAGGTTGATGAGGAACTCATCGCCGAGGTGCTGGCGAACTCCACCGGCATCCCGGTCTTCAAGCTGACCGAGGAAGAGTCCTCGCGCCTGCTGAAGATGGAAGACGAACTGCACAAGCGTGTCGTCGGCCAGGACGAGGCTATCAAGTCCCTGTCCCAGGCGATCCGCCGTACCCGTGCAGGCCTCAAGGACCCGAAGCGTCCGGGCGGCTCGTTCATCTTCGCCGGCCCCACGGGCGTCGGCAAGACCGAGCTGGCCAAGGCCCTTGCCGAGTTCCTGTTCGGCGAAGAAGACGCGCTGATCACCCTGGACATGTCCGAGTACTCGGAGAAGCACACGGTTTCCCGTCTCTTCGGTGCCCCTCCGGGCTATGTGGGCTACGAGGAAGGCGGACAGCTGACCGAGAAGGTCCGACGTCGTCCGTTCTCCGTGGTCCTGTTCGACGAAGTGGAGAAGGCCCACGCCGACCTCTTCAACTCGCTGCTGCAGATTCTGGAAGACGGCCGGCTGACCGACTCCCAGGGCCGCGTGGTGGACTTCAAGAACACCGTGATCATCATGACCACGAACCTCGGCACCCGGGACATCTCCAAGAGCGTTGCCACCGGCTTCCAGTCCGGCACGGACACGCAGACCGGCTACAACCGGATGCGGGCCCGTGTCACGGAGGAGCTCAAGCAGCATTTCCGCCCCGAGTTCCTGAACCGTGTTGACGACGTTGTGGTCTTCCCGCAGCTGACCCAGGACGAGATCATCGAGATCGTGGACATGTTCGTTGGCCGGCTGGAGAAGCGCCTCAAGGACAAGGACATGGGCATCGAGCTCACGTCTGCGGCCAAGGTGCTGCTGGCAACCCGCGGCTACGATCCCGCCATGGGTGCCCGGCCGCTGCGCCGCACTATCCAGCGCGAGATCGAGGACCAGCTCTCCGAGAGGATCCTGTTCGGCGAGATCAACGCGGGCGACATTGTCGTGGTGGGTGTTGAAGGCGAAGGCGACGACGCCAAGTTCACCTTTGCAGGCACCAGCAAGCCGCGCATCCCGGAGATCGCTCCGAGCGTCTAAGCACCGATTCAAAGGCTCCGGCTTCCTGAAAAGGCAGGCGGGGTCTTTGTCTTGTCTGACGCCAGGCACCTCCTTTCGGCACTGCGCACATGGATAGGCGCGACGTAGGCCCAGCCCTGAGCCGGTGTGAAAGCACTGTTTCACTCTGAGTGAACTTGATGTGATCCACCGCGCTAAGGGGTGTTGAATCGGTGCATGGCTTCCATCGGTTCAGAGACCCTGAGCGAAAAACCCGAGACACCCTTCCATGATCTGGACCATTACCTCGCCATCCCGAGGGTAAGCGGCCTGGCCCTGAGCCCCGACGGCGGCCGCCTGGTCACCACCGTGGCCACCCTCAATGCCAAAGGCACCGAATATGGAACAGCCCTGTGGGAGCTGGATCCTGAAGGCCTCAAACAGGCCCGCAGGATTACCCGCAGCGCAAAGGGGGAGGTCGGAGCCGTCTTCGCCGCCAGCGGCGACCTCTACTTCACCTCCGCCCGCCCGGATCCGGAGAGCCCCGACGCCGACCCGGTCAACGCCCTGTGGATGCTCGCCGCAGGTGGCGGAGAGGCGCGGGTGGTGCTCTCGCGCGGCGGCGGCGTCAGCGCGGTCCTGGCCGCCAAGGAAGCCGAGGCCGTGTTCGTGGCTGCCTCCGTGCTGGGGGGTTCCACCGATGAAGACAATGACGGGGAGCGCCGCAAGGCCCGCAAGGACAACAAGGTCGCCGCCATCCTGCACAGCGGCTATCCCGTGCGCTACTGGGACGCCGATCTGGGACCCGCCCAGCCGCGGCTGTTCGCCGTCGAACCGGGCGGGGAGCAGGAGCCGGGCAGGCCAGCCACCGTTGACGCCGCCGCGCCGGCCACGCTCCGCAACCTGACTCCCGACGCCGGCAACGGTCTCCGGGATGCGGATCCCGTGGTCAGCCCCGACGGGAAGACCATCTACAGCAGCTTCAACAAGCCGCTCGCCAACGCCAATTCGCGGTCCGTGCTGGTCGCGATCGACGCCGCCACCGGCACCCGAAAGGTGCTGCTGGACACCGAAGGGCTGAGCTACTTCCCGGGGCCGGTCAGCCCGGACAACCGTACCCTTGTGGTACTCAGTGAGAGCGACACCACCCCGTTTGCGGCCCCGCAGGTCAGGCTGCACCTGCTCGATGTGTCCGATGCGGCAGCGGAAAACGCCCTGACACCGCTGGCCCGCGACTGGGACCGCTGGCCCCGCCCCGCGGCCTGGCTGCCGGACGGCTCCGCCATTCTCGTCACGGCCGACGAGGACGGCGCCTCACCGGTCTTCCGCATCACCGTGTCCGGGGAGGCCGGCGGAACCGGCCGCGTCACCCGGCTGACGGCAGATGCGGCGGCCTACACCGACGTCGTCATCTCCCCGGACGGCCGCAGCGCCTTTGCGCTGCGCAGTTCCTACGCGTTCCCCGCCGAAGCCGTCCGGATAAGCCTCGCCAGCGGCGCCGTCGCCCGGCTTCCGGCCCCCGCGGAACGCCCGCGCTACCAGGGCGCGCTGGAACGGGTGGAGACGACGGCGGCCGACGGCACCCGGGTGCCGGCGTACCTGGCCCTCCCCGACGGCGCCTCCGCCGGGAATCCGGCACCGCTCCTGCTGTGGATCCACGGCGGCCCGCTCGGATCCTGGAACGCCTGGACATGGCGCTGGAACCCGTGGCTGCTCGTGGCCCGCGGCTACGCCGTGCTCCTGCCGGACCCGGCGCTGTCCACCGGTTACGGCCAGCACCACATCCAGCGCGGCTGGGGTGAATGGGGCAAGGCTCCGTTCACCGATCTGATGGCCATCACCGATGCCGTGGTGCAGCGGCCGGACATCGACGAGACCCGCACGGCTGCGATGGGCGGCTCCTTCGGCGGCTACATGGCCAACTGGGTGGCCGGCCACACGGACCGGTTCAAGGCGATCGTCACGCACGCCAGCCTCTGGGCGCTGGACCAGTTCGGCCCCACCACCGACGCCGCGCAGTACTGGCTCAAGGAAATGACGGCCGACATGGCGCTTGAGAACTCCCCGCACCTGCACGTGGAGAACATCAGCACCCCCATGCTCGTCATCCACGGCGACAAGGACTACCGCGTCCCCATCGGCGAGGGCCTGCGCCTCTGGTACGAACTGCTCTCCAAATCGCAGCTGGCGGCCGACGAGAACGGCGAAACCGACCACCGCTTCCTGTACTTCCCGGACGAGAACCACTGGATCCTGCAGCCGCAGCACGCCAAAATCTGGTACGGCGTCGTGGAGCACTTCCTCGCCAGGCACCTCCTGGACAAGGACCTGCCCGTGCCCGCCGAACTTGGTCTCTGACCTTCCATCCTTCCCCCGCTGACTCGCAGCAGGGGCCGTTATGGGCGCTCAAAACGGCCCTTAACTGCGAGTTAGTTGGGGCCGGGCCGGGGCGCGACAGGCTCGCCCGTAAGATTGGGCTGTGACTGAGTCGATCCGCATCCGCCCTGCCCGCACCAGCGATGTTGCAGCCATCAAGGCGTTGGTGGCGCCGCTGGCCGATCAACGGATCCTCATGGCCAAGGAGACCGTGGCCTACTACGAAAGCCTGCAGGAGTTCCGGATTGCCGAAGCGCCCGACGGCGGGGTGATCGGCTGCGGGGCGCTCCACGTCATGTGGGAGGACCTGGCCGAGGTGCGCACCCTTGCGGCGTCCGATGCCTGGCGCGGCAAAGGCGTGGGGCACGTGCTGGTGGAGCGGCTCCTGGACGATGCGCGGGCCCTGGGGGTTTCCCGCGTCTTCTGCCTGACCTTCGAGGTGGACTTCTTCAGGAAACACGGCTTCGACGTCATGGCGGACCAATCCGCCGTCGACCCGGTGGTGTATTCCGAACTGCTGCGATCCCACGACGAGGGTGTGGCCGAGTTCCTGGACCTGGCACGGGTGAAGCCGAACACCCTTGGCAACACCCGGATGATCAAATCCCTCTAGAAGCCGCCGGCGGGCCGGAGGTGTGACGTCCGGGCCGGCCATGCCCCGGAAACACGGCGGTCCGGACGCGCTGAGGGTCCGCTTAGGCCGTTCGAATCTGGAGCCTTTCGCTGGCACGGCCCCGGTAGTAGGGTCTAAGCAAGCAGCCAGGACACCATCCAGGGAGCACCGCCATGAAGAAGCTCATCAATGATCCCCGCGCCGTGGTCGACGAGTCAGTGGAGGGCTTCGGGCTTGTGCATGCCGACCTCGTGACCGTCTTCGCCGACCCCAAGTACATCGTCCGCAAAGATGCGCCGGTGGCGGGAAAGGTAGGGCTGGTCTCCGGCGGAGGCAGCGGCCATGAGCCGCTGCACGGCGGCTATGTCGGGATGGGAATGCTCGACGCCGCGGTCCCGGGTGCCGTGTTCACCTCGCCCACCCCGGACCAGATCCTTCCGGCCACGCTGGCCGTGGACTCAGGCGCCGGCGTCGTCCATATCGTCAAGAACTACACCGGCGACGTGCTCAACTTCGAGACCGCGGCCGAACTGGCGCAGGCCGAAGGCGTGGAGGTCCGCACGGTCCTCGTCAACGACGACGTCGCGGTGGAGGACTCGCTGTACACCGCAGGGCGGCGCGGTGTGGGTGGCACGGTGCTGGTGGAGAAGATCGCCGGTGCGGCTGCCGAGCGCGGCGACAACCTCGACGCCGTCGCCGCCATCGGTGACCGCGTCAACCAGAATGTCCGCAGCATGGGCGTGGCGTTATCCGCCTGCACCGTGCCGCATGCCGGGGTGCCCAGCTTTGAACTTGAAGAGAACGAGATCGAGATCGGTATCGGCATTCACGGCGAGCCTGGCCGGCACAAGATCCCGATGGAAAACGCAGACGGCATCACGGACCGGCTGCTGGCCCCCGTCGTCAGCGACCTCGGCCTCGCCTCCGGTGACAAGGTGCTCCTGTTCGTGAACGGGATGGGCGGCACTCCGCAGAGCGAGCTGTACATCGTCTACCGCCGGGCCGCCCAGAAGCTGGCGGAGCAGGGCATCACCGTGGCGCGCTCGCTCGTGGGCAACTACATCACCGCCCTTGAAATGCAGGGTTGTTCCATCACCGTCCTGCGGCTGGACGACGAGATGACGGCACTCTGGGACGCGCCGGTCCACACGGCGGCCCTCCGCTGGGGCGTCTGACCGTGGGCTTGGACGTCAGCTGGGCGGTGCGGTGGCTGACCCTATCCGCGCAGGCCATGTCGGAGCACAGGGTCGAACTCATTGAACTGGACCGGCCAATCGGCGACTCGGACCACGGCGAGAACATGGACCGGGGCTTCCGGGCGGTGATGGACAAACTCGCCGAGTCGCCCCCGGAAACCCCCGGGGCCGCGCTCAAGCTGACGGCCATGACCCTGATGTCGAAGGTGGGGGGAGCCGCCGGCCCGCTCTACGGCACTGCATTCCTTCGTGCTTCCACGGCTCTGGGGGACACGGCCGACGTCGACGCCGCGACACTGGCGACTGCACTGCAGGCCGCGCGCGACGGCATCGTGGCCCGTGGAAAGGCCGAGTCCGGCGACAAGACCATGGTGGACGCCTGGACCCCGGCGATCGAGGCAGCCGCTGCCGCGGCCGGCAACGGTGACGTCCGCAAGGTCCTGGTGGCCGCCGCGGAGGCCGCCGAAGCCGGGGCCGTGTCCACCGATCCGATGCTTGCCCGCAAGGGGCGCGCCAGCTACCTGGGGGAGCGCAGCATCGGCCACCGGGACCCGGGCGCCGTCTCCAGTGCCCTGATCCTGCGCGCCGCTGCCGGGGCAGCCGAATGACGGTACGGCTAGTCGTCGTTTCACACAGCGAAAAGATCGCCGACGGCGCAGCCGAACTGGCCGCGCAGATGGCGCCGGACGTCATGATCCTGCCCGCCGGAGGCACCGACGACGGCCGGATCGGCACGAGCCTGGAACGGGTGATGGCGGCGCTGGAAAAGGCTGCGGGTCCTGACGGCGTTGTTGTGCTCACGGACCTGGGCTCGGCCGTGATGACGGCCGAATCGGCGGTGGAATTCCTGGCCGGCCCCGGCTCCGTGCTGCTGGCCGATGCACCGCTCGTGGAGGGGCTGGTCGCTGCCGCCGTGGCCGCCCAGACCGGAGCCGACGCCGGCGCGGTGAAGGAAGCCGCCGAGGCCGTCTACCGCCCGCCCGCCCACCCGGTGGTCCCCGGCCACGAGCACCAGCAGCCGCCGGACGCCATGGGCGATTTCGAGCTCATCAACCAGGCCGGCATGCACGCACGCCCCGCGGCGAAAATCGCCGGCGGACTGTCCGGCATGGACGCCGATGTGACCATCAACGGCGTCGACGGCGCCTCCATGACGGAACTCATGATGCTTGGTGCTGCCAAGGGTGCGGTGCTGCACGTCGAGGCCAGCGGCCCGGACGCCACGAAAGCTGTGGGCTATCTGGGCGGGCTGATCAAGGCCGGCTTCGGTGAACCGTAGGATCGGAGCATCAGCCGGTCAGCGCCGCGGCCGGGTCGGGTGCCTGCGCGCCCTGCCGTGCCACACGCCAGGCAATCCATCCGCCGGCAGCCGCCATCAGCAAGGCCCCGGCCGTCTGGGTCGGCAGGCTGCTTCCCGTCGTCGCCTGCCCCAGTACGACGCCCAGGACGTAGAACAACACCGCGCCGGCAACCCAGACCACCCCGGCCCAGCGCGGCAGCGTATGGGAGCCCCACACCGCAATCCCCAGCAGCACATTGCCGAGGAAGGCAAGCAGGAGGCCCAGCAGGATCGAAGCCGACATGGCGGCCGGGAACTCCAGCCGCATGACGTCCCCGTTTCCGCCCAGGTAGGCCTTCCCGATCGCGGGCAGGGCGAAGGTTGAGATCACCGCGGGCACCAGTAGCAGGGCGGTGCCGGCGACCGTGATGACCATTGCCGCCAGCGCCAGGCGCCCCACCCGGGTGTTTGCCAGGCAGCAGCCCAGGGCGAAGACGCCGAAAATAGCGAGGATGGCGCCTACCGTACCGCCGAACAGGTGGCTGAACTGGTAGGAGTCTGAGCTGACAAACCGCGCCCAGGCGTCCGGGTCCCGCTCCTGGTCGGGCTGCAGCTCAAGCGTGGCCCAGGCGGTGACCAGGCCGGCGAGGGGGATGGTCCACAGCCCGGCGCGGATCCAGCGGCCGATGTTCTGCGTGTTCATTTGTTCGCCTTTCTCGACTCGTCGCCGTGCTCCGCCGCTCGCCTTCCGGGGCGGCTAGGGCGCCTGCCGGAGGCCGTCCGCGTCGAGCACGACGCCGGCCGTGATGAACCGGCCGCACTGCTCGCCGTAGGGGTAAGCCACCCGCGGGGTGAACGTCAGGGTCCGGACCGGCAGGGGGAGGCCATTGGCGTCGGTCCCGGTGGAGGTCGCCTCGATGGGCGAGTCGCCCAGCGGCTCAAACATCAGCATTCCGGTGAGGGTGCCGTCCGGGGAAGAGGTTGCCGAACAGGGGCGGTCGCCGCCGTAGGGGCCGGGCTCGCAGCCCTGGTCCACGGTGGTGCTGCCGGGGAATAGCTCCAGCGCCGCCTCGGTGCAGCGGCCCTCCTGGCACGCCTTCAGATGGACGGTCCTGACCGAGGCGGCGTAGTCCTGGGCCACGGTGAGCGCGACCACCTGCGCCTGGGCGATCGCCGGGCAGGCCGTTTCCGGCTGGCACCCGGCTGCCGGCAACGCGGTACAGATCAGAGCCACGATCGCCACGAACTTGCGCATGCTTCAGGGTAGTTCCGGCAGGCGCGCCCAGCTAGGGTGCCGCGGTTCCGCGGGCCACGATGCTCAGGCGGGGAGCCGGAAGCCGCCGGGATGCAGCTCTGCCAGGCCGTCGTTGAGCAGGCCGGCCAACGCTCGTTCGAGCTGTTCAGGAGCCGAATTGAGCCGGTGCAGGGCGGCCAGCGGAATGCTGATCCCAAGCGGTTCAAAGCCGAGATCCGCCGGGGCCCGCTGGAACAACTCCGGCGCGACGGGGGACTCGGCGACTCGGAGCACCGCCATCACGGCGCCCCGCACCTGACGGTCCGTTCCGTGCCACGACTGCCCCTTGGGGGTGTACGTCGGCGGCGGCTCACCGGCCGCGAGCCAGGCACAGGAACTGCGGACCGGGCATTCCGCACACTTCGGTGACCGCGCCGTGCAGATGAGCGCCCCGAGCTCCATGACGGCCGCGTTCCAGCGAACGGAGGCTCCGACGTCGGCCGGCAGCGTCTTTGCGGCCAGCCGCATCTCAGCGGCGGTCAGCGCCTGCGAGGGAAGCGCGGAACCGGAAAACAGCCGGGCGTGGACACGGCGGATATTGGTGTCCACCACTGTTTCGCGCCGCCCGAAGGCGAAGGCGGCGACGGCCGCCGCCGTGTAGCCGCCCACTCCGGGCAGCTCCAGCAGTTCCGGATACGTGCCCGGAACCTTTCCGCCATGGTGGGCTCCGATCCTGACGGCGGCCGCGTGCAGCCGAAGGGCCCGCCGCGGATAGCCAAGCCGGCCCCAGGATCGGACAGCCTCACCCGCGGGTACCCGGGCCAGATCCGCCGGCTCCGGCCAGCGCCGCAGCCACTCCTCCCAGACCGGCAGGACGCGCACCACTGGTGTCTGCTGGAGCATGACCTCGCTGACCAGCACACCCCAGGGGGTGCACTCTGCAGCCCGCCACGGCAGCGTCCGTGCGTTCGACTCAAACCACGCGTCCAGGGCCGCATGAAGGCCGGCCAGCGCGTCCCCGCCGGGTTCGCTGTTGCGGACGCCTGCGCCCGGGCCTGCGGGATCGCTTTCCGGGTTGGCAGCACGGACGGCGGGAGAATCGGCTAGAGCTTTGATGCAAGTAAGCGTAATAGATGAGGGCCACAGTCCGCCCGCGGCGTGGGAGGGCCCCATACCCGGCGCGGTTCTCTAGCCTAGGAGGATGGGCAGGCAAGGCGATTCAGGAAGTCACGGTTCTCGGCCGAAGGTTTCCGCCGGCGGGCACTCCTCACGGACCTCGCCGCGGAAAGCTGGGCGGAAGCCTGCCCGGAAACCTGCCCGGAAAACGGTCAATCCCGTCTTCCGCCGCCGCCGGCTGTTCGTGGGTGCCGCTCTCCTGCTCGTAGTCGCGATCGCCGTCGGGGGCTTCGCTTCCGTATCCAGCGTAATTAACGCCGGGCAGTTCCCGGACGGGGGCGTAGCGGCTCCGGAAGGCCAGCCAACGGGACCGGCGGGCCCGGAAGCGGCCGCCAGTTCCCCGGCGATGCCGTCGGAGACGGAAGGCTGCGACATGAACCTTGTGACGGTCACTGCCGCAGCGGACAAGCCTGCCTATGCCGCCGGCGAAAACCCCCTGCTCAGCCTTAAGGTGACCAACGGCAACCGGGTGCCGTGCGAGGTCAATCTCGGATCTTCGCAGATGGAGTTCCTGATTGCCAGCGGCTCGGACCGGATCTTCTCCTCCGCGGACTGCCAGTCGGACAACACGGACATCGTGAAGACTATCGCGCCGGGCCAGAGCGAGACGGCGAACTTCCCCTGGCAGCGAAACCGCTCCGTTCAGGGCTGTGCGGCGATCGCGGCCCGGCCCGGAGCCGGCGGTGCGTACTACGTGTTCACGGCACGGCTGGCGAACAAGACCTCCCCCAAGGCCGTGTTCCAGCTCAACTAGTTCCCAGCGCAGCGGGGGTTTAGAGGAACCGGTCCAACAGGCTGGCCTCAGCCATGCGGCTCAGGCCCTCGCGGACCGTCCGGGCGCGCTGGTCGCCGATGCCGTCCACCGTCATGAGGTCATCGATCGTGGCCGCCATGAGGAACTGCAGCCCGCCGAAGTGGTCCACCAGGCGGTCGGCGACGGCCTTCGGCACTGCCTTCAGCCCGGAGAGCAGGCGGTAGCCGCGCGGCTGGACGACGGCGTCGAGGTTCGCCTCGCCGCCCGCGAAGCCGACAATCCCGGCGATCTTGCCCAGGTCGATCAGCTCGGTGGGGCCAAGGTTGACGAGCGCCTTGACGGCCTTGTCGATGTCCCCGGCGGAAGCATCCGGGCCGGAGTAGTCGCGGATGATCACGTCGCTCCCGGGCCCGCGGCCCACGGTCAGCTCGTCCAGCTGCAGTGACAGCAGGCGGCCGTCCTCGCCCAGTTCCAGGACGTACTGCGAGATTTCCTCGGAAATGCGGCGGACCATTTCCTGGCGCTGCAGGGTCACGGCGACATCGCGGACCGTCACCATGGCCTCGATTTCCAGCGCTGAAAGCGAGCTGGTCACCTGGTCCAGGCGTGACCGGTAGCGTTCCAGGGTTGCCAGGGCCTGGTTGGCGCGGGCCAGGACCTTCTCCGAGCCCTCCAGGACGTGCCGAAGGCCGTTCACATACAGCGCGATGATCTGCATCGACTGGCTGACCGAGATGACCGGGACGCCAGTCTGGATGGCGACGCGCTCCGCGGTCCGGTGCCGGGTGCCTGATTCCTGGGTCTCGATGCTGGAGTCCGGGACCAGCTGGACGGCGGCGCGCAGGATGTTGCTGGCGTCCTTGTCGCAAATGATGGCGCCGTCCATTTTGGCCAGTTCCCGGAGCCGGGTGGGGGAGAAATCGATCCCGATGTCGAAGCCGCCGGAACAAATGGATTCGATGGTCCTGTCGATGCCCAGCACGATCAGGGCCCCGGTCCGTCCGCGGAGGATGCGCTCCAGTCCGTCGCGGAGGGCGGTGCCCGGTGCCACTCTGCCCAGAGTCGCCTTGAGTGAATCTTCAGGGCTCCGGGCCATAGATTTTTCCCTTCAAAGGCGCAGGCTCCAGCCTGCAGGTGCGCCGGTTTCCCATGGTTGCCGGCAGGATCAAAGTACTCGGTTTCCCGCTCCCACCATAGTAGAGGTAGTACGGGCCAACATCCGCACAGACAAGCCTCAAAGTGGTCCATCTAGGCGTGTTTCGGGGTGCCTTCCGAATGGCACCCTCGGTGGCCGTTGCGGACCGCACTTCGGTGCAGCTGCGGTGGCGCTCCGGTCACGCTGCGTTGCCGCTTCGCGGGGGCGGTGCGGCCTGCGATAAACTTGATTCCTGGTGTACCGCCTGCTCCAGGTGCGGTGCCCTTTCAGAACTCACAGCAGAACTCCCGCGATCCCTCTCGGGCCCACCCGGATTCCCGCAGCCCCGGACCGCGACCATTCAACGCCGCAGCGAAAGTAGCACCGTGTCTCAAGAAGTCCTTAGCCCCGCCCGAGTCCAGGAGATTCACAAGCAGGCTGCCCGGCGTCGGACTTTTGCGGTCATCTCCCACCCTGATGCCGGCAAGTCCACGCTGACCGAGGCGCTCGCGCTGCACGCGAAGGTGATCGGCACCGCCGGCGCCTCCAGCGGCAAGGCCAACCGCAAGGAAACGGTCTCGGACTGGATGCAGATGGAAAAGGACCGCGGCATCTCGATCAGCTCGGCCGCCCTGCAATTCGCCTACCGGGACACCGTTATCAACCTGCTGGACACCCCCGGCCACGCCGACTTCTCCGAGGACACTTACCGCGTGCTGGCCGCCGTGGACTGCGCCGTGATGCTCGTCGATGCCGCCAAGGGCCTGGAAACCCAGACCATGAAGCTCTTCGAGGTCTGCAAGCAGCGCAACCTCCCCATCATCACCGTGATCAACAAGTGGGACCGGCCGGGCCTGGACGCCCTGGCTCTCATGGACGAGATCACCGAGCGCACCGGCCTCCAGCCGATGCCGCTGACCTGGGCCGTGGGCATCTCCGGTGACTTCCGCGGCGTCTGGGATCTCCGCAATGACCGCTTCGCCCAGTTCAAGCGCAACAACGCCGGCGCCAAAATCGCCATCACCGAGTACTTCACTCCGGAGGACGCCGCCGCCAGCCAGGGCGACGACTGGTCAAACGCCGTCGACGAAGCCGGGCTCGTTGTCGAATCCAACCTCGAGTTCGACGTCGGGGCATTCCATGCCGGCAAGGCGACCCCGATCCTCTTCAGCTCCGCCGCCCTGAACTTCGGCGTGAAGGAAATCCTCGATGCCCTCGTGGACTTCGCGCCGCCTGCGGCCCCCCGGCCCGACGTCGACGGCGCCCTGCGGCCCGTCGATGCGCCCTTCGCCGGGTTCGTCTTCAAGGTCCAGGCCGGCATGAACAAGGCCCACCGCGACCACGTAGCCTTCATCCGCGTCTGCTCGGGCATGTTTGAGCGCGGCATGGTGGTGACCCAGGGCCGGACCGGGAAGTCCTTCGCCACCAAATACGCCCAGCAGGTGTTCGGCCGCGAACGCGAAGTCATCGACGAGGCGTTCCCCGGCGACGTCGTGGGACTCGTGAACGCCTCCTCGCTGCGGGTCGGCGACAGCCTGTTCCTGGAGCAGCCGGTGGAGTTCCCCGCCATTCCGCTGTTCGCCCCGGAACACTTCCAAGTGGCGCGCTCCAAGGACCCCAGCCGTTTCAAGCAGTTCCGCCGCGGCATCGAGCAGTTGGAGCACGAGGGCGTTATTCAGGTGCTCCGCTCGGACATCCGCGGCGATCAGGCCCCGGTACTGGCCGCCGTCGGCCCCATGCAGTTCGAGGTGGTGGAGGACCGGATGGCCCATGATTTCAGCGCGCCGATGCGGCTTGAACGGCTGCCGTACTCCATCGCCCGGATTTCGACGGCGGACGCTATGCCCGCGCTTGCCAACGTGCCCGGCGCCGAGGTGCTGTTGCGTTCCGACGGCGAATACCTGGCGCTGTTCAACGACGTCTGGGCGCTGCGCCGGATCGAGAAAAACCACCCGGACCTGACCCTGCTGCCGATCGGCACGCACAACCCCGCCAAATAGCGGGAGGCGCCCTCCGGGGGAACATTCAGGAAACCGGCTGCAGGGCTGCCTGAACGGCACAACCGGGGTATCATAAGTAACCTTGCTAATACTGCGGGCGCCGGGAAATCCTGCCGGCTTTGGACTGATCCGCCCGCTCCCATGGGCGGACCCCGCACTCAAGGGAAACAAGAGCACTCGTTGACTGGATCAATAACGCTACCGGCAACTCCAAAACGGAGCATGGAACCCGGATTCCTGCTGAGCGGGCGCTACCGGATTGAAGACCCTATTGGCAGGGGAAGCCAATCGACCGTTTACCGCGCCTACGATCAACTCCTGCAGCGCGAGGTGGCAGTCAAACTGTTCCGCAGCGATGCGGTCGATGCTGAGGCGGCCCGCCGGCAGGGCCAGGAAGTGCGGATCCTCGCCGGCATGAGCCACCATGGCCTCGTGACGCTCTTCGACGCCGGCGCCGACCTGAGCGACCCGAACGCACACCTGACCTACCTCGTGATGGAACTGGTCCGCGGACCGGATCTCCGCCACCGGGCCGCCCAAGGGCCGCTCTCCGCGGCGCACATGGCCCTGATCGGCCATGACCTGGCCGACGGACTCTCCTACATCCACCACCATGGCATCGTCCACCGCGACGTCAAGCCGGGGAACATCCTGCTGGTGGACTACAGCAACGATGACCGCCGTCCGCGGGCCAAGCTGACTGATTTCGGCGTCGCCGTCATGATGGGCGAAGGCCCGGCGGACGAGGGCGGCACATCAGGGACACCCGCCTATCTGAGCCCCGAGCAGGCCGCCGGTGAGCCTGCCGGTCCGCTCAGCGACGTGTATTCGCTGGGCCTTGTGCTGCTCGAGGGCCTGACCGGGAGGATGGCCTACCCGGGGGCGCCAATCCAGTCTGCCGTCGCCCGGTTGCTCCAGGATCCGCACATCCCGGATGAACTGGCGCCCATCTGGGTTTTGCTGTTGTCCTCCATGCTGGCGCGCGACCCGGCCGCGCGGCCGCCCGCCCGTGAAGTCTCGCTGGCCCTGCGCCAGGAAGTGATCAACGGCGCGGCCCGCCATCGCCTCGACAAAGTTCCGTCCGCGACCGATGAGGAAGGCCGGATGCGCGCCGTCGAGCGTTACCGGATCCTTGATACCCCCGCCGACGGAGCCTTTGACCGGATCGCGGGCCTCGCGGCACGCGTGTTTTCCGTTCCGGTCGCGATCGTCAGCGTCGTGGACCACGACCGGATCTGGTTCAAGTCCCACCACGGCACCGCCGTCACCGAGATCGGTCGGGACCCGGGGCTCTGCGCCTCCGCGATCCTGCAGGACGACGCGTGGGTGATCGAAAGTGCGGCCACCGATCCCCGCACGCTGGCCAACCCGCTGGTGGCGGGCGAGTTCGGCCTGCAGTTCTACGCAGGTGTCCCGCTGCGCACGCCGGACGGCTACAACCTGGGCACGTTCTGCATCCTGGACAGGGAACCGCGCCAGTTCACCGCGGAGGACACCCGGACGCTCGAAGACATGGCCGCGATCGTCATGAACGACCTTGAGCTTCGGCTTCAGAGCAGGGAAATGATCACCCGCTGACACGGCTTAACGCCTGCCGGGCTTAACGCCTGCCGGCGTGGAGGGCCAGTTCCAGCTCGAACCGCGCCTTAGGGTCCTCCAGTGTGTCGCCGAACAGCTCGCGCAGCTGGGCCGCGCGGTAGCCCACGGTCTGCGGATGAATCCCGAGTTCGGCAGCCACCGGGCCGCGCTGGCCCCAGTGCCGCAGCCAGGACAGCAGCGTCTCCGCCAGCCGCTCGCGCTGGGCCGGACGCAGTCCCTCCAGCGGCGCGAGCCGGCGGTTGGCCAGCTCGGCGATGGCGGACGGCTCGGCGCCGAGGATCACCTCGGCCAGGTGCTCGTCCGCCCAGATCGGCGGATCCTCCGGACCGTCCCGGGGCGGCAGCACGGAGGCGGCCAGCACCGCCAGGCGAAGCGAGTCCGGGACTTTCTCCCAGCCGCCGGCCGGTCCCACGGCGGCACCGCGGCCGCGCAGCGCCTTGTCGAGGTCCGCCCGTGCGGACTCTGACTTCCGTGCCGGAACCAGGGCGACGGCGTCGGTCTCGCGTTCGATTACCAGCGTCCCGGGTCCCAGCCGCAGCCGCAGCCCTGCCGACCGGTCCACCGGCAGCGTCACCACCACCATCCTGGGCGGCAGGGACCAGTCCGCCATGGCGGCTGTCTGGCGCAGGGCCGCCTCGTCCGCCTGTCCCAGCAGCAGCAGATCAAGCAGCTCGGTGCGGCGCCGGTCCACGGCACCGGCCCGTTCGGACTGCTCAAAGGCATACGCCTCGGCGCTGACCGCCGATAGTTCATCGATGTAGGCAAGAATCGATTCGCCCAGATCGACCACCACGCTCTGGCCCAGATGGTGCTCGACGGAGACCCTCGACATCTCGCGGAACGTCACGCGGGCACCCATACGGTAGGCGCTGAGCAGGGCATCCATGCTCCGGCCCTGCCGGAACTCGCCGCTGCCCAGCCCCGCCACGAGCTGCCGGCTCTCCTCCGAGAGGGCCGGCAGCGTGGTCCCCGGAAGTTGCAGGAAGCGGTCCAGTGCGGCCGCGACACCCCGCCGCAGCCCCCGGCCGAACCGCCCCTCGATGGGCCTGGCATAGGCGGGCACGAGCTGCGGCACGGCGTCGATGATGGCCTCCACAATGCCCGGCATCATCGGCCGGAGCATGTCGCTGACCTCGCGCGGCAGCGCCAGCCACGGGGGGTCGAAGGCGGGGGTGGCGGGCTGGCCGGTCGGGGAAGCGTTCATGAGGCACATTCCATAAAGTTGTTGCGGGGCGATAGTTTCTCTGACTCGATCGTATGCCCTGAGTGAAGAACTATGACGCTATCTGACATAAGATGGAAGCATGATCCGGCTCCGTAAGCTGGCGCGCGCCGCATCTCTACTGACCACCCCCCTAGCTCCAGAAGACATTCTGTCGCTGTTCAACCCCGTGTTCTCCGCCCGCCAATTGCGCGGCGTCGTCACCCGGGTGGTTCCAGAAACGGCCGATTCCGCCACTATTTTCTTCCGTCCCGGCCGCGGCTGGCAGGCACACCTTGCCGGCCAGTGGGCCCGTATAGGCGTCGAGCTCGACGGCGTCCGCCACTGGCGGTCCTACTCGCTCAGTGCCCCCGCCGGCAAGGATCCGGCCATCACCGTCACCGACATGGGTGCGGTCTCCGGCACCCTCGTGCGCAACACCAAGCCCGGCGATGTCCTTTTTCTGGCGCCCCCGCAGGGCGACTTCGTCCTGCCGGAGCACCCGCGGCCGCTGCTGATGCTCACCGCCGGCAGCGGAATCACCCCCGTTATGTCGATGATCCGCACGCTGGTTCCGCACCGTCCGGACTCCGACGTCGTGCTCATCCACACCGCCAGGACCCCGGCGGACGCCATTTTCCGCGAGGAACTCGCCGAACTCGCCGACCAGTTTCCCAACTTCAAGATCACCAACTGGTTCACCGGTGAACGCGGGCGGCTGGACTTCACCTCGGCCGCCGAGCTGGACCAGCTTTGCCCCGACTGGCGCCAGCGCGCTGCCTACGCGTGCGGCCCCGAAGGGTTCCTGGACGACGCCGAGGCGCTCTGGGCCGCCGAGACCGCAGAGCCCTCCGCAAACGATGCCCGGGGCGCCACCCTCACCATTGAACGCTTCAGCACCAAGCTCGCCGGCGGCGAAGGGCACGACGGCGGCCTGGTCACCTTCGAGGCGTCGGACCGCGAAGTCGAAGCCGGCGGTGACACGCCGCTGCTCGACGTCGGCGAGGACGCCGGCATCCTGATGCCCAGCGGTTGCCGCATGGGCATCTGCCACAGCTGCCTCATCCCGCTCCGGGCCGGCCAGGTCCGTGACCTGCGCACGGACGAAGTCCATGGCGAACCCGGCCAACTAATCCAGACGTGTGTTTCGGCAGCCGCCGGACCCGTTAACCTCGACCTCTGAGGAGTACCCGCATGACGATTGTTTCTGACAAGCAAAACCTTTCTGAGGAAGCTCCCCAAGGTGCCAATGACTCTGCCAAGGCGCCCGTTGCCGTGAAGACGCGGCCCGGCGCCCTTGCCGAGTCCGGCAGCCCGACGCTTCGGCCGCCGGCCGCCGCACACCTCTCCGACGAGCAGATCGCCGAGCTGGGCCGCGAACTCGACACCATCAAGGACGACATCCTTGCCAAGCGCGGGGCGTCCGATGCCGCGTACATCCGCCGGATGATCAAGATCCAGCGCGGTCTGGAGATTTCCGGCCGGGCCACGCTCCTGGTCAGCAAGAACAAAGCCGCCTGGGTTGCCGGCACCACCCTGCTCAGCTTCGCCAAGATCCTGGAAAACATGGAGCTCGGGCACAACATCCTGCACGGCCAGTGGGACTGGATGCGGGACCCGGACATCCACTCCACCACGTGGGAGTGGGACTTCGTAACCCCGGCGCGCTCCTGGCAGCACACGCACAACGATCTGCACCACCGCTGGACCAACGTCATCGGCAAGGACAACGACGTCGGGTACAACCTGCTGCGGATGGACGCGGACCAGGAATGGAAGCCCTTCAACCTGGGCAACCCGCTCTACAACGCGATTCTGGCGCCGGTCTTTGAATGGGGCATCGCGATCTACGATCTCGAGCTGAACGACTACAAAGAGGGCAAGAAGTCCAAGGAGGCCCTCACCAAGGACCTCAAGGCCCTCGGCCGCAAGGCCCTCACGCAATTCACCAAGGACTACGCCGCGACTCCCGCCGTCGCCATGCTGACAGGCTCCGGCAAGCAGGCGCTGTACGGCACCCTGACCGCCAACGCCGTCCGCAACGTCTGGGCACACGCGGTGATCTTCTGCGGCCACTTCCCCGAGGGCACGGACACCTTCACCGAGGAAATGGTGGAAGGGGAGACCCGCGGTGACTGGTACGTCCGGCAGATGATCGGCTCCGCAAATATCTCCGGATCCAAGTTCATGCACCTGATGACCGGAAACCTGTCGCACCAGATCGAGCACCACCTCTTCCCCGACATTCCGTCCAACCGCTACGCCGAGGTGGCTCCCAAGGTGCAGGAAATCTGCAAGCGCTACGGCCTGCCGTACACCACGGGCCCCATCTGGAAGCAGGTCGGCTCCACCTGGGCCAAGGTCTTCAAGCTGGCGCTGCCGCCGAAGAAGGCCTAAGCACCGAGGCTCACACTGGTTTGAATGATTGACGAAAGGGGCGTTTGCCATCGCGGCGGACGCCCCTTCTGCGTGTGGGGCTTCGAGGGCATCCGGCCAACGCTCCGTCCCGGTTGCCTGCGCCGGCAAGGCCCGGCGGGAGCGGGAAACCCCGGAATTCCGCGCAGCACCAAGCCCGGGAGCAGAAGCAACCCGGCGGGAACGTCAAACCGGGGGGCTGTGCCCGGATTTGGCCGCCACACCAAGGACGTGCGCCACCCGCGGGTTGCCGGGAAGAGCTGAAAAGCCGAAGCGCTCCAGACCCTGCAGGGTGAAGCCGGAACCGGCGATCGTCGCTGCGGTGTCGCGGTTCGGGTGGCATCCGCCTGCCATCCGGCTCCACAGCGGCGCGATCAGGTCCTCGGCCGCCCCAAGAACGCGGTGTGATGAACGGACGTGTTCATAGAACAGCAGCAGGCCGCCGGGTCGGAGGACCCGGATCGCCTCCGTAAGTACGGCGGACTGGTCCGCCACGCTGCACAGCACCAGACTAGAGACGACGACGTCGATCGAGGCGTCCGCCGCCGGCAGCGATTCCGCCACGCCGTCTTGCACGGTGACGGGCACGGGTGCCGTGGTCGCGGCGGCCACCGCAAGCGCCCGGAGTGTGGGCTCCGGTTCGAGCGCCAGCACGCTGGTCACCGTTGACGGGTAGAAGCCGAAGGTGGCCCCGTAGCCGGCCCCGATTTCGACGACGACGCCGTGTGCCGCTTCCACGAGGCGCCGGCGGTGGGCCGCTGCCCCGCGGGCGTCCATGCGCGGACCCACGCGGGCGAAGTATGGTCCGAATGATGACTTGCGGGGATTGGTGCCCGGCATCTTGGCGTCCGGTCAGCTGACGGCTGCGGGATTGAGTTTCAGGCCCCGCAGCAGCTGGGCGTTGAGGGCCACCACGATCGTGGAGGCGGACATCAGCACGGCGCCGGCGGCGGGGGAGGGGACCACCCCGGCGAAGGCCAGGACGCCGGCAGCCAGCGGCACCGCAACAATGTTGTAGCCGGTGGCCCAGACGAGGTTCTGCCACATCTTTCGGTAGCTTGCCCGGGACAGGTCCACCATGGACAGCACGGCCCGCGGGTCGTTCCCGGCCAGAACCACGCCGGCGGACTCTACTGCGACGTCGGTCCCGCCGCCGATCGCGATTCCCACCTCAGCCCGGGCCAGCGCGGGGGAATCGTTGACGCCGTCGCCCACCATGGCCACCTTGAGGCCACGGGCCTGCAACTGGGCCACCTTTTTGTCCTTGTCCGCCGGCAGGACCTCGGCGAACACCTCGTCGATCTTGAGCTCCGCCGCGACGGCCCGGGCCACCTGCCGGGCGTCGCCGGTGATCATGGCAACCCTGATGCCACGGCGCTGCAGGGCCGCGACGGCCTGGCGGGATTCCGGCCGTACAGCGTCCTCGAGGCTGACGGCGCCCAGGACGGTGGTTCCTTCCACCACGTGCAGCACGGCCGCGCCGCGATCCACCCAGGCTGCCGTCGCGGCAGCCAGCCCGGCGGGCTCCTCGGCCCCCAACTCCCTGAGCAGCGCGGGCCCGCCCACCTGAAGCGTCCTTCCCCCGATTGTGGCGCGTACGCCGCGGCCGGTCAGCGACGTGAAATCGCCCGCCCTGGGGATCTCGAGTCCGCGCCCGCGGGCCGCGTTAACGATCGCGCGTGCCACGGGGTGCTCGCTGTCCGACTCCACCGCGGCGGCCAGCGCGAGCAGCTCGTCCCGGTCCGTTCCCTCGACGGCGGCGACGTCCTTCAGCTCGGGCTCGCCTCTGGTTAAGGTCCCTGTCTTGTCGAACAGCACGGCGACGAGCCGCTGGATGCCGGCCAGGGCGGTGTCCTCGCCGATGGCTGTTACCTGGACGCGGAGGCTGTTGTCCGTGGCTATGGTTCCCGCCACGACCGGATCGCCGGGCGAGCGGAGGACGGTCTTGGACTCGCCCGTGATCATCGATTCGTCGAACTCAGCCTGCCCCTCAATCACGGTTCCGTCCGCCGGCATCCGGGCACCGGAACGGACCAGGATGATGTCGCCGCTCGTGAGCTCGGACACGCTGACGGTCTCTGTTCCGGACTCCGTGAGGCGTTCCGCCTCGTCCGGCAGCAGCGCCGCAAGGGCATCCAGGGCGCCCTGGGCCGAGCCGAGGGCACGCATCTCGATCCAGTGCCCCAGCAGCATGATGTCGACCAGCAGGGCCAGTTCCCACCAGAAGTCGAGATCGAAGCCGCCGAGCCCCAGGCTGGTCACCCACGAGGCGATGAAGGCCACGCTGATGGCCATGGCGATCAGCAGCATCATGCCCGGTTTGCGGGTCTTCAGCTCATTCAGGCCGCCCTTGAGGAACGGCTGGCCGCCGTAGAAGAAGATAATTGTTCCCAGGACCGGAGGAATCCAGGCAGAGCCGGGGAACACCGGCGGCTGGTAGCCGAAAAGGTTTGCGAACATCGGGCTGAAGAAAACTACAGGGACGGCAAGGGCCAGGGTCAGCCAGAACCTGTTCTTGAACATCGCCACACTGTGTCCGGCGTGCTGGCCGTGGCCGTGCACCATGTGCTCGTCGTCCCGTTGCGTCCCAGCGCCTGGTCTGGGCGTGCCGTGGGTCTGATGCCCGCGGTGGTCAAGGGGCTCGTGTGTCTGGTTGTCAACGGACTGGCTGCTGGACTCGTGTGCCACTATGCGCGCTCCTGGCGAGATTCATCGTCACTTCGGATTCAGCTACACCATACCCCTGGGGGTATGGTTGGCAAGATCTCTCCGGGGTCATCCGGCTCACACGACCTCGATCACTCCCATCATGCCCAGATCCTCGTGATCCAGGATGTGGCAGTGGTACACCGAACGGCCGCTGAAGTCCCGGAACGCGATCCTGACCGTCACGCGTCCGTTGGCCGGGACGTTGACCACATCCCTCATAACAACGGAATCGACAGGACGCCCGTTGTCTTCGATGAGCTGCATCGGCCACACATGCAGGTGGAAGGGGTGGTCCATGGGACTGGTGTTGACCAGCGTCCATTCCTCGACCGTTCCTGCGGCGGCCGTGGAGTCAGTCCGGGACTCGCTATACTCCTGTCCGTTGATGGTGAACCGCATCATGGCACCCATGCCCCCGCCCATGCCGCCCGCGCCCGCACCCGTGGCCAGGGTCAGCTGACGCCGCGCGGCCACGGCGGCCGTGCGCAGGTCCTCCGGCGCCGGCCGGGCCGCCACTGCGGCGGGCGGGTCCGCCGCCTCTCCCGCCACCCGGAAGCTCGCCAGTACGGTTCCCTCCGCCCGGGAAGCGCGCCCGGTCCCCATCATCCCGGGCATGCCTCCGCGGTCATACGCGAGGATCCGCAGTACCGAATCGCCCGCGGCGGCGGTCACCAGCAGGTCCGCCCTGTTGCCCGGGGCCAGCAGGAGTTCCGCCGCGGCCTGCGGCGCCGGGAACCGTCCGGAATCCATGCCGAGCAACAGGAGCTGCTGCCCGTCGAGCCGCAGCCGGAGGTAGCGTGCCACACAGGTGTTGACGATCCGCCAGCGTTCGCGTTCGCCCGGGCGCGCCGACAGCAGCGGGGTGCTTTGCCCGTTGAGCAGGAGCAACTCACCCTCCCGGCCGGCCAGGCGTTCCATCTGCGACACGCCGGCGATGTTCCCGGCACCGTCCAGGGTGGTGTCCGAGACCAGAAGCACCCGCTCCGCGCTGACTGCGATGGGTTCAGGATCCTCGACGATGATCGCCCCGAAGAGCCCTGCGAAAATCTGCCCCGCGACCGTGCCGTGGTGGTGCGGATGGTACCAGTACATGCCCGGCGGGTGGTCGGCCGGGAGCCGGTAGCTGTAGTCGAAACTCTCCCCGGGCTTCACCGTGACGAATATATTGTCCGCGTTGGCCTGCGGGGAGACATGGAGTCCGTGCAGGTGGAGGTTTGTCGGCTCGTCCAGGCGGTTGACGAGCCTGATGGCCAGTTCATCGCCGCCGCGAAGGCGGAGTGTGGGTCCGGGGAGGCTTCCGTTGTAGCAGAGCGGCCGGGCCTGCCGGCCGCCGAGCTCCAGCTGCCCGCGGCCGGCTTCCAGTGTGAGCTGCAGCCTGCCGCCGGCGCTTCGGAGCTCGGCGGGACTGCGCAGCGCTGGCGGCCGGGCGGGTCCGCCGCCACCGATGGTGTTCGCCGGGGAAGCCAGGCTCCACCACAGCCCGGCAGCGCCCGCCGCCGTGCCGGCTGCTCCCAGCCCGCCGAGGAGGAGGGCATTACGGCGGCTGATGGGCCGCATTACGGCTCCTCGCCGAGTACTTTCACGTTCTCTCGGTATTGTTCGGCAGTGAGCTCACCCCTCGCGAAGCGTTCATCCAGGATCAGGCGGGCCTGGCTCTTTCCGCCGTACGGGGCTCCGGGGCTTCCCGACGGAGAGCCCGGCGGTCCATAGGGTGCTGCACCGTAGGGTCCGGGGTGGCCGGGGCCAGTCTGCCCGGGGCCAGGGCCGCGGCTGACTCCGCCGGTGAAGATCCGGACAGCGAGCAAAACGAGCACGGCGATCCCGACCAGCAGCAGGAGACCCCAGAGCCACATCAGTCCGAAGCCGTCTCCGTAACGTCCTATCATGGCCAGATCCCTTCGCCGGTGCCCTGCTCTAACTTCAATGCTCCGCCGTTTGCCGTCCCCGGACTAGGGTCCTAAGTCGCCTTTAGGGCGTCCGGGCGGCGCTCCGTCCCAGTTGCCGGCACCGGGACGGCTGTGCCCGCCCGGTAAACCCCGGATTTCCGGTCCCTGCCGGGGGCCGCGGCCAAAGCTACCGGGAGGGAACGTCACGGCGAAAGCCCAAGAGCCAGCCCGGCGTCAGCTGATCAGCAGGCCCAGCGCCTCGGCCAGATGCCCGACTTCGCGCACGGAGAAGCCTGCGGGTATGGGACCGGGCCCGTTGGGACTCGCAGGCACCACGGCGTGGGTGAACCCCAGCCGGTGGGCTTCCTGGATGCGCTGGTTGATGCCCGGCACGGGACGGACTTCGCCGGCCAGGCCCACTTCACCGAAGGCGATGAGCCGCTGCGGCAGGGGTTTCTTGGCCTTCGCGGAGGCCACCGCCAGGGCGACGGCGAGGTCCGTGGCGGGCTCGCTGAGTTTCACGCCGCCGACGGTCGCGACGTAGGAATCGTCCTTGTTCAGCAGGCAGCCTGCGCGCTGCTGGAGCACTGCCAGCAGCATTGCCACCCGGGAGCTGTCCAGCCCGCTCGTGGCACGGCGCGGCTGCGCGCTGGAGCTTTCGGCCAGCAGGGACTGCACCTCGGCCAGCAGCGGGCGGCGCCCCTCCAGGGTCACGGTGATGCAGGTTCCAGAGACCGGTTCCTTGGTCCGCGAGACGAAGAGCCCGCTCGGATCGGCAAGGCCCACGATCCCGTCCTCGTTGAGGTCAAAGCACCCGACGTCGTCGGTGGGGCCGTAACGGTTCTTGACCGCCCGCAGCAGCCGCAGCCGGGAATGGCGCTCGCCCTCGAACTGGCACACGACATCCACGAGGTGCTCGAGCAGCCGTGGCCCGGCGATGGAGCCGTCCTTGGTCACGTGTCCCACCAGCAGGGTGGTCATGTTGCGGCGCTTGGCCGCGGCAATCAGCGAGGCGGCGACCTCACGGACCTGGGAGACTCCGCCGGCGCTGCCCTCGACCGCGGCGCTGCTCAGGGTCTGGACGGAGTCCACGATCAGCAGGCGCGGCTCGAGCTTCTCCACCTGTCCCAGGGCCTGGCCGAGGTCCGTTTCGGCGGAGAGGTACAGGGATTCGGCGACGGCGTCGATCCGGTCCGCACGGAGCTTCACCTGCGCGGCGGATTCCTCGCCCGTGATGTAGAGGACGTCCTGCGCAGTCCGCGCAAACTTGGCCGCGACATCCAGCAGCAGGGTGGATTTGCCGACACCGGGCTCACCGGCCAACAGGATGACGGCGCCGGGAACCAGCCCGCCGCCGAGCACACGGTCCAGCTCGTCCACGCCGGTGGGCAGGAAAGCCGCAGTGCTGGCATCGACTTCGGAGATGCGGCGGGCGGGCTCCAGGACGGTGGTGGCCGCCGTCGTCCGTGCCACGGAGCCGCCGGTCTCCTCAACGCTGCCCCAGGCCTGGCACTCGCCGCAGCGGCCCACCCACTTGGCCGTGGTCCAGCCGCATTCGGCGCATTTATAGCCCGGTGCATTGGAAGCCCGGGACGTCTTGGTAGCCATTGCTCCACACTATCCGCGGCCGGCGACACTATCCGCGGCCCGCGCCGTGAAATCCGCATCGCGGAAAGACAGCCGCGGAGAGGCAGCCGCGGAGAGGCAGCCGCGGAAAGGCTGGACGGGGAAAGACTGCTAAAGCGGGGGGAGGATGTCCCGGGCTTCGCCGGAGTCGACCCCGGCGGCCTCGAGCAGGTCCACCATCAGCGGGCGGAACAGCATAACCACCGTTTCGCCCTCCAGCCGTTGCACGTCCAGCAGCCGGGGATGCAGCCGGCCCGCGATCTCCCGCAGGTCCGCCCGGGCGGTCCGCAGATGGGCGCGGCGGGCGCCGTCGTGCACTTCCGCCAGGCCCAGGGACAACTCGTCAACGGCCTCGGCGGTCTCCCGCAGGACCTCGGCGATGTTCTGGGTGGCCTCGTCCGAGAGTGCCGCGTGATTAATGGCGCTGGTCAGGCGGCGGGCGAAGACGCGGCTGTTGCGCAGCGCGAGGTCGATGTAGTCCAGGGACTGCTCCATCTGGTCCAGCTCGTCCCGATGCCGGCGGTAGGCCGGGGCCAGGGTTGCGACCTCGCCGGAGGCGCGCAGCGACTGGCGCATCGCGTCGACAAGGGGCTGGCAGTTCCGGCCGCGGATGAGCGCATGCCAGGCCTGGGTGGAGTCGCTGTAGCTCAGTGCGGAGGCGCATTCCCGCAGCACTTCGGCGAGCTCGTGCAGGAGCTTCTTGACGTCGTGGCGGGGTTCCCGGCGCGGGTCCTTGGGAATCAGGATGGTCACCAGCAGCGCGAACACCCCGCCCACGACAGCGTCGATGCTGCGGGTGAACGGGCCGCCGTCGGGCGCCGGCAGAAGCACCACAAGCAGGGACTGCAGCCCCAGCTGGGTGGTGAAAATAGTCCCGCTGTCCAGGAACCGTGCGAGCAGGATCGAGAACAGCAGCACGACGGCGGCCTGCCAGATCCCGGCGCCCAGCCAGTGCAGGAGCAGGTCGCCCACGACGATGCCGATGGTGCAGCCCAAGCCCACCTCCACCACCCGGCGCAGCCTGGGATCACGCGAGAAGCCGAGGGCAATCAGTGATGAAGTGGCGGCGAAAAGCGGGCCGCTGTGGCCCAGGACGTACTCGGCGAAGGCGTAGGCCCCCACGGCGCAGGCGGTCATCTGGACGGCCGGCAGGAGCGAATTGCGGCTCCTGACAAAGCCGGTGCGGACCCGGCCGCGCAGGAATCGTGCGCTTGCGGAGAGTCCATTAGCGGAGGCCATGCCCACCAGTCTATTTGCAGGCGCGGCCGCCGGTGACCGCGTTAAAACCCCTACGGCTGTGACCCAGCTAGCGCAATGGTGGCCCGGCAGATGTAAGCCAATGTCCCGGTGTCGTTAACCCCTCGTTCACCTTGCACCGCAATTCTCTTCATCTGCGGCACATAACTTCAATAAAGGTACAAACCGTACGCATCCGCTGCTGTGGCCTTCTCCGGCCCGGCACGCACAGAAAATCCCTGGAAGGGGTACATCTAGTGAAGGCACTCCGTTTCGGCCGCAACGCGGCAATCGCTGTCATCGCAGCCGGCGCTCTCGCGCTTACCGCCTGTGGTTCTGACAATGCAACGGGCACCGCCCCCGCCAGCACCACCGCCTCGGGTCCGAAGGTGACCGGCACGCTGACCGGCATCGGTTCCTCCGCGCAGGGTGCGGCCATGGATGTCTGGAAGACCAACTTCGCCTCGGCAAACCAGGGCGCCAGCGTGCAGTATTCCCCGGACGGCTCCGGCGCCGGCCGCAAGGCCCTCCTGGACGGCTCCGCCCAGTTCGGCGGCTCCGACGCTTACCTCAAGGACGACGAGTACGCCACCGCCAAGACCCAGTGCGGCCCCGAGGGCGCCCTGAACATCCCGGTTTACATTTCCCCGATCGCCGTGGCCTTCAACCTGCCCGACATCAAGGAACTGAAGCTCGACGCCGCCACTGTCGCCAAGATCTTCCGCGGCGAGATCGCCAAGTGGAACGACCCGGCCATCGCCGCCCTGAACCCGGACGCGAAGCTCCCGGACCTCAAGGTCACCCCGGTGAACCGCTCGGACGATTCCGGCACCACCTCCAACTTCACCGATTACCTGGCCGCCGCCGCTCCCGAGGCCTGGACCGACAAGGCCGCCGGCATCTGGCCCGCCACCCTGAAGGGCGAGAACGCCAAGGGCACCTCCGGTGTGGTCAAGACCGTCACCGACACCCCGGGCGCCGTGACCTACGCCGATGACTCCGCCGTGAGCGGCAAGCTCGGCATCGCGCAGATCAAGGTTGGCTCGGCCTTCACCAAAATCACCGCCGAGGCGGCCGCCAAGGCGGTCGACGCCGGCAAGCCCGTCGAGGGCCGCAACGCCAACGACCTCTCCATCAAGCTGGACCGCAAGACCACCATCGAGGGCGCCTACCCGATCGTGCTCGTCTCCTTCCACGTCGTCTGCAGCAGCTACGCCGATCAGAAGACCGTGGACCTCGTGAAAAGCTTCGAGAAGTACGTTGTCTCCGAAGCCGGCCAGAAGGCAGCCGCTGACGCCGCCAAGTCCGCCCCGCTGTCCAAGACCCTGGCCGACAAGGCCCTGAAGTCGATCGAATCCATCAAGGTCAAGTCCTAGGGTTCCCGCGCGCCAACAGGCATAGTGGAAACACCAGCCTGATCCAGGTTCCCTGCTCCGAAATGGCTGTCATAGACGGCCGCCCCGGGGCAGGGAACCGCCGCGTTTGTTCTGTAGTTGCCAGAAGTACCAGTTGATACGAAGCTGAAGGACCGTGAAGTGACCACCACCTCCCTGACCTCGTCCCGGGGCGCAGGCCGCGCCGGGGACAAAGTCTTTTCCGCAGCCACCTTGGCCGCAGGGTGCCTGATCCTGGCCGTGCTCTTCGGCGTGGCCCTCTTCCTCGTGGTCCAGGCAATCCCCGCCCTCACGGCCTCCCCGGACAAGATCAAGGGCGGCGAAGGCTTCCTCACCTACATCTGGCCGATCGTGATCGGCACCATGATCGCGGCCGCCATCGCAATCGTGATCGCCACTCCGGTGGCTATCGGCGTCGCGCTGTTCATCTCGCACTACGCCCCGCGGCAGCTCTCCTCAGGACTCGGCTACGTGATCGATCTCCTGGCCGCCATCCCCTCGGTGGTTTACGGAGCCTGGGGCGCGGCGTTCCTGGCCAAGGAAATCTCGCCGGCTTACAACTGGCTGGCCAGCAACATGGGCTGGCTGCCTATCTTCCAGGGGCCGGCCTCCGCCACCGGCAAGACGATCCTGACCGCGGGAATCGTCCTGGCCGTGATGGTCCTGCCCATCATCACCTCCCTGACCCGCGAGATCTTCCTGCAGACCCCCAAGCTGCATGAAGAAGCGGCGCTGGCACTCGGTGCCACGCGCTGGGAAATGATCCGGATGGCCGTCCTTCCGTTTGGCCGTCCCGGCATCATTAGTGCCGTGATGCTTGGCCTGGGCCGCGCGCTCGGCGAGACCATGGCCGTTGCGCTGGTGTTGTCCTCCGGCGCCCTCACCGCCAGCCTGATCCAGACCGGCAACCAGACCATCGCCGCCGAGATTGCGCTGAACTTCCCGGAGGCCAGCGGGCTGCAGGTCAGCACCCTGATCGCGGCGGGCCTGGTCCTGTTCGTCATCACCCTCGGCGTGAACATGATCGCCCGGTGGATTATCAGCCGGCACAAAGAATTCTCGGGAGCCAACTAAATGACCTCCACCCTCACCCCCGTCCAGAAGCGTTCGGCGCTCACCAAGGGGCAGCTGCCCACGTGGGCCCCGTACTTTGTCCTGGGCACGGCCCTGATCCTAGGCGCCGCGGTCCTGGCCCTGATCGGCTTCAACGCCTTCGGCTGGGGCATCGTCTCGGCCATCCTCTTTGCCGTCGGACTCGTCGGCTGGAGTGCCATCGTGGAAGGCTCCCGGCGGGCCAAGGACAAGCTGGTCAGCTGCCTCGTCGTCGGCGCGTTCATGATCGCGCTGCTGCCGCTGATTTCCGTGATCTGGACGGTCCTGGTCAACGGCCTTCCCGGGCTTTCGGACCCGGGCTTCCTCACGACATCCATGAACGGCGTGACCGGCGCCTTCGACAACAAGAGCGTGGAGGAAGGCGCCCCCGTGGTCGGCGGTATCTTCCACGCCCTGATCGGCACCCTGCTGATCACCGCGGTCGCGACCGTCATCTCGGTGCCCGTGGGCCTGCTGGCCGCCATCTACCTCGTGGAGTATGGCAACGACCGCCCGCTGGCCCGGGCCATCACCTTTTTCGTGGACGTCATGACCGGCATCCCCTCGATCGTGGCCGGCCTGTTCGCGGCAGCCTTCTTCTTCGCCGTCGTGGGGCCGGGCACTAAAACCGGTGCCGTCGCCGCCGTCGGCCTGTCCGTGCTGATGATTCCCGTGGTGGTCCGCTCCAGCGAGGAAATGCTCAAGATCGTCCCCAACGAACTCCGCGAGGCAGCCTACGCCCTCGGGGTCCGCAAATGGCGGACCATCCTGAAGGTGGTTATCCCGACGGCGATCTCCGGTATCGCCTCGGGCGTCACCCTGGCGATTGCCCGCGTGATCGGCGAAACTGCCCCGATCCTGGTCACGGCAGGCTTCGCCACCTCGATCAACACCAACGTGTTCTCCGGCTGGATGGCCTCGTTGCCCACGTTTATCTACACGCAGATCCTCAACCCGACCTCGCCGTCCAACCCGGATCCGTCGTCCCAGCGTGCCTGGGGTGCGGCCCTGGTCCTCATCATCCTGGTGATGCTGCTCAACCTCGGTGCCCGCCTGGTTGCCCGCATGTTCGCCCCCAAGACCGGCCGCTAGCCTGAGCCAGCGCCCCTACAACGTCCAGCAAGTGAAGGAACAGCATGTCTAAGCGCATCGACGTCAAGGACCTGAACGTCTACTACAGCAAATTCCTGGCCGTCGAAGACGTCACCATTAACATTGACGCCAAGTCCGTCACCGCCTTCATCGGCCCTTCCGGCTGCGGCAAGTCCACGTTCCTGCGGACCCTGAACCGCATGCACGAGGTCATTCCCGGCGCCCGGGTCGAAGGCGAGGTGCTCCTCGACGGCGACAACCTCTACGGGCCAGGCGTGGATCCGGTGACCGTCCGCTCGCAGATCGGCATGGTGTTCCAGCGGCCCAACCCCTTCCCCACCATGTCCATCCGGGACAACGTGCTGGCCGGTGTGAAGCTCAACAGCCAGAAGATGTCCAAGGGTGAGGCAGATGCCCTCGTGGAGCGCTCGCTGCTGGCAGCCAACCTGTGGAACGAGGTCAAGGACCGCCTCGCGAAGCCGGGCTCGGGCCTGTCCGGCGGCCAGCAGCAGCGCCTCTGCATTGCCCGTGCCATCGCCGTGGAACCCCAGGTGATCCTGATGGACGAGCCCTGCTCGGCACTGGACCCGATTTCCACCCTGGCCATTGAGGACCTCATCAACGAGCTCAAGGACCAGTACACCGTGGTGATCGTGACCCACAATATGCAGCAGGCCGCTCGCGTTTCGGAGAAGACCGCGTTCTTCAACATCGCCGGAACAGGCAAGCCGGGCAAGCTGATCGAATACGGTGACACCCACACCATCTTCAGCAACCCCTCCGTGAAGGCTACCGAGGACTACGTTTCCGGCCGCTTCGGATAAGCCGGTTCTCCCATAGGTTGCTCCGTATCCGCCGTTATGAGCCCTCACGGGCACTTCTGGAGCAAGCGATCGTCTAAAGCCTGGCCAGCGGGGACAGCGAGAGCTCCAGCACGAATGCCACGGCCGCGGTGACGATCGGGGTGAGCACCCAGAAGCACAGGATCCGAATCACGAACCGCCGGTTGGTGGTCGGGAATCCCTGGTTTGATCCGGCACCCAGGACGGCCGCGGTGACCGTGTGGGTGGTCGAAATTGGCCAGTGCAGGCCGACTGCGCCCACCAGCAGGATCATAGAGCTGTACAACTGGGCGACGGAGCCGCGCAAGGGGTCTACGCGAATCAGCCTGTAACCGATCGTGTAGGAAATCCGCCAGCCCCCCGCCAGCGTTCCGGCCGTCAGCATGCCTGCGGTGAGCAGAACCACCCACAGGGGCAAGGAACCGCCGTCGGACAGCCCGGCAGCCAGCATCGCAAGTATCAGTACGGCGGCGGTGCGCTGCCCGTCCTGCAGGCCGTGGGCGAAGGCGACGGCCCCGGCGGCTACGGACTGGGCCCGCCTCGAGCGGCTGTTGACGACGCTCGGCGGCGTGTACCTCGCGGCCCACGTGACCGGCCAGACCAGCAAATAGGCGCCGGCGAAGGCAATGACCGGTGAGATCAGCATTGGGAGTACCACCTGGAACAACAGCGAGGTGTCCACCCCGCCCACGGCGTTTCCGCCAACTGCGACGCTCGCCACGCCGGCTCCGGCCAGGCCGCCGACCAGGGCATGGGTAGAGGACGAGGGGATACCCCGCCACCAGGTGTAGATGCCCCACAGCACGGCACTTACGAGCCCCGCCACCAGGATGGTCAGCCCGTTCTGTCCCGGCGGCAGGCGGACCCAGGTCCGGCTGACCTGCAAGGCCAGGGCGGCGCTCAGCCCGGCCCCGATGAAGTTGAATACTCCGGCCAGCAGCACCGCGACGGTGGGGGTCAGTGCGCGGTTCCGCACCGCCAGCGCCACCGAGGTTGAGGCGTCCCTGAAGCCGTTCAGGAAGGCGAAGGACCCGGCGCAGACCATCACCAGGGCAAAGAAAAAGGTAGTCACGTCAGGATTCCTTGACGATGATGCTGCCCACCTGGGTTGCGATCCGGCGCATGTCCTTGGTGACTTCCACCAGCTGGTTTGCGATGTCGCGGTTGCGCGCGTATTGGGCCGACTTCATCTCGGTGAGCATGTCCGCCACCCAGACCCGGTGGGTCCGCTCCGCGCGCTTGGCCAGGCGGAGAACCTCGATCCAGTAGTCCTCGAGATCGTCCAGGTTGTTGAGCTTCCGCATGGCGTCGACGGTGAGCTCAGCCTGCCGGCTGATGATCTCGAGTTGGTCCGCGGCGCGCTTGGGCAGCCGGTCCAGCCTGTAGAGCGAGACCAGCTCGGCGGCGGCATCGAGTTTCTCCATCGCCTCGTTGAGGTACCGCGACAGGGCGTACATGTCCTCACGGGGGAGCGGACTTACGAAGGTGCTCCGCATATGGGTCAGCAGGGCGAAGTGCAGTTCCGCGGATTTGGCCTCGTGGTTGTGCATGTCCTCCACGAGCCGTGCATGCTCGCTCACAGGGGCACCCAGGATTTCCGAAAGGGTGGCCGTGGCGAGAACGATCTGGCGCGCCAGCTGGGAAAGAAGGTTCAGCCCGGCGGACTCCTGGGGGAAAAGGCGCAGCTTCACGTGGGGTTACCGGTCTTCGGGAGAGGCGTACTCGGGTGGGCTCGGCCGGCCGTATGACTTGACGATGACCCGCGCATAAGGATTACTTTACCGTCAGGCCTGAGAGTGCCGGGAAAGCGGTCCGGCGGCGCCCGGCAATGTGACGGCGTAGAGCTGAAACCGGCTCAAAGAGGGCACAAAAATGGTGCCGAACCGGAGACGCCTCTCGGCGGTAGGCCGCTCTAGGCGGCTAGATGTTGAAGCCCGGGGGTTTCGCGGTTCGGCACCGCTTTTAGTTTTCTACGACAGTTGGGACAAGTCAAGATTGACAGTCCGGGGCGGGCATGCGTACCGGGGACTCAGTCCAGTTCGCCCAGGCGCCACGCGTTGGCTGCGTGTTCGAGGTCCTCGGCCGTCTTCACCAGGAGATGCGAATTGCGGGTGAGCTTGCTCGCATGGGTTTCGTTGCTGTGCTCGGCACCGTCGGCGAGAGTCGCCTGGCCAAGCGCCACCACGCGGCAGAACGCGGCGGAACGTTCCAGCGCGACGTCGAACTCGCCGTCGAACGCTCCGGAGAGGATGGCATCCGCCATCGACTTCATCTCGTCCGCGCCCGGCGGCTCGGCCGCACCGGCAACCACGTGGGAAACCTGAGCCGTGTCCTTGCCCGCCTTGAAGTAGACCGAAATGCGTTCGGGATCCTGGATAGTGGCGGCCCGCAGGGCGTAGAGGCGCCACAAAGCGCCCGGCAGGGACCGCGCCGGGCTTTCCGCCCACATCTCGGCGATGGCCTCCAGACCCTGCTCGTCGGCCAGTTTCACGAGCCGTTTGGTGACCGTGGGATCGTCGCTGTCACGGCCGCGGCGCACGAGGGCCTGGGCGGCAAGGTGGGCGGCCTCGGAGATGCGGGCAGGGTCCGCTCCGCCCGCGAAGGGCTCAAAGTCGATCGGCGCGAAGGCCTTCGGCTTGTGATGCCGGTGCGGTCCGGGAGTGCTGGATCCTGCTTGCTCGCTCATGCCCCCACGCTACTCCAGTGCTGCCGGGGAATCGAGCATGCGGCCCGGAGGGCAGCGCCGGTCAGCGGCGGCGCACGACGGCGGCGTCCCCGCCGTCGTGCGCCACGCCGGGCCCGGTCTGGGGTACAGTAATTAACGTCCAGAAATGGACTGGGCTGATCGGCACTTGAGCAGCGGAGTTATCCGCCGTTTTGGGGCGTTCAGCTGGGGCCTTTAGCTCAGTTGGTAGAGCATCGGACTTTTAATCCGTGGGTCGTGGGTTCGATCCCCACAGGGCCCACCCACTGTGCAGGCCGGAGGCATATTGCCTCCGGCCTGCTTTCCTTTTAAGGCCCCTAACCAAGGGAAACCCAACTAATTCGATTGAAGTGTGATCTAGACCACGGCACGCCCTGTGGATAAGCCATGCATATTTCTTTGCACATCCTCAAAACATGTAAAAGAGCTGGCTTTTTCTTTCCATGTCGTCCTGGGATCCAAAAAAGCCGCACAACGATCAACTTCCGCTACCGCCCAAGGGCGAGGTGGAAACTGTTGCAGTCCTGAAGCCTGCCATCGAGGCGAGGGCGGTCCGGTACGTCGGCTTCAGCTGACGTGAAGGCCCCGGCCCGCTGCCCGGGGACCCGGCGACATACCTTCGCGTCGCGTTTGGAAATGTCCAAACCGGCTGCCCGTTCGTGCACGATATCCATGACGATTCCTCCTGCCACCATGACCTGGTCATGGTGGCATCTGCAACTGGGAGGGCAGGGAATCAATTCAGGACAGTACCCGACGCGCCGACGTAGGCCGCGAGGTGCTCGCCGGTGAGGGTGGAACGGGCGGCGACGAGGTCCGCGGGTGTGCCCTCGAAGACGAGGCTGCCGCCGTCGTGGCCTGCCCCGGGGCCGAGGTCGATGATCCAGTCGGCGTGCGCCATGACGGCCTGGTGGTGCTCGATGACGATCACCGATTTGCCGGACTCCACAAGGCGGTCGAGGAGGCCCAGCAGGTTCTTGACGTCGGCGAGATGAAGGCCGGTTGTGGGCTCGTCGAGGACATAGACGTCACCCTTCTCGGCCATCTGGGTGGCCAGCTTGACGCGCTGCCGCTCGCCGCCGGACAGTGTGGTGAGCGGCTGGCCGAGGGTGAGGTAGCCGAGCCCGACGTCCACGAGCCGGTCGAGGATCTTGTGGGCCGCCGGCGTACGGGCCTCCCCTTCGCCAAAGAACGCCTCGGCCTCGGTCATTGACAGTGCCAGCACTTCGGCGATGTTGCGGCCGCCCAGCTTGTATTCCAGGACTGACGCCTGGAACCTCCTGCCCTCGCAGTCCTCGCAGGTGGACTCGACAGTTGCCATCACGCCCAGTTCGGTGAAGATGACGCCCGCGCCGTTGCAGGTGGGGCAGGCGCCTTCGGAGTTGGAGCTGAACAGGGCCGGCTTCACGCCGTTGGCCTTCGCGAACGCCTTGCGGATCGGCTCCAGCAGGCCCGTGTACGTCGCCGGGTTGCTGCGCCGCGACCCCTTGATGGCACCCTGGTCGACCACCACAACACCGTCGCGGCCGGCCACCGAGCCGTCGATCAGCGAGCTCTTGCCTGAACCAGCGACACCCGTGACCACGCACAGCACGCCAAGCGGAACGTCGACGTCGACGTCCTTGAGGTTGTGCGTCGAGGCACCGCGCACCTCGAGCGTACCGGCCGGCGTACGCACCGATTCCTTAACCGTGGCCCGGTCGTCGAGGTGGCGGCCGGTGATGGTGTCACTTTGCCGCAGCCCCTCCACGCTTCCCTCGAAGCAGACGCTGCCGCCCTCGGTGCCTGCGCCGGGGCCAAGGTCAACGACGTGATCGGCGATGGCGATGGTCTCCGGCTTGTGCTCGACGACGAGCACCGTGTTGCCCTTGTCGCGCAGCTGCAGCAGCAGCTGGTTCATCCGCTCGATGTCATGCGGATGCAGGCCGATCGTCGGCTCGTCAAAGACGTAGGTGATGTCCGTCAGGGACGAGCCCAGGTGCCGGATCATCTTGGTACGCTGGGCCTCGCCCCCGGAGAGCGTGCCCGCCGGCCGGTCCAGCGAGAGGTAACCCAGCCCGATCTCGGCGAACGAGTCGAGCAGATGCTGCAGGCCTTTGAGGAGCGGCGCGACCGACGGCTCGTTGAGCTCGCGGACCCACGCGGCCAGGTCGCTGATCTGCAGCTCGCAGAGGTCGGCGATGTTCCGGCCCTGGATCTTCGAGGACCTGGCCTCCGGGCTGAGCCGTGTGCCGTCGCAGTCGGGGCAGGCCTGGAACGTGATGGCGCGCTCCACGAAGGCCCGGATGTGGGGCTGCATCGCGTCGACATCCTTGGAGAGTATCGATTTCTGGATCTTCGGGATCAGGCCCTCGTAGGTGAGATTGATGCCCTCGACCTTGATCTTGGTCGGTTCCTTGTAGAGCAGGTCGTGCATTTCCTTTTTGGTGAACTTCACGATCGGCTTGTCCATGTCGAAGCCGGCGCCGCTGAAGATGCGGCCGTACCAGCCGTCCATGCTGTAGCCGGGGATCGTCAGGGCACCCGCGCCGAGCGACTTGGAGTCGTCGTAGAGCGCAGTGAGGTCGAAGTCGGAGACCGAGCCCATGCCCTCGCAACGCGGACACATACCGCCCAGGTAGACGGCGTTTTGGACGACGCTCTTCTCGACCCTGCCGCCCTTCTCGGTGCTCATAACCCCGCTCGCCTTCCGCGTCGGGACGTTGAAGGAGAACGCCGTGGGCGGTCCCACGTGCGGCGACCCCAGCCGGCTGAAGAGGATCCGGAGCATGGCATTGGCGTCGGTGGCAGTGCCCACCGTGGAGCGGGGGTTCGCGCCCATCCGCTCCTGGTCGACGATGATCGCCGTCGTCAGTCCGTCCAGAACGTCGACGTCGGGCCGCGCCAGGTTGGGCATAAAACCCTGCACAAAGGCGCTGTAGGTTTCATTGATCATCCGCTGCGACTCAGCGGCGATGGTGGCGAAGACGAGCGAGCTCTTGCCCGAGCCGGAGACGCCGGTGAACACCGTCAGGCGGCGCTTCGGGATCTCGATGCTGATGTCCTTGAGGTTGTTCTCGCGCGCGCCCTGCACACGGATCAGATCGTGGCTGTCGGCTATGTGCAGCTCCGGCGACTGCGTGTCCGTACTCGTGGCCATGGTCATCGTGTCTCCATCTGTTGGGCTGGGCCGTCTTCGCGGTCCCCGTCGGCGTCTCCTGGCTCGATCTGACCGGCGTCGAGCAGTACGTCTGATTGTCCTTCGTCGGCGCGGCCGCGGCAACGGCCGCTGGCTTTCTGATCGGCGGTGTCGGCCGGGGCGGCGGTGGCGGCGTTGATCCGGTCGGCAATCCGAACGCCCTCTTCGGCGTCGACGCCGTCGAGCAGCAGCCCGGGACATGTCCCTCCGCCCGCACCACGGCGGGACATGTCCGGCTCCCGCTGCAAGGGCTGGACATAGTCCCGCTATGCCCGGTCCTTGAGATGAAGAATGAGCATGTCCTGCGGCAGTTCATGTCCCTCCGCCCGCACCACGGCGGGGCATGTCCGGCTCCCGCTGCAAGGGCTGGACATAGTCCCGCTATGCCCGGTCCTTGAGATGAAGAATGAGCATGTCCCGCGGCGTGGGTGTCACGGGTGGGTATATCAGTGCTGTCCGTGAACGCTAAATCAGGTCCTGCGCAGGAGCGGAGGTCGCAAATTCGGTCGCCACGGCGCCATCCTGCCACTTCGGTAGCATGGGGATCTCCAGGACCAAGGGCGGAAGGGGGCTCGTTCCCGTGCGGACTTTCCCAGCGCCCCCGGCTCCTGTCATCGCCAGGCTCCGGGCGGCGGGCTGCGTCTTTGCCGAAGAAGAGGCCCAGCTGTTGGCCGCTGCCGCGGACACGCCGGAGCAACTCGACGCCCTCGTGGCCCGGAGGGTTTCCGGGCTTCCGCTCGAACACATCCTGGGCTGGGCGGAATTCTGCGGGCTGCGGATCGCGGTCGACGCCGGCGTCTTCGTGCCGCGCCGCCGCTCGGAGTTCCTGGTCCGCCAGGCCGTGCTGCTCCTGCAGACGTCCGAGCTGGCGTCCGACGGCGGTCCTGCGCCCATCATCGTCGATCTATGCTGCGGTTCCGGTGCGGTGGGCGCGGCGCTCGCGGCGCTCGTGGGTCCCGTGGAGCTGCATGCCTCCGACGTCGACCCGGCCGCGGTCAGCTGCGCCCGCCGGAATATCCTTCCGCTGGGCGGTGAGGTTCATGAGGGGGATCTGTATGATGCGCTGCCGGTGCGGCTGCGCGGACGGATCGATGTGTTGGCCGTGAATGCGCCGTACGTGCCGTCGGCGGGGATCGGGACCATGCCGACGGAAGCCCGCCTGCACGAGCCTCGGATTTCCCTCGACGGCGGCGCGGACGGGCTGGACGTGCAGCGGCGGGTGGCCGCCGCGGCGCCGCAATGGCTGGCGCCGGGCGGCCACCTGCTGATTGAGACGAGCCGGCGGCAGGCGCCGCAGACCGTCGAGCTGTTCACCCGAAACGGTCTTACGGCCCGGGTGGCCCGCTCCGAAGAGCTGGACGCCACAGTAGTAGTCGGAACAGCGGTCGTTGGTGCCCTGGTGTAGCTAGGACACCTTGTCCGGGGCGACGCTGGTTCCGGCTCCGGCCGGGGCGGCGGAGGTGCCGAGATTGACCGTCCCGGGGTGGGTGCTGTGGGCGGGGATGCCGCCCGTGGCGGTACCGGAGCGGCCGGCGGCGTCGGCAGCGGCGTCGTCTGCCGCTGCGTGGCCCGCTGTCCCGTTGGGGGCGTCCCCGCGAGTCCGGGCTCCGATGACGGTGCCGGCGCGGCGGGCGGCCTCGGCGAGCTGTTCCGAGACTTCGGGGGCCTTTTCCTTGACCGCCTCCGCCGCCGCTGTCACCTTGTCCTGGACCGGTTTGCTTTTCCACAGGGCCGCAGCACGGGACTTGAGTTTCTCGTAGGCGGCACGTCCGGACCGTGATCCAAGGACATAGCCTGCGGCCATTCCGGTTCCGAAAAGAAGTTTGGCTTTCATGCTGTACTCCTGCTCATTGGTGGTGCGTGTCTTTGAGGGTGCCGGGTGAAAACGTGGATGGGGTCGTGTGCCAAAAAACCGGCCTCGGGAAAGAATCCCGGGGCCGGTTTTCGGTCACACCCAGCTTTAGCGGACTGAGCGCTTGGTGATCATGCCGTAGACCAGCAGGACGATGATCGCACCGCCGATGGCGAGCAGCCAGGTCGACAGCGAGAAGAACTCGTTGATACCCGTGTTGAAGAGCAAACCGCCAATCCAGCCACCCAAGAAGGCGCCGACGACGCCGAGCAGCAGCGTGATGAAGATGCCACCGCCCTGCTTGCCGGGGAGGATTGCCTTAGCGATTGCTCCGGCGATAAGGCCCAGAATCAGAAATGCGATAAAACCCATTTTGTCGTTCCTTCTTCTTCATTGAGGAGACACCCGGGTTGCCGGGTGCGCTTCATCCTTCTGCCCTAATACTAATCATGCTTAGTATTAAAGTGCCACTCAGGACAGGAGAAAATCCCCGGGTTCCTTACGACGATGGGACATTTCGACCCGGAAATTCACGAGGGTCCCGACATCGGGAGCTTCACCAGGCGTAGTCTTCCGGTGCGGTCCGGTGCCCCGGGAAGATTTCGTCGAGGCGTGTGAGCGCCTCGGCGTCCAGGGTCACGTCGAGGGCCCGGATGGCGGCGTCGAGTTGTTGCTGGGTGCGCGGACCCACGATCGGCGCGGTCACGGCGGGCTGGTGCAAGAGCCACGCCAGCGCCACGTCCCCGGGTTCGTGCCCCAGTTCTTCGGCGAAGTCCTCGTACTGCCGAATCTGATCACCGTGGGTCTTGAGGGTTTCGAGGGCGCGGCCCTCCGCGCGGCGGACGCCTTCGCGCTCTTTCTTCAGCACCCCGCCGAGCAGGCCGCCGTGCAGGGGCGACCAGGGGAGGAGCCCCAGTCCGTATTGCTGCGTCGCCGGGATGACTTCCAGCTCCACACTGCGGGTCAACAGGTTGTAGATGGACTGCTCGCTGACGAGCCCGTTCGTGTGGCGGCCCGCGGCGGTCTCCTGTGCCCGGGCGATGTGCCAGCCGGCGAAGTTGCTGCTGCCCGAATACAGGATCTTGCCCTGCTGGACGGCGACGTCGATTGCCTGCCAGATCTCCTCCCACGGGGTGTTCCGGTCCACGTGGTGGAACTGGTAGAGATCGATGTAGTCCGTCTGCAGCCGCTTCAGGCTCGCGTCGAGGGCCCGCCGGATGTTCAGCGCGGAGAGCCTGGACTCGTTGGGCCGTTCCGTCATGGTGCCGTACAGCTTGGTGGCGATCACCGTGCGCTCCCGCCGCTCGCCGCCCTTGGCAAACCAGCGGCCCAGGATTTCCTCGGTCCAGCCGCGGTGGCCACTTCCGCCGTAGACGTTGGCGGTGTCGAAGAAGTTGATGCCGGACTCCAGGGCAGCATCCATGATCGAGTGGGCGGCCGCCTCGTCGGTCTGGGGGCCGAAGTTCATTGTTCCCAAGCAGAGGCGGGAGACTTTCAGGCCGGAGCGGCCCAGCTGGGTGTACTTCATGCCGGTGGTCCTTTACTTCTCGGTGGGGCGGTCCGGGGGCGGGGCTGTCCGGCGGCGTTTACAGCTGGCTGAAGGCGGCGACGGCGGGGTCGGCGCCGAGGCGGGTGCCCGTCTCCAGTGCCGTGACGGAGTCGACGTCCTCCGGGGTGAGCGGAACCGCGGTGGCCGCAAGGTTCTCCCGCATGCGGGCCGGGCTGACGGTCTTGGGGATCACGATGGTGCCCTGGGCCAGGTGCCACGCCAGGACGATCTGCGCCGGCGTCGCGCCGTACGTTAATGCCAGTGAGGTCACGGCATCGGCATCCAGGTCGCCACCCTGGCCCAGCGGGCTGTAGGCCTCGACGGCGACCCCCAGCGAGCGGCTCCTGGCCGCGAGCTCCCGCTGCTGGAACGTCGGGTGGATTTCAATCTGGTTGACCGCCGGCACCACGTCTGCGGCAGCCAGCAGCGTGTCCAGATGGCCGCCGAGGAAGTTGGAAACACCGATGGCGCGGATTTGGTTGTTCGCGTAGAGCTTCTCCATTGTCTGCCACGCGTCGGTGAAAAGTCCCTGCGAAGGCACCGGCCAGTGGATGAGGTAGAGGTCGATCACCTCGAGGCCAAGCGCCTTCCGGCTGTTCTGGAAGGCCTCGTGGACGTTGCCCTGATCGCCGTTGCGCAGCTTGGTGGTGATGAAAAGTTCCTTCCGGGGGATCCCGGACGCGGCGATGGCAGCTCCCACGCCGGCCTCGTTGCGGTAGGCGGCGGCGGTGTCGATGTGGCGGTAGCCGGCCGCGAGGGCGTCCTCGACGATCCGCTGGGTTTCCTCCGGCGGCACCTGGAAAACGCCGAAACCCAGTTGGGGGATCCGGGTGCCGTTGTTGAGGGTCAGCTCGGGGATGGCGGCGTGCTGTGCGGCGGCTATTACGGCGCCGCCTGCGGGGCTCTCAGACATCTCATGCTCTCTTTCGCTGGCCAGTTGGTCTGGGCTTTGCGGTTTGGGAATGGTTCAGTGGTTTCCTGAGCTGAGCCTATGCAGTGCCGCGGGAAGTGTCAGCAGTCCGGCCTGTGCCTGATTTTCCTAGGACTGGCAGTCCTACCCTCCTGCCAGCCCCTGTGTGGAATGCCTGCGGCGGCCCGTGCACAATGGGAGGCATGGGTCAGAGCGCCGAGTTTGGAAAATTCCTCAAGGCCATGCGGGCCCGTTTGAAGCCGGAGGATGCCGGGCTGCCCGGCAGCGGCGGTGCGCGGCGCGTTCCGGGTCTTCGCCGCGAGGAGATCGCCAGGCTGGCGGACGTGAGCACGGATTACTACACGCGCCTCGAACAGGGCCGGAACATCCATCCGTCCCGCTCGGTGCTGGATTCGGTGGCGCGTGCCTTGCGGCTTGACTCGAGCGAGCACGCCCACATGATTGATCTGTTGGAGAACTGTGCGGCGTCCCCGCGGGCCGTGGTTCCGGCGCAGGGCGTGCGGCCGGCGCTGCGTCAGTTGCTGGAAGCAGTGGGGGATGTGCCTGCGCTGGTCCTGGGCCGCCGAACGGACGTCCTCGCGGGCAACCGTATGGCCTTTCTGCTGTTCGCCGACTTCCCCTCGATGCCGGCAGGCCAGCGGAACCTGACCCGCTGGCTCATGCTGGACCCGCCGGCGCGGGAGCTCTTCCGGGACTGGAAGACGGTGGCCGCGGAGGCCGTCGCCGCCCTGCGGGTGGATGTCGGCCGGCACCCGAGTGACCCCCAGGCCAACCAGTTGGTCGGCGAACTCGCCGTGCAAAGCGAAGACTTCCGGCAGTGGTGGGCAGGGCACCGGGTGGCGGCGCGCTCTTCGGGGGTCTTGCGGCTCCACCACACGATTGTCGGGGACCTGGAACTGAACTTCGAAAACCTCGTGCTGCCGGATGACTCCGACCAGGTGCTCCGGGTCTTCTCTGCGAGGCCCGGGACGCCGGCGGCCGATTCGCTGATGCTGCTGGCCAGCTTCGGTGCCGGGACCGGTACCGGTACCGAGACTGTGGCGGGCAAAAACACCGATGCCGTGCCCGGCAGCGGCACCGGCGCCGAGACCGTGCCCCGCACAAGCACCGGTACCGTGGCCGGCGCCGCGGCGCCCGAGGTCAGCGCTCCAGACGGAACCCCAGCTTGATCGTCACCTGCCAGTCGGCCACCTCGCCGTTTTCGAGGTGGCCGCGGACTTCCTTGACCTCGAACCAGTCGAGGTTCCGCAGGGTCTTGGCCGCCTCGGCAATACCGTTGCGGACGGCAGCGTCGATGCCGTCCTTCGAAGTTCCGACAATTTCAGAAATGCTGTAAGTGTGATTAGACAACTTCGCTCCTCGTGATCGCCACTGATGCCCGGCTGTGGGCCGTCACTGCAGATTAGCCGACAGATCGTGGCTGGACTAGGGCCGGCGGAGGGTCAGTCAGGACCCGAAGACTGGTCCTGGATCGGGACGTTTGGCCGTCAGCGGTGCGCCGTCGTCGCGTGGCCTGATCTTGTTCACCATCCACGGCAGCAGGTAGGTAGTGAACCAGGCAAGGTCGCCTGCCTTGCTTTCGCGCCAACTGCCGGCCGGCAGGGGCTTGGGGTCCAGCGGACGCAGGCCGTGCGGAACGTTCAGGGTTTCCAGGACCATCGCCGCGATGGTGTGGTGACCCATTGGTGAGAAATGCAGGCGGTCCGGATCCCACATCTGCGGGTCCGTCAGTTGCCGCAGGGTCCACAAATCGGCAATGACGCCATGATGCCGGGCGGCGATGGTGCGGATGTTCTCGTTGAAGACCGCCACCTTGCCGCGGATGTGGCCAAACACAGGAGTATCGCCCCAGTCCGGGCCGGTGAACAGCACAACCGTGGCGCCCGTGGCGCTGAGCACAGCGACGGCGGCGTCGAGAGTGGCGGCCAGCCTATCCGGATCACTCCGGTGGAAGACAAGATCATTCCCGCCCGCCGAGAGCGTCACCAGATCGGGCTTGAGCCCGATGGCCGGCCCGAGCTGCCGGTCCAGGATCTCGCGCAGCACAAGTCCGCTGATCGCAAGATTGGCGTAGGCAAAGTCCTGCCGTCCCTCACTAAGCTCCTCGGCGAACCGGTCCGCCCAGCCCCTGATTCCGCCGGGGCTCCGTGGTTCCGGGTCTCCGATGCCTGCGGTGAACGAGTCCCCCATGGCCACGTACCGGCTCCAAGGACCCGTTGTCCAGGCTCCCGGGGACCGTCCCGCGGACCGTCCGGAGGCCGGCCCCCGAGCGGGGCCCGTTGCGCCGGTCCGGCCGGCGCCAGGATCGAGGAAACTGGCGGCGTTCACATCCCCAGCAATACGCCGAAAATCCGGGCGGCACTAGGTGCTTAGGTCCCTAGAGGGCCAAAGCCCAAGGTTTCCCCAAGCTTCCGGGTTCGGGGATGCCAGTACCCCATGGGGTATGCCGCATACTCAGGGGGGTATACCATGGAAGGGAATCTTGTTGATCCCCGGAGGTACCAATGGAACTCGATCCCGCAGACATGAAGTCCGTCATTAACCGTCTTCGCCGTGCCCAGGGGCAGCTTGCCGCGGTCACCAGGATGATCGAAGAAGGCCGAGACTGTAAGAGTGTGGTCACCCAGCTGGCTGCTGTTTCGAGCGCCCTGGACAAGGCTGGATTCTCGATCATCGCCACGGGCCTGCAGCAGTGCATGAAGCAGGAGGACCCCAGCCTGGACCGTGCGGAACTGGAGAAGCTCTTCCTCTCGCTCGCCTAAGCTGAGCCGCCCGCCTAAGAGCCGCTCGCTAAGAGGCCGGGCGGCCGGCCAGGACGTAGGCCTTGAGGTCATCCAGTGTCTGCTGCATGTGCGCGTCCATCGCGTCCCGGGCCCGGTGCGGATCGCGCGTTGAGAGTGCCTCCACGATGGCCTGGTGGTGGCCGAGTGCGTGCTCCTGGATTTCGCGCACCTCGGAGGTCTGGGTCCGGCGCTGCTCCAGTACCCGGTGCAGCGGCGCGAACAGCACGGCAACAAAAACGTTCCCCGAGGCCTGCAGGATGAGGTCATGGAAGGCGAGGTCCGCCTCGACGAAACCGGCCACGTCGTGGGCTTTGTGCGCCACGCGCATGATCTCCAGCTGCCCGTGAAGGGCGGTGAGGCCGGCGTCGCTGATCCGGGCGGCTGCCAGTTCGCAGGCCCCCGATTCCAGCATCCGGCGCAGCTCGATCAGCTGGACCGCGGCAGCGGCGTCGCCCTTCCCCTCTGATGCCGCGCGGAGCACGGCGTCCAGGGAGTTCCAGCGGCTCAGCGGGTTCACGAAGGTGCCGCGGCCACGCTCCACGCTCAGGATGCGCTGGGCTTCGAGGGTCTTCATGGCTTCACGGACCGTCATCCGGCTGACCTCGTGCCGGGCGCTCAGCTCAAGCTCTCCGGGGACGGACGCGCCGGGTGGGAACTCACCGGCAATGATCCGGTCCAGCAGATCGTCTGCCACGACGCCGACCAACGATTTCCTAGCCAATTTTCCCCGTTCAACGCCACAGTGCTGCCTGTCCGACCAGTCTACTTGCGCCCCACTTGCGCGTTCCTTTCGCCGCATGCCACACTAACATCCACATGTAAGATGTCAGACATCTTACAAATTATCGCCTCTCGTGGCGGTTCATTGTTCACGCACCGCGGAGTTTCACCACAATGGAGTGCAAAGTGCCGTTTGAAGCAGATATTCTGGCCGCCTTCCCGGCGGAGACCCTGATCCCCGCCAAGCTCGTGGCCAGTGCCGTCGGCGCCTCCACCGACGCTTCCCCCCGGGTCCTGGTGGTGCTCGACGACGACCCAACGGGTACGCAGTCCGTTGCAGACCTGCCCGTGCTCACCCGATGGGACGAGACGGACTTCAACTGGGCGTTCACCCACAGGATCAACGGCAAGCGCCCGGCCGCCGTCTACGTGCTGACGAATACCCGGAGCCTGGACCCGGTTGAGGCCGCCGCCCGCAACGAGGAAGTCGTCCGGAACGCCCTCGCCGCGGCGGCCAGGGAACCGGCCGGTGCCGGCCCCGGCGGTGCCGGTTCCAGGCTGCGCCTGGGGTTTGTCAGCCGGAGCGATTCCACCCTCCGCGGCCACTACCCGCTGGAGACGGACGTCATTGCGGCGACAGTCGCCGCCGTCACCGGCGAGGTGACGGACGGCGTGGTAATTGTCCCCGCGTTCCCCGACGCCGGACGCGTCACCATCGGCGGGGTCCACTACATGCGCGGCACCGGCGAAGCCGCCGGCAAGCTCACCCCGGTGGCCGAGACCGAATTCGCCCGGGACGCCAGCTTTGGTTTCGCCAGCTCCGACCTGGCCGAGTACGTGGAGGAGAAGTCGCGGGGGCGCTACACGGCCGGTTCCGTGATCGTGCTGGACCTGAACATCATCCGCGCCGCGGGCCCGGACGGCGATCCCAGGTTTTCGGCCAGGGCCATCGCCGACGCGATTGAGTCAGCAGTCGACTCCACCCCGATCGTGGCCGACATAGTGACCGAAAACGATCTTCGCGCGCTCGCGCTGGGTCTCGAGGAGGCCGAACGCCGAGGCAAGAAGCTGCTCTACCGGGTGGGCCCGCCGTTCGTCCGGGGCCGGATCGGCCAGGAAATCCGTGCCGAGCTCAGCAGCGGGGAGGCCTACGCCGGCACCACGCCCTCCGACGCCGGCGGCCTGATCGTGGTCGGCTCGCACGTCGGCGTCACCACCCGCCAGCTCAAGGCCCTCGTCGAGCAGCACGGCGCCGCGCGCATCGTGGAGATCGACGTCGAAAAGCTGCTGGGCGGCAGCGCGGAAGCCTACCTGGCCGGGATCGTCCGGACCGTGGCGGCGTCGCTGCGCAGCGCCGACGTCATCCTCCATACGAGCAGGCTGCTGATCAAGGCCGACGGCGCCGACGCGAGCCTCGAGATTGCCCGCACGGTGTCCGCCGCCGTCGTTGCGGTGGTGAACCGGACCCTGAAGACCTTCCCGCCGCGGTTTGTGATCGCCAAGGGCGGCATCACGTCCTCGGACGTCGCCGCCTACGGGCTGGAAATCCGCCACGCCATTGTCCGCGGCCCGATGCTCCCGGGCATCGTGAGCCTGTGGGAGCCGGTGGACGGGCCCGCGAAAGGCATTCCGTACATCGTCTTCGCCGGGAATGTGGGCGACGATCAGTCCCTGGCCCAGGTCACGCGCAAGCTCAGCAACCGGTGGCCGAGCGTGCCGGGACCCTGATTCCGCCGTTCAATCACCGCCGCTGAATCACTTTCCGACCTACCCAGCCCCCTCGTTTCAATGGAGAAAACCATGACCTACACAGTCGCCGTCCTCGGCCTTGGCGCCATGGGCCTGCCGATGGCCGGCCGCCTTGCCACCGGGCTGACCGTCCACGGCTTCGACATCGCGGAGCCGCGCCTGCGCCTGGCCGAAGCCGCCGGAGTCCGCACCTTCGCTTCTGCCCGGGAGGCCGCCAGGGATACGGACGCCCTGCTCCTGGCCGTGCGCAACGGCGAGCAGCTCAATGACGTCCTCTTCGGTGCCAACGGCGTGGCCTCCGTGCTGAAGCCGGGCGCCGTCGTGATCCTCACCAGCACAGTCGGCACCGACGCCATCCCGGAAACCGCCGCCCGCCTTGCCGGATTCGGCGTCGCCCTCGTGGACGCCCCGCTGTCGGGCGGGCCGAAGCGCGCCGGGGACGGGGACCTGCTGATCGTCGTCGGCGCCGAACCGCAGGCGCTGGAAGCAGCCCATCCGGTGCTGGAACTGCTCGCCTCAACCCTCACCGTGGTCGGCGGCAGGCCCGGCGACGGCCAGGCGCTCAAGACCGTCAACCAGCTTCTCTGCGGCGTCCACATTGCCGCCGCGGCCGAGGCGATGGCGCTCGCGGATGCCCTGGGCCTGGACCAGGCCAAGACGCTCGCCGCGCTTGAGGCCGGGGCAGCCGGGTCCTTTATGCTGTCCAACCGCGGCCCGCGCATCCTCGAGGCCTATACCGAAGACGGCGCGGAAGTCCTCAGCCGCCTCGACATCTTCGTCAAGGACATGGGAATCGTCGGCAAGGCCACCCGTACCGCCGGCCTCGCGGCCCCCGTTGCCGCCGCCGCCGAGCAGCTCTTCCTGCTGGGCCAGGCCCAGGGACTGGCCGCCGCGGACGACTCCGCCGTCATCAGGGTTCTCGCTCCCGCGAAGCGCACCGTTTAGCCCGCGACACCTTCAGCCCGACGACGGCGACGGCGGCACCCGTGCGCCCGCTCCCACGCTCACCACACCCGCCGGGTCCAGCAGCGGGGAGGCTAGGATCAGACCATGATCCTGGCCTCCCTCGTTTTTGCGCTGCTGGCAGCCCTGCTGCACGCCTACATCTTCACGATGGAATCCATCACCTGGACGCAGCCCGCCACCTGGAAGCGGTTCGGCATCACCTCGCAGGCCGACGCGGACACCACCCGGCCGCTGGCCTACAACCAGGGCTTCTACAACCTGTTCCTCGCCGCCGGCGCCCTCGCAGGCACCGGGGCCATCGCCCTCGGCCACCCGGCCGCCGGCTGGACCCTGGTCTTCAGCAGTTGCGGCTCCATGCTCCTCGCCGCGGTTGTACTCGCCCTCAGCGGCCGCAAGTATCTCCGCGCGGCCGCCATACAGGGAGCGACGCCGCTGCTCGCCGTCGTCCTCGGGGCGCTGGGGCTTGTGACGGCCTGACCGCCGGCGCCGGGCCGGGCCGTTTTGCCGCACCGCTGGCTGTTGGGCCGCCCGCGGCCGACAATGGAGGCGACACAGCCGGGTTTCCTAAGGGGCGCAGATGGTTCCACGGCAGCGGGCAAGGGCCGGGCAGGCAGCAGGGCCGGACCGCGACCTGGTGATCGATCTCGCCAGGTTCTTCTGCCTTGCACTCGTGGTGGTGGGGCACACCCTGATGGTGAGCCCCGTGCTGCACCCGGACGGCACCGTGACCTCCGAAAACACCCTCGGCAACCAAGGCTGGTTCGGGCCGGTGGTCTGGGTCCTGCAGGTGATGCCGCTCTTCTTCGTGGTGGGCGGTATCACCGGGCTGCAGTCGTGGCGGCGGCTCCGCGCCCGCGGGGGCAACGCCTTCGACTTTATGCAGGCCAGAATGCTGCGTCTCATCCGCCCGGCCGCAGTGCTCCTCGCCATCATGTTCGCCGGGCTCTGGGCGGCGCGGCTGGCCGGGGTGGACCCCCAGGTGGTCCAGCTGCTGACGGCCGGGGCGGGCATGCCATTGTGGTTCCTCGCCGCGTACCTCGCCGCGCAGCTCAATATTCCGTTGTTCGCGGCGCTGCACACCCGCGCGCCCTGGGCGACCTTCGCCGCGCTCGCCTCCCTGGTGATCACCGTGGACTGCCTTCGCGGGATGCTGCCGGCGCTGGCCTACCTCAACCTGATCTTCCTGTGGTGCGCCGTGCAGCAGCTCGGATTCATCCTCGCGGACGGCGGACTCCGGCGCCTCGGGAGCGTGGCGCTGGCGGGCATCATCGCGGGCAGTAACCTGCTTCTGGGGCTGCTCGTGTGGCTGGGACTGTACTCCGGGAACATGCTGGCGAACCTCAATCCGCCCAATTTGAGTCTGTTGCTGCTGGGGATCTCCCAGGCAGCGGCCCTGCAGCTGTTCCGTCCCGTGCTGGGACGGGTGGCATCCGCGGAGAGGGTGCGGAAGTTCCTGGGGGTGGCCGGGCGGCGGTCCATGACCGTGTACCTGTGGCACCTGCCCCTGCTCGCCGGAATGTCCGGACTGCTGCTGCTGACCGACTTTCCCCAGCCTGAAGGGGGAACCGCCGCGTGGTGGTGGAGCCGGCCGCTCGTGCTGCTGGCGGTTATCGTGCTGCTGCTGCCCGTACTGGCGCTGTTCGGCAGGCTGGAGGAGCGGCCGACGTCGCCCGGCCACACGCGGTCCCGTCCGGCAGCCGCCGTGGTGCTGGCCGCCGTCGTCGTCTTTGTCCCGGTGACCGACGCGGCCCTGAACGGGCTCACGCTGGGCCTGCTCGGCGGGGGAGCGGCGTGCTTCACGCTCGCCGTCCTGCTGCTGGGCCGTAGTCCTGCCCGGATTGCCGCCGATCCGGTGCCCGGCGGATCCGGACCACCATTGCCACACCCGCCATTAAGTGCCAGTGTCGAACCATGACGGAGAACTCGGCAGTCACTGAAGACACGTTCAGCCCGGACGTAACCACCACCCGAAATGATGAGCTGCACCGCTATGAGCTCCACGTCGGCGACACGCTGGCAGTCGCGATCCGCTTCATCGACGAACCGGGCCATGTGGACTTCATCCACACGGACACGGCGGAGCAGTTCCAGGGACAGGGCCTCGGCAAGGTGCTGGCCCACTTCGCCCTGGATGATGTGGTGGCGTCCGGTAAGAGGATCATCCCGAACTGCCCCTTTATGTACCGGTACCTGCGCAAACACGACTCCTACACCCAGTACATCGACTGGCCGGAACGGCCGCCGGCAGGGGCTTGATCCCGGCCCGTACAGCGCCCCTGCCGCCGGCGAACTGGCCGCTGGCGGCTGCCGTACCCGTCCGGCCTGGGGTGCCGGGCCGCCGCGGCTAGGCTGGCGCTATGACTGCACACAACACGGCCCCGGCCGACACCACCGCCCTGGTCACCGGGGCAACGGCGGGCATCGGGGCGGAATTCGCCCGCCAACTCGCGGAGCAGGGGCACAACGTGGTCCTCGTGGCCCGCGACGCGGCCCGGCTCCAGGCGCGGGCGGAAGAGCTGGAGCAGCGCTACGGCGTCCGGGCCGAGGTGCTCGCCGCGGACCTCGCGGACGACGGCGGCGTGGCCGCCGTCGTCGCACGGCTCACGGACCCCGCGCGTCCCGTGGAGATCCTGGTCAACAACGCCGGGATCGGGCTGCTGCACTCTTTCGCGGACAACGACATCGCGGACGAGACGAGGCACCTCAAGTTACATGTCGAGACCGCGATGCAGCTCACCCACGCCGCCCTGCAGGGCATGCTCGGCCGCCACTCCGGCAGGATCATCAACGTCGCAAGCGTCGCGGCGTACCTGCCCCGGGGAAGCTACTCGGCCGCCAAAGCCTGGCTGGTCAGCTTCTGCCGGTGGGCGAACCTCGCCTACTCGAAGCAGGGCGTCACCGTGACAGCGGTCTGCCCCGGCTTCACCCACACCGAATTCCACGACCGGATGGGCATGGACAAGTCGGTGGCCCCGCGCTGGATGTGGCTGCGGGCCGAGCGGGTGGTCCGGGAGGGCCTGGCCGACAACGCCCGCGGCAAAGCGGTGTCGGTCCCGACCAAACGGTACAAAGTCCTGACTGCGGCCGCCCGGGTGCTGCCGGACCGGCTCGTGGCAGGACCGCCCCGGCGCGCCAAATAGGAACTAGACCGAATCGTCGGTGATGCGGACGGCCAGCAGGCAGGTGGTCAGTCCGTCCAGGGTGTCCAGCCGGACATTCAGCAGCCGCGACATCAGCGCCAGGCGCTTGCTGAGGGTATTCCGGTGGATATACAGGGCCTCGCAAACCCTGGAGGGCTGCGCGTCGTGGTCCAGATAGGCCCGGAGCGTGCTCAGCAGTCGGCCGTTGTTGGCACGGTCGTAGCTGCGGAGCGGGGCGAGCAGGTTCTCCGCGGCGGCGTGCGCGCCGCTGCCCGCCGTCGCCACCATCAGGGACTCGATACTCATGGGGGCCGCGAGGGTAGGGACGGTGACGTCACGGACCAGGCGCTGGGCATGGGCCGCGCCGAGCCGCAGCTCGTCCACACTCCGCAGCGGACCCTTGATAACCAGCGCAAGCCCTGGAACGCTCTGACGGCAGGAATCCAGCAGCCGGCCCGGGATCGCATCCCAGTCCGCCGCAGTGTCCGTTCTTGCCTGCGCAATCGCGTAGAGCGAGCCACCGTGGGTAAACACACGGGCGTTGTTCAGGTGCTCCTGGACCGCGAGCCGGATCCGCCAGGCGTGCGGCAGTTCCGCCTTGTCCGGATGCGCAACCATCAGGAACGTCGGCGCGTGCGGGTCCAGGCCCGTCGCCCGGAAGGTGCGCGTCACTTCCTTCAGGGCCACGCCCTGCCAGTCTTCAAGCTGCAGCATCAGCCTCTCCAGCTTGGCGTGGTGCGGTGGACTGGCCTTTCGGGCACTGTTGAGCTGCATGGCCAGAATGGACGACGCCGGCCCGATCAGGGTTGCCAGCGGCTCGCCGGTGGTGCCGCCCCGGACCACAAGGTGAAAATGATCCGTGCCGCCGGTGGGAAGGGCAAACGTGGACCCGCGGACGCCGCGCTCGTCCTGGCGCAGATCCTCGGCCGTCCAGCGCGATCCGGCCGGCCAGCAACTTATCACGGCACCCGTAGTGTCGAAGATGGCGCATTGGCCTTCCGCGGCGCCTGCCACTTCTTCAAGCACTGCCCGCAGCGATCCGCCGGACCTGGCGGCTTTCGCGCACCGGTCGGCCAGCGCCCACGATTGCCGGGTCAGGGCGAACCGCTCGGCTTCGAGGACGCTGGTCACAAAGCGCTGGACCTGCAGGGCCGGGATAACGCTGGGGACTTCGAGCAGGGGAATGCCGTGGGCGCCTGCGGCCACGGTCAGCGCCGCCGGAATCAGGCGGTGCGCCACGCCCGTGACGAACGCGATGGCGCAGACGGGGACACCCGCCAGCCGTTCAACGTAGGCGTCCCAGGTGCGCTGGTCGCGAAAGTTGAATCCGATCCCGTGGGTGATCAGCAGGCAGTTTGCGCCCAGGAAGGGTGTGGGGTCCAGGAATTCCGCCGGGGCACTGTAGCTGATTGAGGTGGCCAGGCTCCGGGCCGATGACGGGGTGTGCAGCCGCAGCTGGAGCGAATCCTCGGCCAGTAGGTCCGCGACTCTCATGCCGTCCTCCGGTACTCGCTTCGGTGTGCAAAGTGCACATCCTGCGTCCACGGTAGTGGACATCTGCCCACTATGTAAGGGGTGGCGCAGTCCTTAGTGTTGATCGCATGAACAATGTTAATGTGGGCAATGTCATAGCTGGCATCGAGATAAATTCGGACATGGGCGAGGCCTTCGGGCTTCACAGTTTCGGCAATGATCTTGCGCTGATGGAAATCATTGACGTAGCCAACGTGGCCTGCGGATTCCATGCGGGGGACCCGGACACCATGGAAGAAACCGTGGCCGCCGCCAAGGAACACGGCGTCCGGATCGGTGCGCACCCCGGTCTGCCGGACCTCACCGGATTCGGGCGGCGGGAAATGAAGCTCACTCCCGCTGAAGTCGAATCAATCATCCTGTACCAGACCGGTGCCCTCGTGGGTTTCCTGAAAAAGGCCGGCCTGGAACTCAACCACATCAAACCCCACGGCTCGCTGTACGGGATGCTCTCCCGGGACGCCGGGCTGATGCGCGCAGCTGCCGGGGTGGCCGCGCTCTACGGAGTGCCGATGTTCGGACTCGCAGGAACGGAACACGAAAACGTGTGCCGGGAAATGGGCGTGCCGTTCGTCGGCGAGCTCTATGTGGACTTGAACTACAACCCCGCAGGCCAGCTGATCATCCAGCGGCGGCCCGAAGCCACGGATCCCGCCAGGGCTGCCGAGCGCGTGCGCCGCGTCCTGGCCGAAGGCCTCGTTGAGACCTCGGACGGTTCAACGGTGAGCATCGACTTCACCAGTATCTGCGTCCACTCCGACGCGGCCAACTCTCCGGCCGTGGCGCGGGCCGTGCGCTCAGCCCTCGCCGGCGGGTAGCCGATGCCCTGTTACTTACCGCTATTTCCTCAGGAAACGAAAGGCACACCATGTCACATCAGGTCACGTCCCCCCTTCCCGGCATCTTCTACCGCAAGCCCGGCCCCGGCAAGGACCCCTATGCGCAGGAAGGTGACCAGGTGGAGGCGGGCCAGACGATCGGCGTCGTCGAAATCATGAAGCAGTTCAGTGAAGTCAAGACCGATGTGTCCGGAAGCCTGGTCAGGTTCGAAGTGTCGGATTCCGGCACCGTCAACCCGGGTGACGTGATTGCAGTTATTGAGGAAGCATCATGAAGAAACTGCTCATCGCCAACAGGGGCGAAATCGCCGTCCGGATTATCCGTACCGCGCGGGAACTGGGAATCCGCACAGTGGTGGTAGCCAGCGAACCGGACGCCGACGGGCTGGCTGCCCGCCTTGCGGATGAGTTCGCAGTCATCGGACCCGCGCCGGCGAGCCAAAGCTACCTCGACCATGGCGCCGTCCTCAAGGCCGCGGCGGACCACGGATGCGACGCCGTGCACCCCGGCTACGGGTTCTTATCCGAAAACGCGTCGTTCGCCCGCGCCGTTGTGGAGGCGGGCCTGATCTGGGTGGGGCCCTCCCCTGAAGCCATCGAACTGATGGGGGACAAGGCGCAGGCCCGTCAGGCAGCCGAGGCGGCAGGGGTACCCACCCTCCGCGGAACACACGGCGAGGCACCGACAGGTGAAGCCCTGCTGACGGTAGCCGACGAAATCGGGTACCCGCTGGTGGTCAAGGCCGCAGCCGGCGGCGGCGGGCGCGGAATACGTCTGGTGACCCGCAAGGAAGACCTGGCCTCAACCGTGGAAGTGGCGCAGGCAGAAGCAGCCGCCGCATTCGGCAGCGCCGCCGTCTACCTGGAGAAGTTCGTGGAACGGGCCCGGCACGTTGAAGTGCAGGTGCTGGGGGACGGTACCAACATCGTCCATTTGGGCGACAGGGACTGCTCCATGCAGCGGCGCCAGCAGAAAATCCTTGAGGAAGCCCCCGCGCCGGATCTGCCGGACGCCGTCCGGCAGCACATGCTGGAATCGTCGGTGGAGCTGGCCAGGCAGTGCCGCTACAAGGGACTCGGGACGGTTGAGTTCCTCTACGACGCAGTCAATCACGAGGTTTCCTTCATCGAGATGAACACCCGGCTCCAGGTAGAGCATCCTGTCACCGAAATGGTCACCGGTCTTGACCTGGTCCGGGAACAGCTGTTGATCGCTGCGGGCGAGCCGCTTCGGATGCGCCAGGACGACGTCGTCTTCCGCGGACATGCTTTCGAGTTCCGGCTCAATGCCGAAGACCCGGCCAAGGGATTCATGCCTAGCCCGGGGCTGCTGGAACGTCTCGACTGGCCGGGCGGCCCCGGTGTCCGCATCGACTCCGGATTCGTCGCCGGATCCAGGGTGATGCCGTTCTATGACTCGCTGCTGGCGAAGATCATTGTGTGGGACGAAACCCGGGACGAGGCAATCAGCCGGTCACTCCGGGCCCTGGATGAAATATCCATCGAAGGAGTCGCCACGACCATCCCCCTGCTCAGTGCCGTACTTCACAGACCGGAGCTAAGGTCCGTGGAGCACCACACCAAATTCATTGAAACCTGCCCGGAGATCCTGGGGGAACTGGTATGAGCCACACCCTGAGCACCCGCTCGCTAAAGGGCACCGCGCGCTACACCTGGGGTGGCGACGAGTTCCTTTTCGTGGAAATCTCCGAGGAGATGAGCCTGGCCGCGAACTTCAAATCCAACTCCATGGCCGCCCGGCTCGGCGGCCGGGAACTTCCCGGTGTGACGGAAATCTGCCCGGCCAACGCCTCCCTGCTGGTCCGCTTCGACCCCGATGTACTGGACGCGGCACAGCTGGAATCAGCGATGCGCGAGATCGAAGTCGACGTCGACAACACCTCCCACCCGGAGCTGAGTACCCGCCTGATCGAAGTGCCGGTCTGGTATGACGATCCGTACACGCGGGAGACCGGCGCCCGGTTCCGAAACGGCCATCAACGCCCCGAGGGAACCGACCTGGACTTCGCGGCCGAGGTCAACAAGCTCTCCGGCGCCGCGGAGTTCATCCGTCGTCATCACAGCAGCCCGTGGCTGGTTTCCATGGTCGGGTTCGTCGCCGGCCTGCCGTTCATGTTCCAGATGGTGCCGCGCGCACAACAGCTGGAGGTGCCGAAGTACCTCAGCCCGCGCACTGACACGCCTCCCCTCACGGTGGGCCACGGCGGCTGTTTTGCCTGCATCTACTCCGTTCGCGGCGCCGGCGGCTACCAGATGTTCGGTCTAGCGGCGGCTCCCATCTTCGACCCCGCGCAGTCCCTGGCCGATTTCAAGGACTTCATGGTGTTTTTCAAGCCCGGCGACATCGTAAAGTTCCGGCCGGTCGACGAGGACGAATACAAGAGCATCAAGCAACAGGTGGACGCGGGCACTTTCGTCTACAAGCAGGTGCCAGTCACCTTTGACCTGGCCGAGGCCCTCGGAAATCCCGAAAGCTACAACACCAAGCTATTGGAGAACCTCAATGAGTCTTGAGATCTTGGAACCCGGCCTGTCCACGACCGTCCAGGACCGGGGGAGATTCGGCCACTACAACGTGGGTATCCCCCAAGGCGGCTCCATGGACCAGCTCTCGGCGGAGATAGCCAATGCGCTGGTCGGGAACAGCACCGAGGCGGCAGTCCTCGAATGCACCTACCTGGGCCCGAAGTTCCGCAGCACGGTCCCGGCGGTAATCGCCGTCGGAGGCGCCCCGGTGGAAGTGAAAGTCAACGGAGCCGCCAGCCCGCAATGGGAGGCAATCGAACTGGCCGCCGGGGACGAGGTGTCCTTCGGATACCTCCGGGGCGGTTCCCGGTACTACGTCGCGGTCCGGGGCGGCATCGACGTACCGCTGGTGCTGGGAAGCCGGTCCACCTACGTCCTGGGCGCCCTCGGCGGCTATCAGGGACGCAAACTCGCAGCCGGTGACGAGGTCCCGGTCGGACAGACCGGCCCCGGTGACGTCCTGGCCGGAATCCCGCCGGAACTGCGGCCGGCGTTCCCTGCCGAAGTGGAGATCAGGGTCCTGCCGGGTCTCTATGACCACAGGCTGACGGAGGAGGGACGCGCAACCCTGCTGGAATCCACCTGGACCCTCACCCCGGTGGCGGACAGGACGGGCCTGCGCTACAGCGGACCGGAGATCGAATGGAAAGAACGGGAACAGCCCTTCGGTGCCGGCTCCGATCCATCCAACATCGTCGACGCCGGATACGCCGTCGGCTCGATCCAGATTCCCGGCGGCAAGGAACCCATTGTGCTCCATCGCGATGCTGTCTCCGGCGGGGGATACGCCATGGTCGCCACCGTCATCAGCGCAGACATGGACTTACTTGCCCGCAGCGCACCGGGCACCAAGACGCGTTTCGTCGCGGTGACCATGGAACAGGCCGTCGCGGCCCGAGCAGAAGGAAAAGCCCTCCGCCGTTCCATCTGGGGATAACCAGCCCATAGCCCCGTGGCTCCCGCCACCGGCTCCATAAATGCATCACTACAACACCAGAGGTGTCGCTTTGTCGTACTCAAATCTAGTAATGCCCGCGGACCAGCGGGTCGGCAAATGGTCGCTGACCATGGCCTGGTGGGCCCTGTTCTCGGCGATGTTCTGGATCTATGTGGCCGTCGCCTCGGCCGGGGCCGTGGGGGTGCCGAACACCATCATCGGCATGGTCCTCACCATCGCGACTTACGGGATCATCAACCTGGTGCTTTCCCGCTACGCTGCCCGGACAGGTCTCACGGTGAGCGTCTTTTCCCGGACCCTGTTCGGGCTGCTGGGCTCGGCGCTCGCCTCGCTGATCTTCGCGGCGACGGCCATTTACTATGCCGTCTTTGAAGGCTCCATCATCGCCGTCGCGTTCCACGAGTATTTTGGCGGCGACATCCTGATCTGGTACGCCGCAGTGGTGATCTATGCCATTCCGCTGGCGGTCGGTGGCGTCCAGCACTGGCTGGACCGGCTCAATGGGTTCCTGCTCCCGTTCTATTTCGCGGGGCTCATTGCCGTCGTCGTCGCAGCAACCGTCATCCGCGGGGTGCCCACCACCTGGATCGGTGAGGCCGCGGCCAGCTCAGCACTGCCCGGCTGGCTGACGTCCTATCTGATCTACATGGGCGTCTACATCATGATGATGTACACCTTCGACTACGCCCGGATGGGCAAACGCGAGGACCGGAGATTCCTCGGCAGCATCACCTTCGGCTGGGTGTTCTACGCCTTCACGTTCGGGCTGAACGGCCTGGTCGGCATCTACATCATGAGCGCCTGGGGCCTGGAGGCTTCCGAGACGGGTGTGGTCACGGCGTTCATTTCTTCGCTGGGAATCTGGGGTGTGCTGGTCATCTTCATCTCGCAGACCCGCATCAACACGGCCAACTACTTCCTCGCGTCGACGAATCTCTCGGCCTTCGCCCACCGCGCGTTCGGCATCAACCTGCCGCGTTATGTCTGGGTGATCGTCTCGGGCGTGCTGGCCTACCTGCTGATGCTCACGGATGTGCTGAGCTACCTGCTCAAGGCACTCGCCTGGCAGGGAGTCTTTGTCACCGCCTGGGTGGCGATCGCGCTGACGTACATTGCCATCAACTGGAAAGAGGAGCGGTACTTCCCAGAAGTCCGGCCGGGCCGGCTGAAGCCCGTCACAGCCGGAGCCATCGCTTGGCTGGTGGCCTCCGCCACCGGCATCCTGCTGACCGAGCAGACGGCGCTGCCCGTGGTCTCGCAGCTCACGCCGCTGATCACCATGGGACTCGCCGCGGGCCTGTATTACGCCGCCTACAAACTATCCCCCCCGCCAGTCATGGATCGGCAGAAAGACCTCACGCCGGAGGAGCACGCCGAGCTGCTGGCGGCCGAGCCGCAGTAACCGGGCTGCGGACGCGCCTCAGCCGGGCCGGCACGGGCCGTGCCCGGACGCGCCAAAGGCCTGCCCGGCGTGCTTCCCCCAATGGGTAAACACGTCAGGCAGGCCTCAAGGGCGGGACTGGACTACAGAGTCTGGGTTAGCCGGAACGGATCGGGACGATCCGGGCCGTGCTGCCATAAGGCAAGCTCAGGCCCGGGCCGGAACCTTTTCGGGTTCGCGGGCCGCCGCGGAATCCTTTGCAGAATCTGCCGCAGCTGCGGCAAACGGCATGTCCATGTGTTCCAGGTCGATCAGCGGGTTCTCGTCCTGGGTCGCGACGAGCTCTTTGGCCTCCGCCTGGGTGTCCACGCTGGGCATGGAACCCGGAAGCGGCATCTGGGCCGATTCCTTCAGGAAATAGATCGCCACGGCACCGATCGCCGAGGTGGCCATCAGATAGTAGGCCGGCATCATATCGTCGCCGGTGGCGCCGATGAGGGCGGCGACGATGAACGGCGTGGTGCCGCCAAAGATGGCCACGGAGAAGTTGTACGCGATGCCCATGGCGCCGTAACGGCTCGCCGTCGGGAACTGCGCGGGCAGGGCCGAAGCCAGGTTGGCGACGTAGAACGTCACCGGGAAGGCGACGAGGGCGAGACCCAGGACGGTGGACCAGACGGATCCGACGCCGATCAGCATAAAGGCGGGGATGACCAGCACAATGGTGCTGCCGGCACCGATCCAGAGCACGGGGCGGCGGCCGATCCGGTCAGAGAGCTTGCCGGTGAGCGGAATGCAGAGGCTCATGATGACCAGCACCGGGATGGTCAGCAGGGTGCCGTGGACCGGGTCGTAGCCCTTGGACTCCGTGAGGTACGTCGGCATGTAGGACGTCAGGGCGTAACCGGCGGTGTTCGCCGCTGCCACCAGGATCATGGCAACGATAAGCGAACGCCAGTAGGCCTTCACAATGCCTACCGGGCTCTTCGAGACGGCGTCGCCGGCGCTGGCATCCTTGGAGAGGCCCTCCTGGGCGTCCAGGGTCGCCTGGAACTGCGGGGATTCCTCAATCTTGTTCCGGAAGTAGATAGCGATCAGGCCCAGCGGGCCGGCAACCAGGAACGGGATCCGCCAGCCCCACTCCTCCATGGCACCCTGGCCCAGGGTCAGCTGCAGCACGGAGACAAGGGCAGCGCCCATGGCGAAGCCGAGGTAGCTTCCCATGTCCAGGAAGCTGGCGAAGAAGCCGCGGCGCTTGTCCGGGGCATATTCACTCACGAAGGTGGTGGCACCGGCGTACTCGCCGCCGGTGGAGAAGCCCTGGACGAGCTTGAGGACGACCAGGAGCACCGCGGCCCAGATGCCGATCTGCGCGTAGCCGGGCAGGAGGCCGACGGCGAAGGTGCTGGCGGCCATGATCATCAGCGTGGTCGCGAGAACCTTCTGGCGGCCGATCTTGTCTCCGAGCCAGCCGAAGATGACGCCGCCGAGGGGGCGGGCGATGAAGGTGGCGGCGAAGGTTCCCAGCAGGAACAGGGTCTGGACGGACTTGTCCGCTTCGGGCAGGAACACCGGCCCCATGGTGGTGATCAGGTAGCCGAACACGCCGACGTCGTACCATTCCATGGTGTTACCCACGATGGTGCCGCCGAGTGCTTTCTTGAGCATCGGCTGGTTGACGACGTTGACGTCGGACTCCTTGAGTCGACGGCGCGTCCGTAGCTTTGGTTTTTTCACACCCTTGGGTGCAACTTGGTTGGTTCCGCCGGCGTTGATAACGCCTGCTGAAGAGTCGGTCGTGCTTCGGTCTTTGGGCATTTGGGCGACTCCTGTGGAGGTCATTTGCTTGCGACTTGTAGCTGCCCCGCTCCGGGCAGGCTTTCAATTTTACGCGATTTCTCTGGATTTTCCGAGTTCGGTGCCGTATCATCCGCTGATTCGGCCCCTTATTTGTGCCGATCGGCGGGATTCTTTTCGGTTGTTTCACCGCTCCATTGCTACGATGCGGCGTTGTTCGCGGTGCCGCCGCCAAACTTTTTGCCGCGAGGGCGCCCGGGAACCGGATTTGGGCCGCATTCGGGCCGGGACCGGCGCTTTCGGGCCGGCCAAAGGTACACCGCTGGGGCCCCGCTGGCAGGCGAAAAGGAGGTACCCAAGGCGTCCGGAAAGAGCTTAGGGTTGAATCCAGCGCAGCGCTGACGAGAAGCCACATACAGGAGAGCAGTCCATGACTGGCAAAGACACCGAAAAAAGCAGCGACACCACGGAAGCCGGGGCCCAGGACGGCAAGCCAGCCGCGCAGGACGAGCAGGGGAAGGGCATCAAATCCCGCCTGACCGATGCGCAGAAGGAAATGCTCGCCAGCAAGTCGCGGGGCGGCGCCGGGTCACAAAGTGTCGGCCACAGCCACAAGCCGACCCACGTCAGCGGAAAGCAGGGCCCGGCGGAAAAGAAGGTCCGCTGGTAGCTCCTACAGACAACACACCCTTGCCGACCTATCATGGTTGAACACTTCAGTTCACAGCGGCAATGCGCAGCTTTTGGTTGGCACAGCGTCTAGTAGTGCAGCGTTTATTGGCACAGCGGAAGGGAAGAGCAATGGCGGAACACCATGCCGGAGACGAGATCGAGCCCGGGGTCGCCAGCCATTTGGCTGAATCGATGGATGAGGCCCCGGGACCGGAGACCACCCGCCCCGTACCGCCCACGCCGTCCGACGGCCAGCAGTGGCCGGACGGAAGCGGCAAACACCGTCATCCCAAGGAACACGACGTCAGGCACGGGCGGCTGGGGCAGGAGGCCGCGGTGAACGCGGTCCACCGAATCACCCCGCCGGACACGCCGCACTCTTCCTAAGATAAGGCCACTTCCGTCCTGACTCTCCCCAGCCGGGGCGGAAGGAGTGATAGGTCCGGGACGTCCCAAACGGAATGTCCCGGACTTCTCTTTGTCTCCTGACAGCCGGTCTCCTGACAGCCGGTCTCCCGACGGCCGGTCTCCTGACGGCCGGCAGCGCTCAGCCCTGCTCGGGCACGACGTCGGCCGGGTTCTTGTCCGGCCGCCAGCCGCGCCAGACCGGGTGCCTGAGCTTCCCGCTGCCGGTCCATTCCCCGAAGGTGACCTCCCCGACGAGCGTGGCGCTCACCCAATGCGCGTCCGAGGCATCGGCGGCCGGCACGTGGTCAAAGGGCGAGGTCTTGCGGGGCCGGGCATCGAGCGTCTGCCGCAGTTCCTTGAGTTCGCGGGTGCTGAAGCCGCTGCCCACCCGCCCCACATACCGGAGCTTTGGGCCATCCGGGATCCCCAGAAGCAGCGAGCCCACCGATTGCTCGCGCTCGCCCTTCCCCGGACGCCAGCCGCCGACCACCACTTCCTGGGTTCGTTCGAACTTGAGCTTGAGCCAGGAGCGGCTCCGCTGGCCGACGTAGCGGCCGTCCGTGCGTTTTGCCATCACGCCTTCCAGCCCCAGCTCTTCGGCGCTCTCCAGGATGTGCCGGATGTCGCCGTCGATCACTTCGGAGAGTTCCGCCGGGCAGCCGGAGGGGTGGAGGAACCGTTCGAGCCTGGCCCGGCGTTCGCTGAGCGGTAGGCTGCGGAGGTCTTTTCCGCCGTCGGCCAACAGGTCGAACAGCATCAGCCGCACAGGAGTGGAAGCCCGGGCCTTCGCGACGTCGCCGGGCCGGGTGAGTTTCATCCGGCCCTGCAGCAGCCCGAAATCCGGACGCCCGGCCGGCCCGACGGCGACGATCTCGCCGTCGGCAATAAAGTCTTGCTCCGGCCAGCAGGAGCGGTCCGTCAGCTCGGGGTAGCTGGTGGACATGTCCTTGCCGTTGCGGCTGATGAGACGGATCCTGTTCGCGTCACCCGCGACCAGGGCGCGCACGCCGTCCCACTTCAGTTCAAACTGCCAGTCCTTGTCCGGCAGGTCCGCCGTGGTTCCGGAGCTGGCCAGCATGGGGCTGACGTCCGCCAGGTCCGGGGCTGCCTGCTCCGTCGCCGGAACCGTGGCCCGCGCCCCGCCACCGCCGCCGGCTTCCGCGGAAGGCCCCGGCTCATGGTCCCGGCCTTCGTCCCCGCTTGCGTCCCCGCCTGCCGGGGCGGCTGTCGCCGGGTGTCCCTTTTTCGACCACTCGTTGTCCATCAGGTGGATGAGCCACTGGTCATCGCCCCGGCCGGTGTGGATCAGGGCGAAGCGGCGGGTGCCGCCCAGGCCGCCGTCGGCTGATCCCGTGAGGGTGGCGATGACTTCTTTGCCGGCGATCCATTTTTCGCATTCGTAGTAGCCGTGGTCCCAGATCCTGACGCTGCCGGCCCCGTATTGGCCCTTCGGGATGATGCCCTCGAAATCCGCGTAGCCCATCGGGTGGTCCTCGGTCTGGACCGCCAGGTGGTTCGTCGTTTTGCTGGTGGGGACGCCCTTGGGCAGCGCCCAGGACACCAGCACGCCGTCGCGCTCCAGCCTGAAGTCGAAGTGCAGGCGGCTGGCGTGGTGTTCCTGGATGACAAACTTCTCCCGGAGCGTGCCGTGGTCGGTTCCCCGGTCCCTTTCGGCCGTGAACGGCTCCGGGGTGGCACCCGCGTCCCGCTTGGTGCGGTAAGGCTCCAGCCGCGGGTCGGTGCCGCCGCCGTCGCCGGGACCGGCAGCGGGGGAACCGGCGGCGTGGCTGCCGGAACGCTTTGCGCCGGTGATGGCGGCGAACGGGTCCTTCCCGGCCCTTACCCGCTTCATCACCTCCCGGTAGTCCAGCTGGTGCAGGGCCGGGGCGTCGATTTCGCGCCAGGTCCGGGGCGCCGCCACCATGGGCCGGAGCCGCCCGCGGAGGGAATAGGGGACGATCGTGGTCTTCGCGGCGCTGTTCTGGCTCCAGTCCACCAGGACCTTACCGGTGCGCAGCGTCTTCTTCATGTCGCTCACGGCCAGGCCCGGATGGTCGGCCTCCAAGGAACGGGCCAGCTCATGGGCGAACTCCGAGATCTGCTCCGAACTCCGCGTCCCGTCCAGGGCCGCGTAGAGGTGGATGCCCTTGCTGCCGCTGGTCACCGGAACCGGGTCCAGGCCAACGTCCCGCAAGATGACCCGGGCCAGTCTGGCCACCTCCGCACATTCCGCCAGCCCCGCACCCTCGCCGGGGTCCAGGTCCAGCACCAGCCGGTCCGGCGGCAACTGGTTGCCGCGGGAGTCCACGCGCCACTGCGGCACATGGATCTCCAGCGCGGCGATCTGCGCCAGCCAGGCCAGCGTTGCCGGGTCATTGACCAGCGGGTACTGGATGGTGCGCTCCTTGTGCTTAATGGAGGCGCGCGGCACCCAGCCGGGGGTCGATTCGTCCAGGTTCTTCTGGAAGAACATCTCACCCGGGGCCCCGGCGGTCCCCACACCGTGGACCCAGCGTTTCCGGGTGGCCGGCCGGTTCGCGGCTGCCGGGATCAAGACCGGGGCGACGGCGGCGTAGTAGGCCAGGACATCGGCCTTGGTGGTACCGGTTTCCGGGTACATGACTTTGTCCAGGTTCGTCACCACGATTTCGCGGCCGGCAACCCGGACTCGCTGTTTGCCGGCGGACAGCGGCCTTTCAGGCAAGGCTCTTCACCTCCGTGCAACTGTGATGTTCACTTGATCCATGAGAGCCATCTGGAAAGGCGCGATAGCGTTCGGGCTGGTCAACGTGCCCGTCAAGGTTTACAGCGCGACCGAGGACCACGACATCAGCCTCCATCAGGTCCACAACGCCGACGGCGGCCGGATCCGCTACCAGCGCCGCTGCGAGGTGTGCAGCAAGATCGTGGACTACGAGGACATCGACAAGGCCTTCGAGGACGAGGGGCGCACCGTGGTGCTGAGCCGCGAGGAGCTCAAGTCCATCCCGGCCGAGAACAGCCATGAGATCGACGTCGTGCAGTTCGTCCCGGCCGAGCAGCTCGACCCCATCACGTTCGAGAAGAGCTACTACCTCGAGCCGGACTCCAAATCGCCCAAGGCCTACATGTTGTTGCGCCGGGCCCTGGAAGACACGGACCGGGTGGCCATAGTCCAGTTCGCCCTGCGGGACAAAACCAGGCTCGGGGCTTTGCGGGTCCGCGGCGACGTGTTGATGCTGCAGGCACTGCTGTGGGCCGACGAAGTGCGCGAGGCCAGCTTCCCGTCGCTTGAAACCTCCCTCCGGATCTCCGCCCAGGAACGGGAAATGTCCGCGGCGCTGGTGGATTCGATGGCCGCCGACTTCGAGCCGGATCAGTTCACCGACGACTACCAGGCCCAGCTCCGCACGCTCATCGAGGCGAAGCTGGATAAGGGCGAGTCGCTCGACACCGAAGAGACCTTCGGGGCCCCCGCCGCCGAACCCGGCGACGGCGAAGTGATCGACCTGATGGAAGCGCTCAAGCGGAGCCTGGAGAAAAAGCGCGGAGGCAGCGCAGCTTCCGCCGCAGGCAAGACAGCTGCCAAGCCCCCCGCGAAGACCCCCGGTTCCGCCGCGAAGGCGACCACGGCCAAAGCCGGATCCGGCGCCAAAGCCGCGCCGAAGACCGCCGTGAAAAGCACGCGCAAAGAGGCCTGACTCCGCAGGGGACCGGCCGGCGGCCATCGCGATCAGGAGTTCTTCTGCGCGGATAAGAGCTCGCTCTTCGTCGTCGGCACGGTTACCTTGGCCGCTGGTTGTCCGCGCTGCCGGCGGCGTCGCCGTCGACTTCCCCCTGCTCAACGGAAGAACGCCATTCGCCTGTCTCGATGCCTCGGGATTCGATGAACTCCTTGAAGCGTCCGAGGTCCGCCGTCACCTGGCGGCTGTCCGCGCCGATGACGGAGCCTGCCTTCTCCACGAGGCCCTCGGGCTCCCATTCCAGCTTCACGTTGACCCGGGCGCGCCCGGCGCCGAGGGGTTCGAAGGTCACTGTTCCGGCGTTGCGGGGCTTGTCTGCGCTGACCCAGGCGATCTTCCGGTCGGGGGTCTGTTCGGTGATCTGGGCGAGGTACTCGCGCCTGACGCCCGCAATGTCGGTGCGGAACTGGAGGGAGGTCTCATCGATCTGTTCGACCGATTCGACGCCCTTCATGAACTCGGGAAAGCTCTCGAACTGTGTCCACTGGTTATACGCGGTGGACACCGGAACGTCGACTTCGATGCTTTCCTGCACACTTGCCACGGGGTCTCCTTTGGCCGGGAACTCATTCTGCTGCGGTCCACGGGAGGTGGTGCCGCGGAATCCAAACTATCGGCGCGGGACTTCCCTGACAAGCATTTGCTAAGGCTGCTTAGCGCAGCGGGGAGGGCCCGCGGGACGGGCTTGACCCGCCCTTAAACACCTGCGGCCGCCGTCCGGCCCATCCCCACGGGGACGGGACCGGCCGGCGGCCGCAGGTCAGGGCGCTATTCGGCGTCGTGGTCCGTCTCGAGGATCTGGACCAGACGCTCCAGGGCGACGTCGGCGCCGTCGCCCTCGGCACGCAGCACCACAACCTCGCCGTGCGATGCGCCGAGGCTCATCAGGGACAGGATGCTGGCAGCATCCATGGCCTCGTCTTCCGGTTCGCCCAGCCGGGCGATGGTGATTTCGAGATCGAACTCGCCTGCGGCCTCGGCAAAGATGGCTGCCGGGCGGGCGTGCAGCCCTACTCGGCTGGCAATGGTGGCGTTACGTTCGGTCATTTCTGCTCCTTGTATATCAAAAAGGAATTTCAGCTTCGGGAAAGATTTCCTGGACCGGCTCAGACGGTTACGGGAACCCGTTCAACCGTATCAACGGACTTCTTGGCTGCCCAGCGCTTGAGGGCGACCACGGCCAGAGCGCTGACCACGGTTCCGGCGAGGATGGCGACGATGAACATCACCAGGTTCCCGATGGCGAAGAATACGAAGATACCGCCGTGCGGTGCCTGCGAGGTGACGCCGGTGGCCATGGACAGTGCCCCGGTGAGGGCGCCGCCCAGCATGCTGGCGGGGATGACTCGCAGCGGGTCGGCCGCGGCGAACGGGATGGCACCTTCGGAGATGAAGGACGCGCCCAGCAGCCAGGCTGCCTTGCCGTTTTCACGCTCGGCCAGGCTGAAGAGCTTCTTGTCCAGGACTGTGGCCAGGGCCATCGCCAGCGGCGGGACCATGCCGGCAGCCATCACGGTTGCCATGATCTGCCACGGTGCCTGGTTGGTGGCGCTGCCGGCGCTCAGGCCGGCCACAGCGAAGGCGTAGGCAACTTTGTTGACCGGACCGCCGAGGTCGAAGCACATCATGAGGCCAAGGATGATGCCGAGGACAACGGCGGAGGCGCCGGTCATGCCCGAGAGCCAGCCGTTGAGGGCCGCGGTAAGGCCAGCGATGGGGCCGCCGAGGACGAGGAACATCAGGCCGGAGGCAAAGATGGAAGCGAGCAGGGGGATGATCACCACGGGCATCAGGCCGCGGAGCCACCGCGGAACCTGCCAGGTCCCGATCAGATGAGCCATGTAGCCCGCGAGCAGGCCGCCGACGATGCCGCCGAGGAAGCCGGCACCCATAAAGCCAGCGACGGCGCCGGCCACGAAGCCCGGTGCGATGCCCGGCCGGTCGGCGATTGCGAAGGCGATGTAGCCAGCCAGTGCGGGAACCAGGAAGCCCATGGACAGGGCACCGATCTTGAACAGCACTGCGCCGAGGTAGATCGCCAGCCCGCCCTCGGGAAGGTTGCCGAAGTTGTTCTCCACAACCACCTTGTTAGCAACGGCGGTGATGTCGTAGCCGCCCAACAGGAAGCCGAGGGCGATCAGCAGGCCGCCGCCGGCCACAAACGGAATCATGTAGCTGACACCGGTGAGCAGGGCCCTCTTGAGCTTCTGGCCGATGTGCTCGCCCTTTTCTGCGGCGTCATTCTGGGCCTGCTCTTCGGCACCGAAGTGCGGCACGCGGCGGGCGTTCGGATTGTCCGCCGCGGCGAGGGCTTCCTGGACCATCTTGTCCGGTTCGTCGATGCCGCGCTTGACGGGCGCGTTGATGACCGGCATGCCGGCGAAGCGTTCCTTGCCGCGGACATCGACGTCGACGGCGAAGATCACGGCGTCGGCGGCGGCGATCACCGCGGGATCCAGCGGCTTGGCGCCGGACGAGCCCTGGGTCTCCACCTGCAGGTCCACGCCGGCTTCCTTGGCCGCGGCCACGAGGGAATCGGCGGCCATGTAGGTGTGGGCGATGCCGGTGGGGCAGGCGGTCACGGCGACGAGGCGCTTGGGACGTGCCGCCCCGGCCGCGGTGGTTGCGCCTGTCGAAACGGGTGCCGGTGCGGCCGCTGCCGGTGCGGGTTTATCGGCAAGGGCACCTTCGACGAGTTCCACGATTTCGGCCGGCGACGTCGCGGCACGCAGGGCCGCGGTGAAATCCTTCTTGATCAGGGACCTGGCCAGCTTGGAGAGGAGCTTGAGGTGCTCCTGGTCCGCGCCTTCGGGGGCCGCGATGAAGAAGATCAGGTCCGCCGGACCGTCCTTGGCGCCGAAGTCGACGGGCCGGGACAGCCGTGCCATCGCCAGGGTCGGTTCGGTGACCGCCGTCGAACGGCAGTGCGGGATGGCGATGCCGCCGGGGACGCCGGTGGCGGTCTTCGACTCCCGGGCGAAGGCGTCGGCGAAGAGGCCTTCGACTTCGGTGGCGCGTCCGTTGGCCGCAACTTTGCCTGCCAGGTGCCGGATCACATCCTCGGGCGAGCTGCCCAGGTTCTGGTCGAGCTCGACCAGTTCGGTCGTAATGAGCTGAGTCACTGTCAATCCTTCCGGAGGGCCGTGATGGTTACGGCATCGGGGGTGGTTTGGTGGACTGCCGGGACTGTGGAGCCCGGCAGGGAAGCGGCAGCGGCACCGTGGGCCACCGCCTGTCGGAGGCAATCGGCCGGGGCGGCGCCCCGGCTGGAAGCGAGCAGGTAGCCGGCCAGCGAGGAATCGCCGGCGCCCACCGTGCTCACGGCAGTGACCGGCGGGTGCGTGGCCAGCCACGCGCCGTCGGCCGTCACAAGCACCGCACCCTTGGAGCCGAGGGTTGCCAGTACAGCACCCACTCCGGATCGCACGACGGCGGCGGCGGCCGCCGCGGCAGCCGCCGGATCCGCTTCGAGTTCCTCGGCGGATTTGTGCGTGGCGAATCCGGCTGCGGCAGCCAGTTCCACCAGTTCCTCGGCGTTGGGTTTCAGCAGGTCCGGTTTCCCCGAAGCGTCGCCGGAGATCGCGGCGGCGAGCGGTTCGCCGGAGGAGTCGACGGCGACAAGGGGTGCCTCATTGCCGTGATTCAGGGAGCGCAGCCGCCGGGTGACGGTGGCGTAGAAGTCGGCCGGGACCCCGGGTGGGAGCGAGCCGGCCAGAACAACCCAGCTGGCGCCGCGGGAGTGGTCCAGCAGCAGCCCGATCAGGGCTTCCTGCTGGTCCGCGCTCAGCACCGGGCCGGGTTCGTTGATCTTTGTGGTGACGCCGCCGGGTTCGGTGAGTGCCACATTGCTGCGCAGCGGTTCCCCGATCGGCAGGGCGGCGAACGGGACGTCGCCTGCCCGGAGCCCGGCGAGGACGGGATCGGCTTCGGCGCCGGGCAGCACGGCGACCGTCTTCAGCCCGGAAGCGACGAGGGCGCGGGAGACGTTGACTCCCTTGCCGCCGGATTCCTGCCGGACCGAGACGGCCCGCTGGACCTCGCCGCGGAGCAGGGGGCCGGGCAGGGCCACGGTACGGTCCAGGCTCGGGTTGGCGGTCAGGGTGACAATCATGCGACCACCACCTCCACTCCGGCGTCCGCGAGGGCGTCGGCCAGCTCCTGGCTGGGTTTCGTGTCAGTGATCAAGGTGTCCAGATCTTTCAACGAGGCGAACTGGACCAGCGTTTCGGCGTCCAGCTTGGAGGCATCAGCCAGCACCACAATGCGGCGCGCTGATTGGACGAAGGCAGCCTTGACCGCGGCTTCTTCAGGATCGGGAGTGCTCAGACCGAAGGCTGCGTGGATGCCGTTGGTGCCGATAAAGGCGATGTCGGGGCGGATCCGGCGGGCTGCTTCCACGGTGGACTGGCCAACGGCGGCCTGGGTGATGCCGCGGACCTTGCCGCCCAGCAGGTGCAGGGCGATGCCGGGTTCGCCGGACAGCTTGGCCGCGATGGGCAACGAGTGGGTGATGACCACCAGCTCCGCACCGTGCCCCGGGCCGGCGGGGGTGGCTGCCATCCGGGCGGCCAGGAGTTCCGCGAGGGCTTCGGTGGTGGATCCGGCGTCGATCAGGATGCTGCCGGTGCGGTCCTGCGGGATGAGCGCCAGGGCGGCCTCGGCAATCCGGGTCTTTTCCGGCTGCCGCTGGACGGTCCGCACCAGGATGCTTTCCTCGCTGGTGCTGACACGGTCCGCGGACACGGCGCCGCCGTGGACCCGGCGCACACTGCCGGCGGCTTCGAGGGCGGCGAGGTCCCGGCGGACGGTTTCGGTGGTGATGCTGAAACGATCCGCGAGGTCGGTGACGCTGGCACGGCCGCTGGCGGTAATGAGCCCCACTATCAGCTCTTGGCGTTCCTCGGCGAACACTGGCTCTCCCTTGCGTCAGTACTGTGGATCCTCCTGCCGCTTCAGTGATAGCCATCACATGAAGTGGAGTTGTTTGACTTTATCTTTGAACATGTTGCTTTGTCAATGGAAAGCAACAAGAACGCAGATGCCAGCTCACGGTTCACGGGGGCATGTCCATTTTTCGCGCCGGGGAGTGGGCATATTGGGACTATGTCCAGCCGCGGCCTCAGGGGTGGGGCATGTCCAGAGGGCCAAGCCGGGCATGGCCTAAATGGCGGACGCCGGGCCAGACCTCTGGGGTCCGGCCCGGCGTCCGGGTCGTTCACTTCGGCGCCTGCTGGTGCCGGGGGCGGGACTAGATGCCGGCGTCGCGGCTCTCGTTCCGGGTGATGGTCTCGCCCGTGTTGGGGTCGACGACGGAGCGGGTTTCGCTGACCCGGCGGGTGCGGCTGCGGCCGGGGGAGGCCATGATCAGGGAGGCGATCAGTCCGATCACGCCGACCACCATCAGGATGTAGCCGACCATGGCCTGGTCGACGTTGGGGATCAGGCCCGGGGCGATGGCCCAGGCGAGGATGGCGCCGAGGGCAATGAGGAAGATGGAGGAACCGATTCTCATGACTTGCTCCTTCTTGTCCGGTGGGACGGGTAGGTAATGCTAAGCATGCTGTCCAGCGTCACGCTACAGCCCCATACATGGTGTTTCAACGCTTTTTGACTGCGCCTCGCCGGGGATTTTCCGGCGTGTCGGCGGACACGGCGTGGCTTTTTGCGCCGCTTCCGACCCCGTGGCTCGGATCCGCGTAGCCTGCGTCCGATTCCGTAGCGGATTCCGCGGTGTGCCCGTTGCGGCGGGCGGCACGTACCCTTGAATGGGGGCCTGGCATTAGTCCATGAAGCACGCCCGCCCTCGCGCTCCGGGCGGGCCTCACAGAAGCACGGTTTGTAATGTCTGAAATTACCCCCAGGGTCGTCGTTACGGGATTGGGCGCGGTGACCCCTGTGGGCGGCACCACCGACGAGACCTGGGCCGCACTGTTGGCCGGGCGTTCCGGAATCGCAGCGCTCGAGGATGATTGGGCGCAGGGACTGCCCGTCCGCATGGCCGGCCGGGTGGCAGCTGACGTCGCTTCGCAGCTCTCCACCCCCGAATACAAGAGGATGGACCGGTGCGGACACCTGGCGCTCATTGCTGCCAGGGAAGCGTGGGCGCAGGCCGGCCGTCCGGATGCCGACCCGGAGCGCCTGGCGGTGGTGATCGGCTCCGGCTACGGCGGCCTGGACACCACGCTGGAGCAGGCCAGGACCCTTGATGCCGGCGGCCCCCGCCGGGTCTCCCCGCACACCCTCACCCGGATCATGACCAACGCCCCTTCCGCCTGGGTCTCCATGGACATCGGCGCCAAAGGCGGCGCACGGACTCCGGTGAGCGCCTGCGCCTCGGGGGCGGAAGCCATCTCCCAGGCGGCGGACATGATCCGGGCCGGATCCGCGGACGTGGTGGTTGCCGGCGGCGTGGATTCCTGCATCAACGGCCTGATCATCAGCGGGTTCGCGCAAATCCGGGCCCTGTCCACGCGGAACGGGGATCCGCAGTCCGCGTCGAGGCCCTTCGACCGGGACCGGAACGGCTTCGTGCTGGCAGAAGGCGCCGCGGTCCTGGTGCTGGAACGTGAAGACCACGCCGTCGCCCGCGGCGCCGAGATACTGGGCGTCGTCGCCGGGACCGCGGTGACCTCCGACGCCGTCGACATCGTCGCCGCCGATCCGGCCATGCAGCGCCGTGTGATGGAAAAGGCAATTGCCGCAGCAGGCCTTAGGCCGGAGGGCATCGGCCTGGTCCACGCCCATGCGACCTCCACACCGGTGGGGGACCGCCTCGAAGCGGAAGCCATCAAGGCCGTCCTCGGAAACCGGGTTCCGGTCACGTCAACGAAGTCCCTTACAGGGCACCTCCTTGGCGGCGCCGGCGCGCTCGGGGCTATCGTTCTCGTCAAGGCGTTGCGGACCGGAGCATTCCCGGGCACCCTCAACCTCGAAGACCCGGATGACGGTATCGAGCTGAATCTCATCCGGGAAACAGCCTCGGGCCTCCCGGCTGCGGCGGGCCTGGCCAATGCCTTCGGCTTCGGCGGCCACAGCACCGCCCTGGTGATCACCGAAAGCTAGGGTGTCCCCATGGAGACTGTCGTCTGGTCAAAGCCGGAACAGGAACGCGCCGGCACGCCGCTGCTGGTTATGATGCACGGCTACGGCACCGACGAAACCCGGATGGCCAAGCTGTTCGGCTCCCTCCCGCCCGAGTTCAGCTGCGCCTCCCTGCGCGCCCCGAAAGTGATCGGCGAGGGCTTCGGCTGGTTCCTGCTGGACTACTTCCTGACCCATGACTTCGCGGACGTCATTTCGTCCACCAACGCCGTGTTCACCTGGATCGACACGGTCAAGGCGAAACACAGCAGCGTCAGCCTGCTGGGCTACTCGCAGGGCATGGCCATGGCCAGCACCCTGCTGCGTCTGCGGCCCGCCCAGTTCCGGGCCGTCGTCGGGCTGTCCGGGTTCGTCCTGGAAAACGAACTCCTGGCCATGAGCGAATCGTTCGAGACACGGCCGCCGTTCTTTTGGGGACGGGACAAGGATGATGCGGTGATCAACGACGACGCCACGGAACACACCGAGGAATGGCTGCACGAGCACACCCAGCTCACGGCGCGCAGCTACCCCGGAATGGGGCACTCCATCTCCAAGGCCGAGCTTGTGGACGTCAGCGCCTTCCTGCGCCACTATGTTCTGCGCTGACGCCACGGACGCCGGCGCCGGCATCGACGGCGGCCGGCGGGTCATGACTGAGCTGGCGGAAAACCGCAGAATGACCTCCGTGATTGTCGCCGGTTGGGACCAAACTGCGCTCCGCGCGTCCACCGAGCTGAGTTCCCGGTTTGTCAGCGCCGAAAAACGTGTCCATCATAGGAAGAGACGTTCATCGGATGAGCTGCTTCCCGGGACCCACCACAACCGCCCACCCATTAACCGATCAGGGCGCGTTCGCGGCCAAGCTGTTGATTGAGAAACTCCGCCAGCCGGGCGTCCGAATCCCCGCCTCCAGCCGCGTGCTGGAGACCACGCTGGTGGACCGTAAGGGCTCTCGCCGCCGGCGACGGACCAGGCCGGGCCTCGGCGCCACCGCCCGTGCAGCCCCGGACCCTCCAAAGATTTCCCGTCGCAGTGCGCCGTGTACTGCGATATCCACCGACTTGCCTGCCCACCGTCTGAAAGGACTTTCGACCCCATGACTGAGCTTCCCGACGCGAGCTGGACCGGCGCCTCCGCCATCCTCTTTGACCTCGACGGCGCCTCCGCCATCCTCTTTGACCTCGACGGCGTCCTGACCCCTACGGCGATCGTGCACGAGCGCGCCTGGCAGGAACTCTTCGACGGCTTCCTGCACACGGTCCCAGAGGCGGCCGGCTACCGCGAAAGCGACTATTTCGACCACATCGATGGCAAGCCGCGCTTCGACGGCGTCCGCGACTTCCTCGCGTCCCGCGGCATCGTCCTGCCGGAAGGTCCGCCGGGCGACGATCCCGCGCACAACACCGTCCATGGCCTGGGAAACCGCAAGAACAGGGTCTTCAACGACATTGTGGACGCCGGCGGCGTGAAGCCCTACCAAGGCTCCGTGCGCTTCATCGACGCCGTGCTGGCCCGCGGACTCAAGGTCGCCGTCGTCTCCTCCTCCCGCAACGCCCCGGCCGTGCTCAAGGCGGCGGGACTGTCCGACTACTTCCCGGTGGTGGTCGACGGCGTCGTCGCCGTGGCCGAAGGGCTGCCCGGCAAGCCCAGCCCGGCCACCTACGAATACGCCGCCCGGCTGCTGGGCCTGCCCAGCGAGGAATGCGTCGTCGTCGAGGATGCCGTCTCGGGTGTTCAGGCCGGAAGCGCGGGGAGCTTCCACTCGGTGATCGGCGTGGACCGGGGAGCGGGGCGGCAGACCCTGCTCGACGCCGGCGCCACCCTCGTGGTCAACGACCTCGCCGAGCTCCTTTAGCCCCCCACCACAACGCACGACATTCACCGCAGCATCTCACCGCGCCGCTTTTACCGCCCAAAGGAATCCCAACCATGGCCCTCATCACCTCTGACCGCGCCCGGTTCCCCAACGACCCCTGGCAGCTTGTCGAGACTGTCCACCTCCCCGGCAACTCGGGCACCCTGGAAACGCTCTTCAGCCTGGGCAACGGCCACCTGGGTATCCGCGGCGCCCACTGGGCGGCCGCCGACGCCGATCTGCCGGGCAGCTTCATCAACGGCTTCCACGAGACGTGGGACATCAAGCACGCCGAAAACGCGTACGGTTTCGCCCGTACGGGCCAGCGGATCCTCTATATCCCGGACGCCAACAACTTCATCGTGGTCATCGACGGCGAAACGCTGAGCCTCGACGAATCCACCGTGCTGGACTACCGGCGCAGCGTCGACTTCACCACCGGAATCTACGAATGCCGGATCACCTGGCAGTGCCGCTCCGGCGCCACCGTGACCACCACGGAACGCCGCGCCGTCGGCTACGAGACCCGCGGTGCGCTCGGCATCTCGCTGGAACTCGCCGCGGACCGGGACATCTCCGCCGATGTCACCTCCTCGGTGATCAACCGCCAGGACCAGCCGGTGGAGGACCACTCGGCGCATGACCCGCGCCGGGCCGGCCGGCACGCCGGGCGCGTGCTGCTGCCCCTGCGCCTCGACGGCGGCGACGGCTCGCTGCGCCTGTCCTGGGAAACCGCCGAATCCATGCAGCGCATCGGTATGGCCGTGGACCACTGGACGTCCGCGGGCCTGCAGCCCTTCGACACCCTGGTGCACGAGGATGACAGCAGTGTCCGCTTCGTGCTGGCGGTCGGCGCGGACGATCCGTTCGTGCTGGAAAAGAGCGTCAGCTACGCCATCGGGCAGGCCTCGGCGGACCTTGCCGACGACGCCGAAGCCGGACTCAAGCCGATCGCGGAGATCTTCGCCGAAAGCACCGCGCACTACCGTGATTACTGGACCACGAGCGACATCGTGCTGGCCGGCCAGGCCGAGCTTCAGCAGGCCGTCCGCTGGAACCTCTTCCAGCTGGCCCAGGCCACGGCGTGCGCCGACGTCGCCGGCATCCCGGCCAAGGGCGTCAGCGGCTCGGGCTACGACGGGCACTACTTCTGGGACCAGGAGGTGTACCTGATGCCGTACCTGACGTACACCAGCCCGGGCAACGCCCGCCAGGTCCTCGAGTTCCGCCATGCGATGCTCCCCGAGGCCAAAATCCGCGCCAAGGAGCTCAGCGTCGACGGCGCCCTCTTCCCGTGGCGCACCATCAACGGGCTCGAGGCCAGCGCCTACTACGCCGCCGGCACCGCCCAGTTCCACATCGCCGCCGCGATCGCTTTCGCGACCAACCGCTACATCTGGGCCAGCGGCGACCAGGATTTCCAGGAAACCCTTGGCTCCGAATTGCTGATCGAAACCGCCCGGATGTGGCTCTCACTGGGCTTCTTCGGCAAGGACGGGCTGTTCCACATCCACGGCGTCACCGGCCCGGACGAGTACACCGCCGTCGTCAATGACAACCTGTACACCAACGTCATGGCGCGCTTCAACCTGCGCGCCGCGGCGGCGCTGGAGCACCCGGAGATCGACGACGCCGAACGCCAGATCTGGGAGCAGGCCGCCAACCGGATGCAGCTGCCCTACGACGAGGACCTCCAGGTCCACTCGCAGGACAACGACTTCATGACCCTGGAGCCGTGGGACTGGACCACCCCGCGTTCCAAGTACCCGCTGCTACTGCACTTCCACCCTCTGGTGATCTACCGGCACCAGGTGCTCAAGCAGGCCGACAGTGTGCTGGCCATGTTCCTGCAGTGGCAGGATTTCACGGCCGAGGAAAAGCGCCGTGCCTTCGATTTCTACGATCCGATCACCACCGGCGACTCCACTCTGTCCGCCTGCGTCCAGGGCATCATGGCGGCCGAGGTCGGCTACGGTTCGGCCGCGCTGGACCACTTCACGCACGCGCTGTTCATTGACCTGGACGACACCCACGGCAATACGATCGACGGCGTGCATATCGCCTCCACCGGCGGCGTGTGGAGCTCGCTGGTCAGCGGGTTCGCCGGCCTGCGCGATCAGGGAGCGGTGCCGTACTTCGACCCTCGCCTGCCCGCCGAATGGGACGGGCTTGCCTTCCACCTGAAGATCCAGGGCCGGCTGCTGCAGGTGGAGCTGGAACAGGGCTCCATCAGCCTCACCATCCGTGAAGGCGCACCGCTGGAGGTCGACGTCCGCGGCGCGCTGGTCACCCTGGACCGCGATCCGATGCGGGTTCCGCTGGCACCCGTGGCGACACCCGAGCCCACGATTTTCCCCAGCGGACTCCCGACGGCGTCGATCCCGATCGTGCGCGCCAGCGTCTAACGTCTAAGCGGGGCGACAGCAACGCGGGGTCACTTCGCGCCCATTCCGGACCGCCGGACGGGCGTTAAGTGACCCCGCGTTGCTTCGGGCCGGGCCGCCCTGCACCGGAGGCTTCGGTGCCGGCCGTGGCGTCCGCTGTGTCTGCGGCCTCTTCACTGCGGTGCAGCGGGTGGGACAGTTCGTCCGCCGTCATCCTCGCCACCATCATGGCGACCACGGCCATGACGGGGCAGACGGTCCCGGCCACGAGAAATATCAGCCACACCGGCAGTACCGCGGCGGCCGGGCCGGCGAGGGCCATGGAGACCGGCATGAGGGCCAGCGAGACGAAAAAGTCCAGGCTCGAGACGCGGCCCAGCAGGTGCGGCGGGACCCGGCGCTGCAGGAGCGTCCCCCAGATGACCATGCCGACGCCGCCGGTGGCGCCGAAAATGAACAGGGCGGCGGCCAAGGCCCAGAAGCTGTCGATGATGCCGACGGCGGCGATCGGCAGGCTGCCCGCACCCCAGCTCACCATCATGACGCTGAGGTAGCGGCGGGGGAGCGGGAACGAGGCGGTGGCCAGCGAGGCTGCCGCGCCTCCGACGCCCATGATGGCGAGCAGGAAGCCGAACATGCGGGAGTCGCCGCCGAGCTGGTCCCGGACCACAAACGGCACCAGGACCTCGATGGGGCCGATCAGGAACAACACGGAAATGCAGGCCCACAGCAGGGTCCACAGCAGCCAGGGCGTTCGGACGGTGTAGCTGACACCCTCGCGGAGATCGTGCAGTAACGACGTTTTGGCGTGCGCCCGGCCAGCCGGGACCGCCTTGCCGGCCGCGCTGCTGTCGCCGTCGGGTGCCGGTGCGGCTGCCGCGGGCTGGCGGCGGAGGAAGTTCAGGATTGAAAAGGCCAGCAGGTGGCACGCCGCAACCCCGGTGACGGCGTGCGAGGGGGAGAGAGCCGCCACCAGGATCCCCGCGACCGCCGGCCCTGCTGCCTGCTGCAGGATGGGCCGCAGGGTGCCTTCCATGCCGTTGGCGGCCAGCAGATCCTCCGGCGGCAGGATCCGGGGCAGGATGGCCGAATAGGCGGGGAAGAAGAAGGCTGCCCCGACGCCGAGCACAAACGCCCCGAGCGCCAGATGCCAGAGCTGCAGCAAACCCGCCATGGCCAACCCGCTGATGGTCGCGATGACGGCAAGGTTGGCGCCCTCGACCGCGATGATCAGGAGCCGCTGCGGCAGCCGGTCCGCCGCGATGCCGCCGGCCAGGACAAAGGCCACCAGGCCCACGCTCCCGGCGGCTGCCACCAGAGAGAGTTCCAGCGGGCCTCCGCCGAGGTGGATCACCTCGTAGACCATCGCCACGGCCCACATCCCGGAACCGAAGATGGAGATGGCCAGCGCCGCGATCAGCACCCGGTATTCACGGTGCGCGAAGGGGCGGAGGGCTCTCAGTGCGCGCATGGATTCAGTCTAGGTGTCCGGCCGGGCGCAGGAGCAGCGGATTTCGATCCCAAAAGGACCGGATGGAATAGGCGGCGGACCGTCCGGGTTGCCGCCTAGTGGGACGGGTGACCTCATCGGGACAGCCCGTTCCGACGTACTGGGCCCGGACCGCCGCCACGCTGATCGGAGGCGGCCGTTGGCCCGATTGAACTGGACTAGCCAGAAACGGAGATGGTGGATAAATGACTGCCTACAAGACAGTGAACCCCGCAACCGGAGAAACGTCGAAGGAATTCCCGCTCGCGACCGCGGTCGAGGTGGAACAGGCGCTCGCAGCCTCCAAAGAGGCCTTCGTCGACTGGCGATCGGCCCCGGTGGAGGCCCGCGCCAAGGTAATTGCCCGTGTTGCCGAGTTGTACCGGGAGCGCCAGGACGAGCTGGCCCGGCTCATTGCCACGGAAATGGGCAAGCCCCTGGCCCAGTCCCGGGGCGAGGTGGGCCTCGTGGCCGATATCTACTCGTACTACGCGGAGGAAGGCCCGTCCTTCCTTCAGGACGAGCTGCTGGACGTCAGGGGCGGCGGCGAGGCCATTGTCCGCTCCGCACCGGTCGGGCCGCTCCTGGGCATCATGCCGTGGAACTACCCCTACTATCAGGTGGCGCGGTTCGCCGCCCCCAACCTGATCCTCGGCAACACCATCCTCCTCAAGCACGCCAGCAGCTGCCCGCAGTCTGCCGTCGCCATCGAGCAGATCTTCAAGGACGCCGGGCTCCCGGAGGGCGCCTACATCAACCTGTTCCTGAGCAATGAGCAGGTAGCCGAGGTCATCGCCGATGACCGCGTCCAGGGCGTCTCGCTGACCGGAAGCGAGCGGGCCGGAGCGGCCGTCGCCGAGGTGGCAGGCCGGAACCTGAAGAAGTACGTGCTGGAACTGGGCGGCAGCGATCCTTTCATCGTGCTCGACTCCGACGACCTCGACGCCACCGTCAAGGCCGCGGTCAGCGGCCGGATGGGCAACGCCGGTCAGGCCTGCACCGCCTCGAAGCGGTTCATCATCCTCGAGGACCTCTACGAGGCGTTCGTGGAGAAATTCACGGCCCGGATGTCCGCAATCAGGCCGGGTGACCCCTTGCTCGCGGACACACGGTTCGGGCCGCTGTCCTCGCAAAGCGCCGCCGACGGCCTCATCGAACAGATCCAGGACGCCGTGGACAAGGGCGCCACCCTGAAGACCGGCGGGCACCACATCGACGGCCCCGGCGCGTACGTGGAACCCACCGTACTCACCGATGTGACCCCGGACATGCGGGCGTTCTCCGAAGAGCTTTTCGGCCCGGCCGCGGTCATCTACAAGGTTGCCACCGTGGAGGAGGCCATCGAACTGGCCAACGGTTCCCCGTACGGCCTCGGCGGCGCGGTCTTCAGCGCCGATACGGAGAAGGCCAAGGATGTGGCGGACCGGCTGGACACCGGCATGGTGTTCATCAATTCCGTGGCCGAGACGCAGGCGGACCTCCCGTTCGGCGGGGTCAAGCGTTCCGGCGTCGGGCGTGAGCTGGCACGGTTCGGGATGAATGAGTTCGTCAACAAGAAGCTCATCCGGACCCCGCGCTAAACGCGGCGGGATCCCGCGGGCAGTTGAGGGCGAATGGGCGCCGCCAATCCGCCCCCAACTGCCCGCGCGCGGGCGGGCCCGCTGTTGCGCCGGGAGCGGTGGCCTAGTGTTAAGGCTTGCACCCTCAGCAGTTCCGGTTCCGACGAGAGGCGATGATGGCCAAGCGCAGCAACCCGGCAATGAAGATTGCCCAGCAGACGGCCCAGAAGGCGATGTTCGATGCCCAGGGCCAGCCCAAACAGGGCGTCCACAACGTGCTCCTGCGGGCCGTTGAAATCCAGCGGCCCCTGATCCTCGCCAACCTCCGGCGCCTGCAGAAGAAGCATCCGCACGCCACCGCGGCGCAGCTCGCCGCGAAGCTGGAACGCGACTACATCGTCGCCGTGACCGGTGGCGGGGCGCTCGTCGGCGGATCCGCCGTCATCCCCGGCATCGGGACAATGGCCGCCCTGGGCCTTTCAGCCGCCGCTACCGTGGGGTTCCTTGAGGCCACCGCACTCTTCTCCACCTCACTTGCCGAGCTGCACGGAGTACGGATGGTGGACCCGGACAGGGCCAGCACCTTGGTTATGGCCATCATGCTCGGCGAGGAGGGCACCGCATTGCTGAGCTCGCTGAGCGGCCAGGCTGCCGGGCAGGGCAAGGGCGCCACCCAGGCCTGGGGCTCGCTCTTCGCACGCCGCGTCCCGCTGGCCGGCTTCGGATCGGTGCGCGAACGGATCCAGACGATGTTCCTCCGGAGCCTGCTGAAAAAGCAGGGCACGGCCTTCCTGGGCCGGGCGCTGCCGTTCGGCATCGGAGCCGTCGTCGGCGGCGTCGGCAACGGGATGATGGGCCGCGCCGTCGTCGCCAACGCTAAGGCAGCGTTCGGACCCATGCCGGACACAATCCCGGGGGAGCTGCGGTCCGTGGCCCCGGGCCCGGACGCCCTCGGGGGTGACGCACCCGGGGGTGACGCACCCGGGGGCGACGCCCCGCGGAAAGACCAGGCCCAGGAAGGCGGCACCTTTTGGATCTGAACGCAGACCTGGGAGAGTCCTTCGGGACCTGGACCATGGGCGACGACGCCGCGCTGTTTCCGCTGGTCACGAGCGCCAGCGTGGCCTGTGGGCTGCACGCAGGGGACCCGGTAACCATGCTTGACACCTGCCGGGCCGCGTACGAGCTCGACGTCCGGGTGGGTGCCCACCTCGGCTACCCGGATCTGGCCGGATTCGGCCTCCGCGCACTGGACATGTCCTTCGACGATCTTTTCGGTGCCGTGCTGTACCAGCTCGGCGCCCTGGACGGGGTGGCCCACGCCGTCGGTGCCTCCGTGGACTACGTCAAGCTGCACGGGGCGCTCTACGACCGGACAGTGCACGACGCCGAGCAGGCCTCCGCCGTGATCGCCGCCATCCAGGCCTACGATCCGGGACTGCCCGTCCTGGGGTTCCCGGGCTCGGCGCTGCTCGCTATCGCCGGGGAAGCGGGCCACCCGGTGTTCTCCGAAGCCTTCGCTGACCGCGCCTACCTGCCGGACGGCACCCTCGTGCCGCGCTCGCTGGACGGTGCCCTGCTGCACGACGCCGGGCAGATCGCGGAGAGGGCCGTGCGCCTCGCCACCAAGGGCGAAGTGGAGGCCGTCGACGGCACCGTGCTCCGGATCCAACCGCAGTCGCTGTGCATCCACGGCGACACCCCCGGATCCGTCGCCACGGCCGCCGCGGTCCGCGCGGCCCTGGAAAGCGCCGGCGTGGAACTGGAGAGTTTCGCCTGAGCCTGCGGCCCGGGTTGGCGCGGGCTGCCCGCTGCGGGCCTGCTGATTCCTGATTGTTGGGTGCCTGTCCGGGACCGGTCCACGGGCTGCCCTGCGGCGCCTGCCCAGAGTCCTACGGCCCTATCCGGGCAGGAAACCGCAACCTAGCTTGAAGGCATGACTGCCGGAGGCTCCGCGGGGTTTGACGGACCCGCCTCGGATGCAATGTTGAAGCTGGGCCGGTTCTTCACGAAATGGGACCAGACCGACGACGGCAGGGCGGTGTTCCGGGAAGGCGGCCGCAAGGGCGACATTTTCTACCGTGACCGGTGGAGCCACGACAAGGTGGTCCGTTCCACGCACGGGGTGAACTGCACCGGCTCGTGCTCCTGGAAGGTGTACGTCAAGGACGGCATCATCACCTGGGAGTCCCAGCAGACCGACTACCCCTCTGTGGGCCCGGACAGCCCGGAATATGAACCGCGGGGCTGCCCGCGCGGGGCGGCCTTTTCCTGGTACACCTACTCGCCCACCCGCGTCCGCTTCCCCTATGCCCGGGGTGTGCTCGTGGAGATGTACCGTGAGGCCAAGGCCCGGCTGGGCGACCCGGTGCTGGCCTTTGCCGACGTCGTGGGCGACCCCGAGCGGCGCCGCCGCTACCAGCAGGCCCGCGGCAAGGGCGGCCTGGTGCGTGTCTCCTGGCAGGAGGCGATCGAAATCGCGGCTGCCGCGCACGTGAACACCATCAAGGCCTACGGGCCGGACCGCTGCGCCGGCTTCTCGCCCATCCCGGCGATGTCGATGGTCTCGCACGCCGTCGGGACCCGCTTCATCCAGCTGATCGGCGGGGTGATGACGTCCTTCTACGACTGGTATGCGGACCTGCCCGTGGCCAGCCCGCAGGTCTTCGGCGACCAGACCGACGTCCCGGAATCCGGCGACTGGTGGGATGCGGGCTACCTCATGATGTGGGGCTCCAACGTGCCCGTCACCCGGACCCCGGACGCGCACTGGATGGCCGAAGTGCGGTACCGCGGCACCAAAGTGGTAACCGTCAGCCCGGACTACGCGGACAACACGAAATTTGCCGACGAATGGCTCCCCGCCCAGGCCGGAACGGACGCCGCACTGGCCATGGCCATGGGGCACGTCATGCTCAAGGAATTCTTCATCGAGCGCGAGGTGCCGTTCTTTTCCGACTATGTCCGGCAGTATACGGACCTGCCGTTCCTGGTCAGGCTGGAACGGCGCGACGACGGCACGCTCACGCCGTCCAAGTTCCTCACCGCCAAGGACCTCCCGGCCGAGTCCGGGGCCGAGGACGCGGCGTTCCGCACCGTGCTTTTCGACAAGAAGACCGGCCTGCCGACCGTGCCCAACGGCTCCATGGGGTTCCGCTACTCGGGCAGCGGCGAAGGCAAATGGAACCTGGACCTTGAGGGGATCGAGCCCGCGCTGTCCCTCCGCGAAGTTTCCGGCGACAGCGCCGAGATCCTGCTGCCGTGCTTCGAAGACGCCGGCGGGGCCGGCAGTGTGCTCCGCCGTGGCGTGCCCGTCCTCGAGGTGGAGGGCCAGCTGGTCACCACCGTGTTCGACCTCATGCTGGCCCAATACGGCGTGGGCCGCGAGGGGCTTCCGGGGGACTGGGCCGCCGGCTACGACGACGCCTCGACGCCCTACACCCCGGCCTGGCAGGAGGAAATCACGTCCGTCCCGGCGCAGGCGTGCATCCGGGTGGCCCGCGAGTTTGCCCGGAACGCCGAGGAGTCCAAGGGCCGTTCGATGATCATCATGGGCGCCGGGATCTGCCAGTGGTTCCACGGCGACACCACGTACCGGGCGGTCCTGGCCCTCGTGATGCTGACCGGCTGCATGGGCCGGAACGGCGGGGGCTGGGCGCACTACGTGGGCCAGGAAAAGACCCGGCCGGCCACCGGCTGGGTGTCCCTGGCGAACGCGCTGGACTGGTCCCGGCCACCGCGGACCATGATCGGCACCGGCTACTGGTACATGCACACGGACCAGTGGCGGCAGGACGGCTACTCCGCGGACGCGCTCAAGTCCCCGCTCTCCACCGGGGCCCTGGACGGGATGCACACCGCGGACGCTCTGGCCCAGTCCGCGAGGCTCGGCTGGATGCCGTTCTACCCGCAGTTCGACCGCAACCCGCTGGACCTCGCGGACCAGGCGGAAGCCGCCGTCGCCGCCGGCACCGCGAAGGACACCCCCGGCTACATCGCGGACGCGCTCAAGAACCGCACCCTGAACCCGGCGATCGAGGACGTGGACGCCCCGGAAAACTGGCCGCGGACCCTCGTGCTGTGGCGTTCCAACCTGTTCGGCTCCTCCGCCAAAGGCAACGAGTACTTCCTGAGGAACCTGCTCGGCACCCACAACAACGTCCTGGGCAAGGACCACGCCGAGGGGCTCAAGCCCAAGGACGTGAAATGGCACGAACAGGCGCCGGAAGGGAAACTGGATCTGCTGGTCTCCGCGGACTTCCGGATGACCTCCACCACGCTGTTGTCCGACGTTGTGTTCCCGGCCGCCACCTGGTACGAGAAGCACGATCTGTCCTCCACCGACATGCACCCCTTCGTGCACGCCTTCACCCCGGCGATCGACCCGCCCTGGGAGACCAAAACCGACTTCGACATGTTCCACCTGCTGGCGCAGGAGTTCTCCAGGCAGGCTAAAACCCATCTGGGCGTCCGCCGCGACCTGGTCAGCGTGCCGCTGCAGCACGACACCCGCGGCCAGCTCGCCCAGCCCGGCGGAATCGTGCGGGACTGGCGGGACACCTCCATCCCCGCCGTGCCGGGACAGAATATGCCCGTCTTTTCCGTGGTGGAGCGGGACTACACCGCCATCGCGGACAAACTGGCCGCCATCGGGCCGCTGGCCGACAAACTGGGCTTCACGGTCAAGAACGTCACCTACAAACTCGCCGGCCCGCTTGACCGGCTCAGCCACTCCAACGGTGTGATGCTCGGCGGCGCCGCGGACGGCCGCCCCGCGATCGACACCGACGCGAAGATGGCCGAGGCCATCCTGGCATTCTCGGGCACCACCAACGGCGCCCTGTCCGTGCAGGGCTTCAAGGACCTGGAAATCCGCACCGGCCGGAAACTGGCGGACCTCGCGGAGGGCTCCGAGGAAAAATTCATCACCTTCGCCCAGACCCAGGCCGGCCCGGTTCCGGTGATCACCTCGCCGGAGTGGTCCGGATCCGAGACCGGAGGCCGCCGCTACGCCCCGTTCACCATCAACGTTGAGCGGCTCAAGCCCTGGCACACGCTGACCGGCCGGATGCACTTCTTCCTGGACCACGACTGGATGATCGACATCGGCGAGGCCCTGCCGATCTACCGGCCGCCGCTGGACATGCACCGCCTCTTCGGTGAACCCAAGCTCGGCCAGGACGGGGCCATGGAGGTGGTGGTCCGCTACCTGACCCCGCACTCCAAGTGGTCCATACATTCCGAATACCAGGACAACCTGCTGATGCTCTCGCTCTCCCGCGGCGGCCCCACGGTCTGGATGAGCCCCGCCGACGCGGCCGCCATCCAGGTCAAGGACAACGACTGGGTGGAGTGCCTGAACATCAACGGCGTCCTCGTGGCCAGGACGATCGTCAGCCACCGGATGCCGGCCGGCGTGGTCTACGTCCACCACGCCCAGGAACGCACCATCGACGTGCCGAAGTCCGAGGCCACCGGACGGCGCGGCGGCATCCACAACTCCGTCACCCGGCTGCTGGTCAAACCCTCGCACCTGATCGGCGGCTACGCCCAGCTGGCCTACGCGTTCAACTACCTTGGCCCCACCGGAAACCAGCGCGACATGGTTGCCACCGTCCGACGTCGTTCCCAGGAGGTGGAGTACTGATGCGTGTGATGGCTCAAATGGGCATGGTCATGAACCTGGACAAATGCATCGGCTGCCACACCTGTTCCGTGACCTGCAAGCAGGCCTGGACCAACCGTGCGGGCACCGAATACGTCTGGTTCAACAACGTCGAAACCCGCCCCGGCCAGGGGTATCCGCGCCGCTACGAGGACCAGGAGAAGTGGCAGGGCGGCTGGGAACTGAACAAGCGCGGCAAACTGGTCCTCAAGGCCGGAGGCCGGGTGAAGAAGCTCCTGGGGATTTTCGCCAGCCCGGTCCAGCCCGAGCTCAAGGACTACTACGAGCCTTGGACCTACGACTACAAAACCCTGGTGGACGCGCCCCTGGGCGACGATTTCCCCGTGGCCCGGCCAAAGTCCCTAATCACTGGCGAGGACACCAAGATCACCTGGTCCGCGAACTGGGACGATGACCTGGGCGGCTCCACCGAATACGGCCACCTGGACCCGATCGTGGAGAAAGTCCGCCGGCAGTCCGAGGACAAAATCAAGTTCGCCTACGAGCAGACTTTTATGTTCTACCTGCCGCGGATCTGCGAGCACTGCCTGAACCCGTCCTGCATGGCCTCCTGCCCTTCGGGAGCGATCTACAAGCGGGTGGAAGACGGAATCGTCCTGGTGGACCAGGACAAATGCCGCGGCTGGCGCCAGTGCGTCACCGGCTGCCCGTACAAGAAGATCTACTTCAACCACAAGACCGGCAAGGCCGAGAAGTGCACCTTCTGCTACCCGCGCGTGGAGGTGGGGCTGCCGACGGTCTGCTCCGAGACCTGCGTGGGGCGGCTGCGGTATCTGGGGTTGTTCCTGTACGACGCCGACGCCGTCACCGCGGCGGCGTCCGTCACGGACCCCCACGAGCTCTACGACGCCCAGATGGACGTGCTGCTGGACCCGAATGACCCCGCCGTCCAGGCCGAGGCCCGGGCCCAGGGCATCCCGGAGGACTGGATCGACGCCGCCCGGCGCTCGCCTGTGTACGCCCTGGCCAAGGTCTACAAGGTGGCCCTGCCGCTGCACCCCGAATACCGGACCATGCCGATGGTCTGGTACGTGCCGCCGCTGTCCCCGGTGGTGGACCTGCTGCGGGACCAGGGGCACGACGGCGAGGACGCCGGCAACCTCTTCGGCGCCATCGACGCGCTGCGCATCCCGGTGGAGTACCTCGCGGAGCTTTTTACCGCCGGCGACGCCGGCCGGGTCACCGCGGTGTTGAAGAAACTCGCGGCCATGCGCTCCTACATGCGCGGCATCAGCATGGGGAACGACCCCGACGACTCCATTCCGGAAGCCGTGGGCATGGACGGGCAGACCATGTACGAGATGTACCGGCTGATGGCGATCGCGAAGTACGAGGAACGCTACGTCATTCCCAAGGCGCACGCGGAACAAGCCCATGATCTCGAAGAGATGGGCTGCTCGCTGGACTTCGACGGCGGCCCGGGCATGCAGGACTCGGCCCCGTTTGGCGAGGCCAGCGGCAGGCCCGTCCCGGTGGCGGTGGAAACGTTCAACGCCCTGCGGGACCGGCAGACCTCCGATTCCGCGCCGGGCGAAACGACCCTGCGCGGCAGGGTGAACCTGCTGAACTGGGACGGCACAGGGGCCCCGTCCGGGCTGTTCCCGGAGAAGCCATCATCCGTGAAGCCCGGCGGCCATGGTCCCGGCACCCCGCCGGCCGGGGACCAGCCGTGAGCCGGCGCCAGCAGGTCCTCTACCTCGCCGCGGCCTGGTGCCTGTCCTACCCGGACGAGGAACTGATCGGCCGGGTGCCGCTGATGCGGGCCGCGCTGGCCGAGTTCCCCGGCGCCGTCGTGGACTTCCAGGAGGTCCTGGACCGGCTGGAATCCACGCCGCCGATGCAGGTCCAGGCCCACTACGTGCGCGAGTTCGACCTCGGCAAGCGGCACGCCCTGCACCTGTCCTACTGGACGGACGGGGACACCCGGCGCCGCGGCGAGGTGCTGGGGAACTTCAAGAAGACCTACCGGCAAAGCGACATCCTGGTGGACACCCACGGGGAACTGCCGGATTACCTTCCGATGGTCCTGGAATACGCCGCCCTCGTGGACCTCGCGGCCGGCAGGGAGTTGCTGACCCGCTTCCGGGCGAGCCTGGAGATGCTCCGCTTCGGGCTGCTCCGGGACGAGCTCCCGCACGCGCGGATACTGCAGGCCATCTGCGCCACCCTGCCGGGAAAGTCGCCGGCCGACGAGCAGGCCGTGATGCGGATGGCCGGCTACGGGCCGCCCACCGAAGCGGTAGGGCTGGACCCCTATGATCCGCGGCTGCTGCCCGTGAAGGGAGCCTGAGATGGACATCGTGCTGTGGGGGGTCCTGCCCTACATGATGGTCGTCGTACTGGTGGGCGGGCTCGTCTGGCGCTACAAATACGACCAGTTCGGCTGGACCACCAGATCCTCCCAGCTCTACGAGTCCAGGCTGCTGCGGATCGCCTCGCCGCTGTTCCACTTCGGCCTGCTTGCCGTGATCGCGGGCCACTTCTTCGGCCTGGTCATTCCGATGGCCTGGACCCAGGCGGTGGGGATGAGCCAGGAGTTCTACCACTTCAACGCCCTGTTCGTCGGCGGGATCGCCGGGGTGGGGACCCTGGGCGGGATCATCCTCCTGATCTACCGCCGCCGCACCACGGGCCCGGTGTTCATGGCCACCACCAAGAACGACAAGACCATGTACGTGGTGCTCACCGCAGCGATCGTGTTCGGCCTGTGGACCACCCTGGCGAGTGTCTTCGAGGGCGAACACGGCCACAACTACCGCGAGACCGTGGCCCCCTGGTTCCGGTCCCTGTTCATCTTCCAGCCGGACATCGCGGCCATGGCCGGGGCGCCCTTCTCCTTCCACCTGCACACCCTGGTGGGCATGGCGCTCTTCGTGATCTGGCCGTTCACCCGGCTGGTCCACGCGTTCACGGCTCCGTTCCACTACCTCTTCCGTCCCTACATCGTCTACCGCTCGCGGGACAGGGCCGCAGGCCGGGCCACAGGCAAAACGACAGGCAGGGCTGCCGGCGCGCGGAGCTCCACCGGCGCCGCCCGCCGCGGCTGGTCCGCCGTCGGAACCCGCGACCGGGACACCCGGAACCGCTGAGCTGAACTGAAGCAGGAGGACAACACGTGGCAGGATCCGCACCGCTTCCCCGGACCGCCCCCGCGGGGCGGACACTCAACCTCGTGCTCGCCACCTCGGCCTCGGTGGCGGGCTTCTGGGCCTGGAACTCGGTGGCCACCCTCGGCGCCTTCTACACGCAGACCCTCCAGCTGAACCCGGCCACCACCGGCGTGCTCGTTGCCATGCCGGTGTTCGTCGGCTCGCTGGGCCGGATCGTCGTCGGCACGCTGACGGACAAGTACGGCGGCCGCGCCATGTTCACGTTCGTCCTGCTGGCCTCCATCCTGCCGATCCTGCTCGTGGCAGTCGGCGGCCTCCTCAACTCCTTCGCCCTGGTCCTCGGTGCCGGGCTGCTTCTGGGCGTGGCCGGGACGGTCTTCGCCGTCGGGATCCCCTTTGTCAGCGGCTGGTACGAACCGTCCCGGCGCGGCTTCGCCACCGGTGTCTTCGGCGCCGGCATGGGCGGCACGGCGCTGGCCGCCTTCCTTAACCCGCGGCTGGTGGCCGGAATCGGTTATTTCCCCACCCACCTGCTGATCGCCGCGATCCTGGCCGTGATGGCGGCGCTCGTCTGGTTCCTGATGAAGGAAGCCCCGGGCTGGACCCGCAGCACCACCCCCGTGCTGCCCAAGCTCGCCGACGCCGTGCGCACCCCGGTCACCTGGAAGATGTGCTTCCTCTACGCCGTTGTCTTCGGCGGCTTCGTCTCCTTCGCCACGTACCTGCCCACCTACCTCCGCGATATTTACAGCTTCGATCCCAGCGCGGCCGGTGCCCGCACCGCAGGGTTCGCGCTTGCCGCCGTGCTGGCCCGGCCGGTGGGCGGCGTCCTCGCCGACAAGTTCGGCCCCAAACCCGTGGTGATCGTGTCGCTCGCCGGCGTCGCCGTGCTCGCCTGGGTGGTGAACCTGCAGCCCGACGGCGATGTCCCCGCCGGCCTGACGTTCGTCGCCATGGCCGCGGCGCTGGGTCTCGGGACGGGCGGGGTATTCGCCTGGGTGGGCGTGCTCGCCCCGGCGGGCAAGGTGGGCAGCATCAGCGGCGTGGTCAGCGCAGCCGGCGGACTGGGCGGGTACTTCCCGCCGCTGGTCATGGGCGCCACGTACGACGCTGCGACGCGCAGCTATTCGATCGGGCTGCTGCTGCTGGTAGTCACGGCACTCGCGGCACTCGCGTTCACGGTTTTCGCCGTGCCTGGCCGGACCAAGGCGAAGGTCGCTGCTGCGTAGCCGAACGCAGCGCTAGCCGAACGCAGCGTCAGCGGAACGCAGATGCGCCACGGTGAGTCAGCCGAACACCAGGTGCGCCACGGTGAAGATGGCCAGCCCGGCGAGGGCGCCCACAACGGTGCCGTTGATCCGGATGAACTGCAGGTCCTTGCCGATCTGGAGTTCGATCTTCTGCGAGGTCTCCTCGGCGTCCCAGCGGGCCACGGTGTCCGAGATCACGCCGGCGATGTCCGAGCGGTAGGTCCTCACGAGGTAGCCTGCGGCGTCGCCGATCCACGTGTTGACCTTGCCGGCCAGCTCCGGATCGACCACCAGACGCGTGCCGAAGTCGTGCACGGCGGCCTTGAACCTCACGGTCAGTTCGCTGTGCGGATCGTCCACCGCGGAGAGCAGGGCAGCCTTGATGGTGCCCCACGTGCGGGAGGCGAGCTCCCGGATCTCGGGGTCGCCCAGGACCTGGGCCTTGATGCCTTCGGCGCGGGCGATCATGACCGGATCGTGCTGCAGGTCCTGCGCGAGTTCCTTGAGGTACTTGTCGATGGACTGGCGGACCTGGTGCTGCGGATCGGATTGCACCGCCCGGGTGAATTTCAGGACCTCCATGTAGACCTTGTCGCCCACGAGCCCGTCCACGAACGACGGCACCCACGTCGGCGAGCGGTCCGTGACCAGCCTGTTGACGGTCTCCTGGTTGTCCCGTACCCAGTCCACCGTGCGGTCGACCAGCACATCCACGAACGCGTGATGGTGTCCGTCGTCGAAGATCTTCTGGGCGATCCGGCCCACCGGCGGTCCCCACGGCGGAGTGAGGATATGCCGGCGGACCATCCCCTCGATCACGGCCTGGACGTCGTCGTCGTTCAGGACCGTGAACGCGCCGCGGAGGACGGCGGCACCTTCCTTGGCCACGCGCTCGGCACCGCCGGGGCCGGACAGCCAGGCGCCGGCCTTCCGGGCGATGTCAACGGTCGCCAGTTTTTCCTGGACCACCTGCTCGGAGAGGAAGTTGGTTTCCACGAATTCGCCGAGCGAGGCGCCGATCTGGTCCTTGCGCTGCGGGATGATGGCGGTATGCGGGATCTTGAGGCCCATCGGGTACTTGAACAGGGCCGTCACGGCGAACCAGTCGGCGAGGGCGCCCACCATTCCGCCCTCGGCCGCGGCCCGGACGTATTCGAGCCAGGGGTACTGCTTCTGCAGTGCGAAGGCGATCACGAAGATGACGGCCATCACGATCAGCAGCGACACGGCCAGCAGCTTCATCTTGCGCAGCGCGGCGGCCTTCTCGGCGTCGGAAGTGGCCGCGGGCCGGGTTCTTGGCTCAGTGTTCACCTGCATGTGCCCAGCCTAGTGCCCGCCTTGGCGGGCGCCGTCCGCTAACGTGTCAGCATGACGACTGACGAGTCCGCCGCCCGCCCCCTGGTCTACGCCCACCGGGGATCCAGCGGTGCCTTCGCCGAACACACCCGCGCCGCGTACCTGCAGGCAATCGCCGACGGCGCCGACGGCGTGGAATGCGATATCCACCTCACCCGGGACCAGCACGCGGTGCTGCTGCACGACGCCAGCCTGGACCGGACTTCGGACGGCACCGGACCCGTGGCGGACCGGACCCTGGCGGAACTGCGGCTGCTGGACTTCTCCTCCTGGAAAGGGGCGAGGATTCCGGTCGAATACGGCGGCGGGTCCGCGCAGCTCCTGACCCTTCCCGAACTGCTGGGCATCCTGCGCGGTGCCGGGAGGGAAATTGGTCTCGCGATTGAGCTTAAACACCCCAGTCCCTACCAGCTCAAGCTCGAAGACCGGGTCCTTGAGGTCCTCACGGCCGAGGGCTGGGACCCGTCGACGTCCATGCTGGACAATGTCAGGGTGTCTTTCATGAGCTTCAGCCCGGACTCGGTGAAGCACCTGCTCAAGGTCGTCCCGGCGTCGGCCGTCTGCCAGCTCGTGGACGACGTCAAGGTGGCGGAGATCCGCGGGGAACTCGGCCTCGGCGCGCTCACGGGCGGGGCGCTGGCGAACGTTATGAAGGCCGCGCAGGCCGAGGGGGAGCGGATCCTGGACAACTGCGAGGTGGGCCTGGCCGGACCCGGCATCGGCTACGTCCGCGGGCACGCCCGGACCGTCCGGCGCTGGCGCGACTCCGGCCGCCGGTTCCGGGTGTGGACGGTGGACTCCGAGGACGATGTCGCGCTGTGCCGGGAACTCGGCATCCACGAGATCACCACCAACCGGCCGGCCCAGGTCCTGGCCCAGATCTCGGCCGACAGCCACCCGGCACACTAGGCCGTTGGCCGTTCACCTGGCTCGGCCGCGGCCAACAATATGAAACATTCGGATTGCCATCCCTTGACTGCAGACTCTGTCCGCCATGCTGCCGGAGATGAGGTTCTCCGGATGAGCAGTAACGAGAAGCAATGCATCGCGGTCACGGCCATCCACCCCTCGTCCCGGTTTTGCCGCCCGCATCAGCGTTAAGCCCCCGGCGGGAGGATGCACACCTGGGTCTCGGTCCCGTGCGCAGGAATGCGATTCGCCGGGGTCACAAGGACGTATGCGCTGTTGCCGGCGTTCTCCTGCGCTGGTGACAGGCGCGAGAGATATTAGGCGACGAGACTGTCCGCTGCGGTGTCCATGTGTTCCCGGATGGTTTTGCGGGCAAGGGAGGCATCGCCGGTCTCGATCGCGGCCACGATATCGTGGTGCCGGTCCACGCTCATGTTCTTGACGCCTTTTTCGAGTCCGGCGAACATGATGGACATCCGGATGGAGCCTTCCAGCGACTCCCAGGAATGAAGCAGGGTTTCATTGCCGGTGAGGCGGCACATGGTGCGGTGGAACTCGAGGTCGGATTCGATCCTCTCTTCGAGGGTGCCCTTCGTGGCCGCCGACATGGCATCGATGGCCCCCCGCAGGGAGGCAATGACGCGTTGCCGGTCGGGCAATTCGCAGAGAGTGCGGGCTGCCAGTGATTCCAAGGCGGCGCGCACAGAGTAAATGTCCCTGATTTCCTTGGCGTCCAGGTGGCGCACTGACAGCCGGCCGCGTGGTCCTGCGGATAGCAGGCCCTCCTGCTCCAGCTGCCGCAGCGCCTCCCGGAGGGTCCCGCGGCTGATCTGGAGCATGTCGGAAAGCTCGGTTTCCACGAGGTGCCGTCCGGGCTCGAGTTCCCCGCTGGTGATGGCGATGCGGAGGGCGGAAAGCGCCTGCTCACGGAGGCTCTTCTTTTCCAGTCCAAGAAGCGGTGCTGTGGCTCCGGCCATCGTTTAGTCCTCAATGTCAGGGGTCGACTGTTTACACTCGGTGTGTTAACAGTTGATGTTACGGCAGAAGCGCGGAACCGGAAGTGACCGGTTCCGCGCTTCTGTGCTGCGGTCCGGGTCAGCCGAGTTCTGCCAGGACTTTTGCCACGATCCGCTGTACGGAGAGCCCGTACCGTTCGTGCAGGGTGGGCAGGGCGCCGGCGTCGAGGAACTCATCCGGCAAGGCAACTGGCACCACCCGCTTGCCGAGCCCTGCAGTGACCACTGCCGAGGCGACCGTTTCAAACAGTCCGCCGATCACGCTGTGGTTCTCCAGCGTCACCGCGAGCCGGTCGGTGTTCAGCTCCGCCAGCACAGTGGCGGTGTCGAAGGGCTTGATGGTGGGGGCGTGGACGACGGCGACATCCACGTTGTGTGCCGCGAGTGCCTTTGCGGCCTGCAGGGCCCTCATGGTCATCAGCCCGCTGGAGACGAACACGACGTCGTTGCCGCCGCGGATCACCTTCGCCTTGCCGAGTTCGAAGGTGTAGTCGTATTCGTCCAGCACTGTGGGAACGTTGCCGCGCAGCAGCCGCAGGTACGTCGGCCCGTCGCTGGCCGCGAGCTGGGGAACGGCCTGCTCGATGTCCAGCGAATCGCACGGATCCACGATGGTGAGGTTGGGCATGCCGCGGAAGATCGCCATGTCCTCGGTGGCCTGGTGGCTGGGACCATAGCCGGTGGTGAGACCGGGAAGGCCTCCCACGATGTTCACGTTGAGGTTGGGTTCCGCGCTGTCCAGGCACAGGAAGTCATAGGCCCGCCGGGCCGCGAACACGGAGTAGGTGGATGCGAAGGGCACCAGCCCGGTCTCGGCAAGGCCGGCGGCGGCGCCGAAGAGCAACTGTTCGGCCATGCCCATCTGGAAGAACCGCTCCGGGTAGGCCTGCGCGAAGATGTGCATGTCCGTATACTTGCCCAGGTCCGCGGTCAGGCCCACGATCCTGTCGTTCTCCTGGGCGGCTTTGACCAGGGCGTGCCCGAAGGGTGCGGACACGGTCCTTTGGCCAGGATCCGCGAAGGACGCGATCATGGCCGAGGTCTTCAGCTTCGGTACGGTGGCGGTGCTCATCGGCCGGCCTTTCCTTCGTATCCTGCAGTCAGCTGCTCGCGGCAGGGCTGCCATTCGTGTTCCTCGATGCGCAGGAAGTGCGCCTTTTCCCGTTCTTCGAGCAGCGGCACTCCACGGCCCACCTTCGTGTCGCACAGGATCATGGAGGGTCGTCCCGTGGCTGCTGCCTGGGTGGCGGCGTTGTCGAACGCGGCAAGGACCGCGCCGATGTTGTTGCCGTCGACCCGCTGGGTGTACCAGCCGAAGGCCTCCCATTTTTCCGTGACGGGTTCCGTGCGGAGCACGGTGTCCGTCTTTCCGTCGGCCTGCAGGGCGTTGATGTCCACCATGGCAGTGAGGTTGCCGAGCTGATGGTGGTGCGCGCCCATCGCGGCTTCCCAGGTGGAGCCCTCGTCGAGTTCGCCGTCGGAGAGGAAATTGTAGACCCTCGCCGTGGAGCCCTGGTGGCGCAGGCCCAGCGCGATGCCGACCGCGATGGAGAGTCCGTGGCCCAGGGAGCCGCCGGAGATCTCCATGCCGGGGGTGTAGGTGGACATCCCCGACATCGGCAGCCGGGAATCGTCCGAGCCATAGGTGTCCAGTTCCTCGATGGGGATAGTCCCGGCCTCGGCCAGGGCCGCGTAGTGCCCGATCGCGTAGTGTCCGGTGGAGAGGAGGAAGCGGTCTCGTTCCTCCCAGTCCGGATCGTCGGCGCGGAAGCGCAGCTGGTCCGCGTAGACAGCGGCGAGCATGTCCGCCGCGCCCAGGGCCTGGCCCACGTAGCCCTGGCCCTGGACCTCGCCCATGTTCAGGGCGTGATGCCGGATCCGGTACGCGGCGGCGCTGACGCGCGCCGTGCGCTCGGTTGCGGTCTCGCCGGGGATGTTCCGGGTAGTGGGCAGTGCCCGGGTTGACGCCATCAGACGGTCACCGGCTCGGGGGTGCTTTTGCTGGCGTCGTCCGCGAGCTGACGTTCACGCTTGCCCCAGGTTTCCCGGGTAACGACGGCCGACCAGAGGCCGATGGCTGCATAGAGGCTGAAGAGCAAGGCCGGGCCCATCCAGCCGAAGCTGACGAACAGCAGCGTGGTGATGAAAGGCGTGAAGCCGGAGACCATGGCCGAAATCTGGTAGGCAAGCGAGGCGCCGGACGCGCGGGTCTTCGCCTGGAAGAGCTCCGGGAACCAAGCGCCTTGGGCGCCGGCGAGGGAGTTCTGGCACACGGCGTAGGAGATCGCCAGGGTGGCAACGACGAAGATGAACAGGCCGGTGTTGACCAGGAGGAACATGGGGATGCCGAACAGCAGGGCGAAGGCGCAGGACCAGATGTAGAGGGGCCGGCGGCCGATCCTGTCCGTCAGGCGGGCCCAGGCCTGGGTGGCGAAGATGCCGATGGCCGAGGCGATGCAGAGGGCCACGAGCGTCTGGGTCTTGTCGGCCAGGTGCTGGGTGTGAAGGTAGGAAATCATGTAGGTGATGGACACGGCGTAACCTGCGGTCTCGGCGATCCGGAGGCCGATGCCCTTCACGATATTGCGCCAGTCCGTCTTGAGGACCTCGACGATTGGGGACTTCACGATGGTGCCGCTGTCCTTCATCTCATCGAAGACGGGGGATTCGGGGACCTTGGAGCGGATGATCAGGCCGACGGCGACGAGCACGATGCTGGCGAGGAACGGGATGCGCCAGGCGAGTTCGCCGCCGAGCTGGACGCTGAAGAGGAATACGAGGTTGGCCAGCAGGAGCCCGACGGGGAAGCCGGCCTGGACGATGCCGGTGTACTTGCCCTTGGATTTCCACGGGGCGTGTTCGTAGCTCATCAGGATGGCGCCACCCCATTCCGCGCCGAAGGCCAGGCCCTGGACAATGCGGACGAACACGAGCAATGCAGGAGCCAGCAGACCCACTTGGCTGTAGGTCGGTAGCAGGCCGATGACGAAGGTTGCGATGCCCATGAGGATCAGGGAGGCGACCAGGACGGGCTTGCGGCCGAGCTTGTCACCGAGGTGGCCGCCGATGATGCCGCCGATGGGCCGGGCGGCGAAGCCGACGCCCAGGGTGGCGAAGGCGGCGAGAGTCCCGGTCACCGGGTCACCGGTGGGGAAGAACGCGGTGCCGAAATACAGGGCGGCCGCGGTGCCGAAGCCGATGAAGTCATACGTTTCGATGACCGCGCCGACGCCGGAGCCGATGGCGACCCGCTTTGCATCCTTGGTGCCGTGGACCGGACCGCGCATGGCGAGAGCTTCATTGCTCATTGGTGAATCCCTTTCGAAGAGCGACTGAGGCTTGACGCCTAAGCACTGTCGACTGTTAACACATGATACGTCAGTGTGACCTGAATCATGTCTTCGTGTCAACAGTCAACTTCAAGGGTTGACTGTTGACAGTTAACTTCCGTAGTGTGGTCTGCATCACGACGGATTACGCCCCAAGACTCGACCAGAGGATCAACGACGATGTTCAACCCACGACTTGGCTGCTCGTCCATCAGCTTCCGGCATGAGGACCTGGCCACGGCGCTGCGCACCATGACGGAACTGGGCTTCGAGGAAATCGACCTGGGTGCCCTTCCGGGAGTCTGTGACCATGTGCCCTTCGAACTGGACCCCGCCGCCGTGACGGCTGTTTCCGCCAGCATCGCTGCCTCCGGGCTGCGGGTCCGGTCGGTCAACGGGGACATCGGGGACCTGAACGCGGTGCTCGACGCCGATGCCCAGGCGGCCCGGAACCGGCACCTTGACGCCCTCCTCACCCTCGCGGCCGACACCGGGGCGAAGGCGCTGGTCCTTCCCTGCGGCGCCCTGGATCACGACCCGGTCCGGAGCCTCGAGGAGGACCTTGACACGATTGCCGCCCAGCTGATCCGGGCCGGGGAGCGCGCGGCGGAGTTCGGCGTCGAACTCTGGACCGAATCGCTGCACTTCCTGCGCTTCTGCTGGAACCTGGAACGCGCGGAACTGCTGGCCCGCCGGCTGGCAGGGTCCGGCGTCGGAATCGTCATGGACTTCAGCCATATCGTGGCGTCCGGCGAAGACCCGCTGGACTACATCGCGAGGCATCAGGGCAGGATTTCCCACGTCCACCTGCGCGACGCAGTCCCGGGCAACATCAACCTCAGCTTCGGTAACGGTCACGCGGATTTTTCCGCCGGCCTGCGTTCCCTCGCAGAACACGGCTTCACCGGCCACTTCTCCCTCGAACTGGAAACTCGCGACGTCACCCACGAGGAACGCCCCGCCGCTGCCGCCAAAGCCGCCAGCTTCATCACCGACCTCATCTGAACGTGCCCCATCTAGATCCAGCACACAAACCATCCCAAGGAGCATCATGACCACCACCATCCAGCGCACCGCCGTCCTCACCGGGGCAACATCAGACCGGGGCATCGGCATCACCACCGCGCGCCGCTACGCCAACGACGGCTGGGCCGTCGTGATCCTGGATCTCGACGGCGAGAAGTCCGCCAAGGTGGCCGCCGACATCGGCAACGAATTCAATGTCCCGGCCTTCGGCCACGAGATCGACGTCGCCAGCGAGGATTCCGTCAACGCCGCCTACAGGGCCGTCGCCGACGAAGTCCGCTCCGGCAACCTCCCGGCCGTCGGGGCCCTGGCGAACATCGCCGGCATCACCTCGCCCGTGCCGTTCCTGGAAACCACGCTGGAACTCTGGAACAAAGTCATGGCCGTGAACTCCACCGGCACCTACCTGGTGACCAAGGCCTTCCTCCCGGACATGATCGCCAGCGGCTGGGGCCGGATCATCAACATGTCCTCCGTGTCGGCCCAGCGCGGCGGAGGCGTCTTCGGCAAGGTCCCCTACTCCGCCGCCAAGGCCGCGGTCCTCGGCTTCACCAAGGCGCTGGCCCGCGAGATCGGCAGCACCGGAGTGACCGTCAACGCCATCACCCCCGGCGCCGTGGACACCAACATCCGTGTGGGCAGCACCGACGAGCAGGAAGCGGCCATCAACGCCGGCATCCCGGTGGGCCGCAACGCCAGCACCGAAGAAATAGCGGCCGTCATCACATTCCTCTCCTCCGAGGAATCCGGATACCTCACCGGAACCACCATCGACATCAACGGCGGAAGCCACATCCACTAGCAGCCCCCGCAGGCGCCAAGTTAGAGAGCCCCACAATGACCAGAATATTCAACGACCCGTCCGATTTCGCCGAGGAAGCCCTCGCCGGTTTCTGCGACGTCCACTCCGGCCTCGTCCGGCAGGTGCCCGGCGGTGCGGTCCGCCGGTACCGACCCGTGAAGCCCAAGGTCGCTGTGCTTGCCGGCGGCGGCTCGGGCCACTATCCGGCCTTCGCCGGGCTCGTCGGCGTCGGGCTGGCCGATGGCGCCGTCGTGGGAAACATCTTCACCTCACCGTCCGCGCAGCAGGCCTACTCAGTAGCCAAGGCCGCGGATTCCGGCGCGGGGGTGGTCTTTGCCTACGGTAACTACGCCGGCGACGTTATGAACTTCCGAATGGCCAGCGAACGGCTGGCTGCTGAGGGCATCCGGGTGGACAACGTCCTGGTGACCGATGACATCGCCAGCGCACCGCTGTCGGAGTCGGAAAAGCGCCGCGGCATAGCCGGAGACTTCACCGTCTTCAAGGTCATGGGGGCCGCGGCCGAGACGGGCGCGAGCCTTGCCGACGTCGTCCGCCTCGGACGCAAAGCCAACGACCTGACCCGGAGCATCGGCAGTGCGTTCCAGGGATGCACCTTCCCCGGAGCCGACGCGCCGCTGTTCACCCTGCCGGAGAAGCAGATGGGGCTCGGCCTGGGCATCCATGGCGAACCCGGACTGTTCGACACCGCGCTGCCGCCGGCCAGGGAACTGGGCCAGGAACTCGTGTCCCGGCTGCTGGCCGAGACCCCCGACGATGCCGGCCGGCGGATCGCCGTGATCCTGAACGGGCTCGGCTCCACCAAGCACGAGGAATTGTTCGTCCTCTGGCTGAGCGTGGCACCGTTGCTCCGGGCCGCGGGCTACACCCTTGTGATGCCCGAGGTCGGTGAACTCGTCACCAGCCTGGACATGGCCGGGGTCTCGCTGACCATCACCTGGCTGGACCAGGAACTCGAAACCCTGTGGACGGCACCCGCCGAAACGCCGGCCTACCGGCGCGGCACCACAGCCGGCCCTGAGGGGGAGTCGTCCGGCGAACACGTGACCAATGACAGAGCCGATATGGAGATGTTCGTGGCCGGTGACACCGCACGCACCTATGCGGGCAACTGCGTGGCAGCCCTCGACGCCGCCCGCACCGCCCTGCATGGAGCCGAGAAGAGGCTGGGGGACCTGGACGCCATCGCCGGGGACGGGGACCACGGACGCGGCATGGTCCGGGGGATCGACGCCGCGCACGCAGCCGCCACCGACGCCGCATCCCGGGGCGCAGGCGCAGGCGCCGTGCTGGTCGCGGCCGGTGACGCCTGGGCTGACAAAGCCGGCGGCACCTCCGGCGTGTTGTGGGGCGCAGGCCTCAGAGCCTTCGGCGAATCCCTCGGGAACGATCAGGCACCCGGCGCACAGGAGCTGGCCTCCGCCCTGCGAGCCTTTTCCGACCGGATAATTGACCTTGGCAAGGCCGAAGTCGGCGACAAGACCATGGTCGACGCACTGGTCCCGTTCACTGAGGCATTTAGCCGCCTGGTTGAAGGAGGCACCGGCCCGGACCTGGGCTGGGCGGAAGCGGCACGGGAAGCCACCGTCGCCGCGGAAGCCACGGCAGCACTGCGCCCCCGCAAGGGCCGCGCACGCCCGCTGGCAGAAAAGAGCGTGGGAAGCCCAGATCCGGGAGCGACATCGCTGGCGATGATCTTCAGCGTGGCGGGGCCGCACCTGGCGGTAGTCCGGCAACCGGCAGGAGCACGTTCATGAGCACCGCGACGCAGGGCGTCACTCACGCTTTGGAAGGACTGCCTGTGGGAATTCGACTCATCCTGGGCTCCGACGAAGCCGGGGTCGATTACAAGAACCAGATCCTCAAGGACCTTCGGAATGACCCCCGGGTCAGCGAGATCATCGACATCGGCGTCAACCGGACCGATACCCCCGAGCAATTCGCCAGGCCGTACCCGTACGTCGGCATTGCCGCCGGGGAGATGATCAGGGACGGGCAGGCAGACCGGGCCATCCTTTTCTGCGGCACGGGAATCGGCGTCGCCATCGCCGCTAACAAGGTCGACGGGATCCGCGCCGCCACGGCCCACGACTCCTTCAGCGTGGAGCGCTCGGTGCTCTCCAACGACTGCCAGATCCTCACCATGGGCCAACGCGTGGTCGGCGTCGAACTGGCCCGGCGGCTGGCCCGGGAATGGGTCGGCTACACCTTTGACCCCTCCTCGGCTTCCGCGGACAAGGTCAAAGTGCTTACCGACTTCGAGGGCCGCTAGCCCCGGCCCGAGGGAGGTGATTTGCTTCATCCCGCAGAACGCCTGGGGCGCCGCCGGGCCGGTCTTTGGTCGGCTGGTCCCGTGAGGAGGACCTCCATGTTGCGCGCCATCACCATCTGGCTTAACAAATTGGGAGATTTTCCCTACGCCGCGAGGTCGCGCCGCCGCCAGCCGTAGTAGCCCAGCGCGGCGATCACCGCGGCCACGGCAGTGAGCCCGGCCAGCCCGCCGCCGGCGCCGGTGCCCACGGGGAGCAGCGGCGAATGCCGGAACGGCGAGAGGTCCATCAGCCATTCGGGTGCGTTCCAGAGCACACCGAACTCGCCGAGGGCCACGAAACTGAGCAGCAGTCCCCAGACCGCCGCGGTGAACCGGGGCGCCCAGCCGAAGACGGCCAGGACAACACTGGTGATCACCCAGGCGGCCGGGATCTGGGCGAGGGCGGCCACGGCGGCCCGGCCGATCTGGCTGGAGTCCGCCAGGGTCACGGCGGCGCCGGTCCCGATCGACAGGCCGGCCAGCAGCATAAGGGCCGTGACTCCGGCCAGGGCCGCGCCGAAGTGGCTGCTGGCCCAGCGGATCCGGGTTGTCGCGGTGCCCAGGAGTGCTTCGGTATGGCCGGCGGACTCCTCGCTGCGCAGGTGGTTGGCGGCGGACACACCATAGGCGGACGCGAGCATTCCCATGATGCTGATCTCGGCGGCGAGGAAAGCGTCGGTGAGGGCCTGCCGGCCGCCGATCAGCTGTATCAGGTCCTGAACGTTCGGGGAACTCAGCAGCTCCGACACATTGCCCACGAGCGTGCCGATCACCACACCGAAGACCACGAACGCCGCCGCCCAGGCGATCCAGACGCGGAGCTGCAGCCGCACCGCCAGGTCCCAGACGCCGGACAGCGAGCCGCGGACCGGCCCGGGACGCTCGTCGTGCAGCCCCGCGCCGAGGTCACGCCTGGCCCGGAGCGCCAGTGCCGCGGGCACCAGCACGACGGACAGGGCAAGCGGCAGGGCCAGCACCCACCAACGGTCCCCGGCGAAGGCCCGCACCTGCTGGTTCCATCCGATCGGGGACAGCCAGGACAGCACCGAGGGCCCCGGTTCGGCGAGATCACCGACGGCGCGCAGTGTGTACGTGACGGCGATGACGCCGACACTGAGCCCGGTGGCGGCACGTGCGCTGGCGGTCAGCTGGGCGGTCACCCCGGCAACGGCGCTGAACGCCATCCCCGTGGTTGTCCAGCCCAGGCCGAAGGCGAGCGAGCCGGCAGCCGGCAGGCCGGCCGCGGTCAGCGCCGCGGCGGACAGCAGCCCAAGGATCACGCTGGCACCGAAACTGAGGGACAGGGCGGACACAAGCGGGGCGTCGCGGCCCAGCCTGCCGCCGCCGAGCAACTCCAGGCGTCCGCTCTCCTCGTCGCCGCGGGTGTGCCGGATGGTGAGCATGACCATAAGGACGGCGAGGATGGCCGTCATGAATGCGGTGTATTTGATCAGCGAGAGGGCCCCGATCGAGGCGGGATCGTAGATCCGTCCGAACAGTGCCACCATCGAGGCGGTCGCGTTAAGTGCGGTAGCGGCCTCGACCCGGCTGGCCTCATCCGGGTAGAGCCCGGGGCCGGCCGCCGCCGTCGAATACGCGATCACGGCAAAACCAAGAATCCACACCGGCAGCAGCCAGCGGTCCCGCCGGAGCCCCAGCCGGATCAGCTCGCCGGTTCCGGCCAGCGACTCAGACATCGCCGGACCGCCGCCTGCCGGCACTAGGGGCCGCTGATCCACCGGCAGGTGAGCCGACGGCGCCGGCGGTCTCCCCGACGGCGGCGTCACCGTAGTGCCGCAGGAACAAGTCTTCCAGCGTCGGCGGCTGGCTCGTGAGCGACGTCAGGCCCGCCGCGGTCAACGCCTGCATCAGGTGGTTCAGCCCGGCGGGCTCCACCTGGGCGGTGATCCGGTGGTTCCTGACGACGACGTCGTGGACCCCCGGCAGGAGTGCCAGGTCCGGGGGCACCGCCGCGACGTCGGCGGTGACGGCCGTCCGGGTCAGATGCCGCAATTGCTCCAGCGGACCGGTTTCCACCACACGGCCCGCGCGGATGATGCTGACCCGGTCCGAGAGCGCCTCTGCTTCGCTGAGGATGTGGCTGCTCAGCAGCACCGTGCGTCCCTGCGAGCGTAGTTCGCGGACGCAGCCGCGGAAGGCGTCCTCCATCAGCGGATCGAGTCCGCTGGTGGGCTCGTCCAGCAGGAAGAGTTCGGCATCGGTGGCCAGGGTGGCGACCAGGGCCACCTTCTGCCGGTTGCCCTTGGAATAGGTGCGCGCCTTCTTGCCCGGATCCAGCTCGAACAGCTCCAGAAGCCGGTCCCGCCGGGCAGTATCCTGGCCGCCCTGCAGCCGGCCCAGCAAGTCAATCACCTCGCCGCCGGTCAGGTTCGGCCACAGGGCGACGTCGCCCGGGACGTAGGCCAGCCGGCGGTGCAGCGTCGCCACATCGCGCCAGGGATCCAGTCCCAGCACACGGATGGAACCGGCATTGGAGCGCAGCAGCCCGAGCAGGAGGCGAAGCGTGGTCGACTTTCCCGAGCCGTTGGGCCCGAGGAAGCCGTGCACCTCGCCGGCAGCCACCTCGAAATCCAGTCCGTCCAGGGCCGTTACGGTCCCGAAACGCTTCACGACGCCGGCCATCTCCACAACAGTGCCCATAATCAACAAGGTACGCCGCTTTGACCGCGCGGGCCCCGGCACTAAGTCCCGTTCCGGCGGCGCCCCCGGCGGTGACATTCGTCCGGTGGACGGCGGACCCGGACGCGGTTAGCTGGGGACTCCGCGGCTGTGATTGAGTTGTTCCATGCCATTCCGCTGGTCCGCCCGGACCGCCCAGACAGTGTCCGCGTCAGCCCTCAGCGCGTTGCTGCTGTTCAGTGCCGGAAAGCATTTCCGCGAGCCGGAGTTCTTTGACCAGGTGGTTCCGGACGTTCTCTGCCGCGACGACACCCGGGCCCGGCCCAATGGGCCCCTCGCCGTGCTGTCCCGCGAGGAATGGATTGCGCTGAGCGGGCTGCTGGAGGCGGGCGCTGCCGCCGGACTGCTGGTCCCGGCCACGCGCCGGGCCGCCGCGGGCTGCGTCACTGCCATGTTCACGCTCTTCCTGGCCGGGCACATCGACGCCCTGCGAAAGGCCTGCGGCCCCGACGGAACGCCCCGCCGGCGCCGGGCCCACACCGTGCGGCTGCCGGTGCAGGCGCCGCTCATCGCCTGGGCCTGGAGCCTGACGAAGCCGGTGTTGCGGAATACGGCCCCGGGGAATTCGGCCGTGGGGCCGCGGCCGTGAATATCCTGCATTCCCCGGCGGTGCGGGTCGGGGTGTCCATCAGCATCGCCACCGGACTCTACGGAGTGTCCTTCGGCGCTTTGTCCGTCACCTCCGGACTCGACTTCTGGCAGACCATGGCCCTGAGCCTGCTGCTGTTCAGCGGCGGATCGCAGTTCGCGTTCATCGGGGTGGTGGCGGGGGGAGGTTCCGGTGTTGCCGCGATGGGCGCGGCCACCCTGCTGGGCATGCGCAACGGAATCTACGGGATGCAGATCAACGCCCTGCTGCAGCCCCGCGGCTGGCTCCGGTTCGCCGCAGCCCACGTGACGATCGACGAGTCCACCGCGACAAGCACCGGGCAGACGGATCCGCTGGAGCAGAAGCGCGGTTTCTGGACGGCAGGAATCGGCATTTTTGTCCTCTGGAACCTGTTTACCGCCGTCGGCGCGCTGGCCGGAGCGGCCCTGGGGGACCCCAGACAGTGGGGGCTCGACGGCGCCGCGGTGGCGGCGTTCCTGGGCCTGCTCTGGCCCAGGCTCAAGGGCCGCGAACCCGTGGCTATCGCCGTCGTCTGCGCCCTGGTCACCGCACTGGCGGTGCCGTTCGTGCCCGCCGGGGTGCCGATCCTTGTGGCCGCGGTCGTCGCGGCAGGAATCGGCTGGTTCAGCCATGGCCGCAGTGACGAAGGTCTGGAACCGGATGTGGATCCCTATGCAGGGCAACACTCCCACTCCTCCCGCCCCGGCGGAGCCACGCCGTGACTCTGTGGATGTGGCTGCTGCTGTCCTGCCTGCTGGCTTACGCCTGGAAGCTGCTGGGCTATCTGGTCCCGGCCGGTGTGCTCCGCGATCCCCGGATGTCCAGGATCGCCGGCACCATGACCATCGGGCTGCTGGCTTCCCTGGCGATCGTGAACACGGTGGCCTCGGGCCAGACGCTGGCGCTCGACGCCCGGCTGGGCGCGTTGGCCGCGGCCGGCGTCGCGCTCCTGTTCCGGGCACCCTTTCTGGTTGTGGTCCTTGCCGGAGCGGGCGCGGCTGCCGGGCTGCGGCTGCTGGGCTGGGGCTAGATACCCCACGGTTCCAGGCTGTCAGCGGCGCCGCGGCCCCGCTGGCAGCTCTGGACTTTGCGGGGTTGGCGGTGCTGGCGGGCGACGCATACCGACCCGCCGCCGGGAATTCATCTGCCGGACAACCTGACAGCTGGCCGCGGCCCTACGATGAATCGACATCACACCCGCGAACGAAGGAAATCCCACATGTCTTACGCACAGCAGGATCAAAAGGAAGTACCCGCCGGCGCCGTCCCGCTTTGGGCCCCGTACTACGGTGCATCGATCGGTGAGGCCGCGAAGCGGTTCTTCAAGAAGTACACGACGTTCACAGGCCGTGCCAGCCGCAGCGAATACTGGTGGTGGGCCCTGGTCTCCGGAATTGTATCCATCGCGCTGAACATCATCACAACTGCGGCCGGCGCTGCCGGCGCAACCGTGGACGCCAACGGCGCAACCGTGCCGGGTCCCGGCGCCGTCGTCGGTGTCATCCTGCTCATCGTCTGGGGCCTGGCGGTCATCGTCCCGTCCCTGGCACTCGTTGTCCGTCGCCTGCACGACGTGAACTTCAGCGGCTGGATGATCCTCATCGGGCTGGTGCCGTTCGCCGGCGGACTGGCGCTGCTCGTCTTTATGCTGCTCCCGTCCAAGCCGGAAGGCCAGCGCTTCGACCTGCCGGTCGCCTAAGTGCCAACCAGAAGGCCGCCGGCGACGAGCCGGCGGCCTTCTGCTTTTCTGTCAGGACCCCGCGCCGCCACGCAGCCGCCGGCGTGTCCGGCCGCCGCTTGCCGCCGTCGTACCGGCCCGTAACGGTCTTTAGTCCCTACTTGCCGCCGGGACCCCGTGGGAGCATTCGGTAATGAGCGACAAAGACGATGGGGCGAGCGCCGCCGGGGGGAAAGGGCAGCGTCCCAAACCGCACGAACCCTTCGTTCCGCCGGGGGCCGAGTCCACCCGGGAACTGCGCGAGATGGCACGCCGCCGGCGCGAGGCCGAGGAGAAGCTGCAACACCACCTCCGGGAGGCCAAAGACAAGCCCGCGGAGGACTGATGCTCAGGATCCGGGGCGCCTGTTCGTGGCCGCTCCGGCCGGGCCGGTCTTCAGCGCCCGGGTACGTGGGGGATCACAGGCTAGCCGAGCACGGCGTCGAACGCGATGCCCGGCAGCGGCGCCTGCGGCGGCAGCGGCCGGTGCGGCCGTTCCGTACGGATGGCATCCTCCACCAGGGCAACCGGACGGCGCCACGCGTCCGAACCGGCCTCCATCGTGTCCACCACGCCGATCAGCATGGCCAGAAGACGGATCAGATCCGTCATCGAAATATCGCTGCGCAGGGTTCCCTGGCCCTGCCCGCGGCCCAGCAGCACGGCCACGGATTCAATCAGGTCACCGGTGATGCCGGTGAGCAGTCCGCGCCGGCCGGCGACGGCACCGAGCAGGTTGGCCTCCTCGCTGGCGACGCCCATCAGCGCTTCGATCACGGTGAAGAGTCCGTCGGCGGCATCCGGGTTGGCGAGTGCCTCCTCGATGACCGGATCCACCAGCAGCCCGAGCTGCCGGTGCAAGGCGGCGAGGACCAGCTCTTCCTTGTCCGCGAAGTTCCGGAACAGCGTGGCCGGGCCCACACCGGCAGTGACGGCGATGGTCTGCAGCGGCACTTCCGGCCCGTGCTCGCGGAAGCACTGGCGGGCAGCGGTAATGATCTTGTCCACATTGCGCGCGGCGTCGGCGCGGAGCGGCCTGCCTTCTACTGCCCGGTTCATTTGCCAAGGGTAGCAACGCAGAGCTTGGGCAAAGCTGTTATTGGGCCGTAGGGCCCTATGTGACGGTTCCCGGGCCCGATCGGGAGCGTTTCCGGGCCCGTCCGCCGCGGCGGTGCGTGACAGACTGGTGCCATGTTGCTCGCATTTTCTGTCGCACCCTCAGGCCGGCCCGCACACACAGCCGAAGATCCCGCCGCCAGCTCCGGGTCCATCCCGGCGGACGAGGCCTCGGTCCACGACGCCGTCGCCGAGGCGGTCCGGATCGTCCGCGAGTCCGGGCTGCCGAACCACACCGATTCGATGTTCACCACGATCGAGGGCGAATGGGATGAGGTCTTCGCGGTGGTAAGGCAGGCCACCGAGGCCGTGGGGCGCTACGGCAGCCGGGTCTCGCTCGTGATCAAGGCGGACATCCGCCCGGGGTACTCGGGAGAACTCACCGGCAAGCTGGACCGGCTGGAACAGGTCATCGGCGGCACCCGGACACCGGCCCGGGACTAGGATTCGGCGGCCGGACGCTACCGCCGGGGCCGGGCAACTGGGAGACTGGTGGGCATGATCGAGCATCAGCCCACGGCCCGCTGGATCGCCGTCGAGGACTTCCTGTCCGACGTCGTGGTCCGGCCGGACCGTTCCCTGAAACGCGCCGTGACCACCGCCCTCGACGCCGGCATGCCGCCGATCGAAGTGTCACCCAACGCGGGCAAGCTGCTGAAGCTGCTGGTCCAGGTCTCCGGCGCCCGCCGCGTGCTGGAGATTGGGACGCTGGCCGGCTTCAGCACCATCTGGATGGCCCAGGGACTGCCCGACGGCGGCCGCCTGGTCACCTGCGAATACCTCCCCAAACACGCCGAAGTGGCACGCGCCAACATCGACTCCGCCGGTCTGGGCCACCTCGTGGAGATCCGGGTCGGTGCCGCGCTGGAGACGCTCCGCGCCCTTGAATCCGAAGGAGCCGCACCCTTCGACTTCGTCTTCATCGACGCGGACAAGGAAAACAACCCGCAGTACCTCGACTGGGCCATCCGCCTCGGCCGGCCCGGCACCGCCGTGGTGATGGACAACGTGGTCTGGGAAGGGGCCGTGCTGGAGCCCTCGCTCGATCCGGTCAACGCCCCCGGCATCATCACGGCTCTGCAGATGCTGGGGGAGGACCCGCGCCTGGACGGGACGGTGATCCAGACCGTGGGCTCCAAAGGCTGGGACGGCTTCGCCCTGGCGCTCGTGAAGTAGCTGTGGTGGGCCTCGCATCGCGCTGGAACTGCCGCCGGAATTTCGAAAGTGCTAAGTGTGCTTAGATTTACTGAGCGGCCCGAAATTACTGACCAGCAGCCCGGCCGGCATGGACGCCAATCGCACCAGACACACTTCGAAGGAGAACAGGCCACCGAATGAACCGGACTCCCGATTCCCAACGGCCCCTAGCCGTGCGGATCAGTTCTGCGCCGGAGGACCTGGCCGGTCTCAGCCCCCTGCTGGACGCGGCCCGGACGGCCGTCGGTGACGTCCCGGCCTTGCTGGAGCTGGCTAAGGCCGCGGAAGAGGCTGCCCCGAAACCCGGCGAGGGCCGCACGGCCTTCCTGTGGGAGATCCTGGCCTCGATTACGGCCGTCGACGTAGCCGCCGGCCGGGCCATTGAACCGCATCTGGACGCCTCGGCGATCCTCACCCAGGCAGCCGGCCGCGCGGCGGTGGAAGGCTCTGGCTTCCCGGACTTTGGCGGCGTCCAGTTCGACGGCACCTGGGGGGTATTCGCCGCCGAAGCCGCCGGCCTGCGGCTCGAGGCCAAACCGGCGGACGGCTGTTTCCTGCTGCACGGTGCCAAACCCTGGTGCTCCCTGGCCGCCCAACTTGACCACGCCGTCGTGACCGCCCGCCTGGCCGACGGCGGCCGGGCTGCTTTCGCCGTCGATCTCCATGCCCATGGGGTGAACTTCGCGGATCCGGAATGGACCAGCCGGGGGCTCCGGGAAATCCCCAGCGGCACCGTGCACTTCGATGCCGTTCCCGCCGTGCCCCTGGCCGACGCCGGCTGGTACTACCGCCGGCCCGGCTTCGCCTGGGGCGGCATGGGCGTGGCCGCCTGCTGGCTGGGCGGCGCCGTCGCGGTGGCCCGCGGCTTCAAGGAATCCCTGATCGAGGCGGCCGACGGCGGCCGCGAACCGGACCAGCTCGCGCTCGCCCACCTCGGCGAGATCGACCGTACCCTCACCGCCCTGGCCGGGCACCTCGCCCGGACCGCCGCAGGAATCGACGCCGGGGGACTCTCGGGCGCCGGTGCCTGGAGCGAAGCCCTGCGGGTCCGCGGCAACGTCGCCGCCGCCGTCGAACGCATCCAGACGCTGGTCAGCCAGAACCTTGGGCCCGGCCCGCTCGCGTTCGATCCGGTCTACGGAAAGCGCATGGCTGACCTCTCCCTGTATATCCGCCAGCACCACGGCATGCGCGACGACGCCCAGCTCGGTGCCCTCACGCTCAAAGGGGACCACCCATGGTGAGCTTCACCCACCAGGACACCGGAACCAGCGAGGACGCCTGGGCAGTCACCGGACTGGCCGCGCTCCCGGAACTGCCCCTCGACGCCGGGGAGCTCGCAGGCCAGGCGTTTATCGTCCTGGCCGCCCACCCGGACGACGAATCCCTCGGCGCCGGCGGGCTGATGGCCCGGCTACGACGGCTCGGCGCCCGAGTCACGGTGCTGTTGTGCACGGCGGGGGAGGCCTCCCACCCGGACTCGCCCACCACGACGCCGGGACAGCTCGCCGCCGTCCGGCTCCGGGAATTCGGCGGCGCGCTGGCGCACTTGCTCCCGGATCCTGACTGGCGCTTCCTCGCCCTGCCGGACGGCAAGCTCTCGGAGCACCGGCCCGAGGTGCACGCAGCCCTGCAGCGCGCCATCGCTGACATGACGGCCGAATCAGGACTGCCGGCGGAGAAGATCACGCTCGTGGCCCCCTACCGGCACGACGGCCACACGGACCACGAGGCACTCGGCTCCGCGGCCGCCAACGCAGCCGGCGCGGGCGGCCACGGACTGCTGGAGTACCCCATCTGGTACTGGCTCTGGGCGGACACCACGGACCAGACCTGGCAGTCCTGGCTGCGCCTGCCCCTGGATCCTGCCGAGCGGCAGGCCAAGACGGCGGCCATGGCCTCCCACACCTCGCAGGTCCGGGCCCTGTCCGGCCAGACCGGGGACGAGGTGCTGCTTCCACCGGCGTTTCTGGAGCACTTCGAACGGCCGTTCGAGACGTTCGCATGGAAGCGTCCGGCCGCCGGTGACACCGGTGGCGGCGGTGGCTCCTACGCCGCCGTCGACGCGGAAGGCGTTTTCGATGCTGTCCACACCGGAAACGACGACCCGTGGCAGTACACCACCAGCTGGTACGAACAGCGCAAACGCGCCCTCACCCTCGCAGCTCTTCCCGGCCTGAACTACACGGCGGGACTAGAGATCGGCTGTTCGATCGGGACGCTCAGCAGGGAACTTGCGCAACGCTGTACCAGCTTCCTGGCCGTCGACGCGAGCAGCGCCGCGCTGGCCCATGCCGCCCGGCGCCTCGAGCACCTGCCCGCAGCCCGGACCCGCCACCTCACCGTCCCGCAGGACTGGCCGGATGGCCGATTCGACCTGATCGTGGTCTCCGAGGTGGGCTACTACCTCGCGCCCGGCGAGGTGGCCGAGCTGTTCGAGCGTGTTGAGGCCGCACTCCTGCCCGGCGGCACCCTGGCCCTGTGCCACTGGCGCCACCCCATCGCCGGCTGGGAGCTCGACGGCGACGCTGTGCACACCGCCGCACGCCGCCAACTCGGCTGGGCCGACGCAGGACTGTACCGGGAACGCGACTTCATTCTGGAGGTCCTGATCGCGCCCGGGACCGCTGCGACGGACGGTGCTTGTCCGGAGACTGCTGCTTCGGAACCGGGACGGTAAGTGGATGGCCGCACACGCCCTTCCACTGCCCCGCGGGCACGCCATCGACCGGGTAGCCGTCGTTGTGCCTGCCCACAACGAAGACGAGCATCTCAGCCGTGCACTGCTGGCGGTTCAGCGCGCCGCCGATGCCCTGCACCGGCTCCGGCCCGACGTCGACGTGGGTGTGACCGTCGTACTGGACAGTTGCACCGACGGCTCCGCCGGCATCGCGGCCCGCTATGTCGCCGCGGACCGGCGTTTCCGCGCCGTCGAAGTCCGCTTCCGCAACGCGGGCGCCAGCAGGGCTACCGGCATCCGTGCCGCGGGAATCGGGGTAACCCGCCAGCGGCCGCCGGGCAGGCGGTGGACACCACCGCCATGGGCCGGACGGATCTGGCTGGCCAACACCGACGCCGATTCGCAGGTCCCGGAGAACTGGCTGGTCCGCCAGTTGGAGTTCGCCGAAGCCGGGGCCGACGCCGTGCTGGGATCCGTGGAGCCGGACTCCGAAGGGATGGACCCGGAACTGCGGCAGCGCTGGCTGGAGCGCCACCCCTTCGAAGAAGACCACCCGCATATATATGGCGCCAACTTCGGCGTACGGGCCTCGGCCTACCTCGCTGCCGGGGGCTTTCCGGAGCTCTCCTCGCAGGAGGACCGGACCCTGGTGCAGAGCCTCCGCAGCCGCGCTTTCACCGTGACGGCGACGGACAGCATGCGTGTCCTGACCTCGGGCCGGATCCACTCCCGGGCACCGCATGGCTTCGGCGCCTACCTCCGGACACTCGGACGGAACAGGCCTCCGGCAGTCGACTGACCCGCGGCTGACTGTAGACGGCTCGACGCCTGAGGTTTCGCGCCGCCGTGACCTTTGGCCCTAACGGGCGGCGTCCGCGGCGGAGCACGCTCGATCCATGAACTCCCTGAGCCGGGCGGGGATACCGTGCCGCCCGTAAGACGCGGAAGGCAATGGTGACTCCGGAGGCTCCGGCAGGAGGGGCCGGGGCCGCCGCGCCCCCGGGCGTTGCGGGCCTGAGCTCCGCCGAGGCGGCCCGGAGACTCACCCAATTCGGGGCGAACAGGTTGCCCGAGACCGGAACGGTACCCCGCTGGCGGAAGCTGCTCGCCGAGCTGACCCACTTCTTCGCGATCCTGCTGTGGTGCGCCGGGGTGCTGGCGTTCGTGGCAGGCATGCCGCAACTCGGGATTGCAATCATCGTGGTGATCCTGGTCAACGGCGTGTTCGCCTACATCCAGCAGGAACGGGCCCAGCATGCCGCGGCCAAGCTCCACGACCTGCTCCCCGCCATGGTCTCGGTCCGCCGGGACAACCGCGTCGTCAAGGTCCACACCACCGAGCTGGTGCCGGGCGACGCCGTCGTGCTGGCCGCGGGCGACCGGGTCCCGGCGGACCTGCGGCTGGTCCTGACCGCGAGCTGCTCGGTGGACGAGTCAATGCTCACGGGGGAAAGCGAGGCCCTCGCCAAAGTCCCGGGCGGCACGGTCTACGGCGGCACCTTCCTCGTCAACGGCCAGGCGGAGGGCATCGTCGCGGCCACGGGCGGGACGACCCGGCTCGCCGAGATCGCGGCCCTGACCGGCAAAGTCGAGGCGCCACCCAGCCCGCTGGCCCTGGAACTGCAACGAATCGTCCGCATCACCGCCGCAATGGCCCTGGCTATCGGCGCCCTGTTCTTCGTGCTCTCGCTGCTGGTCGGCATCTCGTGGCGGGATGCCTTCCTGTTCGCCATCGGCGTCGCCGTGGCGCTCGTGCCCGAAGGCCTGCTCCCCACGGTCACGCTCTCGCTGGCCGTCGGCGCCCAGCGGATGGCCCAACGGAATGCCCTGGTGCGCAACCTGCAGGCCGTGGAAACCCTCGGCTCCACCACCTTCATCTGCACGGACAAGACCGGCACCCTGACCCAGAACCGGATGAACGCCGTCGAGGTCTGGACGCCATCCGGGCTGCTCAGGATCACCGGCGAGGGCTACGGGCCTGAAGCCCAGATCACCGGGGACGGCGCCGGGCCTGCACAGCATCTGGGCGCCGCCGCGCTGGCGGCCTCGGTGGGCCGGTCCGTGCTGTACGAGGGCCGGTGGATTGCTGAGGGGGACCCGATGGAGGCGGCTATTGACGCGCTGGCAGCCCGGCTGGCGGGGCCCGGGCCGCACCCGGAGGAGCCCACTGTGTCGCACCGCTACGCGTTCGACCCGCGACGACGGAGGGAATCGGCAATCGTCGGCACCACCCTCTTCGTGAAGGGCGCCCCGGAGTCGGTCATCCCCCTGTGCGGCGCCGGCGACGGCGCCCTCGGGATGGTCGACCAGATGGCCTCCCGCGGCCTGCGGGTGCTGGCCGTAGCCGAGCGGCACCTGCCCGGTCTGCCGGGCGCCGCCTTCAAGCTGGAGGATGTCGAGAGCGGGCTGACGCTGCTGGGGCTGATCGGCCTGCACGACCCGCCCCGCGCCGAGGTGCGGCTCGCCCTCGAGGCGGCCCGCGGGGCCGGCATCAAGGTGGCCATGGTCACCGGCGACCATGCCTTCACGGCCGCCGCCATCGCCCGGGAAACCGGCTTGCTCGGCTCCCCGGAGCTGGTGCTGCAGGGTCATGAGCTGCCGGCGGACGACGCCGTCCTCGCGGCCCTGTTGGACCGCGACGGCGTCGTGGTCAGCCGCGTCTCGCCGGAGCAAAAGCTGCGGGTGGCCCGGTTGCTGCAGGGCCGCGGCCACGTCGTGGCCATGACCGGGGACGGCGTGAACGACGGCCCGGCACTCCAGCAGGCCGATATCGGTGTTGCCATGGGCTTGAGCGGCACCGACGTGGCCAGGGAAGCGGCGGATCTGGTGCTGCTGGATGACGACTTCGCCACCATCATCGCCGCCGTGGAGCAGGGCCGTGCCACCTACGCCAACATCCGGCGGTTCCTCACCTACCACTTGACGGACAACGTCGCGGAGCTGACCCCGTTTGTGTTCTGGGCCATGTCCGGCGGGCGCTTCCCGCTGGCACTCAGCGTGCTCCAGATCCTCGCCCTGGATATCGGAACCGATCTACTGCCGGCCCTGGCCCTGGGCAGCGAAGCCCCCAGCAAAGGGGCATTAAAGCGCCCGCCGGAGCGCAGGCACCTGATGGACCGGGCCCTGATGTTCCGGGTGTTCGGGCTGCTGGGGCCGGTTGAAGCCCTGATGGAAATGACGGCGTACACGGCCGTGCTGCTCGGTGCTGGCTGGACGCCCGGGGCGGAACTGCCGGTTGCGGATGTCCTGATGGCGGCCTCGGGGGCGGCCTTCACCACAGTTGTGCTGGCCCAGCTCGCCAACGCCTTCGCCTGCCGCAGCGCTACCTCCCCGCCCTGGAAGCTTGGCTGGTTCTCCAACCGGCTGCTGCTCTGGGCCGTGCTGGCCGAACTGGGGCTGCTGGCGGTTTTCCTGTTCGTCGGGCCGGTGGCGGGGCTGCTCGGCCATGCGCCGCCGTCGCCCGGCGGCCTGGCCGTGGCGGTGGCAGCGATCCCCGCGGTGCTCCTCGCGGACTGGCTGTACAAGATCGCGAGACACCGCAGGGCAGGTAAAGCCACAACAGCCACAAAGGTCCAAAGACTCTGACATCGGGAGGCCCACCGCCACAGGATGGGTGCAGAGGCGCCGGACGGCCGTGTCCAGCGCGTTCATTTCCATTGCCGAAAGCACAGGAGCTGCACCATGGCTGAATCCCCGGTGATGTGGTTTGAAGAGATCAGTATGGGCGACGTCCCGCGCGTGGGCGGCAAGAACGCCTCGCTAGGCGAGCTCATCCGGTCGCTCAAGGCCAAGGGGGTGCGCGTCCCTGACGGATTCGCCACCACGGCAGCGGCCTACCGCAGGTTCATCGAGGTGAACGGGATCGAGGCTGCCATGCGCGCCCGGATCCAAAGCTACCGCGCAGGCGAGACCACGCTTCGCGCCACCGGGGAAGCCGTCCGGGAACTGTTCCTGGACAGCGAATTCCCCGAAGACATCGCCGAATCCATCCGCTCCCGTTACCGGGAACTGGGGGACCGCGCCGGTCTGCAGAAGCTGTCCGTGGCCGTCCGCAGCAGCGCGACGGCCGAGGATCTGCCGGACGCAAGCTTCGCCGGCCAGCAGGAGACCTTCCTGAACGTCGCCGGGGAGCGGGAACTCCTTGACGCCTGCCGCCGCTGCTATGCCTCGCTCTTCACGGACCGGGCCATCAGCTACCGAGAGGTCAAAGGCTTCGACCACCTCGACGTCGCGCTCTCCATCGGCGTGCAGCGGATGGTGCGGTCCGACGTCGGAGCGTCCGGCGTGATGTTCTCGATCGATACCGATTCCGGCTTCCCCCGCGTGGCCGTGATCAGCGCCGCCTGGGGCCTGGGCGAAACCGTGGTCCAGGGCACCATCAACCCGGACAAGTACGTCGTGTTCAAACCGCTTCTGGCGGCACCCGGCGAAGAGCAGAAGTTCGCCCCGATCATCGAGAAGACCCTCGGCTCCAAGGACCGGAAGATGGTCTACAGCCGGGGCGGCAACGCCCGCACGCGGATGGTCAACACCTCGGAGGCGGAACGGCGCGCCTTTGTCCTGGACGACGCCGAAATCCTCGCGTTGGCCCGCTGGGCCGTGAGCGTCGAGAACCATTACGAACGCCCAATGGACATGGAGTGGGCCAGGGACGGTGTGACCGGGGAACTGTTCATGGTCCAGGCCCGGCCCGAAACCGTCCAGTCGCAGAAGACGGGGTCCCGGTTCACCCTCCACCACCTGCTGGAGACGGGCACGGTGCTGGCGAGCGGGTCCGCGATCGGCGACTCGATTGCGCAGGGCACGGCGTGCGTGATCCGGAGCTCCTCGGACATCGAGAATTTCCGCGACGGCGCCATTCTGGTCACCGAAATGACCGACCCGGACTGGGTTCCCATCATGAAGCGGGCGGCCGGGATCGTCACCGACCACGGCGGTCCCACGAGCCACGCGGCGATCGTGAGCCGCGAACTCGGAGTCCCCGCCGTCGTCGGCACCGGAAATGCCACGACCGTCCTGGCCGAGGGCCGGGCCGTGACGATTTCCTGCGCCGAAGGCGATGAGGGCCGGGTTTACGAGGGAAGCCTCGCGTTCGAGACCGAAGATGTGGATCTCGGCGAACTTCCCGGGACGCGCACCTTGGTCATGGTCAACATCGCCAGCCCCGCGGCCGCCTTCCAGTGGTGGCGGCTGCCCGCCGACGGCGTCGGGCTCGCCAGGATGGAGTTCATCATCAGCGCCCTGATCCGGGTCCACCCGATGGCGCTCGTGCACCCGGAGCGCGTCAAGGACCCACAGGAAACCGAGCAGATCCGCGAGCTGACGCGGGGCTATGCGGACCCGAAGGCGTACTTCGTGGACGCGCTGGCGCTCGGGATCGCCAAGATCGCGGCAGCCTACCATCCCCGGCCCGTGATCGTCAGGCTCAGCGACTTCAAGAGCAACGAGTACGCGCACCTGATCGGCGGCGCCTCTTTCGAGGAGCCGGAGGAGAACCCGATGCTCGGCTTCCGCGGCGCCTCGCGCTACTACGACGAGAAGTACCGCGAGGGATTCGCCCTCGAATGCGCGGCCCTCAAGCGGGTCCGGGAGGGACTCGGCTTCACCAATATCATCGTGATGGTGCCGTTCTGCCGGACCCCGCAGGAAGCGGACAAGGTGCTCGCCGTGATGGCGGAGAACGGCTTGGTCCGCGGCGAGAACGGTCTGCAGGTCTACATGATGTGCGAGATCCCGTCCAACGTCGTCCTGGCCGGGAAGTTCGCCACACGCTTCGACGGCTTCTCCATCGGCTCCAATGACCTCACCCAGCTGGTCCTGGGTGTGGACCGGGATTCGGCGCAGCTGGCCTCGCTCTTTGATGAGCGGGACGAAGCCGTCACGGTGATGATCAGCGAGGCCATCCGCAAGGCCCACGCCGCCGGGATCAAGATCGGCATCTGTGGCCAGGGGCCCAGCAACCACCCGGAGTTCGCGGCGTTCCTGGTCGGCGAGGGCATCGATTCGATCTCGCTGAATCCGGACAGCTATCTCAGGACCGTTCCGCGGATCGCGGAAGCCGAGAAGCAGGCATCGGCGGAGTAACGCTTCCGGCCGGCCCTTTCCTTCCGGCGCTGAGTGCACGGAGCGCATTGAGGATCGTGGCCAGATCCACGAGTTCCTGGGACAGGGCGCCGGCGACTGCCGGGACATACCCGGCCGCCGCGGCCACCATCAGTGCCACGCTGAGAGCGATGCCGATCCAGATGCTCTGCAGCGCCACCTGCACCGTGCGCTGGCCGATCCGCACGGCGGAGGCCACCTTGGACAGGTCGTCGAGGATGATCACGACGTCGGCCGACTCGCCGGCCGCCGTGGAACCCCGGGCGCCCATGGCAATCCCGACGTCGGCGACCGCCAGCACGGGGGCGTCGTTGACGCCGTCGCCCACCATCATGACCGGGCGGAGGGGCAGGGACCGGACGGCTTCGACTTTGTCCGGCGGCAGGCACTCGGCGCGTACATCGGTCAGCCCGGCCTCGTCCGCGATGTGCTCGGCGGTGGCGAGCGCGTCGCCGGTCAGCATGACTGTCCGGGTGACGCCCAGTTCCTCGAGCTCGGCGAGGGTGCGGCGGGCCTCCTTGCGGATCGGGTCGCTCATCACGAGGGCGCCGGCGAAATCTCCGCCCACACCCACGTAGATCGCGAGCTCGCCGCTGACCAGCTTCGTTTCCTCGACGCCGGCGGCCGACTCCGCGACGAACTTGGGCTTGCCGACCACCACGTCGCGGCCGTCCAAGCGCGCGCGGACGCCGTGAGTGGCGAATTCGGTGGCCTCCGTTGCGGTTTCGAAGACCAGCCCGCGGTTCCGCGCAGCGTCCATCACCGAGGCAGCGAGCACATGGGAGGAATATTGTTCGGCGGAGGCCGCCAGCCTGAGGACCTCGTCCTCCGGCAGGCCTCCCGCGGTCCGGACGCCGACGAGGGCGGGGCGGCCGTAGGTAAGGGTGCCGGTCTTGTCGAAGGCGACCGTCTTGATCCGGCTCAGCTGTTCCAGCACACCCGCGTACTTGACGATGATGCCGGCGCGGGCGGCGCGGCTCATCCCGCCGAGGAACGCCACCGGGGCGGCGATCAGCAGCGGGCAGGGGGTGGCGACGACCAGCACCTCGGCGAAGCGTGCCGGGCTTCCGCTGATGATCCAGCCGGCGGCACCGAGCGCGTAGGCGAGCAGGGTGAATGGAACCGCGTACCGGTCGGCCAGCCGGACCATGGGGGCCTTGCTCTCAGAGGCTTCCCTGACGAGGGCGACAATCCGGCTGTACTGCGAATCCTCCATCCGGGCCGACACCTCCATCCGGACCGCGGCCTCGCCGTTGAGGGAGCCGCTCATCAGCGGATCGCCGGCCACCCGCTCCACCGGAAGGCTCTCCCCGGTGAGCGAAGATTCGTCGAAGCTGCCGGACTCGGAGAGCATAACGCCGTCCAGCGGCACCACTTCACCGGGTCTCACCAGCAGGATGTCGCCGATCCGGACGTCGGTGGCAGCAACATCCTCGTATTGGCCGTCTGCGTGGGTTCCGGCGGCGGGGGTGCCGCCGCGTTCCCGGTGGGCCGTCTGCGGGACGCGTTCCAACAGGGATGTCAGTTCTTTCTTGGCCCGGCCGGCGGCGTAGTCCTCGAGGGCTGTGCCGCCGGCCATCATCAGGACAATGATCATGGAGGCGATGAACTCGCCCACGAGGACGGTGCTGACGATCGCGGTGACCGCCAGGATGTCGATGCCCCATTGGCCGCCCAGCAGCCTTCGGACCATACCGACGGCGAGGTAGGCGGCCACGGCCAGGGCGTAGAAGCTGGCGGCGATCTGCGCAATGAGCGGCTGCCCGGACAACAACAGAATGACGACCGCCAACAGGGCACAAAGCGTGCCCGCAACGAGCGGATACCGGAGCACAATTTTCACGGATATCCTGCCTTAGCTTCAGCGTCTTCGACTACCTGCATCCTACTGCGCAGCCGCATCGCGGACGGTGGCGCGGGGACTGGCTTAGCCCGGGCGGCGGGCCCCGGCAGGCACCGACGGGACTTTTAGCCCTAGCCCGGAAGCGGCCGGTGGTGCCACAGTGAAGCATGTGGCCGATCTTTGCCGGCGACCGGCGCCGCCTGGTGGCAGTGGGGGTAGCGGTGGTGGTGCTGGCCGCCGCGGTGGTGCTGGCGGTCGTCTTCTCCGCGGGACCCCCGTCGGCCGGTCCGACGGGGTCGCCTACGGTCACCGCCGCCAGCCCGCCGGGTAGTCCGACCCCGGGTTCGACGCCGGCTTCGACGCCCAGTCCGGCGCCGTCGAAGACTCCGGTCCCCGCGCCCAGTGAAACGGTTCCCGCCGCGCCGGCGCCTCCCGCCCCCGCCCCCGAACCTCCAGTCCCCGGGCCCGCTCCCAAGCCTCCGGCCCCCGCACCCGCTCCCGAACCTCCGGTCCCCGCGCCGCCGGCCCCCGATCCGGTTCCGCCCGAGGCGCCGTTCCCCGCCGCGCTCGCCGGACGCGACCTCGAGGTGATCCCCGGCGCCGGGGCCGTGGTCGCACTGACGTTCGACGCCGGAGCGAACTCGGCTGGGCTGCCCAGCATCCTGCAGACGCTGGCCGCCACCGGGGTCCGCGGAACGTTCTTCCTGACCGGCAACTGGGCCAGCGCCAACCCGACGGGAGTCGCCGCGATCGTGGCAGGCGGCCACCGGGTGGGTAACCACTCGATGACGCATCCGGGGTTCACCGGACTCCCTGACGCGGCGATCGGGAACCAGCTCGCCGGAGCCCAGCAGGCCATCCAGGCCGCCGGCGGGGATCCCCGGCCACTTTTCCGCTTCCCCCTCGGCGATCGCGACGCCCGGACTATCGCCACGGTGAACAGCCTTGGCTACCTGCCGGTCCGATGGACCGTGGACTCCCTGGGCTGGAAGGGCAGCAGTGGAGGGATCACGGCGCAGATCGTGGCGGACCGTGTGCTCGCCCGGCTTCAGCCGGGGGAGATCGTGCTGATGCACATCGGCTCCAACCCCGACGACGGGACCACCCTCGACGCCGATGCCCTGCTCCAGGTCATCAACCGGGTCCGCCAGGCCGGCTACGGCTTCACCACCCTTGATGCGCTGCTGGGATAGCCGGCGGCCAGCCGGCCGGGCCCGCACCCGGGATGTGGAGTGCCTGAGGGCAAAGGCCACTGTCGCACGGGCCGGATGACTGATACCACTGAGGCATGACGGAGTCGCCCACCCTTGCAGCCGCGCTGGCGCCCGTCGATGCCGTGATCTTTGAACTCGACGGCGTGGTGACGGACACCGTGGAGCACCGCGCAGCTGCATGGAATCAGCTGTTCGATGAGGTCCTCCAGGACCCGCGGCTACCCCCGGAGACCCGCCGGGACCCCTTCACCGCCGACGACTTCGCCATCTTCGTGGCGGGCCGGACCTGGGAGGACGCGGTCATCACCTTCTTCCGCTCGCGCGGCGCCCGCATCCCTGCCGGATCGCCGTCGGACGGTTCCGGCGAGTGGACCGCGTTCGGACTCGCGGCACGGATGAACGAACTCTTCGAGAAGCTGCTCAGCGGCAACCCGGTCCGGGCGTTCCCCGGCACCGTGGAACTGCTCCGCAGATTGAAGGCCGGGCGGATTCCCGTGGTACTGGCGACCTCCGCCAGGAACGCCGGCGCGGTGGTGGCCGCCGCAGGCCTTGACGGCACCTTCGACCACATCATTGACGGGCAGACGGCCCTGCAGCACGGCCTCGCGGGGAAGCCGGGCCCTGCTCTGCTCCTGGAAGCCGTCCACCGGCTGCAGATCCCGCCGGCCCGGGCGATGGTGATCGAGGAGGCCATCAGCGGTGTGGAGGCCGGACGGCGAGGCGGTTTCGGACTGGTCGTCGGCATCGACCGGGCGGGACACCGGAAACCGCTGGAGGCCGCGGGCGCCGACGTCGTAGTGGAAGACGTCAGCCAACTGGACATCGGCCTGGTCATCACGCACCCGTGGATGCTGGTCTACGAGGGCTTCGATCCGGCCCACGAAGGCCACAGGGAGGCCCTCACCACCCTGGGCAACGGATACATGGCGACCCGCGGAGCCGCCCCAGAACACCGCGCCGGCGAGATTCACTATCCCGGCAGCTACCTTGCGGGGGTCTACAACAGCCTTCGCAGCGTGGTCCTGGGGCAGGAAACGGTAGACGAGCACATGGTCAACATCCCGGACTGGCTGCCGCTGGACATCCGGATCGGGGACGGAGACTGGTGGTCCGGGGGCGGCCTGGTGCTCCGCAGCGAGCGGCGCACCCTGGACCTCAAGCGCGCCGTGCTGACCCGCGAGGCGTTGTTGGAGGACGACGACGGCCGGCAGCTTCAGCTGCAGCAGCGCCGGTTCGTGTCAATGGCGGAGCCGCACCTCGCCGCTCTGGAAACCACCCTTACGGCCGTCGGCTGGAGCGGCACGGCGAGCATCCGCAGCGGCTGCAACACCGACGTCACCAATTCGAATGTACCCGGGGACCGAAAGCTGGCCACGAGGCATCTGACGTCCGTGACGGTGACCTCCTACGGCGGCGGCCCTGGCATCGCCGGCCTCACGGTGGACGTCCGAACGAACCAGAGCGGGATCGGGATCGCCCTCGCGCTCCGGACACACGTGTCCGCTCCCGACGGCCAGCCCGGGACCCCAGCTAGGGGGCCGGGCCACCCTGAACAACTCGGGGGGCTGCACGGTCACCGCTTCGATGTACCCTGCAGTGCGGGTGTTCCGGTCACCGTCACCAAGACAGTGGGAGTGGCCAGCTCCCGAGACCACGCCATTTCCTCGCCCGGGACCACCGCCCAGGCCGTCCTGGCCCGGTCGGCCGGCGGGTTCGAGACACTGCTGGCGGAGCATGAGGCCGCGTGGGGCCTCCTGCTGGAGCCCTTCATCATCGAGTCCGACGCCAGTTCGCAGGCACAGCTCATCCTGAACCTGCACGTGTTCCACCTGCTGCAGACCCTCACCACCCACACGGCCGAACTGGACGCCGGGGTGCCCGCCCGCGGCCTGCACGGCGAGGGCTACCGGGGACACATCTTCTGGGACGAACTCTTCGTCCTGCCCCTGCTCAATTCCCGGCTTCCCTCCGTCGCCCGGGAACTGATCGACTACCGCTGGCGGCGGCTCGGAACCGCCCGGGATGCGGCCAGGGCGGCCGGGCTGCAGGGCGCGTTATTCCCCTGGCAGAGCGGCAGCGACGGCACGGAACAAACGCCCAGGCTCCTGTTCAACGAGCGATCCGGCCACTGGATGCCGGACTATTCCCACCTCCAGCGGCACGTCGGCCTGGCCGTCGCCTACAACGCCTGGCAGTACTTCGAGGCGACGCAGGACCGCGGCTGGCTGACGGAGCACGGCGCGGAAATCATCGTCGACGTCGCCCGGCTGTTCGCCTCGATGGCGGACTACGATCCGGCGGACGGGCGCTTCCATCTCAAAGGTGTGATGGGCCCGGACGAATACCACACGGGCACTCCGGACAACCCGGGCGGCGGACTGAATGACAACGCCTATACCAACGTCATGGCCGCCTGGTTGTTCGACCAGTCGGTCTGGATCATGCACTCCGTCCAGGGGTTCGACATGGAGGAACTGCGCGACCGACTGCGCGTCACGGCCGCCGAAATTGCTGCGTGGGAGCACCTCAGCCGGCGAATGTTCGTCCCGTTCCACGGCGACGGCATCATCAGCCAGTTCGACGGCTATGGCCGGCTCCGCGAACTCGACTGGAAGGGCTACCGCCGGCGCTACGGGAACATCGAACGGCTGGACCTCATCCTCGAGGCGGAAGGCGACAGCGCCAACAACTACCAGCTGGCCAAACAGGCCGACGTCCTGATGCTGTTGTACGTCCTGGGCGAGGACCAGCTCCGCAACTTCCTGGGCCGGATGGGCTACACCGTCACCTCCGCACAGATGGCCGCCACGGTGGACTTCTACCTGGCCCGGACGGCGCACGGCTCCACCCTGAGCCGGGTCGCCCACGCCTCCGTGCTGGCGCAGCGCGATCCCGAGCAGGCCTGGGCCACCTTCCGGGAGGCCCTCGACGCGGACCTCGACGACACCCAGGGCGGCACCACCAGCTCAGGCATCCATCTTGGCGCCATGGCCGGGACGATCGACGTCGTCCAGCGCAGCTTCGCGGGGCTGCGGATCACCCGCGACGCCCTCGATTTCGCGCCGCGGCTGCCGGCGGAGCTCAGCCGGGTGGACTTCCACGTCCGCTACCGCGACCAGTTGCTGGCTGTACACCTCGAGACCGACCGGCTGCGGGTATCCGCCGCCCCGGGCGACGCCGCCCCGGTGCTGGTGCGGGTGGGTGCTCAGCGGGTGTTGCTGCGTGCCGGCCAGGTCCACGAGTTCCGGCGCCAGGATAGCTGAATCAGGGCAGGTGCAGCACGGCGGCGCCCGTGATCCGGTCGCCCGCGAGGTCCAGCAGCGCCCGGTCCGCGGCTTCGAAGGGGTAGGGCACCGTCGTCGGGCGGATCGGCATCTCCGCGGCAATCCGGAAGAACTCCTCGCCGTCGGTCCGGGTGTTGGCCGTGACGCTGCGGAGCTGGCGTTCTTGGAAGAGCTCGTCGGCGTAGTTCAACGGCGGGATGTCGCTGAGGTGGATACCGGCGACGGCGAGCGTCCCGCCGCGGTCCAGGGCCCGCAGTGCCACGGGTACCAGGCCGCCCGCGGGAGCGAACAGGATGGCGGAATCGAGCAGCTCCGGCGGTGCCTCGTCGGCGCCGCCGGCGAACGTGGCGCCCAGTTCGAGGGCGAGGCGCTGGGCCTCCACGGACCGGGTCATAACGTACACCTGGGCGCCCCGGTAGAGCGCGATCTGGGCTGCCAGATGCGCGGAGCCGCCGAAACCGTAGATCCCCAGCCGGCCGCCGATGGGCAGCTCCGCACGGCTCAGGGCCCGGTAGCCGATGATGCCCGCGCACAGCAGGGGCGCGGCCTCCTCGTCCGAGAAGAGATCGGGAATCCGGTACGCGAAGTTTTCCGCAACGGTGATCAGCTCGGCGTAGCCGCCGTCGCGGTCCCAGCCGGTAAACGTGGGGGCCAGGCAGAGGTTCTCCTCACCGCGCAGACAGAAGCGGCAGGAGGCACAGGTGCCGCCCAGCCAGGCGACGCCCACCCGCTCCCCGCGGGAGAACCTTGTGGCCCGGGTCCCGCATCTGAGCACTTCGCCCACAACTTCATGGCCGGGGATGATCCCGGGGTGCTTCGGTGGGAGGTCGCCCTCGGCCAGGTGCAGGTCGGTCCGGCACACGCCACACACCCGGACCCGCAACAGCACCTCGCCGGGGCCCGGCCGGGGGTCCGGGCACTCGACGGCTACCAGGGGGCCGGTGCTGATCGGTCCCGGCTGTGCAACCCGCCAGGCTCGCACGGGGCCATCCTCCTCTTCTTAGAACCTCCAGCTCCCCTCTGAAGGCGGTGGTTTTTTTGCGGCGGGATCAGCGCGTAGTCAACACATTGCAGCGCGCCTTGTGCAGGACGGCCGAGACCGTGTTGCCGGGGCTGCCCTCGCGGTTATGCGTTCCGATCACGAGCGCCTCGGCGTCGCCAGCAGCCGCCGGCAGCCGCCAGCAGCTCCTTGGGCGCGTTCCGGCCTTCCCGCAGCATGCCGGAGATGGCCAGGTCCGGGGCAAGGTTACGGGCCTCGTCGAGGGTATGGTCCAACAGTTCCTGACCGTGGAGCGGGGCATGACGCCCATGTTCCTCACGGTTGCCCTCCCGGTCAACATGGACGAGCTGCAGGGGGTGCCAAGCACCCCGGCGAGCCGGCCAGGTCCAGGCAGACGGAGCCCGCCAGCTGGCCCAGCACGCCGCCGATCCCGCGGCTGCCGACGACGAGAAGGCGGGCGTCCCGGGCCGCGTCCCGCAGAAACTGGGCGGGGAGACCGGCCTCGATGACGCCTTCGACATCGTTCGTTCCGGGTTTGCCGCCAGGGGGCCCGGTGGCTGCTGCGGCGTAGGCGCCGCGCGCCAGCTCGATGCCTTCCGCCAGGATCGCCTCCGCCGAATGCCGCTGCCGTCCGCACCCTTCACCGGGCCGAGGTTCTTGGTGAACACGGGCCAGACCCAGGCATGGACAACGAGAAGCGGTGACTGTGCGGCGGCGGCGTACCCGGCTGCCCACCGGACTGCCTGCCGGGCGGTCGCGGACCCGTCATGGCCCACTGCCACTGTGGTGCGTTCATGACCTGCAGCGGGTGCCATGCTTCCTCCCTGCTCGGCGGCCGCATCTGCCCCAGCCGTACCCGCCCAGTAGAGCTCAATGCCGCCGATCCGGTTAGGGGCGGAGGTCCCGCAGCCTAGTCCTGTTCAGCGCCTCCGCGCTGCTCGCGCAGTTCGCCTCCGCGGCGGATGTCTTCTTCCTCCCGCGCCTGAAGCTTCTCGCTCTGCTTGGTGTCCCGAGGTGGCAGCTGGATGGTTTCTTCAGCCTCGATGCCGGCCTGCAACTGGCGGCCGCGCTCCGTCTCGGCGTCGAACTCGGCGCCGAACAGCAGGGACATGTTCAGGATCCAGAGCCACAGCAGCATCACGATGACGCCGCCAATCGCGCCGTAGGTCTTGTTGTAGCTGCTGAAATTGGCCACGTACAAGCCGAATCCAAGGGAAGCCAGAAGGAAGATCACCAGGGCAATGAAGGCGCCCATGCTCAGCCAGCGGAACCTGGGCTGCTTCACATTGGGGGTGGCGTAGTAGAGGATGGCGATCGCCGCAATGATGAGCAACAGGATCACCGGCCACTTGGCGATAGTCCAGACGGCCAGGAACGCACCGCCGAGCCCGACCACGTTACCCACGGCCTCGGCTACCGGACCGGTAAGGACCAGCATGGCGGCGAGCACGGCGACGATCAGCACGGTCACGACGGTGACCGCGAGCATAGTGCCCCGGAGCTTGACGAAGGGCCGGCCCTCGTCGATTTCGTAGACCCGGTTCATGGCCCGGCCGAAGGCCCCCACATAGCCGGAGGCGGACCACAGGGCGGTCAGGATGCCGATGACCAGGGCGAACCCGGCGGTGGAAGAGCTGGTCAACTCTTCAATCGGTTGCCGGATGAAGTCGATCGTGGAGCCAGGTGCGATGCCCTGGACAATCTCAAGGAGCGCCGAGGTGGTCTTCCCGGCCTGCCCGAAGATTCCCAGCAAGGACACCAGCGCCAGAATTGCCGGGAAGAGGGAGAGTACCGAGTAGTAGGTCAGGGCGGCGGCCAGGTCCGGGCACTGGTCCTTCGTGAATTCCCGCAGGGTCTTCTGGGCGATGTACTTCCATGAGGCTTTGGTGACATCGGTGGGGCTGCCCGGCTTCCGGGAATCGTCCGGGGCCGGAGCTCTGCGGGCCTTGGCCGTGCTGCTCTCATGCGTTTCGGCTTCGGTCATGGTGCCATTTTCTGCCTTGCCAAGGTTCTTGGCCATGAAAATCTCCCTTCGTGGGGCTAATCGCAGCGGCCGGCCGCCCAGCGCCTCAGCGCGGGCAGCCGGCCGACTTCAGAGGAGGGCTACGCCTGCTGGACGTGGTCCTTCGCGTCCGCAGCCGAGTCCTTGACCTCCGCCACGGCGCCCTGGCCTTCGGCCTTGACATGCTCGGCGGCGTCGCCGGCCGTGGCCTTGACGTTCTCCATGGCCGCCTGCGCGGGTTCCCTGAGTCCCTCGGCGACGTTCTTGGCAGCCTCAGTCAGTTCCGCAGTGAGCGGTTCGGCCGCGGTCTTCAGGGCATCCGCGGTTTCGCGCTCCTTCTGGCTGGCGGGAATCAGGGAGGAGACCAAAAGGCCGGCGCCGAAGGCGATCAGTCCTGCGGCGAGCGGGTTGCCCTGGGTCTTCGTTTTCACCTGCGTCGGGGCGTCCCCGATCGCGGAGCCCGCATTACCCAAATGCGCGCCGCCACTCCCGGTGGCGGAGTGCACGTTGCCCGGAGCGTGGTCGGCTGCCCCCATGACTTTCTCCTTCACTCCGAAAACGGCATCTTTGACCTTGTCACTTTGCCGCTGCACAATGTGCGACGGCGTGACCTTGTCCGCCACTGCGTCGACATTGCTGCCGAGCCGCGCGCGGGTTGCTTCGATATCTGCTCGGATGTCATCCGGGTTTTCACTCATCGTGGTTCCTCGCTGGATCTAGGAGTTGGGTTTAAGCGCGGGAGGGATTTCCTGCAGGGTCTCGGCGGTCTGGGGCAGGCCCTTGACCGACTTGAGTTCATTGCGGCCGATCGAGGCCAGGACGGCGGCAATGATGCCCCAAATGACGGCCACGACGACGCCGGACCAGGCCAGTCCCATCAGGGTCCCCAGCGCCCACCAAAGCGCCAAGGACAGGAACAGGAGCACAAAGTGGCCCGCGACCCCGGCGCCGGCGAGCATTCCGCTGCCCTTGCCGGCCCGTGTGGCGGACTGCTTGAGTTCCACCTTGGCCAGCTCGACTTCCTGGCGCATCAGGGTGGACATGTCCCGCGTGACGTCGCCCAGGAGGTCGCCGAGGGACGTGGTATCCGCCTTGGCATGGGCGGCGGTAGGAGGTATTTCGCTGCTCATCGACGGCCACCGTCAAAGGGATCTTCGCGCAGGGGATCAGTTCGAAGCGGATCCCTAACCACAGGTTCTGAAGCCCAGCCGTCCTGCCGGATGCCCTCGCGCGGGCTCTCATCGAGGGGCTCGGAGCCCGGCTCCGGGTGGTGTGCGTTCGGCGGGTAGGTGTCCGCGAAGCCCGCCGTGGTGGTTTCCGGGGCCGGCAGTTGTACCGGGGGCGGCGGAACCGCCAATCCTGTATCCGGCATCCGGTTTACATTTGCACCGCCGGCCGCGGGCGTGCCGGCTCCGGGACCCGTCGGTGCGCTGCCCGTGGGCTCCGGGGCGCCGGCGCTGAGGCTCCGACTCAGCCGCCCGGCGAGGATGCCTGCACCGGCGGCCAGCATCAGGAAGGTGCCGGGACGCTGGCGGGCAAAGGTCTTGACTTCGGTCAGCAGCGAACCGGGATCCCGGCCGTCGAGCCAGGACGCCACTGCGGAGGACTGGTCGGCGGCCTGGCGCACCAGGTCGCTAGCGACGCCGGGCTGATCGGAGGCGGCGGCCATCGTGTGCAGTTCGGTCGAAACGGAGCGCAGGCCCTCGGCGACTTTGTGCTGCTGGGTACCCGCCTGTGCTGTGAGGTCGGACTTGGCCTGGTGCAGCAGATCCCGGGTGTTGGTCTTCACCTCCGCGGCGACATTGGCCGCCTCGGCCTTGGCCGTCTGTGCCACGTTCTGGGCCGAATCGGCGGCCTGGGCGGTGACCTCACCGGCCTGCTCCTTGGCCGCGTCCTTCTTGGTGGATCCTTCGTTGGGGCTCGGCGCCGTGACAGCCGAGGGCGGGACGGTCGAATCCTGCCGGGGGTCTGTTTGCTGGGCCGCCGTCGGGGTGCCGAGGCTGCCGTCCTGGGGCCATTGGTTTTCTGTCATCTTCGCTCTCTTTCCAAGAAGATCGGCTGCTGATCACAAACCAGCAATCCTGGGATACAAATAGTAAGCATGATTACTATAAACTAGTAAGTACCCTTGGTTTATTTCTTCTCAGAGGCAGAATGTGTCGGGGCATTCCGGGCGGCCACTGAAGTGGCCCGGTTTTGCGCAGCAGCGGCTCGCCCACGCCCGCAGCCAAGCGGCGCGAGAGGCCAAAACCGGGCCAGTCAAGCACACGACCGGCAGGAGACCGAGCCGGCGGGACCGCCGCTGCCGGTCAACTAGGGTTGAAAGATGAGCAAAACGGTGGACGGCTGATGGCCAAGCGGGGCAGGACGGCCGGCCGGAGCACCGGAAACACGACGCCGGGAGTGATCGAGGTGCCGAAAGGCACCCGCCCGGACGGCCCGGTCGAGGGCATCTACTACATCGACACCGGCGACTGCGAGCTGATCGCGGACCAGGACAACTCCACGGGCTGGCTGCTGCGGATCAACGGCGTGATGAGCTCGCACATCGACCTCGCGGATCCGCTGTTCCTCGACTTCGAGTACATGCGTTGGATCTCCGCGCTGGCGGAATCGCGCTGGTCCCGGGAAACCAAACCGAAGCTGCGCGCCCTTCACCTCGGCGGGGGAGCATGCTCACTGGCCCGGTACTTCCATGCCGCCTATCCGGAAGCCCGCCAGGTGGTGGTGGAACTGGACGGCAAGCTCGCGGAGTACGTCCGCGGCTGGTTCGATCTACCCAAGGCGCCGCTGATGCGCCTGCGCGTGGGAGAGGCCCGCGACGTCACCGAAAACCTCACGCCGCACACCCGCGACCTCATCATCCGCGACGTCTTCGCCGGATCCGTGACCCCGCGTCCGCTGACCACCCAGGAATTCAACGAGCACGCCAAGCGGGTGCTGGCCCCCGGCGGGATCTACGTGGTGAACTCCGGCGACGCTCCGGACCTCAAGAACGCCCGGGAGGACGCGGCCACCATCGCGGTTACCTTCGAGCACACGGTGATCATCGCCGATCCCGCCATGCTCAAGGGCCGGCGCTACGGGAACATGGTCATGGCCGGCAGCGACCTGCCGTTCGACGATGACCCGCAGCTGGCGCGGCGGCTGCTCGGCGGCGCGGTGCCCGCCCACATCTGGAACGACGCCAAGGTCCGGGCCTTCGCGGCCGGGGCCCCGGTCCGCCGCGATCCGCCATCTGTGGGCCCGCCGCCGTCGACTGCTGCTTAACGGCCATCCTGCGGCCCGAAAACGGCGCTTACTGAGCAGCTGCTGCAGTTCCTCCCCGGCCCATCAGCGCTTCGCGGTGGGCCGCGGTCTGTTCGCGCAGTGCCTGCACCACCGCCGCCACGGCCGGTCGGCGCATCGAATCGGGCCGCAGCACCATCCAGTAAGGCAACTTTTCGGCGAAATCCCCGGGCAGCAGCCGGACAAGGTCCGGGTGCAGGTCCGCCGCGAAGCACGGCAGGAACCCGATCCCCGCGCCGGCGCGGGTGGCCTCCACATGGACAAAGACGTTGGTGGAGCTCAGCCCGTCCCGCATGGTCGGAACGAGCCTCCGAGGAGCGTCGAGGTCGTCCACCTGGAGCATGGAATCCACAAAGTAGACCAGCGAATGGGCCGTCAGCTCTTCCACCGTCGCGGGGGTGCCGTACTCGGCCAGATAGTCGCGCGAGGCATACATTCCCAGCATGTACTCGCCGAGCCGGGCGGCCGCCGCCCGGTGCACCTGCGGCTCGCCGACCACCACCTCGATGTCCAGCCCGGAACGCTGCTGGAGCGCCCGGCGCGTCACGGTGATGATCTCGACGCTGAGCCCCGGATGGTCGCGGCGCACGCGGGCCACGGCGGGGGCGGCAATGTAGGCGCTGAAGGCGTCCGTTGCAGTCATCCGGACGACGCCGGTGATGGGGTCCGGAGTCCGGCCCGGCTCCTCGAGGGTCCTGATGGCCGCTTCCACCCGTTCTGCAACCTGCACCGCTTCAGCGCCAAGATCGGTGAGCTCCCATCCTCCCGAGGCGCGCGAGAGCACACGGCCGCCCAGGGCCTTCTCCAGGGCCGCAATCCGCCGGGAAACGGTGGTGTGGTTGAGTCCCAAAGTCTGGGCCGCCGTCGTGAACTTTGCGGAGCGGGAGACCGCCAGCAGTACCAGCAGGTCGTCGGGGTTTGCATTCATATCTGCAATTCTGCACATACCGGGTGCTGGTTTGACCATTGAATCGCCCACTTTGTGCGGCAATACTCATTGAAGCTGCTCAGTGCTGTGCATCATGCCTCGCCTGGGCCGTTAAGACCGCGAACTGAGGAGTGCAGACATGGAGAGCAGCTTGAACGGCCGCAAGGCCCTGGTGACCGGCGGAGCCGGCGGGATCGGTGCCGCCAGCGTCCGGGCCCTGGCCGCACGCGGTGCCAAGGTGGTGATCGCGGATGTGGATGAAGCCGCGGCCGCTGCCCTCGCCGACGAGGTGGGCGGCACCTCCTGGGCGGTCAACCTGCTCGACGTCGAGGCACTCCAGTCCGTCAGCCTGGACTGCGACATCCTCGTCAACAACGCCGGAATCCAGCGGATCAGCCCGATCGAGGACTTCGATCCGGCCGACTTCCGCCGCCTCATCACGCTTATGCTCGAGGCGCCCTTCCTGCTGATTCGGGCCGCGTTGCCGCACATGTACGCGAACAACTTCGGCCGGATCATCAACCTGTCTTCGGTGCATGGCCTGCGCGCCTCGCCGTTCAAGAGCGCCTACGTCTCCGCCAAGCACGGGCTGGAAGGGCTGAGCAAGGTGACCGCGCTGGAAGGCGGCGCGCACGGCGTCACGTCCAACTGCATCAACCCGGGGTACGTCCGGACACCGCTGGTCGAGTCGCAGATTGCCGATCAGGCCAAGGTCCACGGCATCCCCGAGTCCGAGGTTCTGGCGACCATCATGCTGACAGAGGCCGCCGTGAAGCGGCTCGTCGAGCCGGAGGAAGTGGCCTCCCTCGTTGCCTGGCTCGCCTCGGACGACGCCGGCATGGTCACCGGCGCCAGCTACACCATGGACGGCGGCTGGTCCGCACGCTAGCCCGAACCCCTCATCCGCCGGGGTGGGATGTTGCGCCGCATCCTCCGGACTAGGGCGCGACGTCCCGCCACGGTGCGGTTAAGGGGAATCCTGGGCGTTCGGTTCCGGCGCCTCAGGCTCAGGGGCGGGTATGGCCGGCTCGGTGGCCCGGCTGATGTAGTCGGCGACGGCTTCCTCGGGAACCCGGAACGAGCGGCCGACCCGCACGGCGGCGATGGCGTGCGAATTGACCAGCCGGTATACGGTCATTTTCGACACCCGCATCGCTGCGGCCACCTCGGCGATCGTCAGGTAGTGCGGGGACATCGGGGCTGCTGACATGGCAATGCGGCTCCTTCATGGTGCGGCAAGCCGGGCGGCCGGGCCGCGGCTCCGGCGGCAAACGAACTTCGGGCGGTCCGGACCAGCTTCGGAGGGCTCCCCAGCCAAATCTCCGGCTGGTCCGGTACCGCCGTGAAACCCACTGTAAGCTTCTGCCTCGTTCGTAACACGCGTAACTTCTACCCCTGTTACACCGCTCACCACTTGGGCCACAGCCGTGTACTACCTGCAGGGCCTACTTGTCCGGCTGGAGTTCCGGGGCATTGCCCACGAGGGCCAGCGTGCCGCCCAGGCCGATCATCATGACGCCGCCCGTGGTGCCGAGGGCCGCGACCCTCCCGGGCGAGCTGGCGAACCAGCGGCGGGCCGTGCCGGCGACCAGGGCCCAGCCGCTGTCCGAGACCAGGGCGATCAACAGGAACAGCGCCCCGAGCGTTGCCAGCTGCAGCGAAATGGCGCCCGCGGCGTAGTCGACAAACTGCGGGAGCACGGCCACAAAGAAGACAATCGACTTGGGGTTCGTGGCGCCCACGATAAAGCCTTCCCGGAGGATCCGGAAGGTCGACGCCGAACGTGTGGGGTCCGCCGCCGTCGGACCTTTGCCGCGGTGCCGGATCGCCTGGATGCCGAGGTAGACGAGGTAGGCCGCACCGGCGTACTTGACCACGCTGAACAGCGCGATGGACTGGGCAAGCACCACGCCCACGCCCAGCGCCACCGCGGCGATCTGCACCAGCTCGCCCAGTGCGTTGCCGAGAACGCTGAGCAGCCCGCCCTTGCGTCCCAGGGCCAGCGTCCGTCCGATCACGAAGAGCACACTCGGCCCCGGGACGGCGATCAGCAGGAGGGCCACGAGGGCAAAGGCCAGCAGGTTGGCGGCAGGGACCATGCCTGATCTTAGCCCCGGCCCGACCGATTGCAGACTGTGATTTCCGCGCAGAAAAACGATTGACATAATGTCAAAGTTTCTTTACATTAGTGATGTCGGCTTTGTTTTACATGGGAGACGAAATGTCCTTCGAGGAAAAGAGCGCCTGGATCATGGGGGTGGTGGCGGTCGCCGCGTACGCGGTGTACCTCGCCGTCGTCCTGGGCCTGTCCGGTTCCATGCCTCTGGCGGAGGTTCCCTACATGGCGCCGCTGCTGTGGACTGTCGGCGGATCGATCGCGGGATCCATCGTGCTGCACACCGTGATTCGGACGTTCTCGGCCAGGGAGGCCGGGACGAAGGACCAGCGTGACAAGGAGATCTACCGCTTCGGCGAGTACATCGGCCAGTCCTTCCTCGTCATCGGGGGAGTGGCGGGCCTGGTGTTGGCGATGGCTGAGGTGGACCACTTCTGGATCGCCAATGCCATCTACCTGGCCTTCTTCCTCTCGGCAATCCTGGGCTCCGTCGCCAAGATCGTGGCCTACCGCAGGGGCTTCCAGTCATGGTGAAACCGACCAGGGTCACCAACTCGATCCGTCGGCTGCGGTCTGAGCGCGGCGAGCTCACCCAGGCGGAGCTGGCCGAGCGGATCGGCGTCACCCGACAGACCGTCATCGCGATCGAACAGGGCCGCTACTCGCCCTCACTTGAGCTGGCATTCCAGATTGCCCATGTCCTCAGGGTTCCCCTCGATGATGTGTTCCACTACCCGGATTCTGAAGGAGAAGCACCATGAAAGCGATCGTTCAAGACGTTTACGGCTCTGCGGATGTACTGGAGCTGCGCGACGTCGACAAGCCGGTGCCCGCCGACGACGACGTGCTCATCAGGGTCCGCGCTGCCGGCGTCGACCAGGGTGTCTGGCACCTCATGACAGGGCTGCCGTACCTGACCCGAGCCGTCGGCTTCGGGCTCAAGGCGCCCAAGAACGGCATCCGCGGCCGGGAGGTCGCCGGTGAGGTGGAAGCGGTGGGCCGGAACGTCGTCGGATTCCGGCCCGGCGATGAAGTCTTCGGCACCTGCGAAGGGTCCTTTGCAGAATATGTCTGCGCGAAGGAGGGAAAGCTGGCGCTGAAGCCGGCGAACCTCAGTTTCGCGCAGGCAGCCGCCGTCCCGATCTCGGCCGTCACGGCACTCCAGGGACTCCGCGACAGCGGGCAGGTCCGGCCCGGGCAGGAAGTCCTGATCATTGGCGCGGCCGGAGGCGTCGGCGCCTACGCCGTGCAGCTCGCCAAAGCGTTCGGTGCGAAGGTCACCGGGGTGTGCAGTACCGCGAAGACGGATCTGGTCCGCTCGATCGGCGCCGATCACGTCATTGACTACAAGCATGACGACTTCGCCGACGGCTCGAGGCGGTATGACCTCATTCTCGACACCGCCGGCAACCGCCCGCTCCCGGTACTGCGGCGTGCGCTCACGCCGCACGGGACCCTCGTGATCGTCGGCGGCGAAGGCGGCGGGCGCTGGACCGGCGGCTTCGGACGCTCACTGCGCGCACCCATTCTGTCCCTGTTTGTGAGCCAGAAGCTCAAGGGGCTCATCGCCGTCGAGCGCGCGAAAGACCTCAGGTACCTGACCGAACTCATCGAAGCCGGCACGGTGTCGCCGGTCATCGACAAGAGCTATGCGCTGGGCGACGCGGCTGCGGCCATCCGGTACATGCACGAAGGCCGGGCCCGCGGCAAGGTGGTCGTCACGGTGTGAGCCCGGCTTCCTCTGCTACTGCCCGCCCTGGACTGGCGGGGGGGGAAGGTCCTGCGGCGGAATCCCGGCCGCAGTGTCCGGGATTCCAGACACGCGCTGCCGCAGCGGGCCGTCCAGGGACGCCGGGCGGGCGCATGCTTAAGTACGGGATACCGGACATGCCCCGATTTCGAAGAGGACCCATGCCAACGAGCACCACCAGACTGAACGCCACCGCCGAGGCCGGCCCGCCCGCACCGCTGGCCCCGGGCGCCCCAGCCGCCAGGCCGGCCGCCAGGGCCGCTGCCGCGAAGGCGACGTCGAAGGTTCCGGCGGCAGAGCACACACTGCGCATCCTCAAACTGCTGGCCTCCAAGCGCGGGCCGATGGCGGCGTCGAACATTGCCACGGCGCTGGGCCTGCCGCGTTCCAGCGTCTACCACCTGCTTGGCGTGATGGAGGCCAACGGCTTTGTGCTGCACCTGCATGAGGAGCAGCGCTATGGCCTGGGCATCAGCGCCTTCGAGCTCAGTTCCGCCTATTCGCGGCAGGAACCCCTGTCCCGGCTGGGCCGGCCAATGCTCGCCTCGCTCGTCGACGTGATCGGCGAAAGTGCCCACCTGGCCGTGCTGCACGGCCGCGACGTGCTCTACATCGTGGAGGAGCGGGCCAAGAACCGCCCGTCACTGGTGACAGACGTCGGGGTCCGGCTGCCCAGCCACCTCACCGCGAGCGGACGGGCGATCCTCGCCGCGCTGCCCAAGTCGCAGGTCCGCGCCCTGTACCCGAATGCCGCCGCGTTCAGCGCCCGGCACCAGACCGAATCGCCCATCATGAAGTACTCCGCGCTGTCCTCGCACCTGGACCAGGTCCGTCAGCGCGGGTACGCCACCGAACACGGTGAGGTGACGCCCGGCTTCGGCTCGATCGCGGCCGCCGTCACGGACCACGTGGGCTGGCCGACGGCCGCCGTCGCCGTGACCTTCCTCGAGGACAAACTGCCCGCGGAGGAGTGGCCGGCGCTGGCCGCGCGGGTGCAGAAGGTCGCGGACGAGCTCTCCATCCGGATCCACGGCCGCCCCTCCGCCTGATGAGCGTGCCCTAACACCCGCCCCCGCCGCCCCCGCCCGACTGGGTAGCAGCAGGGGCCGTTTTGGGCCGTCAAAACGGCCCCTGCTGCGAGCTACTTGGGGGAACGCGGCGAGCCAGTTGGGGAAAGAAGGATACGTCTGGAATACCGGACAGCACCCTTCCGTAGCCACTGTTTCCGCGGTTGCGGACAGGCTTTAGTTGATACAGAACCTCATTCCACGAAGAATCCAAGACACAAAGGAGCCCGTCATGGCACCCGCCGATTTCACCACCGGTGCCCGCCCGGTCAAAGCAGCCCGCGGCACCACGCTCACCGCCAAGAGCTGGCAGACCGAAGCCCCGCTGCGCATGCTCATGAACAACCTGGACCCCGAGGTCGCCGAACGCCCCGATGACCTGGTGGTCTACGGCGGCACCGGCCGCGCCGTCCGCAGTTGGGCCGCGTTCGACGCCATCACCCGCACCCTGGAAACCATGGAAAAAGACGAGACCCTCCTGGTCCAGTCCGGCAAGCCGGTGGGCGTGTTCCGCACCAACGAATGGGCACCGCGGGTGCTGCTGGCAAACTCCAACCTCGTCGGCGACTGGGCCAACTGGCCCGAGTTCCGCCGGCTCGAGGCCGAGGGCCTGATGATGTACGGCCAGATGACCGCCGGGTCGTGGATCTACATCGGCACCCAGGGCATCCTGCAGGGCACCTTCGAGACCTTCGCCGCGATCGCCCGCAAGCTCACCGGGGACGAGGACGGCACCCTCGCCGGCACCCTGACCCTCACCGGCGGCTGCGGCGGCATGGGCGGCGCCCAGCCACTCGCCGTCACCCTGAACGACGGCGCCTGCCTGGTTGTCGACGTCGACGAGAGCCACCTCCGGAGGCGGCTCGGCAAGCGTTACCTCGACGAGGTCGAAACCGACCTCGACGCCGCCATCGCCAAAGTCCTGGCCGCCAAGGAGGAGCGCCGCGGCTGGTCTGTGGGCTACGTCGGCAACGCCGCCGAAGTCTTCCCCGAGATCCTGCGCCGCCACAACGCCGGCGAGCTCACCGTGGACATCGTCACGGACCAGACCTCCGCCCATGACCCGCTGAGCTACCTCCCCGAAGGCGTCACCATTGAGGAATGGCACCGCGAGGCAGCCGCTGACCCGGAGGGATTCACCAAAAAGGCCCAGGCCTCGATGGCCAGGCACGTGGCGGCCATGGTCGAATTCCAGGATGCCGGCGCCGAGGTCTTCGACTACGGCAACTCCATCCGCGACGAGGCCCGCAAGGGCGGCTACAACCGCGCCTTCGAATTCCCCGGCTTCGTCCCGGCCTATATCCGCCCGCTGTTCTGCGAGGGCCTCGGCCCGTTCCGCTGGGTGGCGCTCTCCGGCGACCCCGAGGACATCGCCGTCACCGATGCCGCCGTTAAAGACCTCTTCCCGGAGAACAAGCACCTGCACCGCTGGCTCGACGCCGCCGCCGAGCGCGTCGAGTTCGAGGGCCTGCCGGCGCGGATCTGCTGGCTGGGCTACGGCGACCGCGCCAAGGCCGGGCTGCTGTTCAACCAGCTCGTCAAGGAGGGCAAAGTCAAGGCCCCCCTCGTGATCGGCCGCGACCACCTCGACTCCGGCTCCGTGGCCTCCCCCTACCGTGAGACCGAGGCCATGGCCGACGGCTCCGACGCCGTGGCCGACTGGCCGTTGCTCAACGCCCTGCTCAACACCGCCTCCGGCGCCACCTGGGTCTCCATCCACCACGGCGGCGGCGTCGGCATCGGCCGCTCCATCCACGCCGGCCAGGTCTCCGTCGCCGACGGCACCGACCTCGCAGCGCAGAAACTCGAACGCCTGCTCACCAACGACCCCGGCATGGGCGTCATCCGCCACGTCGACGCCGGCTACGACCGCGCCGTCGAGGTCGCCCAGGAACGCGGCGTCCGCATCCCGATGGCCCCCGTGACTGCAGACTCCGCCGCAGAAAAGAAGTAGGAATCATCATGACGATAACCACCCACTCACCGCTCACCGTCACCCTCGGCTCCAGCGGCGTCACCCCCGAGGACGTCGTCGCCGTCGCCCGCCACGACGCCCACGTGACCATCTCCCAGGACGCGCTCGACGCCGTCGCCAGGGTCCGCGCCCACATCGACGACCTCGCCCACAGCGAGGTCCCGGCCTACGGCATCTCCACCGGCTTCGGGGCGCTGGCCAACCGGCACATCCCCAACGAGCTGCGCACCCAGCTGCAGAAGTCCCTGATCCGCAGCCACGCCGCCGGCATGGGCCCGGCTGTGGAACGGGAAGTGGTCCGCGGCATCATGTTCCTGCGCGCCAAGACCCTCGCCTCCGGCCGGACCGGTGTCCGCCCCGTAGTGCTGCAGACCATGGTGGACGTCCTCAACGCCGGCATCACCCCGGTGGTCCGCGAATTCGGCTCGCTCGGCTGCTCGGGGGACCTCGCCCCGCTGTCCCACTGCGCCCTGGTCCTCATGGGCGAAGGCGAGGCGATGGGCCCCGACGGTGAGCTGTGCGGCGCCAAGGGCACCCGCACCGTCGCGGAACTTCTCGCCGGGCACGGGATCGACCCCGTGACCCTGGCCGAGAAGGAAGGCCTGGCGCTCGTCAACGGCACCGAAGGCATGCTGGGCATGCTGCTCATGGCCATCGCGGACATCCGCCAGTTGCTCACGACGGCGGATATCACCGCCGCGCTTAGCGTCGAGGCGCTGCTCGGCACCGACCAGGTGTTCCTGCCCGAACTTCACGCCGCGCTGCGGCCGCACCCGGGCCAGGCCTCCTCCGCAGACAACATGCTGCGGGTGCTCTCCAACTCCCCGATTGTCGCCTCGCACCGTGTCAACGACACCAAGGTCCAGGACGCCTACTCGCTGCGCTGCGCACCCCAGGTGGCCGGCGCCGTCCGCGACACCGTGGACCACGCCGCCATGGTCGCCTCCCGCGAACTGGCCGCCGCGATCGACAATCCGGTGGTCCTGCCGGACGGCCGGGTCAGCTCCAACGGCAACTTCCACGGCGCCCCGGTGGCCTACGTGCTGGACTTCCTGGCCATCGCCGTCGCGGACCTGAGTTCCATCGCCGAGCGGCGGACCGACCGGATGCTGGACCCGGCCCGCTCGCACGGGCTGCCGGCCTTCCTGGCCGCTGACCCCGGCGTCGATTCCGGCCTCATGATCGCCCAGTACACCCAGGCCGGCCTGGTCTCGGACAACAAGCGGCTGGCCGTCCCGGCGTCGGTGGACTCGATTCCAAGCTCCGCGATGCAGGAGGATCACGTCTCCATGGGCTGGCACGCGGCCCGCAAGCTCCGCCGCTCCGTGGAGAACCTGCGCCGCGTCCTGGCGATCGAGCTCGTGACCTCGGCGAGGGCGCTGGACATCCGCACCCAGCTCTCCGGCGGCGAACTCGTGCCGGGGCCGGCAGGCACCGCGGTGATCGCGGCACTGCGCGACGTCGTCGACGGTCCGGGAACCGACAGGTTCCTCTCCCCGGAGCTGGAGGCGGCGGACCTCCTCGTCGCCTCGGGCAAGGTCCGGGCGGCGGCCGAATCCGCCGTCGGAAATCTCGCCTGAAAGGAAACAAAATGCAGTTTGGATGACCAATTTCCGGCGCCCCCGAAATAGTAGGCAACACGGCCAGCGGGGGCCCGGAAATTGTAGTACTAATGGGAAGTCACACCAACGAAGTTGTGACATAGAACATATACAAAGGGGTAGAAGTTCATGAAAGCACGCGGGACGGTTATGTCCAGGCGCCTGGTATCCGCCGCCACGGTTTCCGACTGGGGAAGCCTCAAGGCCGGCGATCGGGTCGAAATCCTCAAGCACGCACAGGTTCTGGCGGCCGGTGAGGTCGAAGAAGTCTCAGTGAGCGGCAACGTGCTCTGGCTGGTCCCGGCGGTCCCGTCCGAGACCCAGCTCTTTTTGAAATCCGACGGCGTGCAGGTGCGGCGGAGTTAGCCGCGTAGCCTGCTCGTGACGCTGATGGCCAGGCGAAGGAACTATTTCCTCCGCCTGGCCATCAGCGTTTGGCGGGGCAGGGTACGGCTTTTCGTTCGCCGCGAAGGCCTGGCGGCCGCCGTCAAGGCAGGGCGGACGGAACTTGGACCGGGTCACGGTCGTTGTGAGAAGGTGGGGAGACGGGGCTGCACAGAGTCGCACCCTGCCGATATGATGTTGGCACGAAGTCCTGGGGATAACTTCCGGGATGTTTTTAGCCGTCCTGCCGTCCTTGACTGGTCAGGACCAGTAGTTCCAGGAGTTGTTCCAGCGTGGTTCTCAAGACATTCGGTTGGTCGTTCGCGGTCACCATCATTGCATTGGTGGTCGCCTTTCTTTACGGCGGACCCGAAGCGCTTATCCTCTGCATCATCCTGGGCATTCTTGAAGTCAGCCTGAGTTTTGACAATGCCGTGGTCAACGCACGAATCCTCGAGCGGATGAACCCGTTCTGGCAGAAGATGTTCCTCAGCGTGGGCATCATCATCGCGGTCTTCGGCATGCGCATCCTGTTCCCGCTCCTCATCGTGGGAGTCACAGCCGGCCTGAACCCCATTGAAGCGGTCACCCTGGCCATGGAAAAGGGCGATCCCGGCGCTCCCGGCAGCTACGGCTACCTGCTGCACGAAGCCCATCCTCAGATTGCGGCCTTCGGCGGAATGTTCCTCCTGATGCTCTTCCTGGACTTCATCCTCGCCCACCGTGAGATCAAGTGGATCAAGTTCCTCGAAATCCCGCTGGCCCGGCTGGGCAAGCTCGAGGGCGCATCCCTCATCGCCGGAATGGCGGCACTGGCCATCGCCGGCGCAGTGTCCGGTGAGAAGCAGGGAATCGTCCTGCTCTCGGGCCTGCTCGGCATGATCACCTACTTCCTGGTGAACGGCCTGGGAAACCTCTTCGACGTCGATCAAGACGGCGACATCGACGCTGCGGACGCGGACCTCGTGGTCCACTCAGGCCCCTCCGGTTCCGCCAAGCTGGCCGGCAAGGCTGCCTTTATGCTCTTCCTCTACCTGGAAGTCATCGACGCCTCGTTCTCCTTCGACGGGGTCATCGGGGCCTTCGCCATCACCTCCGACCCCATCATCATCGCCCTCGGACTCGGCTTCATTGGCGCCATGTTCGTCCGCTCCCTGACCGTCTTCCTGGTCCGTCAGGGAACGCTGGACGAATTCGAGTATCTGGACCACGGCGCGCACTGGGCCATTGGCGCCCTGGCAGTCATCCTGCTGATCACCATCGTGGTCCCTATCAACGAAATCATCACCGGCCTCATCGGCGTGGTCTTCATCGGCGCCGCCTTTGCGGGATCGATCCTGCGCAACAGGCGGAACCGTGCCGCCGGGCAGGAAAAAACACTCGAGCCAGCGGATGCGAACGGCTCGTCAGTAGCCAGCACAAAGCAATAGCCACCACTAGGAAATGCGAGTAAGTCAATGGGTTTGAGTTTGCAAAAAGGCCAGTCGCTGTCGCTCACGAAGCAGAACGGCGAGTCCCTCACGAACGTTCGCCTGGGCCTGGGGTGGGACTCGGCAGTCCCGGCCAAGAAGGGGTTCTTCGGCGGAACGAAGACGGTTGAGATCGATCTGGATGCCTCGGCCATCATGTTTGACGGGGAAGGCAAGCACCTGGACACGGTCTTCTTCAACCAGCTCACCAGCAAGGACGGCGCCATCCGCCACACCGGCGACAACCTCACCGGTGCCGGGGACGGCGACGACGAGACCATGATGGTGAACCTGCCCGCGGTCTCGCCGGCGGTCAAGCACGTCGTGTTTGTCATCACGAGCTACAGCCAGCAGACCTTTGACATGGTCAAGAACGCGTTCTGCCGGGTCATCGACGACTCGGTAGCGGGCAGCCCGGAAGTCGCCCGCTACTCCCTCACCGAGGCGGGCTCGAACACGGCAATGGTCATGTCGAAGCTTTCGCGGACCGGCAACGCCTGGAGCTTCCAGGCGATCGGCACTCCGGCCAACGGCCGCACCGCTGCCGAGGTTCTCGGCGCCGCCGCTTCCGTGCTCTAAATCAGTCTTCGCAGCCCACCCAAGGAGGAACACATGTCTAGCCTGACCCTGAGCAAAGGCAGCAACCTGTCCCTGACGAAGGCTGATCCGGGGCTCCGCAGGGCCATGATCGGCCTCGGCTGGGATCCGCGGACCACCGCGGGCGAACAGTTCGACCTCGACGCCTCGGCGCTCCTGGTCAGGGCGGACGGCAAGGTCCGCTCCAACGACGACTTCATCTTCTACAACCAGTTGTCTTCAGCTGACGGCGCCGTCGTGCACCAGGGAGACAACCGTACCGGCGAAGGCGACGGCGACGACGAACAGGTCCTGATCGACCTCGACGCCGTCGCACCCGACGTCGAGAAGATCGTGATCGTCGTATCGATCGACCAGGCGGAGGCCCGCCGCCAGAACTTCGGCCAGGTCCGCGACGCGTTCTGCCGGGTTGTGAACGAGGAGACCGCCAACGAAGTGGTCCGCTACGACCTCACCGAGGATGCGGCAGCCGAAACGTGCATGATTTTCGCGGAAATCTACCGCCACAACGGCGAGTGGAAGTTCCGTGCCGTGGGCCAGGGCTATGCCTCAGGCCTCCGTGGTGTCGCCACGGACTTCGGCATCGCACTGGACTAGAAGCCCGGTGGGCCGGGGGAACCCGGCCACCGCTTCACCACCCCACCTGACTGAACTAGGAGAACAATCATGGCTGGCTTGACCCTTACCAAAGGCAGTAACCTCTCGCTCACCAAGACGGATCCGGGGCTGAACAAGGTTCTCGTCGGGCTGGGCTGGGATCCCCGTACAACAACCGGCGATGCGTTCGACCTGGATGCCTCGGCGCTCTTGCTCGGCGCAGATGGAAAGGTCCGCAGTTCCGCGGATTTCATTTTCTACAACCAGCCGGCTGCAGCCGACGGTTCGGTGGTCCACAAGGGCGACAACCGTTCCGGCGAGGGCGACGGCGACGACGAAGTGGTCGCCGTCGAGCTCTCGGCAGTGGGCGCAGATGTTGAGCGAATCGTCTTCGTGGTCTCGATTGACCAGGCAGAGACCCGCCGCCAGAACTTCGGCCAGGTGCGCGCCGCCTATTGCCGAATCGTGAACCAGGAGACTGACGCGGAAGTCGTGCGCTACGACCTCAGTGAGGATGCGGCGCCGGAGACCTGCATGATCTTCTCGGAGCTCTACCGGCACAACGGCGAATGGAAGTTCAAGGCCGTCGGCCAGGGATACGCCACCGGACTGGCCGGCATCGCCGCGGACTACGGTGTCCAGCTCGGCTAAGACGCAGCGACCAGAGAAAAGAGAGACGCAACAATGAGCATGCAACTCACACCGCCCGAGACGTCGTCACCGACGCCGCTGGTACTGAACGCGCCGGAATCCGTGGACATCGTCAAGATCGACGACGCCCCGGGGATGGTTCCGGTTCCGGCTGAACGCCAGCAGGAGATCAACGCGCAGGCACGAGCGTTCGTCAGCGAAGTCGCTGCCATGAACCCGCACAGCCCGGAGTACTCCAGCAAGATCGACGGAATCAACCGGCTGGCGGGCCAGCAGCTGGTGTCCTCCGCCGACACCTCGAGCCGGCTGCTGGAGCGGTCGTCCACATCGTTGGCCGGGGCGAAGAAGTCCGGCAGTAGCGCCCAGGTGCAGGTCGCCTCCACCCTCGGCGAGCTTCGGTCCACCGTGGAAGATCTCACCCCGAACGCGGCCGATTTGGGCGTCGGCCGGAAGATCCTGGGGATCATTCCGGGCGGCAACAAACTGGCCAAGTACTTCCAGAAGTACGAATCAGCCCAGACGCAGCTGGACAAGATCATCAAATCCCTGATGGCCGGGCAGGATTCGCTGCTCAAGGACAACGCCTCACTCGCCCAGGAAAAGACCCAGCTGTGGGAAACCATGCAGGGGCTCAGTGAGTACGCGGTGTTCGCGAAGGCCCTGGACGGGGCTACGGCAACCAGGATCGACGAGATGAAGATGTCGGGCCAGATCGAGGAAGCGGGCAAACTCGACGCCGATGTGCTGTACCCGATCCGTCAGCGCCACCAGGACATCCTGACGCAGCTGGCCGTATCGGTACAGGGCTACCTGGCCATCGACATGATCCGCAAGAACAACACCGAACTGATCAAGGGCGTGGAGCGGGCACGCACCACGACGATCTCCGCGCTGCGGACCGCCGTGATCGTGGCCCAGGCCCTCGCCAACCAGAAGATGGTGCTCGATCAGATCGACGCCATCAACACCACCACGAACAACATGATCCTCAAGACTTCCGAGATGCTCAAGGATCAGACCGCACGGATCCACCAGCAGGCGGCCAGCTCCGGCGTCAGCGTGGAAACCCTGCAGAAAGCGTTCGACAACGTCTTCCAGACCATGGACGCAATCGACACCTTCCGCTCGCAAGCCAACAAGAGCATGGAGGGCACCGTTCACGCCCTCGAAACAGGGCTGGAACGCGCACGGCCCTACCTGGATCGGGTGCGCCAGCAGGAGGGAAATTAGCGGCCTCCGGCCCTGAGCAATAGGCTTACGGGCTATGGTCGCAAAATTCTTAGGCTCGCTGTTCGGCAGCGGAGCGGGTAACCGCTCTGCTGCCGACGCCGCTGCCGACTCCGGTGCCGAACTTCCCGTCGCCGTCGATCCGGCTGACGGCGAGCTGGCAGCCACCGGGGCGGCGCTCGAAGAGCTGCGCCGGATGGCCCTGGGCAAGGGCGCGGACCTGCCCACCGTTGTGGTCTCACAACTGCTGGCGCTGGCCGACATCCTCCGCGCCCTGATCGGCTATATCGGGGGATCAGGGGCGTCCACCGAGCAGCGCGTCCTCCTGAACGCCGTCATCACCGATTATTTGCCGTCCCCGCTGCGCGCATATTTGATGCTGGCCGCTTCGTCTCGGGACGAGGATTCCAAGGACACCACGGTGTTGCTGGAGCAGCTCGACATGCTCTATTCAACCGTCAGGAACCTGGACAACCAGGTCCGCACGGGGGCCATCACGGAGCTGGCGGTTCACGGTCAGTTCCTCAGGGACAAATTTGATGTTGACGGTCTTCGCTTGGAAGGAAACTAGTGGCTTCGATGGTCGCGGGCAGCAACGCCGCCCTCACCGCAGAGAACCCCGGACTCGGGAAAGTACTGCTCGGAATCGGCTGGGAAATGGTGCCCAGCCGCGGGCCGCAAGCCGAGCTGGTTCCGATGGTGATTATGTGCGGGCCGGACGGGCGCGCCATTTCGGATGACCACCTCGTCTTCTTCAACCAGATCGCCAGCCCCGAAGGCAGCATCGCCTTCGCCGGAACGGAAGACCGGGAACAGATCGACGTCGACCTCCACCGGGTGCCCGAGGCGGTCAGCAAGATCGCGGTGCTGCTCTACGTGGATCCGGATGTCCGGGGGCCCGGCACGTTCGGCGCCGTCAAGAACGCCTACCTGCGGGTCGCGAATGAGCAGGACCGGGAACTGCTGCGCTTCAGCGTGCCGCGCGGGAACCTGGACAAGATCAACGCCATGATTCTCGGAGAGCTGTACCGGCATGCCGGGGGCTGGAAGTTCCGGGCCCTCGGTCAAGGCTATGAGGCCGGTCTCGCCGCCGTTGCCGCAGACTTCAAGTTGAAGCTCTGACCATGACGTTGAACCGAAGCCCGGTGCGGACCGATATTGACTACCTCAGCCGTCGCCGGAAAGCCGTGAAGCAGCCGGAAACCACACCGCACGCGCCTGCCAGCACAGCCCTGCCCCTGGACCCCGGACAGACCAGTCCGACCGTTTCCGCGGGACTCACACTCGGCGGCGGCCCGAGGGTTTCCGGCCCCGCCGGCCCGACAGGTTCCGCGGGACTCACGCTCGGCGCCGGCCCGGCACACACCCCGTCGACCGGCGGCCCCGCGGCGGCCCGGCCCGGCCCGGCGCCCCGCCCCGCTCCGGCGGCCGCGGAGCGGCTGTTCCCGGCCCCGGCCTTTGGCAGCCTCCGCGAGTTGGGGGAAGCAAACCCGGTGGTGCGCCTGANGAGTTGGGGGAAGCAAACCCGGTGGTGCGCCTGAACGCCAGGCAATCCGCGATTGGCTCGCTCCTGGTGGCCGGAGCCCGCTCGGTGGCCTGGGAGGACCAGAACCTCACCACGGGTGCCCACCACGCGGACGGTCACAAGGCCGGCACTCCGGTCAGCACCCCCGGGAACCGGCCACTGGCCGGTATCCAGGACCTGTCCGGCATCGTGTCCCTGCGCCACGTCCGGCTGCTGCGCCGCGCCCTGTTCATCGCCGGAGAGACACCGTTGACCATCGGAGTCTTCGACGGCGCCGCCGCCGCGGTCGCTGCCCGGAACGACGGCGGCCTGCGGAGCGTTCTGTATGTCGTGCGGATCGGTGCGGTCCTTGAGGTTCGCGCCGAGTTCGTCCCGGCAGATGCCTCCGACGCGGCCATCTGGGCCACCTTTGGGTTCACGATGACGATTCCACTGGACCAACGGGTAATCCTGCGCTGACCGGCAGCACACCACAGCTAACAATTAGGGGAAGATGCAGCACTTCAGAGCCCTGGCTGAATCCGTCAAGGATCGGCTTTTCCATCTGCGCCCCGAGGTCCTTCACCGCACCTCGGACCCGGCACTGCTCGCCGTGGCCCTGGGCGCCACCCTCTACTCGCCGGCCACCCGGAGCGGCCTCGCGCCGGGCATCCGGAAGCAGGCCGGGGCCGGGTGCCTGAGTATCGTCATCTGCCTTGAGGACGCCGTGCCGGATGATGAAGTGCCCGCGGCAGAGGAGAACCTGCTCACGGCGCTGGCGGAGCTTTCCCTGGACGAGCCGGGCGGGCTGCCACTGATCTTCATCCGGTGCCGCACCCCCGAACAGCTGCTCGACGTCGGACGCCGGGCCGGTGCCTCGCTGGGAGTTGTCTACGGCTTCGTCCTGCCCAAGTTCGAGAACGAAACGGGGCGGGGACGCGCCTTTATGGAGGCGCTGCAGCGGCTCAACGAGGAGGCCGGCCGCGGCGGCGCTTCGGAGGCACAGGCGCTGCAGGCCATGCCCATCATCGAGGACCTGTCGACAACCCATCTCGAGTCGCGGGTCCGGGTGCTGACGGACAACCTGGCCCTCATCGAAGAGTTCCGCGAGCTGGTGCTGTGCGTCCGGATCGGTGCCACGGACATGTCCGGCGCCTTCGGGCTGCGGCGTTCCCGCGACCTGACCATCTACAACGTCAAGGTTGTCGCCAACATTATCGGCGACGTGGTGAATATCTTCGGCCGCCCGCAGGACGGCTGGGTCATTTCCGGACCCGTGTGGGAACACTTCGTCAACACCGAGCGGGTCCTGAGGACGCAATTGCGGTCCACACCGTTCGAGGCCGTCAACGAAGGCGAGCTCCGCCAGCGCATCCTGATGGGCAACCTGGACGGCCTGATTCGCGAGATCGAGCTGGACCTGGCCAACGGGCTGCTCGGCAAAACGGTCATTCACCCCACCCACGTCCCCGTAGTGCATTCGATGTGCGTCGTGAGCCATGAGGAATACCTCGATGCCCTGGATATTGCCGGGAGTGCGGGGGGAGGCGTAAAAGCGTCGTCCTATGGAAACAAGATGAACGAGTTGAAGCCGCACCGCGCCTGGGCGGAGCGCACCCTGCTGCGGGCCCGGGCGTTCGGCGTCGCCCGCCCCGGCGTGAGTTTTGTCGAACTACTGGAAGCGAGCATGCGATGAAGGCAGTCCGTACGGAGGCGCCCTGGAGCGGAAGCTACGTCCGCGATACCCTCGGCGTCGGCGTCGCCTCGAACCCCGGACACAGTGTGTTGCCGGTGAAAGCCCTCGTCGGCCTGGCACTGCGGAACAATCCCAAGCGCGCCCATCTTCTCGTCTCCCGGGTTCTCGCCAAGCACGTCCCCACCGAACCAGGCATCACGACGTCGGCCGGCTGGCTCCTTGCCCTCCTCATCCGGAGGGAACTCCAGGGCTCCGCCGCCGCAGACCGGGACGGGCACGCGTCGGCCGCCGGATCGCTCACGGCCGTCATCGACGAGGCCGCAGACGGGCTTGGGCGGCTGCTGGCCGCGGACGCCGGCCAGGACGGCGGTAACAGCCCGGCGGATCCGGCGTACCCGGAGGAGCGGCAGGCCAGGGCGTCCGCCGTGGCAGACGTCTGCGCGTTGCTCGCGGGACAGCACACCGAACTTGCCGGCGTCGTAACCATCGGCTACGCGGAAACCGCCACCGGGCTGGGACAGTTGGTGGCCGGGCACCTGGGGACCTACTACATTCACTCCACCCGGCAGGGCAGCGACGGGGTAGCGCCGTACGGGGCGTTCGAAGAGATGCATTCCCACGCCACCTCCCATCAGTTACTGCCCACGAGCCGCGCCGCACTGGACCTGGCCGAAACGGTGGTCCTGGTCGATGACGAGCTGAGCACCGGCGCCACCATCATCAACACCATCCGCGAACTCCACCGCACGGCCCCGCACCGCCGGTATGTCGTGGCGTCCCTCGTTGACCTGCGCTCCGGCGCGGACCGGAACGAACTGGACGCACTGGCGCTCGAAATCGGCGCCAGGATCGGCGCCGTGGCACTGGCACAGGGAAGCATCCAGTTGCCGGGAACACTCGCCGCGGACGCCGCGGAACTGATCAGCAGCCTCCCGCTGCCGGATCCAGCCGGTCCGGACCGGGGTCAAATCCGGCTGCTGGACCTGGCCGGCGTCGTGCCGCCCGTCCGCAGCGCCCGCTTCGGCGTTGCCGGGCGCCCCGATCCGCGGCAGGCGGCGGAGATCGCCGACGCCCTCGCCGCAACCCTGGGCGCATTTCCCGGTGCACCCGGCCGCAACAACGCCGCGGCGGGAGCCCGGGTCCTGGTCCTGGCCACCGAAGAGTTCATGGCGCTCCCGCTGGCGGTCGCTGCCCGGCTGCAGGAGCTGTGCCCGGACACGGACATCCGCTATTCGACCAGCACCAGGTCGCCGATCGCGGTCCTCGACGAGCCGGGCTACGCCATCCGGTCGGCGATTGCCTTTGGCAGCGACGATGATGCCCCGGACGGACCCGGGCCACGGTTTGCCTACAACTTCGCGCACGCCGGGGGACTATTCGACACGGTAGTGATCATGGCCGAGCCCGGCACCCCGGAGGCCCAGCTGCTGGCTCCCGGCAGGATCGTGGAGGCAGTCGCGGGTAGCGGTGCCAACGTCCAGCTGGTGCTGCTTCCGCGCCAGGCGCCGTTCCCCACGCCGTTGCTCGGCCCCGCCTTCGGATCCTACGCGCCGGGAGACGTGCAATGGCTGCTAAAAGACCTGAGTTTTGCGCAGCTGGAGGCGCCGAAGGCCGAACGTGAAGCCGCCATCCAATCCGGAAAAGCCAGTTACGCCGAATCGCTGCCGCAGGAGTTCGAACCATCGCCCGAGTACGGCGCGCTGTTCCAGGCCGCGCTCGGGAGCTCGGCCGCCCGGATCGCCCGGGCAGTCGGCACCCTGACGGAGCAGGTCCTGAAACTGCGCGGCAACGCCCCTGTCCTGGTGTCCCTGGCACGGGCCGGAACGCCGGTGGGGATCCTGATGAAGCGCTGGGCATGGGAGGTCCACGGCCTGGAGCTGCCGCACTATGCCATCAGCATCGTGCGTGGACTCGGCATCGACCAGACCGCGCTCGGCTACCTCGCCGCTCACCACCGCCCGGATCAAATCATGTTCGTGGACGGCTGGACCGGCAAGGGCGCGATTGCCCGTGAGCTGCAGGCCGCCGTCGGGCTTTTCCAAAAGACCGACGGGCAGGCCTTCCGGCCGGACCTGGCCGTCCTCGCGGACCCGGGGCACTGTGTGCGGATCTTCGGTACCCGGGAGGACTATCTGGTCCCCTCGGCCTGCCTGAACTCGACCGTCTCCGGCCTCGTCTCACGTACCGTCTTCAACAAGGCACTGATCGGTCCCGGCGATTTCCACGGCGCCAAGTTCTACTCGGAACTGGCCGGCAGCGATGTCTCCAACGGCTTCCTGGACGCGGTCGCGGCGCAGTTTTCCGGGGTGCGGGACGAGGTCAAGGCTGCCGCGGCGCACGCCCCCTCGGAGGTCGGCGGTCTGCCGGAGGCGGACTGGTCGGGATGGGCCGCCGTGGAGGACATCAGCAGGAGTTTCGGCATCAACAACGTCAACCTGGTCAAACCGGGAGTCGGCGAAACCACCAGGGTCCTGCTGCGGCGCGTGCCGTGGAAGGTGCTGGTGCGCCCTGAGGCGGTCCCCGAGCTCGCGCACGTCCTTCACCTGGCAGCTCAGCGCGGGGTCGAGGTGCTGGAGGTTCCGGGGCTGGCCTACAGCTGCGTGGGCCTGATCCACCCTCTCCACACACCGGGAGCGACCGGCGCCGATGGCAGGGCCGTGGTGGACGTATGAGCCGCCACCCGGGCACCGCGCCGGTCATGGTTGCCAGCGACCTGGACCGCACCCTGATCTACTCGGCGAATTCCATGGCTCTCGCCGGAGCGGACCATGTGGCGCCCCGGATGGTGGTCGCCGAGGTCTACGACGCGGCGCCGCTGTCCTTCATGACCCGGGCCGCCGAAGAGCTGCTGGAAGGGATCGTGGAGCGGAGCGTCTTTGTGCCCGTCACCACCCGCACGCAGGCACAGTTCGCCCGGGTGCGGCTGCCGGGCTTCGGCCGGGGCTACGCCGTGACGACGAACGGCGCGGTGCTGCTGCACGACGGTGAGCCGGACCCCGAGTGGTCCCGCCACATCCAGCGGTCCCTGGGGGCGGATTGCGCGCCCTTGCGGGAAGTGCTGGACCATCTGACGGGCAGCGCGGCGGTTCCAGCGGTCCTGCGGGTCCGGACCGCCGAAGACTTCTTCGTGTATTCGATCGTTGACCGGCAGGCGCTGCCCGACGCGTACCTCGAGGAACTCGCCGCCTGGTGCCGGTCCCGCGGCTGGATCACGTCCCTGCAAGGACGCAAGCTCTACTGCGTGCCGGCCCCCATCACCAAGGAAGCCGCCGTGGACGAGATCCGGCGGCGGAGCGGAACAGGTCTGCTCGTCGCGGCCGGCGACTCGCGGCTCGATGCCGGCATCCTTGAACTCGCGGACATCGCAATCCGGCCCGCGCACGGCGAACTCGACAGCGACGCCTTCACCAGGCCGAACCTCACGGTCACCTCGGCTTCCGGGATCCTGGCCGGGGAGGAGATCCTGCGGTTCGTGGACGACGTCCTGGCGCAGGCATCCGGCGCGGAGCGGTTTGCCGGTGCGCCGGCCGGGCAGCGTGTCTGAGGCCGCCTAGCCCAGCAGCGTTGTGATAAGGCGGGCGGCCACCTTGGCGGTGCGGTTGTCGACGTCGAACTCCGGGTTCAGCTCGGCCACGTCAAGGTGCAGGAGCTTCCCGCTCGCGGCCACCTGGCGGCACACGGCGCTGATCACCGGCAGCGGCACACCATACGCCGCCGGGGCGCTCACACCCGGCGCCACCGACGCCGGCAGCACGTCCAGGTCGATGGTCAGGTACAGCGTGTCCACCTGGGCCAGGAACGCCGCCACAAAGGTGTGCGCGGCCGCCGCCGAGCAGTCCTCGTCCAGCAGGTAGTCCACGCCCAGTCCCGCTGCCGTACGGAACAGCGCCCGGGTGTTGTTTGGTTCGGAGATCCCGACGACGGCGTACTTCAGTTCGCGGCCCGCGGCGGCTTCCGCCCGGGCCATCTGCAGGAACGGGGTACCCGAGCTGGGCACGGCCTCGTCGCGGAGGTCGAAGTGGGCGTCCAGGTTCAGCACGCCTACGCTCAGGCCCGCACGGACCGCAGCTGATCCTGCCACGCCCAGGTAGCTGGCGAACGCGGTCTCATGGCCGCCGCCCAGCACCACCGGAAGCTGCCCGGCGTCGAGCAGGCTGGTGATGGCGAGTCCGGCGCGCGCCTGGCCGGCCTCCAGGGCATCCCCGGCAACGGTGACATCACCGGCGTCGTGCACGTCCCGGCCCAGATGGAAGGCGAGCGGGCCTAGCGCTGCCCGGATGGCGGCGGGGGCGGCGGCGGCACCGGTGCGGCCCTTGTTGCGCCGCACGCCGGCGTCGCTGCCGAAGCCGAGGATGACGGCGGGGCGGGCGGCCGCGGATGCGACCGGGGCGGCGCGCGGAGTGTACGGGGTGACGGCCTGCCACCAGCGGCGGTGCTCGGCGCCGTCGCCGTCGTACCGCCCGGTCCAGGGCTGCGGCGGGACATCAACGGCGGGTGAGTGAGAAACCATACCCCAAGCTCACCGCAGGCGGGACGCGAAAACCAGCAGCGCCGCCGTCGTGCTGTCCGAAATCCCGGAACCTGTCCCTTAAACACCGCCGAGATGGCATTTCGCGGCAGTGTTTGTCTCGACAACACTGCCGCGAAATTGTCATTTTCAGAAGTCGTCTGCACCGCATTTCAGAAGTCGCCTGCACTCGAACCTAGGCAATTCCGTGAACGCCACCGGACGGTCATAGCGCCTTTTCGGAAGGCTATGGAACTGGACATCCGGCACAACGACTTCACCGTTTGGATGGTCACCGTCTCCAGGGACCTGGCCGGGACCCGCCCCGGCGCCTCGCCGAATAGCCCGCTCGGGGTTTGTTTAAGGAGGACCAACTTGTCATCGCCGGCCCATTAAACCCCGCACGAAGGGTGCCTTTCCCAAAGCGGTCCGTTCGACGCGTTCAACAACGTGTACGTCCACCGGGGTATCTACTACACCGACTTCTTTGAGCGCGCACGCTACGGAAGTCGAAACCCCTTGGATGGAGGCTCCAGGTGCGAGGCCCGCCAGGAGGACCCGCAGTCCGGAGGCCTCCTGGATGACCTGCCAGCCTGCGGTGGCAGCTTGGTCGAGGACATGGTGGAACACGATCGGGTGGACATTTACATTGCCTGCTTTGCCTGGCAGCTGCAGGACGTCTTCGACGCGCCCTTCGATGTCCTCGAGAATGGTGAAGGAGCGCCCGCAGGGGCAGCCCCGTCCGCCCAACCTGACGGTGTCGGACATTTCGTAGCGGATCAGCGGAAGGGTGCGGGAGAACAGGACGGTGACGAGGAGCTTGGCCCCCGTTGTCCCCGGCGGCACGGGGTTTCCGTTCTGGTCCACGGGTTCGATGATCAGCAGGTCCTCGTAGACATGGCGGTTCCGGTAGGTGCAGGGGGAGGCTATCCCGGCCGTTTCGGTGGCGGCGTAGACATCGAAGGGGGCACTTCCCCATGCCGTCTCCAGCTCCGAGGCGGTGTGTGGGGTGAGCACTTCGGAGGCGGACATCACGCCTTGCGGTGAGATGTGCAGCCGTCCGGCGCGCTGCTCTGCCGCGAGGGGTTTCAGTGCTGAGGCGTAGCCGACGAGGATCCTGGGCTGGAACCGGTTCAGTGCGGCGACCGTCTCGTCCAGGGGTGCGGTGACGTCCAGGCGGAGGGTGGGGACGAGTCCGGAGCGCAGGGACGCTCCGACGACGGCGGACTGGTGTGTGGGGACGCGGGAACTCACCAGTGCCATTTTCAGTGGCCGGGTCAGCCCGGCGGAGATCCCGGCCCAGTCGTTTGCTCGGGCGTAGGAGGCCAGGACGGTCGCCCATTCGGAACGGTTCCAGATGAAGGTTCCGCGCCGGCCGGTAGTTCCGGCCGTTGCCGCAGCCCACCACCGGCCCTTCCACGCCAGGCCCGGGTCTCTCCCGCTTTGCGTCAGGGACAGAAGGTGGTTTTCCAGATCCGCCAGCCTCAGGCCCGGTGTGGTGACGGCTTCGTCGAAGTGCTCCATCAAGTCCGCTTTCGTCACGGCCGGTAGCTGGTCCAGCGGGGCATCGTGCAGGCCGGCGTGATGGCGCCGGTAGAACTCAGAACCTGCGTAGGTCGCGCGGCGCAGCTCGTGCAGGGCTTGGTCCTGATGGGAAGCGATCCTGGCGGCGTCCCAGTTGTCCCGTCTCCGCCACGCGGCCCGCAGGAACAGCACCCGGGAGATGAGGCGGAGGTCCATGGCGGTGGTCGCCTAGCGGGTCCCGGCCGGGGCCAGCGGCCGGTCAGCACGCGCGGTGGTGGCCTCGGGTGTTTCGGGCCGGGGCAGCCTGAGCCTCTTGAGCAGCAGGGCGTTGACGGCGACCAGGAAGCTGGACCCGGACATGGACAGGGCCGCGATCTCCGGGCTGAGGACAAGGCCTGCGAAGGCGAAGACCCCTGCCGCGATCGGCAGGGCTATCGCGTTGTACCCCACGGCCCAGCCCAGGTTCTGGCGCATCTTGCGCAGGGTGCCTTTGCCGATCCGCAGGGCGATCGGCACATCCAGCGGGTCCGAGCGCATCAGGACGAGGTCGGCTGTTTCGATGGCCACATCGGTGCCGGCGCCGATCGCGATGCCGAGGTCGGCCTGGGCCAGGGCCGGGGCGTCGTTGACGCCGTCGCCGACCATGGCGACCTTTTTCCCTGTCCGTTGAAGCTGGGCTACCTTGGCCGATTTGTCTCCTGGGAGCACCTCGGCGATGACGGTGTCGATGCCCAGCTGGCCGGCTATCCTCCGGGCGGTCGCTTCGTTGTCTCCGGTGAGCATGACAACCTCGATCCCGGCCTCGTGCAGGGCCGCGACCGCGGCGGCCGCGGTTTCCCTCGCGGCGTCCGCCAAAGCGATCACCGCCGCGGCCTTGCCGTCGACGGCGACGAGGACGGCGGTCCGTCCGGTGTCGGCCAGTTCATCGCGGACCGCGGCCAGCGGGCCCAGGTCGATGCCTTCGTTGGCCATGAGTTTGCGGTTGCCGACCAGCACCCGGCGCCCGTCCACGGTAGCGCCGGCCCCGTGCCCGGGAACATTGAGGAAATCCGAGGCCGCCAGGACGGGTGCACCCTGTTCCCGGGCGTGCCGGACGACGGCCGCTGCGAGCGGGTGTTCGGATTCGTGCTCCACCGCGGCGGCCAGGGCCAGGAGTTCGTTGTGGTCGATTCCTTCGACGACGACGTCGGTGACTTCCGGTTCGCCCTTGGTCAGGGTGCCGGTTTTGTCCATCACGACGGTGTCGATCCGGGCGGAGACTTCCAGGGCGGTGGCGTTCTTGAACAGGACGCCGCGTTTGGCGCCGAGGCCGGTGCCCACCATGATCGCCGTCGGCGTGGCAAGGCCCAGGGCATCGGGGCAGGTGATCACGACAACGGTGATCGCGAACAGCAGGGCCGTCTGGATTCCGGCGCCGAGGGCGAGCCAGGCGGCGAACGTCAGGGTTCCGCCGATCAGGGCGACCAGGACGAGCCAGAATGCGGCCCGGTCGGCCAACCGCTGGCCTGGTGCCTTGGAGTTCTGGGCTTCCTGGACGAGGGCCACGATTTGGGCCAGGGCGGTGTCGGCACCGACTTTGGTGGCCCGGACCCGCATGGTGCCGGTGGTGTTGATCGAGGCGCCGATGACTTCCGAGCCGTTGGTCTTGGTCACCGGTAGGCTCTCGCCCGTGACCATGGACTCATCGACCTCTGACTGGCCGTCCTCAACTTCCCCGTCAACGGGGATTTTCGATCCCGGCCGGATCAGCAGCAGGTCCCCGGTCTGGACTCCTGAGGTGGGGATCTCGACCGTCTCGCCGTCGCGGATCACGACCGCGACCGGCGGTGCCAGCTCGAGCAGCGTGCGGATGGCCTCGTTCGCCCCGCCCCGTGCGCGCATTTCGAACCAGTGGCCCAAGAGCACGAAGGAGGTCAGGACGGTGGCGGCTTCGTAGAACACTTCACCGCCGCCGGTGAAGGTGATCCAGACGCTGTAAAGCCATCCGGTGCCCACAGCGATCGCGACAAGGACCATCATGTCCAGCGTTCGTGCCTTCAGCGCCCGGTAGGCGCCGTCGAAGAAGATCCAGGCCGAGTAGAAGATGACCGGAAGGGACAGGATCAGGGCCATGACGTCATCCCGGAGCCCGAACGGGGTCGGCGCTGTGAAGCCGAGCATGTCCCGGCCCATCGGGGACCACAGTGTCACACCCACCGACAGGATTGCCGCGACCAGGAACCGGTTGCGCATGTCCTTGACCATGTCATCCATCGACATTCCGCCGTGGTGTCCGCCGTGGCCCATCATGTCCTGCGGGGTCCGGGGCATCGCACCGTGCGGGCCCGGGCCGTGGCCGGCATGGCTGTCCGCCGGAGGATGGGCATGGCCGGGGTGGGTTTCCGCCGTTTCCGGCGCATGACCGGGGTGCATTCCGTGGTGATCCGGCTCCGTCGGGTGCACATGCTCCATCGGTTGTGCGGTCCCGGCGGGGTGGACGTGCTCGGACGGATGGCCGGTTCCGGTCTTGCCAGCGGTGCTCACTGCTTCGTCCATCGGGGAGCAAACGTGGTCGGGGACCGATTCGCCCCGGCAGTGGTATCCGCAGTCCCGGATCCATCCGGAGATCTGCTCCACGGAGGTCACGGACGGGTCATAGCTCACGGTCGCGGTCTGGGCGACCGGGTTCGCATCGACGGCGGCGACTCCGGGCCGCTGCAGCAGGACGTGTTCCACGACCGCTTTGGAGGTGGCCCAATGCAGGCCGCGGACCTCCACGACGGTGCGTTTCAGATGCGTGGTCGCTGTCCCCCCTGCGGGCTTCGGGTCAGTGGTCATGGCGCGTCCTTTCGCAGAAGTCTCCGAGGAGGACAGCGGCGCGGTGCGCCCACTGCCGGACCTTCACTGCGTAGAGGCTCTCGCCCGCGACATCGTTTTCCGGTTAACCCGAACATATACCCCCTAGGGGTATCCGTCAAGGTTGCGGGCCGGAGCTGGCGGACAGCCCGACAGGTCATCCTGCGCGGCCGCGCCGGAGCACGGTGAGGCGGGCGGTGTACTCGCTCTCGTCGATTTCACCGCGGGCAAACCGTTCCGCGAGCAGACTTTCGGCGACGCCCGCACCGGGTGCGCCGCCCTCGTACCGCCGGCTGCCCACTCCCATGGAGCGGGCGAAGAGGATGATGGCAGTGATGATGGCGCCCCAGAACAGCACAAAGCTCACGCCCATCAGGATGTACCCCCAGACGCCCATGTTCCCGTCCCAATACATCATCGCTGTTCCCTCCGTGCCCACGGGCGTACCAGTGCCCCTGGGGTTCACTATCGTCCCGCGCGGTGCGCGGCGTCAGAGTCTTTGGTCCCCCCGCCCTTCCCTGTCGCGCGGCGGGGTCGGCGGAGCACAAGCCAGAGCGAGGTCAGGATCAGGACGATGACGCCTGGTCCTGGAGCCGGTCACGGATCCAGGTCATGAGCCCGGCCCAGTGTTCGGTGCCGATCAGGACCACGGGGAATTCGTGGATTTTTCCGGTCCGGACGAGTGTCAGGGCTTCAAAGAGTTCATCCAGGGTGCCGAATCCGCCGGGAAGGACGACGAATGCCGAGGCGTACCGGATGAACATGAGTTTCCGGGCGAAGAAGTACCGGAAGGTCATGGCTACATCGACGTAGGGGATTCAGCGACTGCTCGCGCCCCAGGGCGATGCCGAGGCCGACGGAGGTGCATCCGGCTTCCGTGGCACCGCGGTTGGCCGCTTCCATCAGGCCCGGGCCTCCGCCGGTGATGACCGCGAACCCGGCGTCGGCGAACCGCGCCCCCAGGGTCCGGGCCGCGGTGTAGTGGGGATCCTCGGGGCCGGGGCATGCGGATCCGAAGACAGCGACTGCCTTGCCCAGTCGGCCCGAGAGCAGGTGGAATCCGGCGTTGATTCGGTGCTGATCCGTTCCATCCGGGCAGGGTCTTCGCCCGGGTCAGCCAGCGCCGCGAGCAGCTCTTCGTCCGTCATCTTCATGCCGGTGCCGCTCCGGGGTGCATGCGGCAGTTCAGGTTGTGTTCCCCGGCTTCTTCGGCTGTGAGTCGTCCGTCTTCGATGGTGATGACCCTTTTGGCGGCGGTCCGGAGCCGCTGGTCATGGCTGACGATGATGACGGCCATGTTTTCCCGGCAGGCCGTTTCACACAGGAGCAAGGTCACGTCCTGGCCGGTCTTCGCGTCCAGGTTGGCGGTGGGCTCGTCCTCGAGGATCAGCCGGGGGTCGTTGGCCAGGGACCGGGCGATGGCCACGCGTTGTTTCTCCCCGCCGGAGAGGTCCCGGGGCAGGTTCCGCAGCCGGTGTCCGAGCTGGAGTTGCTCCAGCGCCGTCCGGGCTTTGGCCCTGGCGCGTTTGCGGGGTACCCCTGCCGTGATCAGGGGCATCATGACGTTTTCCTCCGCGGTCAGTGCCGAAAGCAGGTTGAAGGTCTGGAAGACGAAACCGAATTCTTTCAGCCGCAGCCGGGACAGCTGCGCGGGTGCAAGGCTGGTGGTGTCCTGCCCAGAGATGAGGATCCGGCCTGTCGTGGGGGTCATGAGGGTTCCGATCATGGACAGCAGGGTTGTCTTGCCAGACCCGGAGGGTCCCATCACGAGCACAATGTCCCCGGCATCAACGCTGAGGGAGACGTTGTCCACGGCGGTCACCGCGGTGTGCCCGGTCCCGAAGGTCTTGGACACGTCTTCGACCGAGACGACGCTCATGCGCGGAACACTTCCGCCGGGTCGATGCGGGCCAGCCGGCGGACCGGCAGCAGCGAGGTCACCACGGCCATGGCCATGGTGACCGCGAAAATCCAGGCCGCATCGAACCAGCGGATTTCAGTGATGAACTCCGGGACATAGTTTCCCGCGGCAGCGCTGACGGCAAGGGCCAGGCCCGCCCCGGCAAGGTACCCAAGCACGGCTGCGGTGACGGCCTGCTCCACCACGACGGTGTAGAGCTGGCGGTTGCTCACCCCGATAGCCTTTAGGACGCCGTATTCGCGGGCTTTTTCAATGGTCGAGGTGAAGATGGTCAGGCCGATGACGGTCATGCCCACGGCGATCCCGATCAGCAGCAGGACCAGGATGATGGGCAGGAACGTGTCCCGGACGATGTTCGTGTTGTTTTCCACGAACCTGTCCTTGGTGATGGCATCCACCGCCGGGTCGGCTTCGATCCGGGACGCGACGCCGCCTGCGTTGGTGCCGTCTTTGACCGTGACGAGGAAGAAGTTCGTGGCTCCGGGAAGCTGGAGGATGCTTTCGGCGTCTTCCTTGGTGGCGAACGCGAAGGAGAAGCTGAGGATATATCCGCCCTCGGAATAGCCGGAAACTTTCAGCGTCCTGCCGGCGACAGGGATGGTGTCCCCGATCCGGATGTTCTCGCTGCGTCCGACCACCCGGTCGATGATGATCTCGCCCTTGTCCGGGACGGCTTTGCCCTCGATCACCCGTGCCGGGGCCCCGACGCTGTTCTCCGTGTCATCGGCGATGACGTACAGGTTGATGTCCTTGCCGTTGTGCGCGAACGCGACGCGGCGGCCGCTGAACGGTTTGGCGCTGGCGACCCCTTCGACACCGTTGAGGAAATCCCGGACGGTCAGGGGCAGCACGGACGGGGTGTGGAACATGTCCGTCGCGCCGGTCTGGGTGATCCAGTAGTCAGCCGGCACGGTGCGGATGTATTCGCCGATCTTGTTGCTCCAGCCCTGGTACAGGCCCTGGATGCTCATGATCAGCAGCACGCTGAACGCGACCCCGCCGACGCTGATCAGCAGCCGGGTCTTTTCCTGGAACAGGTTCTTTACCGCCAGGAACAGCATGGAGCCGCCCCCTCCGCCGCATCCGCCCGCCCGGCCATTACAGGCCCCCTACAGTTTCTGCCCGGTGCCGGCGGGGCGGCGTCCGAACCGGGGGACGAATCCCGGGACCCGCCGGCGGTAAGCGGCGTAGGCTGCGCCGAACTCGGCGTCCATCAGACCCTCCTCTTTCCGGGCCAGGCGCAGGTACACGATGACCAGGACCGGGAACATGAGCAGGGTCAGCAGCGTGGGCCATTGCAGCAGGAACCCGGCCATGATCGTCAGGAAACCGGCGTACTGGGGATGCCGCACCGTGCCGTAGGGTCCCGTGATGGCGAGACGTCGGTCCCTTTGGGCCGCGAAGAGGACCTGCCAGGACCGGTAGAGCAGTATGAATCCTGCCGCGATCAGCACGTTGCTGACCAGGTGCAGCGGGCTCAGGTGCGGATCCCCTTGCCAGCCCGTCAGGTCCTGCCACAAATGACCGGAGTTGTGGTTCAGGAGGTCCAGGCCGGGTATGCGATTCCCCAGCCATCCCGAGAGCAGGTAGATCGTCAGCGGGAAGCCGTACATCTCGGTGAACAGCGCCACGATGAACGCGGAAAATCCGCCCAGTGCCCGCCAGTCCAGTTTCGTCCTGGGCCGGACGAAACTAAAGGCGAAGATGATGAACACCGCCGAATTGATGATCACCAGCCACCACAGGTTGTATCCATAATCAGTGGACATGTCCGTCTCCTCCCCCGACCCCGGGCCGGCTGGCGCCCCCGTGGCCGCCGTGCATGAACAGGTGCATACCCATCATGAGGATCACGCCCAGGTACGGCAGGGCATCAAGGATGTGCAGCCAGTGGTTGGAGATCAGGTACACGGTGGCTGCGGCAATGAGGACGAAGAGCAGGGCCTGCGTCCACGGCCGGGACGGCCGCCCCGGCGGGAAATGCTGCGGTTCGGGAAGACTACTCATACCCTGAGTATCGCCCCGGTCCGGCTGATGCAGTAGAGCCTGACGGCCCCGGTGTGGGGCGGCGGGCGGCGCCGCCCTGTGGCGCAACTGACTCTTGCAACCCATACCCCCAGGGGGTATCCTTTGAGTGTTGTCAGTGACGTGGTTTGTCCGGGCCCCAGGCCGCTACAGCCGTTCAACCACAACAGCCCCATTTATCCCTCGCTTCGAAGGAAAACTGACATGTGCGGAACAACCGAAACACGAACCCAACTCCCCCTGGCCTCCAGCGCAGAGCACGGCTGCAGCTGCTGCGCCCCCGCGGCCGAAACGCAGGCTGCGGCTCCGGCCGCCGGAACGTCGGAGGCTCAGACGTCCGGCGCGCAGTACGCCTTGGAAGGGCTGACCTGCGGGCACTGCGTCCAGACCGTCGAAAAGGCCGTGTCCCGGGTATCCGGGGTCCAGTCAGCGGCCGTGGACCTGGTCCCGGGCGGCACGTCGCGCCTCAGTGTCACCGGCACTGCAGACCAGGCGGCGCTAACTGAGGCCGTGCGCTCCTCCGGCTACGCCCTGACCGGCGCGAAGTAGCGCTTCCACCACGGCCCCTTGGCTCCGGTGAGGACCATGGCTCCCGGGCGTCTAGGGATTTCCTGGGTGTTCAGTGGCCTCCGGTGTGCTCGCTTGTGTGGCCCGGGGTGGGTGCCGGGCCCGGGGTCACGTCTGCTCCGGTGCCGCTGATGGCCGGGCCGATGACAAACGCTGACAGGGAGAACATGGCTGCGAAGACGAGCAGTCCCAGCGCCGGTGCGATCCAGCTGCCGAACCGGCGGTAGAGGCGGACGAGCATGGGGATGGATGCCAGAAGCCCGAGTGCCCCGAACAGTGCGGTTCCTCCGGATCCGGCCACGAGGGCGGTTCCGGCGAGCAGCCCGATGTGGTGCAGGACGTGTGGAAGGAGGCCCATGATCAGGCCCACCGCTGCGACCACCGTGTGCCACAGCGCGTGGAGCCTGCCGCGGACGGTCGGCCCCGGAGCGGTCCCGCCGCCGGGGCCGATCGTCGGATGCCGGTGGGGGGAGTGGTCACCGGTCACGGCCCGCTGCTTTCGCCGGGTGGGTTCCCCTTGCGTGTCAACGGACAACTCATTCTTCGCCGGCGGTCCGGGACCGGTTCCGGACCACGAGTACCGGGCAGGGCGAGTGATGGAGGACCTGGGTGAACACGGAGCCGAGCAGTAAGCCGATAAACCCGCCGAGACCGCGGGAACCCACAACCAGCAGGTCAGTCTCGGCAGCCCGCAGGAGCACGGTGGCCGCGTTACCTTGGACAACGTCCCTGGTCACCGTCACGCCTTCGCTGTCCACGCGCTTCAGTGCTTCGTTCTGGAGGTGGCGTGCGGTCTTCGGGAAGACGTCCGGGTCCCAGACCAGGTCTTCCATGCCGACGGTTGGGGGCGGGAACTCAAATGCGGTCACGGCCCTGATCTGGCCGTTGCGCAGCCGGGCCTCCGTGCCTGCCCATTTCAGGGCGAGGCGCGACCGTGCCCAACCGTCCACGCCGGCCACGCCGGCCGCGATACTGAATTCTCCGTCGCCGCCCATGAGCACCGCCCTTCGCCAGGTCCTGCACCTGTTGCCCTAAGTGTTGTCCCCGCAGGGTTTTACCCGCAAGATCGAACGTCCCGACCACGTGCACCGGTCGGCGGCAGAAACGGAATCCGGTGCAGGATCGTTGTATGTGTAAGTGCCCTGCCGCAGGGCCGGTAGCCTTGAAACAGATAGCCCGCAACAGAAGGGAGGACCGTCATGACCGCACCGGCACACGCCGCCGCGATCGCGTTCCTTCGCCGTGCGGGCCTTTTTACCGCGGTCCTGGCCCTTATCGCCGGGATTTTCGGCATGCACGTCATGACCGCCACCCACGCCATGCACTCCCCGGCCACGGCGGGCGCAACCGTCAGCGCCCATCACGACTCATCCCCCGCCGCCCACGCGGGTGAACATCCTCCCGGACCATCCTCTGCACCGGACATGCCCGCAGTACAGGACGAAGCGGGGGCCCGGACCGTAACGTGCACGGACTCGGACAACTGCACCAGCATGCAGTCCATGACTGCGGCCTGCACCCCGTCGGCGAAGACCGGATCCCTGGCCGCACCGCTGCCGGGCACCGGAATCATCGCCCGGAACACCAACACAGGGACGCAGAGCACAATCAGCGCGCGGTGGTCCTATCTTCCCGGCAGTCCTTCACCGGGCGAGCTCTGCATCAGCCGAACGTAGAACGGAGCCCCGCGCTGTGACCTGACCGGCGCCCGTCCCTGCCTGACTCTCCTCCTCTGAGCCGGGCGCATCGCTGATGCACACCCCCCCCTTGGCGCACACGCGCCCCTGATGTCTTGAAGGACTTAAACAGCCATGATGAACACGAAGTTTCTGACCCTTTCCGCGACCGCCATCGCCGCGGCACTCGCCCTCGCCGGCTGCTCAACCGGCCCCTCCGCACCGTCCGCCACCTCCAGCAGCCCGGCTTCCTCCGCCAGCTCGATGCCGGGAATGGGCCAGGGCCCCGGGATGATGTCCAGCAGTGCACCGGCCGCCGCTACCGAACACAACGAGGCCGACACCATGTTCGTCCAGGGAATGATTCCGCACCACCAACAGGCCGTGGAAATGAGCGAGATGATGCTCCAGAAGAAGGACATCCCCGCATCGGTCACCGACCTTGCCACCCGGATCAAAGCAGCCCAGGCACCGGAGATCGAAACGATGACCGGCTGGCTCAAGACCTGGAACGAATCCGCGACCATGGGGGCCGGTCACACCATGGACGGCATGATGGGCGCGGGCGACATGAAACAGCTCGAGGCCGCCCAGGGCACCGAAGCGGCCAGGCTCTTCCTGACGCAGATGGTTGCCCACCACCAAGGCGCCATCATGATGGCCCAGACCGAAATGTCCCAGGGTAAGAACGCCGACGCGATCAAACTCAGCAAAGACATCGTGACCGCCCAGGAAGCCGAAATCAAGGAAATGCAGGACCTGCTGGCCACCCTCTGACCGGTGTCCTCCGGCGCCGGCCCCCCACGGGCCGGCGCCCATCCCCTGCCATGCCCCACCTGAATCCCTGGAGCCACCATGCCCAATCCCTCCCGCCCCCGGGTCCGCGCCACAGCTGTTCTGGCAGCCGGCGCCAGCCTCATCCTTGCCCTGTCAGCATGCAGCCCGTCCTCCGTACCGGCGGGCCCCTCCTCCGCAGGCAGCACCGGCAACAGCCCCCTGCCGGACGCCCACGTTCACGGGCTCAGCGTCAGCAGCACCACCGGCCAGGTGCTCCTGGCCACCCACGATGGCCTGTTCGACATCACGAAACAGCCCGCTGCCAAAATCGGCGCCACCAACGACCTGATGGGTTTCACCGGCGGCACCGACCACGGCGTCCTCTACGCTTCCGGCCACCCCGGAGAAGGCTCCGACATGGCCAACCCGCTCGGCCTGATCAGATCCACTGACGCCGGTAAAACCTGGGAAAAGCTCTCCCGCCAGGGCGAATCCGACTTCCACGCGCTCACCGCGACCAAATCCGGAATCGTCGGCTTCGACGGCGCACTGCGCACCAGCCCGGACGGGAAAACCTGGAACACCGTGACCGCGGATTTCGTCCCGGCCGCCCTCGCCGGGAACCCCACCAGCGACACTGTCCTGGCAACCACGCCCCAAGGGATCCGCCGCTCAATGGACGGCGGCAAGACCTGGACCACGGTGGACTCCGGACCAGTGGTCCAGTTCGCCGCTTTCGCCAGCCCCGCCGAGGCGGTCGGAATCGAACCCGACGGGACCGTCCACACCTCCGCGGACGCCGGCGCGACCTGGACCCGAAAGGGAAAAATCCAGGACACGGTCCAGGCTGTGGCAGCAGTTAAGGGCCCGGAGGCAAACCCGTCCATCTGGGCCGCCACTGCCAGCGGGCTCATCGTCTCCACCGACGGCGGCGTCACATTCCGTCCCGACGACGCCTCCTGACCACGCGATGCGTGACCCGTTCATGGTCCTGTTCGGGGGCTCCATCGTTTCCGCCGCCATCGCGCTCTGGATTGCCTCGAACCGCCCTGGCCGGCAGGGTGCCCGTCCGCAGCGGGAGACCACACCGGTCAAGCAGACCGGAGTGCGCCGTTGGGAACTCAGCGGCTGCATTGTGCTCGCTGCCGTCGGCCTGGATGTGGCGGCCGCGTATGGCATCGGAAGCTCGTCCCGCGGTAGCAGCGGCATCACTGTGGAACTCGGCTTTGCCATGATGGTCGTCGCCGCCGTGTGGTCCATCTTCCGCCAGGAGGTCCTGCGCTACCAGCTGCGGCTCGGCACGTCTCTCTACGACCTTCCGAAGCCTGCAGAAGCTGCCCAAGTCAAGGCCGCCGAATACACCGGCGCATTCCTCCGCATTCTATTGTTCCTCCTGGGTCTCATCATCGTGCTGGCCAGACTGGTCCCTTGCTGACAGGCGGACCCTGGTCACCGTCCTGGGAGAGGGCTGCATGCGTGAGCATCACGGGTTTAGGGTGGGGCATGACGGCCGGGCAGGCCGGCCGCCCCATCACCCTGTGGCAGGAGCTGCGTCATGACCCGCCACATCACTGCCATGCTCGACGTCCACCCGCCGGCGGCAGAAAGTGCAGAGAAAACAACGCTGGCCGAATGCATCGCCGCGTGCTTTCAGTGCGCCCTGACCTGCACAGCTTGCGCTGACGCGTGCCTGGCCGAAGACATGGTCGCCGACCTTGTCTCATGCATCCGGACGGACGTGGACTGCGCGGACATCTGCGTCGCCACCGGCGCCGTCCTGACCCGCCAAACAGCGTCCAACGCGGGTATCAGCCGCGCCATCCTGGAGGCCTGCCGGACCGCCTGTGCCGCCTGCGCCGATGAGTGCGAGAGACGCGCCGGTGTGCACGAGCACTGCAGGATCTGTGCCGAGGCCTGCCGCCGGTGTGAGGCGGCCTGCGCCTCCCTCCTGGTTGCCTCGGCCTGAGTACCGGGCGGCCTTGCGCCGCCGCTTCTGCGTCGAGCCCCGGCCCGGGCAGACCGGGACCTCGGACTCTACCTCGCAGTCGACGCCGCGCGAAGACTCGGAGTAACTCTCTGAAGCGAAAGGCGCCGATCATGATGTGGGGTTACGGACAAAGCATGGGGTGGATGTGGCTCTGGGTTCCTCTGCTGCTCGTCGGGGTTGCGCTACTGGTGCTGCTGGCGGTCAGGGTCTTTGGCGGCGGCGTCCGTGGTGGATACGGGCCCCCGGGCTCCTCGGGGCCAGGCGGCCCGCCGCCTATAGGAGGGAGCAGGGCCCGCCAGATCCTCGACGAGCGCTTTGCGAGAGGAGAACTTACCGCGGACCAGTACCGCGAACACCTCAATGTGCTCGGTGAGGGCCCGTAGTGCAGCCCATCAGCCGCCGCCAGTCGCTGTTGCTGGGCGGGCTCGGCATTGCGGGGACAGTGGCCGGCGGTGCCGGGCTGATCTGGACCCTGACCTCGCGGGAACCTCCCGTTACGGGAAGCGATCTGACCCAGCCTCCGGAGGAACGGAGCACCAACGGCATGCTGCAGGTACGGCTCAAAGCCGCACCCGGACAGATACTGCTGGCCGGCCGGCCGGCCGCAGCCCTAGGCTACAACGGCGGCATCCCCGGCCCGACGCTTCGCGTACGCGCCGGCGACGTCCTGAAGATCGGGCTCGTCAACAACCTGACCCAGCAGGCCACCAACCTGCACGTGCACGGCCTCCACGTTTCCCCCGAGGGCAACGGGGACAATGTCTTCGTCTCGGTCGACCCCGGCGGCACCTTCGACTACGAATACAAACTTCCCGGGGACCATCCCCCCGGCGTGTACTGGTACCACCCCCACCACCACGGCATGGTCGCCGATCAGATCTTCGCCGGGCTCTTCGGAGCGATTATCGTCGAGGACCCTGAACCCATCGAGTCGAGTGCGGAACGGGTCCTGGTCATTTCGGACACCACCCTGGACGGCCTGGGGAACATCCCGGAAGTCGCGGCGATGGAACAAATGATGGGCCGGGAGGGTGAACTAATCCTGGTCAACGGTCAAAGCAACCCGCGAATCAGCGCCCGCCCAGGACAACGCGAAAGGTGGCGCATCGTCAACACGTGCGTGTCCCGTTATCTCCGTTTACGGCTCGACGGGCAGCAGCTGCAGCTCCTCGGCATGGACTCCGGCCGCCTCCCTACACCCGAGAGCGTGGATGAACTGCTGCTCACTCCCGGAAACCGGGCAGACCTCCTCGTTACCACAACGACCGGGGACTCCGTGTTGCGGGCGTTCTCCCAGAACCGGGGAAGCATGCCGGGAATGATGGGCCCGGGATCCGGAGCACGTAACCCTGCAGACCAGCCGGACGGCGCCGCACTGGCCACCCTCCGCGTATCCGGCGAACCGGTCGCAGCCCTGACGGCCGTGCCCACCCAGAAGGGGCTGGGAGACCTGCGGTCGGCCCCCGTCGCGGCACGCCGGCAGATCGTCCTGGCCGCCGGCATGGGCATGATGCGTTTCACCATCAATGGCAGGGAATTCAACGAGGCCAGAACAGACACCACGGTAGCGGCCGGGAATGTGGAGGAATGGACGCTGACCAACACCAGCCCCATGGACCACCCGTTTCACCTGCACGTCTGGCCGATGCAAATCATCGAGCAACACGGCCAAGGAACGAACACCGCCATCTGGCAGGACGTGGTGAACGTACCCGCAAACGGCCGTGTCAAAGTCAGGGTGGCTTTCAAAGACTTCCGCGGACGCTCCGTGTACCACTGCCACATCCTGGATCACGAAGACCTCGGCATGATGGGCGCTATCGAAGTCCGGTGAGAAGTCGCATCAGCGCGGCATGTGCTGAAGACTGAGGGAAGTCCAGCGGTATCGGTAGTCGGCTATGGTCTCCAGGCGGTCCGCCCCGAGCGCATCTAGCGCATCATGGGATGTCGGTCATCTGGTTGCTTGGTGCCGCGAGGGCGTTCGGGCCGTTAAGCCTCCCCGCTTTCCTGGTACGTGATCAAGACGACCGCAGAAGCAACGTATTGGACCATCACTGGGTGGACAGGCTGCGAAGGGGCACTTGGATTGTCGGCCGGAACTGAAGTCACGGCGTGCGTACCCGACTCAATAGACCAAAGTCTGCTGCCTCCTCTTCCAGCAGACTCAAGGTATCGGCGAGTGAGTCATCGAGCATTCTCTGGAGGGCCATCATCGCGTCGGAGATGGAATGGAAGCCGTCGGTGGCGACAACGAGGGATTGCGTTTTGGTCATGACAAGGGACTTTCCGTAGACCCACGCGAACTCAGCGCGTGGCGTGCATGATCTGAGAGGGGGCTTGAAGCAGTGGAAGCGGAATCACCGGTCTCCCGCAGGCTCCGGGTGCTTAGCGGGAGCAAGGAACAACGGACGACTCGACAGAGCCGCGGGAAGGTCAACGCAGGTGCAGGCCAGCCGGCCGGAATAGGGCGGCTTCCAGTGCGCTGCTTTTACGTCCGGCTGATCGAAAGTTGAACGAGCGAAAGGCCAACGGGCACGGCATCTTGAACTCCGGCGAGTCGACCCTGCCCATAGCTGTCACGGACGATTCCGCCAGAGGCCGCGGGCACAATTAGCGCGTCCGGGGCTGCACTGCGGACTGGAGCTCCGTCTCGAGGATCGTAAATGTTGTGCGCGCACCCTTCGGCACCGGCAGGTTACGACTCCGCTGGATCGACGTGGACATTTGCGGTGTCTGACCCGGGCCCGGCCGGCCTTTCACTGCTCACAAGATCTGGAGCTGAGGTATCAAACGCATGTTCGTGTGGCAAATGGTCGGCACTGGCTAAAGCGTGCGATTGACTTCTGGCGTCTACTCCTGCGCCCGCGTGCATCCCGGCCAGACAGGTCACCGCAGAGCAGGCAACCACCAGAACCATCGTGATCACAGCGGCGACAACTCGCAGCGACAGACCTGATCGACGCAGGTTAGAGCCGTCAGCAAGCCCGCCCACATGCGCCCCCTCTGCTCAATTGACGCCATCATACTGGACTGCGGGCCCGCACCGACCCTTCCCCGACAGCCGGGGCCTGGCGGGTTTGGCGCTCCCCCATGACCGCTACCGCCCTCGCAGCTGCCAGTGGGTGTTCTCATAGACGAAGGATTCCGAGAAAACATCGAATCGGGAATCCCGGGGTCGATGCCTCATCGAAGTGGCGCGACGTCCTGCCGCGGAAAATTGGCTCGACGAAGTGTCAGTTTCAGAAGACGTCTGCACGGAATGTCAGAAGTCGTCGGCACTGCTCATCCAAACATGAGCAACGAGAGTGCAAGGTCGATGCCGCTGTCCGGTGAGGTCAGGCGGTCGGTGAGTTGGATGAAGTTAGTGGTTCATGGCGGGTCTTTGTTCCGGTGTGGAGGAGGCAGGGGTCAGGATGCGCAACAGGAGAGTTTGGAGACATCCGTGGTGAAGGACTGGGCCGCGATCTTGATCCCCTCGGCCATGGTCAGGTAGGGGCTCCACAGGTTCGCCACCTGCTCCACCGTCATCCCGGCTTCCAGGATGTAGACCCCGGCCGCGGCCAGGTCCCCGGCGTCCTGCGCGACTGCAGTGATTCCCACAATCCGCCCGGTGTCGGCGTCGGCGACGATCTTGATGAAGCCGCGGGTGTCCCTGTTCACCAGGGCCCGGGGGACGTATTCCAGAGGCAGGACCCGGCACTCGCACCGGATGCCGGTCTCGTTGGCTTCCTTGTCGGTCATCCCGACCGCGGCCAGGGCCGGGCTGGTGAAGGTGACCCGGGGCAGGTGCCGGTAGTCGACCTCGCGGCCGGCGTTGTTGAAGGCGTTCTCCGCCACCAGGGAGCCGTGGGCGGCTGCGACGTAGACGAATTCGCGGTGCCCGGTCACGTCCCCGGCGGCCCAGATCCGTTCGTTGGAGCTGGCCAGTCGGCTGTTGACCAGGATCTCGCCGCCGTCCCCGGTCTTGACGCCGACCGCGGCCAGGTTCAGGCCCTCCGTGACCGGCCGGCGTCCGGTGGCGACCAGCAGCCTGGCGGCCCGGAATTCCTCCTGCCCGCCGGAGACGGCCGCGGTCGCGACGATCCCGCCGGTGGACGGGTCCCTGCGCACGGAGGACACGGCCGCGCGGCGGACGACGCGGATACCTTCGTCGGCGAAGACGCCCATCAGGGCGCGCGAAGCATCGGGTTCCTCGGCCGAGGCCAGCCGGGAGCGGACCAGCATGGTGACCTTGGACCCGAGCCGGGCGAAGAGCTGGGCCTGTTCCAGGGCCACATACCCTCCACCGAGGACCAGCAGCGAGTCAGGGACCTCCTCCAGTTCCATCGCCGTGGTGGAGCTCAGGTAGCCCGTGTCCTGCAACCCGTCGATCGGGGGCGCCCACGGAGCCGACCCAGTGGCCACCAGATAGTGCGCGGCCCTTACGGATTCCCGCGTCCCGTCCTGTCCGGTGATTTCCAGGACGGGATCGTCCTGGGTGCCGGCGAACACGGCATTGCCCTGGCGCAACTCCCAGCCATAGTCCGCGATCAGGTCCACGTACTTATCCGAACGCATCGTCTCCACCAGGGAACGCTTCCCACCGATCAGCCCGGCAATGTCCACCGGCCCGGCTGAGGTGCTGATGCCGGGGAACCGGCCGGACGCGTCCAGGGCAACATGCCTGGCCTCTGCCGCGGCCAGGAGTGCCTTGGACGGCACGCAGCCGGTGTTCACGCACGTGCCGCCGACGGTGGAACGCTCGATCATCAGGACGCGTTTGCCGAGGTTGGTCGCCCGGATCGCGGCCGCGAATGCTCCGCCGCCCGATCCGATGACGGCCAGATCAAAATCAGGTGTTGGCTCGGACATGAAATCCTCCAAAGTCTTACAGCAGCTACGTCCCGAAATACCCGCAACAGTGCCTCGTGTATGGTTCTGCCCCAAGTCTGCACCTTCCAGCGCGGGGGAAGGTCAACAGGCTGACTCCGCTCTTCCGGCCCCGTTGTCATTTTCAGAAGTCGTCTGCACGGATTGTCATAAGTCCTCTGCACTGGGCTATCGGCCACCGTCGAGTTGGGTGGCTCAGGTTTGAGTCCGACGCCGTAGTGCGACCCAGAGTCCGCATCTCCGGCAAATGTAGGCGGGTTCGGCGCCGAGGGCATGGAGCTTCCTGCGCTGCATTGTCCGCCCGCAGCAGGAACACCGACAGTACGTGTCAGAGGCCATGGTTCGTGAGCGCTTCCATTACTTGATCAACCGTCGGCGCACCCGCATGACCACCGGGCGTGCGGTAGATCCGGCATGCGATATCACTGCTTGGCGCGCCGCCGGGGAAGATATCGGCCCCGTCTGCTGTGATCGTAGGCGAGCCGTCAAATCCGGTCCCGGCGGTATCTGCAGAAGACTTTATGCGCCGCAGATGGACCGGGACGTCTTCGCGCCCCAGGACGGCCAAGGCAGCTTCGACCTGTTCTAGCGCTTTTTCTGTGTTGGGGCAGTCATCGATGTGGAGCAGTTCTATTCTCATACGGTCATTGTTCCTGTCCGGGTCTCGGCCTATTTTGCGGCGTCGGTTAGTTTCTGGCGGAAGTCTTCCTCGCTGTTGAGGATGAGCTTTTCGCCGTCGAGCGTCAGGCTGCAAGGTCGCGGCGAAGCCGTAGATCCCCAGAGCCAACGACCCCGAGCGCGGCCCACCACCATTCCTTGCCTTCGCGGACCGCCTGCCACACGAGCCACGCCCCACCAATTTCTGCGGCGGCTGCCAGTACGAACAGCAGGATCGTTTTTGCAATGGTCACGCATTCATCATGTCAGTGCGTGGCGTCCAATTCGTGCGGGACGATTCGGGCGGCGAGGTTGTCTGCGCCGGGGACTTCAGCGACACCGAGCCCGGCACCGAAGGCATCTCAGTTCCTGGGAAGTGGGCCACTGCCGGCGATCGAAAAGGCGTGTGGCCGTATAGGGCTCCTTCATTGGACAGGTCGGGACGGGTTGGCCGGGCCTCACGTATGAGCGAAGCCAGGACGAGAAACCCGCTTACTGCGGATGGATTCGAGGGCGCGAGTTTCGCCTTCGCCACGAGAACTGAGACAAACGGCCTAGCCGGCGTTCTGCCCATCCCATTGCCCTGGTGCTCACGGCCCAGTAGAGGACTCCCGCTGCCAGGGACGCGGCGACGGCCAGGCCCTTCTCGGCCGGGTTGACGAGCGGGTAAACCAGCCAGTGGGTGACATATATATACAGGGAGGCGCTTGCGAGCAGGGCGGTGAGCCGGTGGAGTCCGCGCGGGATGGGCAGGGTGGCCGCCCAGAGCAGGATGAGGAACCCGGCCAGGATTGTTCCGGTGCGGTAGGGGTCGTCGAAAGACTGCGGGATGGTGAACAGGGCAATGGCCGCTACGGTGGCCCGCTGCCACAGTGCCCGCGACGCGGCTGCGGCCCAGCCCAGACCGAACAGCCACAGGACGGGGCCCTGCCCGGGATAGCGGCTGTCGACAAGGTCGAAGAGCAACGGCAGGTCAACGGCGATCAATGCCAGGGCGAAGGCCCACGGCCACCTTCGCTGGGCGCGGTCAGCGGCTGGAATCGCCAGCAGGACGGCGAGACCCAGCAGGATATGGACCAGGATCTCAATAAACCAGAATCGGGAATAGTCGGTCCATCCTTCTGGACCCAGCAGGGGGTTCAGCAGGAAAACATTGGCCCACGCATAGGTATCCGTGACCGCGAAGGCGAAGCCGATGACCGCGACGCTGGGTACGACGACCCGGGCAACGCTGCGCAGTTGCCGCCGGAGCCGGGCACGGCGAGTGCCTGAGAGCTGGAAGCGGGCGAAGTTGTAGCCGGCGACGGCGATGAGTACATGGGCGGTGCCTTCCCAGTGGAAGAAGCCGATGTGGGTGGAGACGATGAAGATGATGGCCACGGCGCGGAGCACAATGCCTGTTTCCATTGGGGCGAACATCCGCCGGTACCAGTTGCGTGAGATGCGTGCAGCCCGTCCGGCCGGGCTGCCTGCGGACTCACCTGCCACAGCGGCCGCCCCCGGAGTCTGGGGGCGGTGAGGGGCAGGCGCAAGTTCGCAGACGGGCATCAGGTGCCAGCCCTGCGGGATGTATCCGAGCGCCCGCTCCAGCCGGACCGATGCTGCGACGTAGGAAAGTGAGTCGCCACCTAGGGAAACGAAGGTGTCCGTGTCAGCGATGTCTTCCTGTTCAAGGACCTCTGCGAAGATTCTCCGCACGTCAGTCGGGTGTTCTCCCTGCTCGCGTGCGGGATCCGTGCAGCTGGCGCGGTCGCCGTCGGGGCTTGCCAAGGCCAGGACAGCAGGATAATCAGGCTTTCCGTTTGCCAGGCGTGGAATCTCCTGCACAGTCCGGAGCTTGACTGCGGCGCGCGGGAGGCCCAGGTCTTGGGCAAGGGCCTTGGCCACCAGATTGAGGTCGTTGTTGCCTTCCACCGCCGCGACTACTGCGGTGTCCGAGCCTGCAACTACAGCGGTGAGGCCAAGGTCGGCAAGCAGCCGTTCCACCTGGTCCAGGTCTACCCGCAGACCAACGATCTTTGCGAAGCGGCTGCGCCTGCCGACGATTTCGTAGAGGCCACTGGATCCACAACGGGCCAGGTCGCCGGTGTAAAGCTCCCTGGTGACCCGTCCCAGTGCAAGGTCTTCGGGCTGTTCGGCATACCCCAGCATGACATTCGGCCCGGAGTACACGAGCTCACTCTCATCCAGCCCGGGGACGGGCTCCAGCCGGAAGGACCCACCGGGCACGGCCACGCCAATGGTGTGCGGATACTCGGCCGCCAGGTCCGGGGGAAGGTACGCCATGCGAGCCGTGGCCTCGGTCTGGCCGTACATGACAAACAGGTCCCAGCCCTGCCGCCGGCCCAGTTCCGCGCAGAAACGTACCCGGTCCGGATCGAGCCGCCCGCCGGCTTGGGTAATGTAGCGCAGGCTGGGTAGCTCCATGTGCTCAAATCCCACCTGGTCGAGCAGATCAAAGGTGTAGGGAACGGCGGCAAAGGATGTGACTTTCCCGGCGCGGGCCATCTCCCAGAAACACGGGTCCACCACGGACAAATCCGTCAGGACCAGGGACGCTCCCACCAGCAGATGGCTGTTGACAACACTCATCCCATAGCAGTAAGAGAGGGGAAGGGTGGTGGCTGCCCTGTCGCCGGAGTGCAGTTGCAGGTACTGGGCGATCGCTGAGGCATTGGCCTGCACGGAATCACCGGACAGTCGAACGAGTTTGGGCGAACCGGTTGATCCTGAGGTGCTCAGCAGCAGCGCCAGCTCCGGGTGCAGTTCGTGCCGGGCTTCCTCCCGCCGCACGTCCAAAACCGCCTTACCGTCCGACGCACGGACCACGATGTCCGGATCGTACGCGTCCAGGAGCGTGTTCGCCGCTGAACCACCGCCTGCAGGAAGGATTAGGAGCGGATTCCCGGATGAAAGGGCGGCGAGGTAGACCACCAGGGACGCTAGGGTGTTCTCCACCTCAAGGCCAATCAGCCGCCGGGCGGATCCGAAGGTTCGGGCCATGTTCTCAACGCGGCCTGCCAGTTCGCCGTAGCTCACTGATTGGTCTTTGGTCCTGATGGCGATGCGGTCTCCGAAGCCAGCCAGCGTGGCGGCGAACGGGACCCGGGCCAGCTCCGGTTGTACAGTCACGCCCTGCACAATATAGGTAAACCTAACCTAACTCAAATGGATGTACACCTTGCTCCGGCATGGAGCGCCTGAGTAAGTCAACCTTTTTTGGCCCCGGTCTGACGGGTATTTTTGGCCCCAGTCTGCAGGTTCGCCTGAGATAAGGGGAACGGCTGCTAGTCGTGGTTCCAGACTCTGATCGGGGACAGCATCAGCAAAGGGACGAGCAACGGCACCCCTGTCGGACAGGTTTCGCCCCCCGGCAGATAAGCAACACCACGTCCGGGTAGCGATCTCCTGCTCCATCGGCAATATGACACACACGCCAACAACCGGGCACTGGGCACGGCCGGCCCGTGATGAAGCTGCGCCCACAAGATCCGGGAAATTAGGGCACACAATTGGGTCTTTTTGATTGCGCCGGACTGGCCTACCGCGGCCGTAAGGAGCCGCCCGCCCGGGCAGCCGAACCACGGAGGATCTTCCCACGACGACGCACGTAGCCGACTGCAGCGTAACCAATTGCTCCTTCAACGACCATTCAGCCTGCAACGCCGCGGCAATCACCGTCGGCGGAACTGAAGATCATGCCTCCTGCTCTACCTTCATCGACACCGGCACCCACGGCGGCCTGCCCAAGGTCCTGGCCGACGTCGGGGCCCGCCAGCGCTCCGAATGCATCCACAACGACCACCTGATGTGCCAGGCAGCCGAAGTGCAGGTCGGCCCGGGCGCTGACAACGCCGATTGCCTCACTTACGCACACAGATAGGGGTCCGCGCCTGTGCAGTCGACTTCTGAAAACGACAGAAGTGCCATCTCTGCCGGCGACCGGGACCGAAAGGGTCAGTGCATCCCCAGGGCGGCCTCGATCGGGCCGATCGCGAAGAACAGCAGGAACGCCGCGGCGACGGCCCACATCAGCGGGTGCACCTCGCGGGCGCGGCCCTGGAAGGTGCGGATCAGGACGAAGGTGATGAAGCCGGCGCCGAGGCCGTTGGCGATCGAGTAGGTGAACGGCATCAGGGTGAATGTCAGGAACGCCGGGATCGCGATGCCCCAGTCCTGCCAGTCGATCTTGCCCACCTGGGAGACCATCATGAAGCCGACGATGACGAGGGCAGGTGCCACGGCCTCGAACGGCACGAGGTTGATCAGCGGGGTGAAGAACATGGCCACCAGGAACAGCAGGCCGGTGACGATCGAGGCCAGGCCGGTGCGTGCGCCCTCGCCGATGCCGGCCCCGGATTCGACGTAAATCTGGTTCGAGGAGACCGAGGCGCCGCCGCCGATGATCGCGCCGAGTGCGTCAATCTGGAGCACACGGTCGACGTTGGGGATGTTGCCGTCCTTGTCGATGGTGCCGGCCTCGGTGGCCAGGCCCACCATGGTGCCCATGGCGTCGAAGAAGATGCTCAACAGGATCACGAACGCCAGCAGGGTGGCGGCCACGAAGCCGAGGTGTTCAAAAGCGCCGAAGGGGTTGGCCTTGCCGATCAGGGACAGGTCCGGGGCCGCCCATTCGGAGAACTTGGGGGCCACGAGGGACCAGCCCTGCGGGTTGTAGGTCTTGCCGTCGAAGCTGGGACCGATGTGCAGCGTGAATTCCAGGATCACGGACAGGATGGTCGAGGCGACGATGCCGATCAGGATCGCGCCCTTGACCTTGCGGACCACGAGGGCGATGGTCAGGATCAGCCCGAACACAAACACGAGGGTGGGCCAGCCAAGGAGTTTGCCGTCGAAGCCCAGGCCGACCGGGACGGTGGTCCCGGCGACATCCGGGATGCGCCGGACAAAGCCGGCGTTGACGAGTCCGATCAGGGCGATGAACAAGCCGATGCCCACCACGATCGCGGTCTTCAGCCCTGCCGGGACGGCCTTGAAGACGGCGGTCCGGAAGCCCGTGAGGACCAGGATCAGCATGGTGATGCCCGAGAGTACAACGAGGCCCATCATGTCCGGCCAGGTCAGTCCGGGATTGGTGGCCACCGTGACGGCGACGAAGGCGTTGACGCCGAGGCCGGTCGCCAGCGCGAACGGGTGCTTGGCCCAGGCTCCCATCAGGATGGTCAGGATGCCGGCCACGAAGGCCGTGACGGCGGCGACGGCGGGGAATCCGAGGGTATTGCCGGAGGAATCGGGGCCGGAGAGGATCAGCGGGTTCAGCACCACGATGTAGCTCATGGCGAAGAACGTCGCGAAGCCGCCACGGATCTCGCGCGAGACGTTCGACCCCCGCTCGGAAATCCTGAAATACCGGTCGAGTGCAGAGCCCTGCTTGAGCATTGGTCCTCCGGGAGACGTGGGTGGTTACTTGAATCCTATTGGGCGCTACCGGGGCCGCCGGCCCATTTCGCCTAGTCTGTAAGCAAGCCAACACTAGGAGTAGCCTTTTCCATGCGCCTCATCCGACAGCTTCTGAGCGCCCTGCTGGGTGCCCTCATCCTCGCCGCCGCCGTGCTCGGTGCCGTGGCCCCGGCCTCCGCCCACGACGCCTCCGAGTCCAGCAGCCCGGCAGCCGGCGCCACGGTGCCAACGCCGCCGGAGAAGGTTTCGGTGACCTTCAACAAGGCCCCGCTGGCCCTGGGCTCGCAGATCCTCGTCAACGACGCGGCCGGAACCAACTGGGCCGACGGCGGCGTCGAGATCGTGGACAGCGTCGCCTCCCAGAAGCTCAAGTCCGGCGCCCCCGCCGGGGTGTTCACCGTGGTATGGCGCGTGGTCAGCTCCGACTCCCACCCGATCGAGGGCAGCTTCACCTTTACCGCCACGGCCGGGGTGGCCGGCTCGACGGCGGGGGCAACTGTCCCCACGCTGGGCACCGCCCAGCCGGGCATCACGTCGACGCCGGAGCGCTCGGCGAACGCGTCCGAGCCGTTCCCCTGGAGCATCGTGATCTTTGTCGGGACGGCCGTGGGCATCGTGGTCGTCCTGGGCCTGATGGCTAAGCGGCGCCTCGGCGGCCCCGATCAGAACGGCCCCGAAGCTGAATAGAAGCAATACGGGGTCACTTCGCGCCCATCCGGCGCCCTTTGATGGGCCGTAACTGACCCCGCGTTGCAGTAGGGCTGTCAGGCCGGCGCCGCCAGGGCGAATCTCCCGGCCAGGACTGAGGGCACGCCGTCGGGGTGGACTTTGGCCGAGATCGCCTGGCCCACTACCTTCGCCTGGCGGAGAACTTCCTTGGGCGTGGGGGTGATGAGGTCGCCGACCCCCACGAGGTACATCCCGAGCGCGTGCATGGCTGCCATCAGGTTTTGCCCGGCGGCCAGGCCCAGTTCGGAGAGCATCCGGCGCAGCTGGCTGTGGGCGCAGCGGGTCAGGACGAGGTGGTCCGCCAGCAGGACCCCGCCGGGGGTGCGCACGGCCCACCGCTGTGTGGGGCCGCTGACGCCGGCCTCGAGGTGATCCAGCCGCTGCGCCCGGACGTTGTTGCGGACATCGAGCTTGTGGCTGCTGGCGTAGTTCCGCAGGTGCCGCAGGATTTCGTTGCGCTCCCTGAGGGTGGCGGCGTCGGCCGCGTCACAGCGCTGGAGCGAGGAGGTGTTGGCCGGGTGGCCGGCGCCCAGCAGATCCAGTCCGTCCACAATGATGGAGTCCACGCCGCGGCGCTGCAGTTCGCTGGCAACGGCCAGGCCCGAGAGCCCCGTGCCGATGACGATGGCGGTGGTCCGTTCGATACCCCCGGCTAGCGGCATGCTCGACACTGCAGGGTCCTTCCTCGAATGATGCCAACCTCGGGGCCATACCCCGAAGGCGATCCGTTTGCCCGGTCCCAACGTAGCCCCATTGCGGAGCTTCGTACTGAAAGACGGGTCTCGGTTCAGCAATGCCTCGAAGACTACCTAAGATTCGCCGCCTTGGATAGAGCCAACGAAACGTTGCTTGAGCAGCGGATTCCCGGGGTTTCCGCCGGGGGCAAGGGGCTCACAACGCCGTCATCCCGTGCCTTTCAACGCTCATCAAACGCAATGTAAACACTGGGTAAAACCCTGGCCCGGGCGCCGGCGCGGGCCGCCCGGGATGCCGCTTGCCAGTTCCCGCCAAACCGAGAATAGTGGGGAAAACCAGGGGTTTTGTAGGCCGATTCCGGGGAACGTGGCCGGTGGATGCCGGCCGAGGACCCTGTACACGGGCACCTCTGGCAGAATAGCCGCAACATCAGGCAAGAATCGCGAGGAGGCGGACCCCATGGGCCGAGAACAGGTGCATCCGGATCCGGCAGCGGAGCCCGACGGCGAGTCCGTGGCTCCCCGGGGGATCGTGGTTGGTGTGGACGGCTCGGACCACAGCCAGTGCGCCCTGGTGTGGGCGGCCCGCGAAGCCGAACGCCGCCGTCGCCCGCTGCACATTGTGACGGCCTATTCGGTTCCCATCTTCGCCGCTTCAGGGCTCGACGGCGGCTACGCCACCGTGGACGATTCGGTGATCCGCGAAGGCGCGGAGGCCATCCTGAAGCACGCCGTGAACAAGGTCGCCGGCTACAACATCGACGTCGATGCCTCCGTCGAAAACGGCGATGCTTCCGGTGTCCTGCTGGAAATGAGCGAAACCGCAGAGCTCCTGGTCTTCGGCACCCGCGGCCGCGGCGGATTCGTGGGCAGGCTGCTGGGCTCGGTCAGCAGCGCGCTGCCGGCCCACGCCAAGTGCCCGACGGTCACCGTGCCGCTGATTTGTGCGGACCGCCTGGGCGAAACCACGGATGACAAGCACGTCAGGGCCGAGCAGGCAAAGACCGGCCATGTGCCGGTCGAGAACGTTGTGGTCGTGGGAGTGGACGGTTCCGAGCAGGCCCGGGTGGCAGTCCTGGAGGCGGCGGCCCAGGCGGAACGGCTCTCGGCGCCGCTCCGGCTCGTCTGTGCCGTGCCCCAGTACAGCGGTTCGCTGGCCTGGGTACCCGCCCCGATGGACCGCGAGGCATTGTTCGCCGACATTAAAATCCAGCTCGACGCCGGCCTGGCCTGGACGCGGAGCCACTTCCCGCGGCTGACGGTCGAGACGCAGCTTGTGGACGGCTCTCCCGTCGACATCCTCGTCGAGGCCAGCCGGCATGTGGAGTTGCTGGTCGTGGGAACCCGCGGCCGCGGCGGCTTCGCCGGAATGATGCTGGGCTCCACCACGGACGGCATCCTGCACCACGCGAAGGGCCCCGTCATGGTGGTCCCGGACAGGGACGATCCCCGGCTGGCGGACCGGGCCAGCTTCGGCCCCATCCTCGGCGACTAGGCGCACCGGGACGCCCAGACCCGTCCTTCCGCGCCGAAGGGAGGCCTGCCGATGGAACAGTTCCGCAGCACGGACACGCCGGGTCACGCATCACTGCCCGCGCTGGTACTCGTGCTGGAGCTGCTGAACAAGGACATGCTCCCCCGGGCGGGCGGCAAGGCGGCCAACCTGGGTGAACTGCTACGGGCCGGGCTGCCGGTTCCCGCCGGATTCTGCCTGACCACCGACGCCTATCGGCGGGCCATGGCGTCCGCGGGGCTGGAGGCCATCCACGCGGCCCTTTCCGCGACGGCCGCCGACGAGCTGCCCGCGCTCGCGGGTCTCGCCGGCAGCGCCCGTGACCTGGTCCTGGCCGCCGCCGTCCCCGCCGACATCGCCGATGCCGTCCGGAGCGCCTATACGGCGCTCGGCGCCGACGTCCCCGTGGCGGTGCGGTCCTCGGCAACCGCCGAGGATCTGCCGCTCGCCAGTTTCGCCGGGCAGCAGGACACGTACCTGAATGTCGTCGGCTCGGAAGGCGTGCTGGCCGCCGTCCGGCAGTGCTGGGCGTCGCTGTGGACCGACCGGGCCGTGAGCTACCGGGCAACCCACGGCATCAGCCCCTCGACTGTGTCCCTGGCGGTGGTGGTCCAGCGCATGGTGGATGCCGCCGTCGCCGGGGTCCTGTTCACGGCGAACCCGGTGACCGGAAGGCGGCACGAGGCCGTCATCGACGCCAGCCCCGGACTCGGCGAGGCAGTGGTTTCCGGGGCCGTCAATCCGGACCACTTCGTTGTCGACAGCGCCAGCCAGCGGATCCTCGAACGCCGGATCGGCAGCAAAGGCCTGTCCATCCGGCCGTTGCCCGGCGGGGGAACGGAGCGGATCGAGCAGCCCGCGGGCGGATCCGCCCCCTGCCTGGACGACGCCGAGCTTGCCGCGCTCGAATTATTGGGCCGGCGTGCCGAAGTGCACTTCGGCTCGCCGCAGGACCTCGAATGGGCTATCGACGGCGATGGGGTGCCGTGGCTGACCCAGTCCCGCCCAGTCACCACCCTGTACCCGCAGCCGGACAAGCCGCCGGCCAAGGAAGGGCTGCGTGTCTACCTGTGCTTCAGCCTCGCCCAGGGCCTGACCCGCCCGCTGACCCCGATGGGGCTGGCCGGCTTCCGGCTGATCGCCTCGTCGGTGGCCCGGGCGGCCCACTTCGAGGTTCCCGAACCCCGTGACGGGCCCTCACCGTATCTCCAGGCCGGCCAGCGCCTGTTCTTCGACCTGACCCCCGTGGTCCGCAGCTCCGCGGGCCGCGCGATCGTCCCACGCGTCTTCGACGTTATGGAGTCCCGCTCCGCCGTGGTGCTGCGCAGGCTTTTCGAGGATCCCCGGTTCTCGGTCACCATCAAGTCCCCGTTCCGGGTGCTGCGGCACGTCGCTCCCGTGGCGGCCCGTGCCAGGGTCCCGGAGTCGCTGCTGCGCGCGCTCTTCCGCCCGGAGGCGGCCCTCCGTCACCTTGAGCGGTTCGGTGAGCGGTTCCGGGCCGCCCTCGTGGTGCCGGCCGGCTCCACCCCGGTCCAGCGGCTTGACCACGCCGAGCGCATCCTCGGCCAGGAGCTCTTCCCCGTGGTACCTAACGTGCTTCCGCTGCCAGCCCTGGGCTTCGCCCTGCTGGCCGCCGCCGGCAAACTCCTGGGCCGCCGCACTGAACCCGGCGAGCTGCAGGCGGTACTGCGGGGGCTGCCCAACAATGTGACCACCGAAATGGACCTGGCGCTCTGGCGGCTCGCCTCCGCGGTCCGGGACGACGCCGGATCCGCCGCGGTGTTCGCCGATGAGCCGCTGCCGGAGCTGGTCCGCCGCTACCGGGACCGCGGGCTTCCCGCCGTCGTGCAGTCCGGGCTCGCCGGCTTCCTTGACCGCTACGGCCACCGGGCCGTGGCCGAAATCGACGTCGGGATGCCCCGCTGGTCCGATGACCCGGCGCATATCCTCGGCGTCCTGGCCAACTATCTGCGGCTGGAAGATCCCGCCCTGGCCCCCGACCGGCAGTTCAGCAAGGCGGCACGGGAAGCCGAGGAGAGTGTGCGCAGCCTCATCGCCGCGGCGGGGGAGCGGAGCCGGCTTCGCGCCGCCCTGGTGCGGGCCGCGCTGAAACGGACACGGCTGTTTGCCGGGCTGCGCGAACTGCCGAAGTACCACATCGTGGAGGCCCTGGCCTCGGTACGCGAGCAGCTCGCCGCCGTCGGAACCGAGCTGGCCGCGACGGGATGTATCGACGACGCCGGTGACGTCTATTTCCTGGACCTGATCGAAGCCCGGGCAGGTCTGAACGGCGCAAAGCTGCACGGCGTCGTGGCGCAGCGCCGCACCGCCTATGAAGAGGAACTGGGCCGCCGGCACATTCCCCGGGTGCTGCTCTCGGACGGCACCGAGCCCGAAGCGCTGAACACCGGTTCCGGCGTTACCGGAGGGGCCGGTACGGGTGTCCTCACCGGCACCCCGGCATCGGCCGGAACAGTCACCGCCCGGGCCCGTGTCATCATGGACCCGCAGGGGGCGCAGCTGGAACCCGGCGAGATCCTGGTGGCGCCGTCCACTGATCCGGGCTGGACGCCGCTGTTCCTGACCGCCGGCGGACTCGTGATGGAGATGGGCGGACCCAACTCCCACGGCGCCGTCGTCGCCCGCGAATACGGGATTCCCGCCGTCGTGGGCGTGCCCGACGCCACCTCCAGGATCGCCACCGGAAACAACATCACGGTCGACGGGGCCGCCGGCACCGTGACGCCCGACGCCGGGCCGCCGGCCTAGCTAGAGTGGGGCCATGAGCGATCAGCACGGCACGGGCGCGCCGACGCCGGGCGGGACTGAGGACGCCGCGCCGGTAGCCGCACAACGCGCGCCGCTGCCGCCGGCAGGGAACGACGACGCCTGGCTCCCCGGCTGGCTGGTGCGGCACCCGCTCACCGCAGGCTGGGCCTGGACCGGATTCTGGGCGGCCCTGATCATGGCCGACGAATTCGTCGACCTCGCGGGCTGGTCCTGGTACGTGCTGGTCGGAATGGCTGCGCTGCCCACCCTGCTGGCGACGCTCACCCTGCTGCACGCGACGCCCCGAAGGTACCTTAAGCCGCCGCGGGACTCGGTGCTGGGCCACTTCTTCGTCCGCTTCCTCGCCCTGACGGCGGCGTTCCTCGTCTGGGGCGTGTCCGTGGTCATGAGCGCCTCCATCTCCACCACCATCCAGTCGCTGGTGGGGACCAACGAACAGGCTTCGGAACGGGAGGTCACCTCCTTAGGCTTCCAGTTGCTGGTGGCCGCGATTCCGCTCGTGGTGTCGGTGCTGTGGCTCGCCTTCATCATCCGCTGCGCCTGGTTCCTCCGCCGGCTGCGCGGCTGGAAACAGGACCCGGCGGGCGCCCGCGTGCCTAAGAAATTCCTCCGCGGCAGGCCCCGGCTGCGGCGGGTGCTGATGGGGCTGGCCCATCCGGGGCTGCTGCTCATCGCCGGGCTGGGCACGTCCGTTCTCGCACTGCTGCTCGGTGCTGTGGAGCTGACCCTGTCGGTGCTGCCATAGCCGGCCCGGATCAATCGCCCGGAGGAGGTGTTGCCGGCACCAGGCAGGCGTACTGTTGAACCATGAGCTGCAAAGTTGGAGCGCGGTCCCTGTGACGCGCAAATGGTTGCGCTGGATGCCCGCTGCGGCCGTCCCCGCTGTGATCGCCGCCGGGGTGCTGGTGGGCCCGCTTCCGGCGAGCGCCGGGGATCCGCTGCCGGCCAAGACCCCGCAGCAGGTGCTGCTGATGATCGCCCAGCATAACGAGAAGGCCCTTTCCGGAAGCCTGGAGCAGACCTCCGCTATCGGCCTGCCGCCGCTGCCGAAGACCGGACCGGGCGGGGTCTCCTCCGACACCGCCTGGCTGGAACTGCTGACGGGTCCGCACACCGCCCGGGTCTACCTCGACGGCCCCGAGAACGCCCGGGTGCAGGTCATGGACAGGATGGCGGAACGGAATGCCGTCCGGCACGGCAATGAGCTCTGGTTCTACAATTCCAAAGACAACACCGCGGCCCACGCGCAGCTTCCGGCCGATGCGGGTCAGCGCCACGCTGCCGGGGACCTGCCCGGTCCCGGTACCATTCCCACACCCGGGGACCTGGCCGCCAAACTGCTTGCCAAACTCGACGCCTCCACCGACGTGAGGGTGGGTGCGGACGTCCAAGTGGCCGGACGGGCCGCGTACAACCTCGTCCTCACCCCCAAATCCACGGCCACACTGGTGGCCTCCATCGCGATCTCCGTCGACGGCGCCAGCGGGCTGCCGCTCGGCGTCGAACTGAACGCCCGCGGACAATCGGATCCCGCCTTCAAGGTGGCATTCACGAGCCTCAAACTCGAGGCCCCCGATTCCTCCATCTTTGAGTTCACCCCGCCGCCCGGGGCCACCGTGAAGGAGATTCCTGTTCCGGAGCACAAGGCCCATGCCGCCACACCGCCGTCGGGCATGTCACCCGAGGCGAAGGACGCGGCGCGGCCCAGCGTCACCGGCACCGGCTGGGAATCCGTGATCGGCTTCCCGGCAGGGACCGTGGCGATGCCCGGCCAGGCAACGGACCAGGCTCCCGGCCCCGCGGCGGGGAACCCGCTGGAGCCTGATCCCTCGCTGCCAGGCGGGCCGGCGTCCGGAGCCGCGTCCTTGTTCGAACAGGCCGCGGTTGCCGTCCCGGGCGGGCGGCTGGTGTCCACCTCGCTGCTGAATGTGCTGATCCTCGACGACGGGCGCATCTTCGCCGGCGCCGTCCCCCTGGAGCGGCTCCAGGCCGCAGCCGCACCGCGGTGACCCGCCCGGTGACCGCCGAGTGACCGCCGTCGCTCCGGCCACGGAACTGAGCATCGAGACCACAAATCTCAGTAAACGCTTCGGCCGTCAGCTGGCCGTCGACGGCGTGGACCTGGCCGTGCCGAAGGGCTCCGTTTTCGGGTTCCTGGGCCCCAACGGCTCGGGCAAGACCACAACCATCCGGCTGATGCTCGGTCTCGCCGCGGCCACCGGCGGTTCCGTGCGGCTCCTGGGCCAGGAGATGCCACGGCAGCTGCACGAGGTCCTGCCGCGGGTGGGTGCCCTCGTCGAAGGCCCCGCGTTCTACCCGTTCCTCTCCGGCGCCGCCAACCTGCAGCGCTTCGACGCCGCGGACCCGCTGGTCCCCGCCGCCACGCGGAAGGCGCGCGTCCGGTCGGCGCTGGAACGCGTGGGGCTGACGCACGCCGCGGACAAGAAGGTCCGGGCCTACTCGCTGGGCATGAAGCAGCGGCTCGGCATCGCCAACGCCCTGCTGGCACCCCGCGAGCTCCTGGTCCTCGACGAGCCCACCAACGGCCTGGATCCGCAGGGCACCCGGGAGGTCCGCAGCCTGGTGCGCTCGCTCGCGGCCGACGGCGCCACCGTGTTTGTGTCCAGCCATCTGCTGGCCGAGGTGGAACAAATCTGCACCCATGCGGCCATCATGAGCGCCGGCCGGCTGGTGGCCCAGGGGACCCTCGCGGAGCTGCGCCAGGCCGGGCAGGCGCGGATCCGCGTGCTGACGCCCGACCCGGGCGCCGCGGCCCGGGTGCTGGCCGGTTTGGGCCTTACGGTCGACGGCGCTTCCGGCAACGGATCTGCCGCAGGTTCCGGCGCCGCAGGGCCCCTGAGCGCCGGCGAAGTGCTGATTGCGCCTCTCCCCGCGACGTCCAACGGCGGCGGCGTGGCATCCGAGGATGTGGTTGCCGCCCTCGTGGCTGCCGGCGTCCGGATCCGGGGCTTCGCGACGGAGCAGGCCAGCCTGGAGGAGCGCTTCGTGGCGCTCACGGGGGAAGGCTTCGACGTTGTCCAGTGACACCTCCCGTGGGCGCGCCGCCGAATCGTCCCCCGGACCGGCCGGCCGCCCCGTCGCGCGGCCGCACCACTGGGGGCGGGGGCTGCTCGCCTCCGAACTCGGGATGCTCTTCCGCCGCCGCAGGACCTGGGCCATGCTTGGTGCGCTGGCGGCCATTCCGATCCTGATTGCCGTGGCGGTGAGGGTGTCCTCGGCGGTGCCGGCGGGACGAGGCCCGGCGTTCCTGGACCGGATCACCCAGAACGGGTTGTTTGTCGGCGTCACCGCGATGCTCGTCTCCGTTCCGCTGTTCCTGCCGCTGACAGTGGGCGTGGTGGCGGGCGACACCGTGGCCGGCGAGGCCGGGCTGGGAACCCTCCGGTACCTGCTGGCGGCGCCCGCGGGCCGGGTCCGGCTCCTGCTCGTGAAGTACGCCGGAGCGGTGATGTTCGCCGTCGTGGCCCCGCTCGTGGTGGCCCTGGCCGGCGCCGCCATCGGTGCGGCGCTCTTCCCGGTGGGGCCGGTGACGCTGCTTTCCGGTGACGCGATCGGGGCGGGCGAGGCGCTGCTGCGGCTGCTGCTGATTGCGGCGTATCTCGCCGTCTCCCTGATGGGGCTCTCGGCGATCGGGCTGTTTCTGTCCACGCTTACGGATGTTCCGGTGGGGGCGATGGCGTCCACCGTGGTGCTGTCGGTCGTCTCGCAGGTCCTCGACGCCCTGCCGCAGCTGGACTGGCTGCACCCCTGGCTGTTCAGCCACTACTGGCTGGACTTCGCCGATCTGCTCCGCCAGCCCGTCGCCTGGGAATCATTCGTTACCAACGCCGTGTTGCAGGGAGGCTACGTCGCCGTGTTCGGGGCGCTCGCCTACAGCAGGTTCGTCACCAAAGACGTGCTCTCCTAGGCGCCAGGGCGGCCACCGCACCAATGACCTGGACCAGCACGACGGCGGGGAGGGCGGCCAGGACGGCGACCAGGCGCTTGCGGTGCAGTGCCAGTGGCAGAGCCCGGGATGCCGTGTGAGTGGCTGTGGCCGTGTCCCATGCCTACACGGTTAGCCCCAGCCGAGCTCATGCAGGCGGTTGTCGCTGATGCCGAAGTGGTGCGCGATCTCGTGGACCACCGTGACGGTGACTTCCTCGATGACGTCCTCGCGGGATTCGCAGATTTCCAGGATCGGCCGGCGGTAGATGGTGATGCGGTCCGGCAGGGAGCCGGCGTCCCACCACGAGTCCCGCTCGGTCAGCGGCACCCCTTCGTAGAGTCCCAGAAGCACGGTGTCCGGGTCCTCGCCGGGCTGCGGTGTGTAGTCGTCCTCGATGAAGATGGCCACATTGTTCATGGTCTTGGCGAGTTCCGGCGGGATCCGGTCCAGGGCGTCGCTCACCGCGGCGTCGAAATCGGATTCCGACATCGGGAACGGGGCATGAGTATGGCCGGCGCCGTTCCCGCCACCGTCCGGGCTGTCCGGGTCATCGGGGACGATGGGCAGGCCGGGCGGCAGCGAAGGGGACATAGCTGAACTGTAGCGCCGAAACTAGCGGGACCGGCGCCGGGTCAGGGCCACGCCCACGAGGCAGATCGCGCCGCCGACCAGGCCCCAGACGGTCGGGATCTCGCCCAGCACCAGCCAGGAGATCAGGATTGTGGTGCCCGGCACCAGGTACGTGGTGGCGGCGAGCCGGCCGGCGTCGATCATTGAGAGCGCGTAGGCCCAGGTGGTGAAGGCCACCGCGGTGGGGAAGACGCCGAGGTAGACGAGTCCCAGGGTGGCCGGCAGCGGCGCCGCCTGCAATTCGGTGATCAGCTGGCCGCTGAAGGGCAGGCAACAGACGGCGCCCACCATGATCCCGAACCACGTGGCCTGGGCCGCGGGGAACTTCCGCAGCACCGGCTTCTGCACAATCACGCTGACCGCCGCGAGGGCCGCCGCCAGCAGGCACAGCAACACCCCGGCGGCGTCCGCCGTCGAGCGCTGGCCCGAACCGAGCGCGATCACCGCAACCCCGCCGAACGCCACAAGACTGCCGATGATCAGCCAGCGCGGGAAGCCCTCCTTGAGGATCGCCCCGGCCATGATGGCGATCAGGATCGGGTTGACGTTGATCAAGAGGGCAGCGGTGCCGGCGTCGAGGAGGTGTTCGGCGGCGTTCAGCGCGACGTTGTAGCCGCCGAACCACATAACGCCGTACGCCAGGATGGGCCACCATTCGCGGCCCCGGGGGAAGTTGCTGTTCCTTAGGAGCTTGGGCAGCACCACCAGGCCCAGCACGACGGCGGCAATCGCCAGCCGCCCGAGGGTCAGGGAGCCGGGGGAGAAGCTGGGGCCCACGGCCCGGATCCCCACGAATGCGGAAGCCCAGAGGACCACGGTGACGATGACGGCGGCGATGCCGATCCGGCTGATCTGGCCGGGCTGAAGGGTCTGTTGTGCGGGGAGCGGGGCCGGAGCGTGAAGCGGCACTTCGTGGGTGCCGTCCGGGTGCGTGCTGTCCGGTCGGGGGGAGCCTGTCTGGGCGGTTGTTGCCATGCTGCCAATCTAACCCGTGCAACGGCCCGGGGACTGGCGGAAATCGGTCACGTCTAGTCGAGTTCCTGCCAGCCGCGGTGCGCCCGTCCCCGGCGGGCTCACAGGAGCGGGCGGGCGGCTGCCTGGATGGCCGCCGCGACCTCATCCAGGGCGGCCGATCCGTGCCGCCACTGCTGCCAGTGGAGCGGCACATCCACGTGCGCTGCCGGGTCCAGCGAGGCCAGCGTACGGCGTTTCAGCTCGTCCGCGACCTCAATTTCGGGGAGTAGTCCCCACCCCATTCCCCAGCGGATGGCTTCGCCGAACTCGTGGGCAGCCGGGACGTAGTGCCGTGGCGGCTGGAGGGCTTTGCGGCTCACCCTCCGCAGGTAGCGGTCCTGCAGGTCGTCCTTGCGGTCGAAGACGATGACAGGGGCGATGGCGAGCGTGTCCGCCGTCGCCCCGCCGGGAAACCACCGGGCGGCGAAGTCCGGTGTGCAGACCGGCAGGTAGCGCATAATACCCAGGCGCCGGGAGGAGCAGCCCGGAGCCGCCTTCGCCGTGGTGGTGATGGCAGCGGCTGCAGCCCCGCTGCGGAGGAGTTCCAGTGAGTAGTCCTGATCCTCGCGCAGTATCTCCAGCTGGACCGTGCCCGCCACCGCGGCCAGGCCGGGCAGCGCCCAGGTGTGCAGGGAATCGCTGTTGATGACCAGGCAGAGCCGGACGCTGGCTGGCGGAGCGCCGGGCTGCAGCTCCCCGGCCAGATCGGCGGAGAGCATGTCCAGCTGCCGGGCGAAGCGCACCACCGCGTGGCCGGACGCGGTGAGCTCGACAGGACGGGTCCGTTTCAGCACCGGCCGGCCGACGGCGACCTCGAGGGCGCGGACGCGCTGGCTCACCGCCGACGCCGTGATCGAGAGGTGGCTGGCGGCGGCCTCAAAGCTTCCGTGCGCCATGATGGCAGCCAGGGTCCGGGCCTGGTCAGGATGGATATCGATCATTAGCCCATCTTAGGTTGGCCAAGAATAGTTAACTGGTTTCATGTAGCCGCGCCCGTTAGCGTGGCTTGTGTGATCCTCTCTCTCGTTTCGGGCCTGGCAAGCGGGCTGTCCCTCATCGTCGCCATCGGTGCGCAGAACGCCTTCGTGCTCCGCCAGGGCGTCCAGCGCTCCCACGTGCTCCTGGTTGTTGCCGTGTGCGCCGTATCGGACCTTGTGCTGATTGTGCTGGGCGTGGCCGGGGTGGGCGTCCTCATAGAGCGGGCGCCCGGCGTTCTCGAGCTGGTGCGCTGGGCGGGGGCCGCCTTCCTCCTGGCGTACGGAGGGATGGCTGCCTGGCGGGCCATCCGCGGAACACAGGCGGCCCAGCTGGCCGTCGGTCACAAGGGGACGTGGGCGGCCGCCCTGGGGACCTGCCTGGCGCTGACCTGGCTGAACCCCCACGTCTACCTGGACACCGTCCTGCTGCTGGGGTCCCTGGCCGGCACCCACGGCCCGGACGGGCGGTGGTGGTTTGCCGCCGGCGCGGGACTCGGCAGCATGGCGTGGTTCGCCGCCCTCGGCACCGGAGCCCGGTTCCTCGCGCCGGTGTTCGCCCGGCCCGGCAGCTGGCGTGTGCTCGACGGCGGAATTGCCCTGGTTATGGTTACCCTCGCCATCATGCTCGTAGCCTGAGATAGTCAGCCGTCCCGCACAACAGCTCTGAAAAGGAACCCCACCCATGTACGTCCCTTCACATTTCGCCGCAGACCAGGACACCGTCAGGGATCTACTGTCGAACCCCGGGGCGGCCAACCTGGTGACGTCGACCGAGCGCGGACTGCTCGCCACCCTGCTGCCGTTCGTCCATGACCCGAAGGTGGGCGAGCACGGAGCGCTGCTGGGCCATGTTGCCCGCAACAATGAACAGTGGCTGCTGCCGGCATTGGGCGACTCCCTTGCCATTATCCAGCGCTCCGACGCCTACGTTTCCCCGTCCTGGTACCCGTCCAAGGCCGAACACGGCCGGGTTGTCCCAACGTGGAACTACACCACCGCGCACGTTTACGGCAGGCTCGTCATCCACGACGACCCGGCCTGGGTTGAAGACCTGGTCCGGCGGCTTACCACGCTGCATGAAGCATCTTCGGACCGGCCCTGGACCGTCGATGACGCACCCGCCCGCTTCGTCGCCGGCCAGCTCCGGGCGATTGTCGGCGTCGAACTTGTCATCACGCGGGTGGAGGCGAAACAGAAGCTCAGCCAGAACCGCTCGGCGGCCGACACCGGCGGCGTCATCACGGGTTTGCGGGCCACAGGCGACCTGGCTTCGGCGGGCGACGTGGAGCGGGCGCAGCGGAACTCGATCCGGGGGACCTGAGCGCACCCGAAAAGTGGCGACCGCCGATTTTGGATAATTCGGGGGTCTGCCCTTATAGTTTTATAGTCCAGTTCGGAGGAACTCGAAAGGACAAAAATGAACGGCTTAGGCCCTTAGTTTTTGCCCCTTTTTCAGTGGTTTTAACCGGATGGCGTTCTGGCCCCCATCGTCTAGCGGCCTAGGACACCGCCCTTTCACGGCGGCGGCACGGGTTCGAATCCCGTTGGGGGTACGCAGGGAACTGGTCAGTCCGGATGTGAAAGTCTGGTAGGCTAAAGGCCTTGAAAATTTGCGGTAGCGATACTGCAGAGAAGCAAGAAAATAGCAAGGCCCTGTAGCGCAGTTGGTTAGCGCGCCGCCCTGTCACGGCGGAGGTCGCGGGTTCAAGTCCCGTCAGGGTCGCTCTGATTGCCAGAAGAAATTCCGGCTGTCATGGTGACACGTCACCTAGGCTCTGTAGCTCAGTTGGTAGAGCGTTCGACTGAAAATCGAAAGGTCACCGGATCGACGCCGGTCGGAGCCACCACTGGGAAGCATCAGTTCTTCGGAACTGGTGCTTTTCTTCTTTAACGCCACCGGCTGCTCCGTAACTGTCCTTATGGCGGGCCATAGGGCGGTAACGAAGCAGCCAGTTATTCGGCCAGGAGCCAGGCAGACGTGCTTAGAGGCAGGCGGGCTGGAAGGTGCGCTGTGCCGGGGCTGCCTCCTGGGCGAGGGCGTTGGCAACCCACTGCTGGACCACGGGGTCGTTGGGCGCCTGGTCGTGTTCGATCGTGTCCAGTGGACATTTGTCCTGGATAGTGACGTTGGTGACCTGGCTGGCATCCCCGGCCAGGAACTGGCTCTGGTACGGTGTCACGACCTCGTCATACCGGGTGGAGATGACTGTGTAGGACGGTCCGCGGACTGTGTCGCCGATGGAGTTCAGTTCCGTCAGGAATGCCGAGTCCGCCTGCTGGTCAAGACACGCCTGGCACGCGCCGCCGGCGGTGCCCACCGCAGGATCGAGTGCCCCCGGCGGCGGAACGATCAGGGTCTGCGTCCCGTGGTTAGAGGGGGCGATTCCCACGAGGTGGTTGACCTTTTTGGCGCCCCCAAGGAAGCCCATGTAGTAGCGCGGCATCATCCCGCCCTGGCTATGCCCCACAAGGTCGACCTTCTTGGCGCCTGTGGCCGCCAGTACGCCGTCCACGAACGGAGCAAGCTCTCCGGCCGAGCCGTCGATGGGGCCTGTGGCGTCCACTCCGTTGGTGGTGCCGTAGTTCAGGGCGAACACGCAGTAGCCGAGGTCTTTCAGGTACGGAGACATCAAGGCCCAGTTCTTGGCCATGCTCTCAAACGTCCCGGGTACCAGGACCACAGGGTAGGGGTGCTCGGCGGAGGGCTTGCAGGACCAGTCGTTGGCGCCGGGCGGGGAGACATCCACGGTGCCGGCGGAAGCGGGGGAAGTGGCCGTCAGGCCGGACAGCAACAGGGCCAGAACGGCCCCCATGAGGGTTTTCTTAGGCGCTGACACGGGCATCTCCTTTGATGGGCAGTGGGTCCGTATTTTGCGGTGCTATGAACCAGGTCACAATCAGACCCCCTATATTACCCACTGGTAACTTCTGCTGTCCATCCCCGCTCGGCGGCTCCTGGGCCGAGGTCTTCCCCTGCTGGCCCGGAACTCCGAGTGGGGCGTGGGAGCCAACCGGGCTAGACTCGCACGCTGGGGAAAGAACGCCAAGGCCGCCAGCAGCCTGAACGGGCCGGCGGTGCAATCTCAACCGAAAAGTGATTCCTAAAACGTGATCCTGAAGAATATTGCACGCCCATTGACCGTCACCGCCCTCCTCGCCTCCCTGGCCCTTACCGCCTGCTCGGCGCCGGAGGCCGGCAGCACGCCTTCCTCCGCGGCGGCCACTTCCGCTCCGTCGTCCGCGGAGGCGACTCCGAGCAAGTCCTCCGGCCCGTACGGAGAATTCCCGACGGCGGCCGCTGCGTGCGCCAAAATCTCCGAGCAGGCCGCCGGTGCCACCCTCCTGCCGCTCTCTGCAGCCCAAGGCAAAACGGCTGAACTGGAGCAGGCCAAGGCGGAACTGGCCCGCACGGCGGAAATGGTCCCGGACACCGTCAAGGCCGACTTCGCCACGCTCAGCCAGACGGCCATTGCCGGGGTGAAGGACCAGACGGTCTTCTCCAGCGGGAAGCTCCAGGACGCCATGGCGCCGGTGCAGGGCTGGCTCGCCGCGAACTGCAAATAGCGCCGATACCCGCCGAACGCCGCCGAACGCCGCCGAACCCGGGCTCCCCGGCCCTGTTCAGCGGTGTTGCCGCGGCGGTAGCCTGACCCTGCCGGGTGTCACCGGAATTCCGTGAAGGGGCAGGCATGGGACAGTTCGCGTCGCAGAAACGTCGTTGGGGCTCGATCGCGGGGGCCTTGGTCTTGATACTGGCACTGGCCGCGTGTTCGGGACCGGCACAGTCTGGCCAGGCTTCCAGCCAATCGCCAGCCAGCCAATCGCCGTCGTCCGCCTCCGCCCCGCCCGCGCCCACGGCGACGCCGGACACTGCCGCTCCGGACGCTGCCGCCCCGAGTGCCGGGAGCGGCGCCAGTGCGCCCGGGGGCAGCGGGCTGGGTGGCTTCGGCAACATCGCCGAGGCCTGTGGAGCGGTCAGCGCCACCGTGCTGTCCGTGCTGGTCCTGCCGATGGCCGCGGCCACCGGCAAGGACACCGCCGACGTCGAAAAGGCAAAGGAGGCACTCGCGAAGATGCAGGGGCAGGTGCCCGCCGAGCTCAAGGACTCCTTCGACAAGCTGAAGTCCATCGCGGACGATGCCGGGCAGGACTTCGCCAGGTTCAACAGCGAAGAGTTCGATCAGTCCATCGCACCGATCGATGCCTGGCTGCAGGCCAACTGCTGACGCAGGTGCGCCGAAGGATCCGCCCTGAGACCGGACTTTGCGGCGTTCCCTGCGCCAAGCCGCCACCTTGTCGGGGGCAGAGGCTAGGGTGGTCTCAAAGAGAAGGGGAGTGCCTCATGGAATACCAGAATTCCCAGCCCGTAGCGGGCTCCGTTCCCGAGATGCCCACCGTCGCACCGGCAGGCAGCGGCGGACGCACCGTGATTTCGGAAGCCGCCGTCGCGAAGGTCGCCGGCATCGCCGCCCGCGCAGTCCCGGGTGTCTATTCCCTGGGATCCGGCCCGTCACGCGCCCTCGGGGCGTTTCGTGAGGCTGTCGGTAGCTCGGACCACGCCGCCGGCGTCCGCGCCGAAGTGGGCGAAACCCAGGTCGCCGTGGATATCGATCTGGTGGCGGTCTACGGCACACCCCTGCACGCACTGGCGGACCAGATCCGGGCCGCGGTGTACTCGGCCGTCGAGGAACTCGTCGGACTCCAGGTCATCGAGGTCAACGTAGAGATCCATGATGTATACGTGCCGGGCCCGGCCAAGTCCGGCACCCCCGGCGAAACCCGGCCGGCAAGGGAGGCAATCCAGTGAATCTGACCGTTGTGGGGATCGCAGCAGGCGCCTTTGTGGCGTTCATGTCCTTCCAGTTTGGTGTCTGGGGATTCCTCGGCGCCTTGCTGTTCATGGGAATCGGAGCCCTCCTGGGCCGCGCCGCGGAAGGGAAACTGGACCTGCGCAGCGTGCTCGACGCCCTCACAGGCAGGCGTTCCTCCTCATGAGCGGTTCGGCTGGGGCCGTGGTCCGCAACGCCGCACTGGCCGGACACAACCGCATCAGCACCCAGGCCCTGACCAGCCTGGCGCGGGCCGCCGCGGCGGAGGCTCTCGGTGTGACGGCGCAGGAAGTCCGGGCCGAGTGGTCCGACGACGACGGCCTGCTGGCCTTGTCTCTCGTCGCGCCCATCACCGTGCCCTCGCTGACCGCCGTTCTGCGGGATCCGGGAAGGGTCGCAGCCTTCGGCGGCCCCATTTGGGACAGGGCCGTGGCTGCCAAGACTGAAATCCTGCACCGCGTGACCGAACTGAGCGGTGCCCGGCTGAGCCGGGTGGACATCCGGATCAGCGGAGCCAGCGTCAGCGAAGGAGGGCGGGTCCGGTGAGCCACCATACGGAACGCGGGCCCGCGGAACACCCCAGGCAATCCGCACTCCCGGTCCCACCGGACGCCGCAGCCTCGGGAGCCTCCGCCGCTGGCGCCCCAAGCATGGAATCGATCCTGAAACGTGAGACCCGCTCCTCGAGGGCCGTGGCCTCCGTCATCGCCGCCATCCTGGTCATTGCGCTGTGCGTCTACGCGCTCCTGGAAACCGCGGTCCGCGCCGTCGGGCAGTCGCCGTGGCTCGTGGATCCGCAGACCGCAGCCGACCAGATCGTGGCGCTCCCCGAGGGTGTCCCGCCCCTGCTGCTGGGCGTTACCGGCGCGGTGCTCGTGATGCTCGGCCTGTTCTTCTTCCTCAATGCGGTCCTGCCCGGACGCCGGGCCCGTCACCTGCTCTGGGACCGCCGCGCCGCCGTCGTGGTGGACGACGAGGTAATCGCCTCCGCGCTGGCACGCCGGGCGCGGCTGGCCGCCAACGTGACGCAAGGGCAGATCACCGTGATTGTGTCCCGGCAGCGGGTGGTCGTGAACGTCCGCCCCACCTCCGGGATCCCCCTGGACGAGGCTGCGGTGTTGGCCGCCGTGCAGGACGAACTCCGGGGCATGGGGCCGTCCCCCATGCCGGAGATCCGGATCAACGTGGCCTCGGCAGGAGTGATCGGCGCATGAACAGCACCCCCAGAATCCTCAACCGGATCCTGATCGGCATCCTCGGCGTCAAGCTCCTCGCCATCGGAATCCTGCTGATCCTGCTGGCCGGTGTTCCGGCCGTCGGCCGGTGGTGGCAGGCATGGTCCGCCGGGGTGTGGAGCAACTGGCGGGATGCCTTTGAAATCACCCGCTTCCCGGGCCGGACGGAGAGCTGGCTGTGGATTGCGCTGGCCGTGGTGCTGCTCGCGGTGATTGGCGCCATGGTGGCGTGGGCCGCGCAGCAGGGCAAGGGCCGGGCCAATCTGCTCGTCAGTGAGGCGGACCCGGGCGAGGTTCCCGGGAACGTCCGGATCGGCAGCGGCGTGGCCGAGCAGGCCCTCCGGGCCGCGCTGGCGGACCGCCAGGACCTTGCCGGAGCCACCGTGGCGACCTACGAATACCGTGGCGAGCCTGCCCTGAGGATCAGGGTCCAGCCCCGCCAGGGTGTGGCCCCGCACATCCTGGCGGCCGAGGTGTCCGGCCTCGTGGAGGCGCTCGACGCCGTGATCGGGAAACGCACTCCCGTGCTCATCCATATTGGCGCCGGCGCGCGGTCCAGGTTCGGCCGGGCCGAGCGGGTCCGCTGACCCGGCGCCCGCCCGGCTCTAGCCAGGCAGAGCCCGGCAAGGCTCGGCATGGCCCGCCGCCGTGAGCTTCCGGCAACATCTCGCCGCATCCCGTGCGGCGTGGCCGAACAGGCACACGGCGCAGGGGGCCGGCGCGGTAACCGGCCCGTACGCCGTCGATCTCCTTTCTATAAAGGTTTCATGTAAACGCTTGCATTCCGTATCGGCGAGTCGCTAGTGTGATGGTCACCACACCAACTGCACCGCCGATTTTCTATCCGGTACTCAGCGAGGAGCCTCCAGCATGAAAACCCCTAAGTTCCTACTTCCCGTAGCCACAGCAGGCGTCCTAGCCCTTACACTCTCCGCCTGTGGTGGCGGAGGCGGCGGCGGCACAACGGGCGGCGGCAATGCCGGCGGCGACGCCGCGCAGGGCCTCGACGGCCGCGGACCCATCACCTACGTCCAGGGCAAGGACAACAGCAACGTCGTCCGCCCGCTGATCGAAAAGTGGAACGCCGCCCACCCGAACGAGAAGGTGACGTTCAAGGAGCAGACGGACCAGGCCGACCAGCAGCACGACGACCTCGTCCAGAATTACCAGGCCAAGAACGCCAACTACGACGTCGCAAGTGTTGATGTTGTGTGGACTGCAGAGTTCGCCGCCAAGGGCTGGCTGCAGCCGCTCAAGGACAAGATGGCCCTTGATACGGCTGCCATGTTGAAGCCGACGGTTGACAGCGCCTCCTACAAGGGGGCCCTCTACGCGGCCCCGGTGTCGTCCGACGGCGGCATCCTCTACTACCGCAAGGACCTCGTCCCCACGGCTCCCAAGACCTGGGACGAGATGATGGGCATGTGTTCCGTCGCCAAGGCCAACAACATGGGTTGCTTCGCCGGCCAGTACGCCAAGTATGAAGGCCTCACCGTCAACGCCGCGGAGGCCATCAACTCCTTCGATGGCTCGGTGCTGGACAAGGACGGCAAGCCGAGCCTGAACACCCCGGCCGCCAAGGAGGGCCTGAGTGCCCTTGCGAAGGCCTACGCCGACGGCAACATCCCGAAGGAAGGCATCACCTTCCAGGAGGAGCAGGGCCGCCAGGCATTCCAGGACGGCAAGCTCCTGTTCCACCGCAACTGGCCGTACGTCTACAACCTGGCCACCACGGAAGGATCCTCGAAGGTCAAGGACGTCCTGGGCATGGTTGCCCTTCCCGGCAAGTCGGGCCCGGGGGCTTCCTCGCTGGGCGGACACAGCGCGGCCATCAGCGTCTATTCCAAGAACAAGGCCACGGCCCTGGACTTCGTGAAGTTCCTCGTCAACGAAGAGAACCAGAAGTTCTTCGCCACCCAGGGCTCACTGGCGCCGGTGCTGACCAAGCTGTATGACGACCAGGCTCTGGTGGCCAAGCTTCCGTACCTGCCGGTTCTGAAGACCTCGATCGAGAACGCCGTCCCGCGGCCCGTAACCCCGTTCTACCCGGCCGTCACCAAAGCCATCCAGGAGAACGCCTACGCGGCGATCAAGGGCGAAAAGACCGTGGACGCGGCTCTGTCCGACATGCAGAAGTCCATCGAGTCCGCTAGCGCGGGACAGTAGCCTAACCATGGCAACCGAATTGGGCCCGACGCCGGTCAAGGAGCCGGCGTCGGGCGGAACTCCGATCCACCACGCGCCGAAGGGCGTCGGGGAGGATAACAGGATCGCCAGCCAAGGCCGCTGGGCCTCGTGGCTGCTCGCGCCGACCATCATCGCGCTGGCCATTGTGATCGTCTACCCGATCATCAGCGCCATCGTAATGTCCTTCCAGAAGGACGCCGGACTTGACCCCGTCACGGGGCTCTTCACAGCGGGCGGGCCGGCCGGCTTCTCGAACTACGTCAACTGGATTGCCCAGCAGTGTGCCGCTCCGGGCGGCGGAACCGTGGCCTGCCCGCCGGGCACCCTCGGCGCGCAGTTCTGGTCGGCCACCGGCACCACCTTCTTCTTCACCATTGTCACCGTAACGCTGGAGACGATTCTCGGCTTTTGGATGGCCATCATCATGGCGCGGACCTTCAGAGGCCGCAGCCTGGTCCGGGCGGCCGTTCTGGTTCCGTGGGCCATCCCCACTGCGGTCACGGCCCAGCTGTGGCTCTTCATCTTCGCCTTCGAGGGCATTGCCAACAAGCTGTTCAACACCACCATCCTGTGGACAGGCAGCGAATGGCCCGCCAAGTGGGCGGTCATCATTGCGGATACGTGGAAGACCACGCCGTTCATGGCGCTGCTGATCCTGGCCGGCCTCCAGATGATTCCAGCCGACGTCTACGAGGCGGCCAAGGTTGACGGTGCGTCGGCCTGGCAGCGCTTCCGGATGATTACCCTTCCGCTGGTGAAGCCGGCGCTGATGGTCGCTATCCTCTTCCGCACCCTCGATGCGCTGCGGATGTTCGACCTCCCGTACATCCTGACGGAAGGTTCCAACAACACCACCACACTTTCCATCCTGGTGATCAACCAGATCAGGCAAGGCTTTAACGTCGCGGCTGCCCTGTCGACCATCACCTTCATCATCATCTTTGTCGTGGCGTTCATCTTCGTCCGCTTCCTCGGGGCGAACGTCGTCGAGCAAAGCGGCGGCACCGGTAAGGGGAAGAAATGACCGCCGCAACCGAACTCCGGGCCAGGCAGGACAAAGGACGGAAGACAGCCCAGAACCGGGAGAAATGGGCACAGGGCCGCACCTACATCAGCGCCGCCGTGATCCTCATCTGGTGCCTGGCGCCTGCCTACTGGATGGTGGTGACGGCCTTCCGTGAAGTGGGCTACACCTACGACACCTCGCTCCTGCCCACCCACGTGACGCTGGACAACTTCGCTACGGCCTTCGACACCTCGTTCGGCAATAGGTTCGGCCAGGCACTGGCTAACAGTGTGTTCATCGGCATCACGGTTACCGTTGTCTCGCTGTTGATCGGTGTCTTCGCCGCCTACGCCCTCGCTCGGTTGAACTTCCGGTTCAAGTACCTGGTGCTGGGCTTCATCCTGGGAGCCTCCATGTTCCCCGGCGTCGCCCTCATCACCCCGCTGTTCCAGCTGTTCACCAACATCGGTTGGATCGGCACCTACCAGGCACTGATCATTCCCAACATCTCCTTTGTGCTCCCGCTGACGGTCTACACCATGACGTCCTTCTTCCGGGAAATGCCGTGGGAGTTGGAGGAAGCGGCCCGCGTGGACGGTTGCACCCAGGGGCAGGCCTTCCGCAAGGTGATCATGCCGCTGGCGGCGCCGGCGATCTTCACGACGGCCATCCTGGCGTTCATCTCCTCCTGGAATGAATTCCTGATCGCCAGCCAGCTTTCCAACGACGCGACCCAGCCGGTGACGGTGGCTATTGCCAACTTCGCCGGGGCGCAGCCGCAGCAGATTCCGTACACGGCCATCATGGCTGCCGGAACAATCGTCACCATTCCGCTCGTGATCCTGGTGCTGGTCTTCCAACGTAAGATCGTCGCGGGTCTCACGGCGGGCGCTGTTAAGTGACGGTGCGGGCATGAGCAACAAGCCCAACTCCGGCATCGTGCGCAGCGAGCACCGGCGCGTGCGCTCGGGCGAGGACTTCGACATCATCATCGGACTGATTGGCTTCTGGGCACTGGTGCTGCTGGTGGTCACCGTCTGGATGGAGGTGACTGCCCAGCCCGCCCTCGGCTGGGCGCTCGGGCTGCTGGCCACTGTGGCGGCACTCTACGGATTGATCCGGCTGCGCCGCAGGCTGCCCGAAAGGACGGCGACCCGGCGCACCTGAGACCCGGAGAAGGGCTTCGTTGCCGGGGGAGGCAAACTAATGCAGTGCTGCGGAGGGCCGCCAGGCCGCCGCAGGCAGTCGACAAGGGGACACGGTGGCACGGACAACAGACAGGGCTCAGCGGGGAGGCCACTCGGGCGTCAGTATCGAGGACGTGGCCGCTGCAGCCGGTGTCTCCACGGCCACCGTGTCCCGGGCAGTCCGCGGTTTGCCCCGGGTTTCTCCGGCCACCAGGGAAAAAATCCTGGGCATCGCCGAAACCATGGGCTACGTGGCCTCATCCTCGGCCTCCGGCCTGGCCACCGGGCGCACCAAGACCATCGGGGTGCTGGCGCCCTTCGTCAGCCGATGGTTTTTCTCCAAGGCCATTGAGGGCGCGGACCGGGAGCTGCACGCCCGGCAGTACAACCTCTCCCTCTTCAATCTGGGCGGCCACGGCGGCAACCGCGAGCGGCTCTTCAGTAAAACCATGGTCTATAAGCAGATTGACGCGCTTCTGGTCCTCTGTATGGCGCTGACCCATGAGGAAATCGAACACCTCCAGAAGATTGACATCCCGCTCGTCGTCGTCGGCGGCCATGTGGAGGAATGCCCATACATCGGCATTGACGACTATGCGGCCGCCTCCACGGCGGTCCGCCACCTGATCGACCTCGGACACAAGGACATCGCCCTCCTTCACGGCGACGACGAAACCGACCTGAACTTCGACGTCCCCCGGGTCCGGATCAAGGCCTTCCAGGACGTCATGGCGGAAGCCGGGCTGGATGTCCGGCCGGAGTGGGACCAATGGGGAGATTTCACCGTCCCGAGCGGCCAGGCGGCCTTCCACCGGCTCTGGGACAGTCCGGGACCGAATCCCACTGCCATCTTCTGTGCCTCGGACGAGATGGCCATGGGGATCATTTTCGAAGCCAGTAAGGCCGGCGTCCGGGTTCCTGAGGAACTTTCCGTGATCGGCATCGACGACCACGATTTTTCCGAAGCTATGGGACTCACCACCGTCGGGCAGCGGCCGGACGAGCAGGCCGAACTGGGCACCAAGATGCTGCTGGACGAACTCGACGGCATGGCCGGGGCCGTGCGCTCAACGGTCGCGCAGCACCGGCTGATCGTGCGCCGGACGACGGCGCCGCCCCGCGCCGCGGACTCACTCGCCGGCGAGGAGGTCGCCGGGGAGCCTGCCGGCCGGCCACACGCCGTCGGCTGATGTCAGGAAGCGCGGGCGAGCTGCCGGATCGGGATCCAGCGGGACGCCAGCCTGCGGTAGGCGGCGGCCGCACCGGTCATGTCGCCTTCGGCGAGGCACTCAATCCCCAGCCTCACGTCAAGTGGGGAATCGTCCGGGTAGACCTTGTCCGCCACTGCGCCGTAATCCAGTTCCACCGCCGACTCCGGGTGGAAAAGCTCCAGCCATTCCGTGAGCTGGGTCAGGTCCTCGAGCATGTCCAGATCCGGCGCGGCGAGGGCAAGATGGGCCACCGCAAAGCGGACCCGGTCCAGGGCTTCGCCGGTCGTCGCGCGGATCCGCACCGTGACGATATGTCCCTCTGATTCCACCACTTCGGTGGGGTCCGATTCCTGAAAGAGGCAGAACCAGCTGAACGGGATGCCCCAGGTGGACGCCCGGGTGTGGACGCGGCCCAGTCCGGCGTGCGCCCGCACCTCGTTGATGCGTCCCTGGTGCCGGTCCCGCTGCTCCTCGGGGATCAGCAACTGGGCCAGGGGCCCGTGGATTCCTTCCAGCAGGGCATTCGCCGCGAGACCGGCCCGGAGGACCAGCTGGCTCGGGCAATACAACAGTCTCGCCGGCTGCCCGGCGTCGGCCGGGGCGGCGGGCGCTCCGGCGGGGGGCGCCGGCGGGGTGCCGGCGGCCCCACGCGGGGCCACGACGACGCGCACCAGATCGGTCCGTCCGGTGGGAAACGGATCTCCGCCGGAGCGGGTGATGCGGCCCAGAGAGGCAAGCAGTTCTTCGTTTTCGACGGCGGCGCGGGACGTGCCCCGGCCGCCGGCCGCGAGCAGCGCCGCCCGCTCGTCCGCCGGGAATGCTTCCAGGGGCTCGTAGATCCGCAGCGCCGAGGAGAACGGCAGCCCGGCCTGTCCCCGGTAGAGGTTCCCCGTCATCGGATCACGGTGCTTCCCTGGGCGTCGGTCATCAGTCGCCCAGCTCCACGACAACGGGGGCGTGGTCCGAGGCGCCCTTGCCCTTGCGTTCCTCGCGGTCGATCGACGCGCCGGTGACGCGGGCGGCCAGCGCGGGGGAGGCGAGGACGAAGTCGATCCGCATGCCTTCCTTCTTGGGGAAACGCAGCTGGGTGTAGTCCCAGTAGGTGTAGATACCGGGGCCCGGGGTGTGGGGCCGGACAACGTCCTGGAATCCGGCGGTTTCGAAGGCGCGGAAGGCTTCCCGCTCCGGCTCGCTGACGTGGGTGAGGCCCTCGGCGCGGAAGTAGTCGATGTCCCAGACGTCCTCGTCCCGCGGGGCTATGTTCCAGTCGCCCATCAGTGCGATCTGCGCCCGGGGATCGTCCTTGACCCAGTCCTGGGCGTGGGACTTCAGCGTGTCCAGCCAGCTGAGCTTGTAGGGCATGTGCTCGTCGTCGAGCGCCCGGCCGTTGGGGACATAGAGGCTCCAGACCCGGATGCCGCCGCACGTGGCGCCGATTGCCCGGGCCTCCTGCACGGCGTCCTTGCCGTTCTTGCCGAAGACGGGCTGGTCCGTGAACGTGCGTTCGACGTCGTCGAGTCCCACCCGGGAGGCGATTGCCACGCCGTTCCACTGGCTCAGGCCGAAGTGGGCCACCTCGTAGCCCATGCTCTCGAACAATTCCCAGGGAAAGTTGTCGTCCTTGCACTTGGTTTCCTGGATGGCCAGGACATCACAGTCGGTGCGTTGAAGCCAGGCTTCAACACGGTCGGCACGGGCACGGAGCGAGTTCACATTCCAGGTAGCAATCTTCACACCCCCTAACTTACCGAACTTGGCTGCCGGAAGAAGCTGTCCGGCGCAGGTTGGCACCCACGCGGGGCACTTTGGCGCGGACACGCCGTCGGCAAAGCCCCTACCAGCCGGGCCAGCGCCGAAAGTGGCCCCCGGCGGCGGTGCTGCACTGCCCGGCGAAGAGAGTCCCTCTGGAAATTAGTAGGAAGTCCGAGTATATTCAGCAGGGAGATGACGTGGGTCACAGACGGTCCGGCCGTCACCGCGGCAATCACTATGCAAAGGAGCATTCGACCATGGTTCGTGAGCTAAGCCACTACATCGACGGACAGCATGTTGAAGGCACCTCGGGGCGCTTCAGCGATGTGTACGATCCCTGCACCGGAGTGGTCCAGGCCAGGGTCCCGCTGGCCAGCGTCGAGGAAGTCCGCAACGTGATCGCCAGCGCGGAGAAGGGCCAGCTGGCCTGGGCTGCCATGAACCCGCAGCGCCGCGGCCGGGTCCTGCTCAAGTTCGTGGACCTGGTCAACCAGAACCTGGACGAACTCGCCACCCTGCTGTCCTCGGAGCACGGCAAGACCTTCCTGGATGCCAAGGGTGACATCCAGCGCGGCGTCGAGGTCGTGGAATTCGCCGCAGGTGCCCCGCACCTGCTCAAGGGTGAGTTCTCGGACAGCGCCGGAACCGGCGTCGACGTCCACTCGATGCGCCAGCCCCTCGGCGTCGTCGCCGGCATCACTCCCTTCAACTTCCCGGCCATGATCCCCCTCTGGAAGTCCGGCCCGGCGCTCGCCGCGGGCAACTCCTTCATCCTTAAGCCCTCCGAGCGGGACCCCTCCGTGCCGCTCCGCCTCGCCGAACTCTTCACCGAGGCGGGCCTGCCGGATGGCGTATTCAACGTCGTCAACGGTGACAAGGAAGCCGTCGACGCGCTGCTGGAGGACTCCCGGGTCCAGGCGATCGGTTTCGTCGGCTCCACCCCCATAGCCCAGTACATCTACGCCACGGCCGCCGCAAACGGCAAGCGCGCCCAGTGCTTCGGCGGCGCTAAGAACCACATGGTGATCATGCCGGACGCGGACCTGGACATGGCTGCGGATGCCCTGATGGGCGCCGGCTTCGGCTCCGCCGGGGAACGCTGCATGGCCATCTCGGTGGCAGTCCCGGTGGGCAAGGCCACTGCCGACGCCCTCGTCGCCAAGCTGCAGGAGCGGATCGCGGACCTCAAGGTCGGCCACAGCCTGGCCAAGGATTCGGACTTCGGGCCCGTCGTCGCGGCGTCCGCCAAGGAACGGATCGAAGGCTACATCCAGGCCGGCATCGACGAAGGCGCCAGCCTGCTGACCGACGGCCGCGGCCTCAAGGTCGAGGGCTACGAGGGCGGCTTCTGGGTGGGCCCCACGCTCTTCGACAACGTCACCAAGGACATGACGATCTACAAGGAAGAGATCTTCGGCCCGGTGCTGAGCGTGCTCCGTGCGGAAGACTACGACGAAGCCCTGCGCCTGTGCAGCGAGCACGAGTTCGGCAACGGCGTGGCCATCTTTACGCGCGACGGCGACTCCGCCCGCGACTTCGCCAGCCGGGTCCAGGTCGGCATGGTCGGCATCAACGTTCCCATCCCGGTGCCGATCGCCTACTACACCTTCGGCGGCTGGAAGGCCTCCGGCTTCGGCGACCTCAACCAGCACGGAGCCGACGCGTTCCGCTTCTACACGAAGACCAAAACGGTCACCACCCGCTGGCCCTCGGGCATCCGCAGCGGCACCAGCTTCGTGATGCCGGAAGGCAGCTGATGGCGGGGGAGCACTCGGACGAAGCCCTGTCGGCCGAAGTACTGTTCGAGCGGCGCGGCCGGCTGGGCGTCGTCACGCTCAACCGGCCCAAGGCCGTGAACGCGCTCACCGCGGGCATGGCTTCGGCCATGCTGGAGCAGCTCAGGCTCTGGGCCGACGACGACGCCGTGGCTGCCGTGCTGGTCCGCGGCGCCGGCGAGCGGGGGCTGTGCGCCGGCGGCGACATCGTGGCCATCTACCGGGACATGATCGACGGCGGTGACGCGACGGCTGACTTCTGGGCCGAGGAATACCGGCTGAACTCCCTTATCTCGGGCTATCCCAAGCCGTATGTAGCGTTTATGGACGGTCTGGTACTCGGCGGCGGTGTGGGGATCTCGGCGCACGGTTCGGTCAGGATTGTCACCGAACGCACCCGGATGGGGATGCCGGAAACCACGATCGGGCTGGTGCCCGACGTCGGCGGCACCCTGCTGCTCTCACTCTCGCCCGGGGAATCCGGCACCCACGCCGCCCTGACCGGGGCGCACTTGAGCGGCGCCGACGCGCTGTTCCTGGGATTCGCGGACCTCTTCGTGCCGTCCGGCCGGCTCGCAGAGCTGGCCGAGGCGCTGGAGAGCGAGCCGGCGGACGCCGCCGTCGCACGCTTTGCCGAAACTGCCCCGCCGTCCATCCTGGCGGCACAGAGCGAGTGGATTGATGCGTGCTACTCCAGCGACGACGCCGGGGAGATCCTGCGCCGGCTCCGGACCGTCGGAGGGGAGGCCGCGGATGCGGCCGACACGATCCTGGCCAAGTCGCCGACCGCCGTGAAGGTGGCACTGGAATCCCTGCGCCGCGTACGCGGGCTGAGCCTTGAGGAAGCCCTCGAGCAGGAGTACCGGGTGGGCCTGCGCTTCCTCGCCGGCCCCGACTTCCGCGAGGGCATCCGCGCCCAGGTGGTGGACAAGGACCGCAACCCCCGCTGGCAGCCGGCCAGCCTGGCGGAGGTCGGCCGGGACGACATCGAGTCCTACTTTGCGCCGCTGGGCGACCGTGAACTGAAGCTTTCGAAGGAGCACGACAATGTCTGAAGCACCCTCTGAAGCACCCCGGCCTGACGCCCCGGCGGGCACCATCGCGTTCCTGGGCCTTGGCCACATGGGCGGCCCAATGGCGGTCAACCTCGTCAAGGCCGGCTACACGGTCACCGGCTACGATCTGATGCCCGCGGCGCTGGAGACCGCCCGCACGCACGGCATCGCCACCGCCGGCGCGGCCGCCGAAGCCGTAACCGGGGCCGCCGTCGTCCTGACCATGCTGCCCAGCGGCAAGCACCTGCTGGACGCCTACCGCGGAACGGGCGGCCAGCCCGGCCTGCTGGACGTTGCGTCGCCGGGCACGCTTTTCCTCGACTGCTCCACGATCAACGTGGACGAGGCCCGCGAGGCTGCCGACCTTGCCGTCGCCGCCGGCCACCGGGCCGTCGATGCGCCGGTATCCGGCGGCGTCGTCGGTGCCGAGGCGGGCACCCTCACTTTTATGGTGGGGGCGCTTCCGGAAGACTTCGAGGCGGTCCAACCGATGCTCGGGGTCATGGGCAGGCGAGTGGTCCACTGCGGGGAGCACGGCGCCGGGCAGGCAGCGAAGATCTGCAACAACATGATTCTCGGCGTGTCGATGATCGCCGTGAGCGAGGCCTTTGTGCTCGGCGAAAAGCTGGGGCTGACGCACCAGGCCCTGTTCGACGTGGCCTCGGCGGCCTCCGGACAGTGCTGGGCGCTGACCACCAACTGCCCCGTGCCGGGACCGGTCCCCACGAGCCCCGCCAACCGGGACTACCAGCCCGGCTTCGCGGGAGCCCTGATGGCCAAGGACCTCAAGCTGGCACTCAACGCCCTCGAAAGCACCGGAGTTGCGGCCAGGCTGGGGCCGCTGGCTTCCGAAATTTACGATAGCTTTGCCGCGGAAGGCGGTGCTGGCCGGGACTTCTCCGGCATCATCACCGACATCCGTGCCAAGTCCGGACACTAGGGACATCCGGACATCACAGACATCCGAACATCAGCTGAGGGGACAGGCATGACTGACTACGCGAACATTCTGGTGGAGCGCCGCGGCCGGGTAGGCCTCGTGACGCTCAACCGGCCCGAGGCGCTGAATGCCCTCAACAAGGCCACCATGGACGAACTCGTGGCTGCCGTGACCGCCATGGATACGGACCCGGGGATAGGCGCGGTGGTGGTGACCGGCTCCGCTAAGGCCTTTGCCGCCGGCGCCGACATCAAGGAAATGCAGTCCAAGGGGTACATGGACATGTATGCGGCCGACTGGTTCCGGGGCTGGGAAGACTTCACCAGGCTTCGCATCCCCGTGGTGGCGGCCGTGTCCGGCTTCGCCCTCGGCGGCGGCTGCGAACTTGCGATGATGTGCGATTTCATCATCGCCGGCGATAACGCCAAGTTCGGCCAGCCGGAAATCAACCTGGGCGTGCTGCCGGGGATGGGCGGCTCGCAGCGCCTCACCCGGGCGGTGGGTAAGGCCAAGGCCATGGACATGATCCTGACCGGACGGTTTATGGGCGCGGAGGAAGCCGAACGCTCGGGCCTGGTGTCCCGGGTGGTGCCGGCCGCGGACGTGGTCGAGGAGGCGCTGAAGGCCGCCGGGGTGATCGCCTCCAAGTCCAAGCCGGTGGCGATGGTGGCCAAGGAGGCCGTCAACGCCGCCTTCGAGACCGGGCTGGCCCAGGGTGTGCTTTTTGAACGTCGGGTATTCCATTCGCTGTTCGCCACCGAGGACCAGAAGGAAGGCATGGCGGCCTTCAGCGAGAAGCGCCAGCCGGACTTCACCCACCGTTAGACAGGGACGCGCAAACCTTCCCGTGACGCGCAAAAGCCCTGGCGCTACTGCAATGCCAGTAGCGCCAGGGCTTTTGCGCGTCACCAGGCAGGACGCGCCGCGTCAGCGTCCCAGGTCCAGGGGTGGTTCTTCCCGACGTCGAGGGGACGGCGCCGGCGACTACCGCTTTTTGCGGACTACCTCTTTTGGGAGGTAGTTGGATGTCCATGCTTTTCGTTACGGTGATGTGAGTCACACAGCCGTGTACCAGGGTTGACATCAAGGGAGATTGCCATGACCTCAGTTTCACCGACTTCGCCGGCCGGACTGCAAGCGCCGCCGAGCCGCAAGACCCTGCGGAAGGTTGCCTTCGCGAGTGCCGCCGGAACCACCATCGAGTTCTACGACTTCTTCATTTACGGCACCGCCGCCGCGCTGGTCTTTCCGGTGGTCTTCTTCCCGGCCCTCGGCGCCGCGGCCGGGACCATCGCCTCCTTCGGCACATTCGCCGTCGCCTTCTTCGCCCGTCCTGTCGGTGCCATCATCTTCGGCCACTACGGTGACCGGATCGGCCGGAAGAAAACCCTCATCACCACGCTGCTTATGATGGGCATCGCTACCGTGATGATCGGATTCATCCCCGATGCCAGCACCATCGGCGTCGCAGCACCTATCCTGCTGGTGGTGCTCCGCTTCGTCCAGGGCCTGGCCGTCGGCGGCGAGTGGGCCGGTGCCACGCTCCTCGTGGCCGAATACGCACCCAAGGGCAAGCGCGGCCTCTTCGGATCCTTCCCGCAGCTTGGCCCGTCATTCGCGTTCGCCCTGGCCAGCGGAACATTCCTGATCACGAACCTTACGCTGGGCGACAAGTCCGAGGCCTTCATTACGATCGGCTGGCGGGTGCCGTTCATCCTCAGCGCCGTGCTGGTGCTCGTGGGCCTGTGGGTCAGGTTGAGCATCGAGGAAACCCCCGTGTTCAAGAATGCCGCTGCGAATGCCACGAAGGGTGCCGGGACCGCCACCAGGCTTCCCATCCTTGAGTCGATCAAGCGCCAGCCGCGCGAAATCCTGCTCGCCGGCGGCTCCCTGACGCTCCTTTTCGCCTTCTTCTACATCGGCACCGCCTACCTGACCAGCTATGCCACCAGCCCCACCGGCATGCACCTGAGCCGGGTGGAAGTGCTGAGTACCGGCATCGTCGCCTCGCTGTTTGTTGCCGCCGCCACCATGGCCTCCGGCATCCTCTCGGACCGCTTCGGACGCAAGAAGGTCATCGCCACCTCGTGCATCCTCGCCGTGCCGTGGTCCCTCGCGCTCTTCCCGATCCTCAGCGCGAACACCGTCTTCGCCTTCGGTGTCGGGCTCACCGTCACCCTGGTCATCTTCGCCATCGCCTATGGCCCCGCCGGTGCCCTGCTTCCGGAGCTCTTTGAGACCCGGTACCGCTACACCGGCGCCGGAATGGGCTACAACCTGGCCGGCGTCGTCGGCGGCGGCATTGTTCCCCTTGTGGCCGCCCAGCTGGCCGGCACATCGGGCGCATGGTCCGTCGGGTACCTGCTCGCCGGGATCGGCGTGTTCAGCGTGCTGTGCACGCTGGCGCTGCCCAACCGGGAAAAGCACGGGCTGGACGACGGCAAGCCGCACACCGCGGCGGAGGCCGCAGACGGCACAGCAACCACCGAGCCCGTCTCCCGGCACTAAAGGGATTCGGCAGCCGGGGATTCGAGACGGAGCGATCCGTGATTGGGGGAGGGGCTGCCGGTTATCCGGCGGCCCCTCTTTATGGAATGAGGCCCAGGCGCCGCGCCGCGGACACCGCCTCAAGCCGGTTGTGGGCGGACAGCTTGGCCATGGCGTTCTGCAGATAGCTCTTTACCGTCACGGCTTTCAGGCCCAGCCGGTCCGCGGTTTCCTGGTACGAGCAGCCCAGGGCAAGCTGCGCCAGCACATCGAGTTCGCGGCGGGCCAGCCTGGCGGCCGGATGAACACCGTCCGCCGGGGGCGGAGCCAGATGGTTGCCAATCAGGTCCAACTGCCGGGCCAGCTGGGGATCGGCTACCGTTCCGGCCAGCGACCGCAACTGGGCGTGGGCTTCCCTGACGTGCTCCAGCCAGCTCCGGTCCAGGACCAGGGCGGGTTCGGCCCGGGCCCCGTCGATGATCGACACCCGGCGGTCCACTTCGTCCCGGACGAGCAGTTCCGCGGCGATCTCCGCGGCCGCGTCCATGGCCTCGCGCAGGGCGTTTTCGCCCAGTGGCGCACGGTCCCGGCTCGCGATGTACAGCACCGCCCGTGGCTCACCGCGGACCACCACCGGGACGGCCGCCATCGAGGTAAGCCGCTCCCGGCTGACCGCCAAATCGTATTCATGCGTGATGCCCTCGGAGGCGATGTAGTCGGGCACGAGGAACGGCCGGCGCTGGGTGAACACCCGGCCGCCGAGACCCGTCCCCGGAACCACCACCATCTGGTGCAGGCTGGACGTCGCGGTGCCGAGGAAGTCGGTCAGCTGGAGCGAATTTCCGCTGGCCAGGCCAGCGAACAGCACGGCGGGCCGGAACCTGCCGGACAGCAGGCGCAACTGGGCGCGGAGCAGCTCCCGATCATCGGGGCGGGAATAGGCGTTCGGCTGCATGAGTCGTCTCCTGGTGCCGCGGAAGCCCGCCACCGCATTGTGACGGGCCGTCAGTCTCGTTGAGTCGCTTCGGCCGGGCGAATCAGTCCCTGAAGTCCGGCCCCGGAACTCAGTCGCTGAAGTCGCCGGCGTTGCGTCGGAAGGTTCCCAGAATCCCGATCAGCTGGTCGACGTCCTGTTCCGCGAAGCCGGACTGGCCGAAGACCTCCGAGTTCAGAACCGCCGTCGTCCTTTTAGCAAGCGTACGCCCCTCGGGGGTGAGCTCGATCAGGGTGGTGCGCCCGTCCGTTGGATGCGGCGATCGCAGCACCAGCCCCGCGCCCTGGAGCCGGTCGACGGCGTTGGTCACCGAGGTGGGATGGACCTGCAGCAGCGCGCTCGCCTTGTTCATGGGCAGCGCGCCGCCGCGGGCAAAGCTCAGCAGTGCCAGCAGTTCGTAGCGGGCAAACGTCAGCCCGAACGGCTTGAGGACGCCCTCGATCCGGGCAAGCAGGATCTGCTGAGTCCGCATGATGGCGGTGATGGCGGCCATCGGTGCGGCGACGTCGGACCAGCCGTGCCGCTCCCAGTTCAGCCGGGCATCGGCAATCGGATCACGCGGCAGCGGCGTTCCCACAACACTCCCAGCTCTGTTCAGGTTTCATGAGGTTCAGCCTAGCTTTTCAGGCTGCGGAACCGAGGGGCTCCTCAGCCCGGGGAAGTCGGCCTCGGAGTACTCCGTGCCGAGACCGGCCGGGACCGTCCCGCCACCGTGGCGCAGTTCCTCGCTGTGCCGAAGCTCTACGCGCCGGATCTTGCCCGAGATGGTTTTCGGCAGCTCGGCGAATTCCAGCCGGCGGATCCGCTTGAACGGGGCCAGACGGTCGCGGCAGTAGCGCAGGATGTCCTCGGCCAGTTCCGGGCCCGCCTCGTGCCCGGCGGCCAGGACCACAAAGGCCTTGGGTACCGAGAGCTTGACCGGGTCGGGGGAGGGGACGACGGCGGCCTCGGCCACTGCAGGGTGCTCGATCAGCACGCTCTCCAGTTCGAACGGGGACAACCGGTAGTCGGAGGATTTGAAGACGTCGTCGCCGCGGCCCACATAGGTGATAATGCCGCGCTCGTCCCGGCTCGCCATGTCACCCGTGTGGTAATAGCCGTCACGGAACGCCTCCGCCGTCTTCTCGGGATCCCCGTAGTAGGCCTTCATCAGCCCGACGGGGCGGGGGTCGAGGCGCAGGCAGAGCTCGCCGTCGTCGCCTTCCGCTCCGGTGGCGGGGTCCACGAGGACAACGTCGTAACCGGGCAGGGGTTTGCCCATGGCGCCGATCTTGATCGGCTGGCCGGGGGTATTGGCGATCTGCACGGTGGACTCGGTCTGGCCGAAACCGTCGCGGATGGTCTGGCCCCAGGCGCGCTGGACCTGGTCGATGACTTCGGCGTTGAGCGGTTCGCCGGCGGACACCACCTTGGTGGGCGGGGTCTTGAGCAGGGTCAGGTCGGCTTGGATGAGCATGCGCCAGACCGTGGGCGGGGCGCAGAAGCTCGTGACGGATTCGCGGTCCATCTGCTCCATAAGGGCCTTGGCGTCGAAGCGCTCATAGTTGTAGATGAAAACGCAGGCCTCGGCGATCCACGGGGTGAACACGTTGGACCAGGCGTGCTTGGCCCAGCCCGGCGAGGCCACGTTGAGGTGGACATCGCCCGGTTCCATCCCGATCCAGAACATCGTGGACAGGTGCCCCACCGGGTAGGAGGTGTGCGTGTGCTCCACGAGCTTGGCCTTGGACGTGGTCCCCGAGGTGAAATAGAGCAGCAGGGTTTCGTCGGCCAGGGTCGGGGCGTCCGGGGTGAAGTCCTCGGAGGAGCCGGCGGACTCGGTGTACTGCAGCGCATCCGTATTGACGGCCTCGCTGCCGCCGATCTCGATCAGGGTGTAGTCGCCCGGGACCTCGGCAAACTTGGCGATGTTGGCGCTCCCGACGGCGGCCCAGTTCGCCCCGCCGCGCTCCACCCGGTCCTTCAGGTCCGCCGGACCCATCAGCGTGGTGGTCGGGATCATGACGATGCCCAGCTTGATGCCGGCGAGCATAAGTTCCCAGAGTTCCACCTGGTTGCCGAGCATGATGATCATGCGGTCACCGCGGCGGACGCCCTGGCCGCGCAGCCAGTTTGCCACCCGGGCCGAGCGGCGCGAGAGGTCCGAGAAGCTGCGCCGCGTGGCGGTGCCGTCCTGCTCGACGATTACGAGGGCCGGCCTGTCGGCCTTGGCCGGGTCCGCCGCGATCTGGTCAAACCAGTCCAGGGCGAAGTTGAACTCGTCAAAGCGCGGCCACTCGAATTCGTTGCGGGCCGCGCCGTAGTCCTTGCGAAGGTCAAGCAGGCGGTTGCGTGCGGCGCGGAATTCCTCAGTGACTGTCATGGTGCACCTTTCGAAGTCTGGTGGCGCAGCCGTTTCGGGCCCGGCGCCGTTGCCCGGGAATCACCAGATAGCTAGTGATCCCCATCACTGTGCAATATACTAGGACATCCAAGGGTTTGGAAGAGCCGACTCGGTTCCTGAGCGGACCATTACGAAGGGATACATGCCCGTGCAGCCACAAGGACGTGCCAGCGGACAGATCGCCACCGGGGTTGGGCGTGCGGCAGAGCCGCCCTTCCCGGACGCCGATCTGATGTACATCGTCGACCTGCTGCCCCCGGACGAACAGATCCGCTACCAGGAGATCAGGGACTTCCTCCAGTCCCGCATCCGTGCGGCCTCGATCGACTACTGGAACCGCGAGGAGTTCCCTTTCGGGCTGCTCGCCGAGCTCGGAAAGTACGGCCTCGGGGGGCTGCAGACCGACGGCACCTCCAAGCTCTTCAAGGGCCTCATGTACGTCGAGGTGGCCCGCGCCGACGTGTCCCTCTCTGCCCTCGTGGGGATCCACAACGAGCTGATCGTGGGCATGATCGACCAGCTCGGCTCGGACGAGCACAGGGCGCGCTGGTTGCCGGGGCTCACCGCCTTCACCCAGATCGGAGCCTTCGCCCTCACGGAGCCGGACCACGGCTCGGACATCGCCGGCGGGCTGGCCACAACGGCGCGGCTGGAGGGCGGCGAGTGGGTGATCAACGGCGCCAAGCGCTGGATCGGTGCCGGCACCATAGCGGACTTCGCCCTGGTCTGGGCGCGTGACGTCGCGGACCAGCAGATCAAAGGCTTCATCGTCGAGACGGACCGGCCCGGCTACACCGCCACGAAGATCGCGAACAAGATCGGGCTGCGCATCATGCAGAACGCGGACATCGTGCTCGACGAGGTCCGCATCCCGGAATCCAACCTGCTCCCCGGAGCCACGGACTTCTCCAAGGCCAACGAGCTGCTCCGTGATTCGCGCGCCTGGGTGGGCTGGCAGGCTGCCGGCATCCAGCTGGCGGCGTTCGACGTCGCGCGTTCCTACTCGCTGGAGCGCAAGCAATTCGGCAAGGAGCTGGCCCGCTTCCAGCTCATCCAGCAGCAGCTGGCCGAGATCCTGGGCAACGCCTCGGCCTCACTGTCGCTGATGGCGCAGCTGGCCAGGATCCAGTCGGAGGGCAAACTCGAGATGGTCCAGGCCGCGATGGCCAAGTCCACCACCACCCGGCTGGCGCGGGCCTCGGTGGCGATGGGCCGGTCCCTCATGGGCGGCAACGGGATCAGCAGCGACTACGAGATGGGCAAGCTCTTCGGAGACGCCGAAATCCTGTACACCTATGAGGGCAGCTATGAGATCAATTCGCTGATCGTGGCCAGGGCCGTGACCGGGAAGTCCGCGTTCGTGTAAACGTACGGAGGTACCGGCCGGGGTTTTATCCCGGCCGGCACCTCAACGCCATGCTTGCGCTCCGGGCTCAGTCGATCGGTGTGACGTACGCGCCGGAAATCCCGCCGTCGACCAGGAAGGTGGAGGCGGTGATGAACGAGGCGTCGTCGCTGGCGAGGAACGCCACGGCCGCAGCGAGTTCCTCAGGTTCCGCGAAGCGGCCCAGCGGTACGTGGACCAGCCGGCGGGCGGCTTTTTCCGGATCCTTGGCAAACAGTTCCTTGAGTAACGGGGTGTTCACCGGGCCGGGGCACAGGGCATTGATCCGGATGCCCTGCCGGGCGAATTCAACGCCGAGTTCCCGGCTCATGGAAAGCACCCCGCCCTTGGATGCGCTGTAGGAAATCTGCGACGTCGCCGCGCCCATGACTGCCACGAAGGAAGCGGTGTTGATGATTGAGCCCTTCCCCTGCTCCTGCATGTAGGGGATGGCGTACTTGCAGCAGTAGTACACCGAGGTCAGGTTCACCTCCTGGACCCTGCGCCAGGCATCGATGCCGGTGTCCAGGATGGAGCCGTCGTTGGCGGGGGAGATCCCGGCGTTGTTGAAGGCGATGTCAACACTGCCGTAGGTTTCCTTGGTCTGGGCGTAGAGGTTCCGGACGTCCTCTTCGCTCGTGACATCGACCTTGACGAAGAGGCCGCCCACCTCGGTTGCCGCGGCGAGTCCCGACGTGGGCTCGATGTCGGCGATGACGACCTTGGCGCCTTCCGCGGCCATCCGGCGGGCGGTGGCCAGCCCGATGCCGCTGGCGCCACCGGTGATGACTGCGCTGCGGCCGGCCAGGCGGTTGGATACTACTGTCTGCATGGGAACTCCTTATGTACGGCGGTGAGAGCCGGGGGATTGTTTAGGCCAGGGACGGCGTGGAAATGAAGACGTTCTTGGTTTCGGTGAAGGAATCGAGGGCGTCGGGCCCGAGCTCACGCCCCAGCCCGGACTGCTTGAAACCGCCGAAGGGCGTGGAGTACCGAACGGACGAGTGCGAGTTAACGGAAAGGTTTCCGGCCTCAACTCCCCTGGCTACGCGCAGCGCGCGGTCCACGCCGGAGGTCCAGATGGAGCCGGAGAGCCCATACTCGGTGTTGTTCGCGATCCGGATCGCATCGGCCTCGTCGGTGAACGGCACCACGGCCACCACCGGGCCGAAGATCTCTTCCGTGAACGACGGCGAGTCCAGATCCGGCGTCAGCACCGTGGGCGGGAACCAGAACCCGGCACCCGCAGGAGCCTGCCCCTGGAAGGCGATGGGGGCGTTGTCCGGCACAAAACCGGCCACCGTTCGGCGCTGCTGGGCCGAGATCAACGGTCCCATTGAGGTGGCTTCATCGGACGGGTCCCCGACAGTTAGCGCTTTGACCACGGGCTCGAGCAGTTCCATGAAACGGTCGTAGACGTTGCGCTGGACCAGGATGCGCGAGCGCGAGCAACAGTCCTGCCCGGCATTGTCGAACGCGCCGCCGGGAGCGGCAGCGGCGGCCAGTTCCAGATCGGCGTCGTCGAACACGATATTCGCGCTCTTGCCGCCGAGCTCCAGTGTCACCCGCTTGACCTGGTCCGCGCAGCCGGCCATGATTTTCTTGCCGACGCCAGTGGATCCGGTGAAGACCACCTTCCTGACGGCGGGGTGGGTAACGAAGCGTTCGCCCACCACGGAGCCCTTGCCGGGTACCACCTGGAAGACACCCTCCGGGATGCCGGCCTCACGGGCCAGCTCAGCCAGACGGATCGCTGTCAAGGGCGTCAACTCGGCGGGCTTGAGCACCACCGTGTTGCCGGCGGCCAGGGCCGGGGCGAAGCCCCACGCGGCGATCGGCATGGGGAAATTCCAGGGAACAATGACCCCCACGACGCCGAGGGGCTCGTGGAAGGTGATGTTTACGCCTCCCGCCACCGGGATCTGCTTGCCGAAGTGACGCTCCGGTGCTGCGGAGTAGTAGGTGAGCACATCGCGGACGTTGCCCGCTTCCCAGCGGGCGTTGCCGATGGTGTGGCCGGCATTGATGACTTCGAGCCGGGCCAGGTTCTCGAGGTCGGCGTCAACCGATGAGGCAAAGCGCCGCAACAGCAGTGAGCGGTCTGCGGGTGCGACTGCCCGCCAGGACTCGAAAGCGCCGGCGGCGCGAGCGATCGCATCATCAACTTCGGCCAGCCCGGCCAGCGCGACCGTCTCGATGACCTCCTCGGTGGAGGGGTTGATGACGTCAAAAGTTGTTGCGGTCATATCGTGGACATCTCATTTCGATTGGCGCGGTAACGACTGGCGGCCTCTACGAAGCCGCGGAACAGCCGCAGGTCTGCCGGGTTTTGTTCCGGATGGAATTGCACACCCAGGACCCAGCCGGAGCCGTCGGCAGCTTCCAGGGCCTGGACGGTTCCATCGGCGGAGGACGCGGTGACGCGCAACGCCGGCGGGACGGTGTCCATGCCTTGGTGGTGGTAGCAGGGTGCCACCGCCGCATCCCCCAGCAGCGACTGGATCAGGCTGCCGGGCGCGGTGGTGAAGGTGGCCTCACCAAACACTCCCGGCGCTGGCTGATAGTTCGCCGCCGGGTTGATGTCCGGGATGTGCTGGTTCAGGCTGCCGTTGAGGGCAACATTCAGAATCTGGGCCCCACGGCAGATCGCAAACAGCGGTAGCCCGCGCTCCATCGCCGCGCGCGTCAAGATCGTGTCGTGTTCATCGCGCAACGGTTGCGACGCTGTCCTGGGGTGCGCGGTGGCTCCGTAGCGCGTGGGATCCACGTCGGGCCCGCCCACGACGATCAGTCCGTCCATGATGTCCAGGACGGTTTCGTCCGTGCCCAGCGGCGGCAGCAGGATCGGTGTGCCGCCTGCTGCCACCACAGCCTCGACGTAGGTGCCTGGAAGGATGGCGGCCGGGGCTTTCCAGACTCCCCACACGGCGTCCTGGTAGTAGCTGGTCAGGGCGATCCGGGGCCTGTAGCGCTCAGAGCCGTTCGAAGCCACGGACACGCTCCCAATCGGTGATGGCGCTCTCATAGGCCTTGATCTCGGTGCCGGCGGCATGGACGTAGTGGTCCACCACGGCATCGCCGAACGCCTTCCGGGCGATGACGCTCTCAGCCAGCAGGTCGCGGGAGTCGCGCAGGTTCGTCGGCAGACGGTCGGCGTCGGAGGAATACGCGCTGCCCTGCATAACAGGGCCCAACGGAAGGCGGTTTTCCAGCCCGTGGATCGCTGCGGCGATTAGCGCGGCCGCGGCCAGATACGGGTTAAGGTCTCCGCCGCCGACGCGCATCTCGGTGCGCAGGCCCCGTCCGTGGCCCACCACCCGCAGGGCGCAGCTGCGGTTGTCCATGCCCCAGGCAATGGCGGTCGGGGCGAAGCTGCCATCGACAAACCGTTTGTACGAGTTGACGTTGGGGGCGAGGAAATATGTGAGCTCCTTCAGGGCATCCAGCTGACCGGCCATGAAGTGCTCCATCGTTGGGCTGAAGCCGTGCTCACCGTCGCCGGGTAGCACGGGATTGCCGTCGAGATCAGTCAGGCTGAAATGGATGTGGCAGGAGTTTCCTTCGCGGGCATCGTACTTGGCCATGAAGCTGATGCTCTTGCCGTACTGGTCCGCGATTTCCTTCGCGCCGTTCTTGTAAAAGGTGTGCTTGTCACAGGCCTTGAGGGCCTCATCGAAGCGGAAGGTGATCTCCTGCTGCCCCAGGTTGCACTCGCCCTTTGATGATTCGACCACCAGGCCGGCCGCTTCCATGTTGGTTCGGATGGACCGGATAACAGGTTCCAGCCGGGCGGTTGCGAGCAGCGAATAGTCAACGTTGTACTGGGTGGAGGCCTCGAGTCCGTGGTAGTTCTTCTGCCACGCCTGACGGTAGGAGTCGTCGAACATCAGGAACTCAAGTTCGGTGCCCATGAAAGCGCGGTAGCCGAGTTTTTCGAGCCGTTCCACCTGGGCGCGCAGGATCTGGCGCGGCGAGGCAACGACGGGGGATTTGTCCGCCCACATCACGTCGCAGAGGACCATGGCGGTTCCCGCTTGCCACGGCACCCGGCGCAGGGTCGAGACGTCCGGCAGCATCATCATGTCGCCGTAGCCGGTTTCCCAGGAGGACATTGCGTAACCGTCAATGGTGTTCATCTCGACGTCGACGGCCAGGAGGTAGTTGCAGCCTTCCGCGCCGTGCTCGAGGACGTCTTCGAGGAACGAACGCGCGCCGCAGCGCTTGCCCTGGAGGCGGCCCAGCGAGTCAGTGATGGCCACGACGACGGTGTCGATGGCGCCGGAGGCGACATCCGCCTGTAGCTCGTCAAGGGTGAGCTGGGTGTTCCGGCCGTTGTCTGGTGATTGTTCAGTCATGGTTGCTCCGCAACGTCGTTTGCAATGGGGTAATAGTGGTCGGGGGCAGCTACTGCTTCAATTCGGCCTCGGCCTGCGCGAGCCGGGCGAATTCCTCGTCCGGGGAACCGGTCACGATGCGGTGGCGGCTGTAGAACCAGTAGTAGGCGATCGCGCCGGCGAAAATGGCCGCCGTGATGGAGGCCGCGTAGACGTCCACCACGAAGGTGGCGACGACGGCGACGGCGGACAGGACGAGGGCCACCGAGGTGGTGGCGATGCCGCCCGGCGTGCGGTAGCCCCGCTCAAGCTCCGGTTCCTTGATTCGCAGCACTATATGGGACAGGTTCAGCAGGACGTAGGACACCGTTGCCCCGAAAACGGCGATGTTGATAAGCAGGGCGCCGTCCTGGGTGATGGCCGCGAGCAGGAACCCGATGGTGCCGGGAACGATCAGGGCCCAATAGGGCGTGCGGCGGGTGCCCGTAAGCGAAAGCCACTTGGGCAGGTACCCGGCGCGGGACAATGCGAAGAGCTGCCGCGAGTACGCGTAGATGATGGAGAAGAAGCTGGCCACGAGTCCGGCAAGTCCCGCGTAGTTGATGAAATCTGCCAGAACCGTGTTTCCACCGTACGCAAGCCGGATTGCCTCGGGCAGCGGGTTGTCGGAGGTGCTCATGGCCTGGGACCCTGCCGCACCGGGAACTAGGACGAGCATCAGGGCGCCGAAGACCACCAGGATCACGACGGCGACGATAATGCCCCGCGGCATGTCTTTCTTGGGGTCCGCCGATTCTTCTGCCGCCAGCGGGACGCCTTCAACGGCGAGGAAGAACCAGATGCCGTAGACAAGGGCGGCCAGGATTCCACCGACGCCCATGGGCAGGAACGCGCTGGAACCGGCGGAGCCGTCAGGCACGATGTCGAACAGCTTGGCCGGGTCGAACTTCGGCAGCAGTCCGATGACAGCGGCGATCAAGGCAACAACAGCAACCGCCGTAATCGCGAACATGATCCTAAGCGCTTCACCGACCCCGCGAAGGTGGATGGCTATGAAGAGGACGTAGGTGGCCAAATAGACCGGCCACGAATTGGTCAGGCCAAAGAGCCCCAAGGCCTCTATGTAGCCGCCGATAAAGGTGGCGATGGCGGCCGGAGCGACGGCGTATTCGATCAGTACGGCAATGCCGGTGGCGAACCCGCCCAGGGGCCCCAGAGCCCGTCGGGCAAAAGCGTATCCGGCCCCGGCGGTGGGCAGGGTGGAGGAGAGTTCCGCGAGGCCGAACACCATGCAGGTGTACATGACGCCCATGAGGATAAACGCGATCAGAAGTCCGCCCCATCCGCCTTGGGCGAGACCGAGATTCCAGCCGGCGAAATCACCGGATATGACGTACGCGACTCCCAGTCCAGCGAGTAGTATCCAGCCGGCGGCGCCGCGCTTAAGTTTGCGCCGTTGAAGGTATTCCGATTCGGTTCCGGTGGCCGAACTCGTCACGCCGGCCTCATCATCTGCTGATTTCATGCGGTTCCCTTGCTATAGGACTGTCATCCGAATTTAAAGGACTGTTATCAGTCCAAGAACACATCTCCCAGTGTGGTGTTGTGGCTCACATCCGTCAAGGATTCTTCGCAAATCCAACGGAAATTTCGTTCGGCTGGAGAATCATTGGTTCCAAACGCCCGCTTTTTCGCTGCCTAAACGTATGATCAGTGAACGTATAGGCTCGCAGACTGCTGGGAGTTGGCCTTGACTGATTTCGCGTTACAACAGCCCTACTCGATGCTGCGGCCCGTCCGCAGTGGAAACGCCTTCGAGGAAACAATCGAGCACATTCTGCAGACGATCAAGCTCGGCATCTTTGCTCCGGCCGACAAACTGCCGCCGGAGCGCGAGCTGGCTGAGCATCTGGGCGTGTCCCGGGCGACCCTCCGGGAAGCACTGGGGGAATTGCAGGCTGCGGGATACCTGGTGGTGAGGCGCGGCCGTTATGGCGGCACGTACGTGTCCGAATCCCAGGTGCGCCCAGAGCTTCGGGGGACCCGGCCACTGGATCGTGCCGAGGTCCACGACGTGCTGATATTCCGTGGAGTGATCGAGCCGGCGGCGAGCGCCCTGGCGGCCGGATCAAACTTATCGGCCGCCGCCCGGGGTCACCTGCGCAGCTGCCTGACCGACGTGGCGGTCGCCACCGAAGCCAGCTACCGGCCGCGGGATGCCCGGTTCCATATCGCAATCGCCGAGCTGACGGGTTCTCCGAGCCTCGTAGGGGCCGTGGCAGAAACCCGGTCCAGGCTCAACGGCTTGCTGGACAGGATCCCGTTCCTTGGCACCAACCTGGAGCACTCCAACGACCAGCACGCTCGGATCGCGGACGCAATCCTTCGCGGCGACGCCCCGGCTGCTGAGCGGGCCACGCTTGAGCACCTGGAGGGAACAGCTTCCCTGCTACGCGGGTTCCTCTCCTGACACCCTCCGCCGTATTGCACGGACACTGCGGCACTCGTGGCCAGGGCCGTGACCGGGAAGTCCGCGTTCGTCTAGGCGCTGCGTTCGGCACGGGCTTCGGCTTCCGCGGCCACGTAGCGCATGGTGCGGTTGCGTCCGGCGTGTTTGGAGGCATAGAGAGCATGGTCGGCGCACGCCAGCAAGGCATGAGTTCCGGCTCCTTGCAGTTCGCAGACACCGGCCGAGACGGTGATGGAGCCCACTTCGTCGAAGGGCTGGGAGGCAACGGCCAGCCGGGCCCGTTCCGCCGCCTGCAGCGCCTCCTCGCCCCCGCTGCCCGGCAGGAGCCAGACGAACTCCTCGCCACCGTAACGCGCGACGATCTCGCCCGGGCGCGCAACCCCACGAAGGCGGGCCGCGACCTCCGCGAGCACCCTGTCCCCGGTCAGATGGCCAAAGGAATCATTGACCGTCTTGAAATGGTCAATGTCCAGGACCACGGCGCTGAGCTTGGTGCCCCGGGCGGCCGCCAGCTCGGTCTCGTGGGCGAGTCGTTCCTCCAGGACACGGCGGTTGGGGAGGCCGCTCAGGACGTCGGTGCTGGCCTGCAGCTCAAGACTCGTGCGGGCCTCGGCATTGCCGATCGCGACTTCCACGAGTTCCGCAAACTGGGCGAGCTGTTCCAGTATGGCCGGGGTGATGTGCGTCTTGGACTTCGAGGTGAGGGCCACGACGCCCCAGAGCGAGCCGGATACCCGGATGGGGGCGGCGGCGGAGGACCGGAAGCCGCCGGCCAGCATTTGCTCTGAGGCGAGCCCGCCGTCCGGGGCGTAAACCACCAGGGCCGGCTTACCCGTGACGGCTACGCGTACGGTTGCCGAGGCATCCGTTGGTGCGAAGATGTGCCGACGGCTCAGGGTCGGCGGGAGGTCCGGCGCCATCGCTATGATTTCAGCCGCGCAGGGGCCGGTGAATCGGACCACCGCCGCCGAGTCCACGTCGAAGATGGAGCGCACAATGGCGGCGACTCGTTCGGCGATGTCCGAAGGGGCGGCGCTGCGGGCGACCGCCGTGGCGATCTCGTGCAACCCGGCCCACGTCTTTTCCTGTCGCAGGCGTTCTGTCACGTCTACGGCGACGACCATGCCGGTGGGATCGCCGTCGGACTGCACCGGACCCGCCGTGAGTCGATACGTGCGATCGCCGATCCGGCGTCTCCACGACACCTCCCGGCCGGCCAGGGCGGCGCGGTAGTGTGGCTCCAGCTCATCCGCGAGGCCGCCCTTCAGGGCATCGTGGATCAGCCGGCCCTCCATCTCGTCCCTGCGGTACCCGAAATTCTCGAGCTCCTGTCCCTCCGCGATGAGATACCGGAGGTCCGAGTCGAAGAGGAGCACGAACACTCCCGGAATACTGCGGGCAAGGGCCCGGTACCGGTCCATGTCGCGTTGCCGGCGCCGTTCCGCGACAACGCGCTCGGTGATGTCCGTGACCAGCACGAAGAAGCCCTGGATTTCGCCGCCTTGCACGTCCGGTACATAGGAGGCCTGGGTGTACCGCGTCTTGCCGGCGGCATCCACCAGGGTCCGGTCAAAGAGTTGTGGCTCCCCGTCGAGTACCTTCGCGATGTACTCCTTATTGGCCGCGTAGAGTTCCTCGCCGAGGAGTTCGCGGATATGGACGCCGTGCATCCGGCCGGGGTCGACGTTGAACCATTCTCCAGAGGCGTCGTTGGCGAGGCGGTTGCGCAGGTCCTTGTCCCAGTACCCCACCATCGCAGGAATGCCGTTGAGCACGGCCCGAAGCTGGGCGGGCACCTCCGGGAGCGGAGACGAATCAGCGCCGTGAACGTTCTGAGCCCTGCGAGTAGTCATTGCCCAAGTATCCACGGCCCGGTTGACGCACAGAAACCGTGGAAGCCAAAGCCGGGCGCGTTCCTCCTAGCGGAACGCGGAGATACCCGTGATGCGCTGGCCGAGGATGAGGGTGTGGACCTCATCCGTGCCCTCATAGGTGCGTACGGATTCGAGGTTGTTGGCGTGCCGCAGCGGCGAGTAGTCCAGGGTGATGCCGTTGCCGCCCAGGATGGTGCGGGCTTCGCGGCAGATCGCGATGGCCTCGCGGACGTTGTTCAGCTTTCCCACGGAGACCTGGACCGGCTCCAGGGCCCCGGCATCCTTCAGTCGACCGGTATGGAGGGCCAGCAGGGTTCCCTTCTGGATCTCCAGGAGCATGTTGACCAGCTTCTCCTGGGTGAGCTGGTAGCCGGCCAAGGGCTTGCCGAACTGCAAGCGGTCTTTGGAGTACGCCAGGGCGGCCTCGTAGGAGTCCCGGGCGGCGCCCATCGCGCCCCAGATGATCCCGTAGCGGGCCTCGTTGAGGCAGGAAAACGGGCCGCTGAGCCCCTTCGCCCCAGGCAGTATCGCCGTTCCCGGCAACCTGACGTCGTCAAGGGCGATGTCGCACTGGATCGAAGCCCGCATGGAGAGCTTCGACCCGATCGGCGTCGCGGTAAACCCGGGAGTGTCCGTGGGTACGATGAACCCGCGAATACCGTCATCGGTAGTGGCCCAGATGACTGCAATCCGGGCCACGGACGCAAGGCCAATCCAGCGCTTGGCACCGTTGATGATCCATCCGCCCTGACCGTCCGGCCTGGCCACGGTTGCCATGCTGGAAGGATCCGAACCCGCAGTGGGTTCGGTGAGTCCGAAGCAGCCAATCATTTCGCCCCGCGCCATCGCCGGCAGGTGCTGGTTCTTCTGTTCCTCCGATCCCCACTTATGGATGGCGGTCATGGCCAGGGATCCCTGGACGCTGACGAACGTGCGCAGACCGGAATCGCCGGCTTCGAGCTCCATCGCGGCAAGGCCGTATTCGACGGCGGTGCGGCCGGGACACCCGTACCCTTTCAGGTGCATGCCAAGGAGGCCGAGTTCTCCCAGTTCAGGCACAAGGTCCAGGGGAAAATGGGCGTCTTCGTACCAGGCGTTGATGTTGGGCCTGATGCGCTCTGTCACAAAACGACGGACTTTGCTGCGGAGTATCAACTCGTCAGGGGTCAGGAGGCTGTCCAGGTTGAGGACGTCATCGTTCAGCAAGGCGGTCGCGGCGGTAGTCACAGGTTTCTCCTGGGGTTGGGGGCGGAAGACTCCGTTGACTCCGGGTAGCCAGCGAGTGCTCACAACTGTGCCAGCCGAATTACTGCAGATCCAATACTAAATAGGACATTAACTGGTACCGAAAAGTCATGAATCAACTGAGAGGCCGGGGGTCGGCAGGACCGTTTCTGAAAGTCGGAGCACTTCCCGCAATGCGGGGCTGCTGTTGTCCTTACGCCAGACCAGCCTCAGCTGAATGGGTTCTGCGGGATCGTCCAGCGGCAGAAACACCACCCCCGGATACTGGAAATTCTCCGGAACGGAGGAGACCGTCAATGCCACCCCGATCTCTGCGGCCACCAGGGCCATCAGGGTCTGGGAATCCGGCGCCACCTGCACTACTTCCGGAGCGTAGCCGGCGCCGTTGGCCAGACGGTGCAGAAAGTCGTGCAGGATGGCTCCGGGGTGCAGGGGAAGCGTGACAAACGGCTGTCCCGCCAGATCGGACATCAGAAGCGAAGGGCGCTGGCTTAGCGGGTGCCCCTCGTGGAGGGCAATGACCAGTCTTTCGTTGGCCACGATACGGGACTCGAGGGATGCCGGGATGAAGTTCCACCGGCCGAGTCCTACTTCCATGGCGCCGCTGTTCACCTTGTCCATAGCCGGCAAGGCGAAATTTGAACTGTAAAGCTGAATTTCGATTCCGGGATGCGTTTCCCGGACGCGCTTGGCGAGTTTGCCAACCATGACGTGCGAGGAAACTCCCGCGAACGCCACCCGCACGAGTCCCGTTTCACCCTTGCCAACGGATGCCACCGCCAGAACGGACCTCCGGCAGGCATCCAGGATGTCCCGTGCGGGTACCAGCAGCGCCTCTCCTGCCGGCGTCAATTGGACGGTCCGGGTGCTGCGGATAAAAAGCGGAGCATTGAGCTCGTGCTCCAACCGCTGGATGGCCCGGCTCAGGGGTGGCTGGGCCATGTGCAGTTTCTTTGCGGCCCTGCCAAAGTGCAGTTCCTCCGCGACGGCCAGGAACGCCCGGATTTGGTGTAATTCCACTGCTTGGCTATCTCCGGACCGGTGAAACGACGTTGTTCATATGCCCAACATACCGAACAGTCCGCAGCCGCCGTTAGTGACCCTAAGGTATCAATTCCACACCAAAAATGTATTGGACGTGTATCAATAGTCTTGCGAAGGTGGGTGATGCAGACCACACACCGGAGGAACTACATGAAACATCCGAACTCTGAAACGGCCGCCGGAGCGGGCCACAGCCCTACCCGCGACGCTGCCGGGCCGGCCGCCGAAATCCTCGGCCGCCCAGGCTCAGGGCCGCTGGCCGGCGTCGTGATCGCGGATTTCAGCCGCGTGCTGGCGGGCCCCTACGCCACCATGCTGCTGGCCGATATGGGCGCCACCGTGATCAAGGTTGAGGGGCCCGAGGGGGATGACACCCGCAGCTACATGCCGCCGGTCCGCGACGGGGAGGCCACATTCTTCCTGTCAGTGAACCGGAATAAGCACTCCATTGCCCTTGACCTGAAGGACCCGGCGGACCTCGAGGTTGCCCGGGATCTGGTGCGCGCTGCGGACGTTATGATCGAAAATTTCAAGCCCGGCAACATGGCACGCCTGGGGTTGGACTACACCGCCGCCACGGAGTTGAAGCCGGATATCATCTATGCCTCCATCACCGGGTTCGGCACCGGGGCCGGCGCGCACATCCCAGGCTATGACCTGCTCGTCCAGGCCATCTCCGGCATGATGAGCCTGACCGGGGACCCGGACACGGAACCCTACCGGGCCGGCATCGCGTTGTTCGACGTCATCACGGGCCTGCACGCCGCCATCGGCATCCTGGGGGCCCTGCATCACAAGACCCGGACCGGCGAGGGCCAGCTGGTGGAACTCAATCTGCTGACCTCGGCCCTTTCCGGCATGGTCAACCAGTCCGCGGCGTATGTGACCGGCGGCGTGGTGCCCGCCCGGATGGGCAACGAACATCCCAGCATGTACCCCTATGCGCCGATGCAGACAGGTGATGGCATGATCATCATCGCGATAGGGAATGACGCCCAGTTTGTCCGGCTCTGCGTGGCCTTGGCCATCCCCGAAATCGCCGCGGACCCGAAGTTCGCCACAACGCTGCGACGCAATGCGCACCGGGATGAACTCCGGGAGATCCTGCACACCACGCTGGCCACGCAGTCCGCCGCGCAGTGGTTCACGCAGCTCTCCGGCGCCGGCCTGCCGTGCGCCCCGATCCAGGACGTGCGCGGCGGCGTCGAGTTTGCTGAACGGCTGGGACTGCAGCCGGTGGTCCTGGCCGGCAGCGGGACGCGGAGGATCCCCACGGTCCGGCACCCCGTGGAGTACTCCCGCACCCCCGTCGACTACCCGCTCGCGCCGCCGGAGCTCAACGAAAGCTCAGAGCTGGTCCGCGACTGGCTGCTCCGGCAGAAAACCCTGGCCCATGCCTGAGCCGTACCGGGCGCGGATCTCCCCGCGCTGGTCGGACCAGGACCTCAACGGCCATGTGAACCACGCCGCCGTCGTGACGCTGCTTGAGGAGTCCCGGATCCAGTGGCGCGCGACGATGCCGGGCCTCCGGACTGTCGCTGTGTCCCCGACAGTGGTGGCCGCCCTCGAGCTGAACTACCGCCGCCCAGTGATCCACGGGGCGGACCTGACGGTCGAACTGACGGTCAGCCGGATCGGCACAAGTTCTTTCACCCTCGAGTGCGCGGCTACCCAGTGCGGCGTGGTTGCCGTGGACGGCCGGACCGTGCTGGTTTCGATCTGGCCGGAGACCGGCACTCCAAGGCCTTTGGCGGAGCAGGAGCGGCGCTGGCTCGCACAGTTCCAGCCCGGGCAATGCCGCACCGACGCACCCGGACCGCAGATTTCCGATCCCACCCCCATGGAGCTGACCCAATGACAACCGAACCGGCCGAACACGGCACCGACTTCTACCTGATGGACGATTTCCTCACCGCCGAGGACCGTGCCCTGCGGCTGAAGGTCCGAAGTTTCGTGGACAAGGACCTGCTTCCGGTCATCAATGGCTACTGGGAACGGGCGGAATTCCCGTTCGAGCTGATCCCCAAGCTCGCGGCCCTCGGCATCGTGGGAGCCACCATCAAGGGCTATGGCTGCCCGGGGCTGAGCCGGCTCGCCGCCGGAATAGTCGCTGCCGAAGTCTCCCGCGGCGATGGCTCCGTCAACACCTTCCTCGGCGTCCAGTCCGGCCTGGCCATGGGCACCATCAACATGCTGGGCAGCGATGAGCAAAAGGAACGATGGCTTCCTTCTATGGCCGTCCTGGCCAAAATCGGTGCCTTCGCCCTGACCGAGCCGGACCACGGCTCCGACTCGGTGGCGCTGGAGACCAGCGCCCGGCGGGAGGGCGACAGCTACATCATTAACGGCCGCAAGCGGTGGATCGGCAATGCCAGCATGGCCGACGTCGTCATCATCTTTGCCCGCGACGAGGAGGACGCCAAGGTCAAGGCCTTTGTTATGGAGCGCAACGATGACGGCAGCTACCCGGCCGGTTATCACACGGAGGTCATCACGGGAAAGATCGGCAAACGCGCCATCCTGCAGCCGGACGTCACCCTGGAAAACCTCCGGGTGCCGGCGGACAACAGGCTCACCGGCTGCCACTCCTTCAAGGACGTCACCCGCGTCCTGACCGCCACCCGCAGCGGTGCGGCCTGGGAGTCCCTGGGCCACGCCATGGCAGCGTACGAGGCGGCGGTGGACTACGCGAAGACCCGCCGGCAGTTCGGCAAACCGATCGGCAGCTTCCAGCTGGTGCAGAACAAACTCGCCAACATGCTCGCCGAGCTGACGGCCATGCAGCTGATCTGCTTCCGGCTGGCCGTCCTGGCCGAGGACGGGCGTATGACCGGTCCCATGGCCTCCCTGGCCAAGATGCATACGGCGCAGAAGGCCCGGTGGATCTGTTCCGAAGCCCGGGACATGCTTGGCGGCAACGGCGTGTTGCTGGAAAACCACGTGGCCAGACACATGACGGACATGGAAGTGGTGTCCACCTACGAGGGCACCGACTCCATCCAGTCCCTGCTTATCGGCCGGGAGATCACCGGCATCTCAGCCTTCGGCTAGATCCGCTACCCAACGCAATCAAAGGAAACACCATGAGCAATTTCACGAACAAAGTGGCAGCCGTCACCGGCGGGGCGCAGGGGATCGGTGCCGCCACCGCCCTGAAGCTGGCCGCCGGGGGCGCCACCGTCGTCGTCCTGGACCTCAACGAGGACGGCGCCAAGGACACCGCGCAGCAGATCTCCGCCCACCCGCAGGTGCTCGCGGCCGGCGGCAGGGCCGTCGCGGCCGTCTGCGATGTCACGGATGAAGCCACCGTGGACCGGGTCTTCGCGGAGCTCCACCGGGAGTTCAGCCGGCTCGACATCCTCGTCAACAACGCCGGCATCACCCGCGACAACCTGTTCTTCAAAATGGAGCGCCCGGACTGGGAATCGGTCCTCACCACCAACCTGACCAGCGCCTACCTCTGTTCCCGGGCCGCGCAGCGGTACATGGTCCCGGCGAAATACGGGAAGATCGTGTCGCTGAGCAGCCGCAGCGCACTGGGTAACCGCGGCCAGGCCAACTACGCCGCCGCGAAGGCCGGCATCCAGGGCCTGACGGCGACGCTCGCCATCGAACTCGGCCCGTTCAACATCACGGTCAACGCCGTGGCCCCCGGCTACATCGCCACCTCGATGACCGCGGCCACCGCCGAGCGCGTCGGCAGCAGCCCGGCCGAACACCAGGAGGCGGTGGCGGCCCGCACGCCGCTGGGCCGGGTGGGCCAGCCCGAGGAAGTGGCGGCCGCCGTCGCCTTCTTCGCCAGCGACGAATCCTCCTATGTCTCCGGGCAGACGCTCTACATCAACGGCGGGGCCCGCTGATGCCCGAGGCATTCCTGGTCGGCGGCGTCCGCACCCCGGTGGGCCGCCACGGCGGCGCGCTCGCTATGGTCCGGCCCGATGACCTGGCCGCACTGGTGCTGCGGGCTGCCGTGGCCCGCGCCGGCGTGGATCCGGCCAGCCTCGACGAGGTCATCCTGGGCTGCGTCAACCAGGCAGGGGAGGACAACCGGAATGTCGCCCGGATGGCGGTGCTGCTCGCCGGCTTGCCCGACGCAGTCCCGGCCGTCACGGTCAACCGGCTCTGCGCCTCCGGCCTGACCGCCATCACGATGGCAGCGCAGGCGGTGCGCAACGGCGACGCCGACCTTGTGGTCGCCGGCGGCGTCGAATCCATGACGCGGGCGCCGTGGGTGCTGGCCAAACCGGAAAAGCCGTTTGCTGGGCCGGGGGAACTTGCGGACACCTCGATTGGTGCACGGTTCGTGAACCCGCGGATGGACGCCAGCGCCCGGTTCTCGATGCCCGAAACTGCCGAAGAAGTGGCCGGCCGTGAAGGGATCTCCCGCGTCGACGCGGACAGCTTCGCGCTGCGCTCGCACGAACTGGCCCTGGCCGCAATCGATGCGGGCCGCTTCAGGGACGAAATCGTCCCCGTCCCGGTCACCGGCCGGCGCGGGGACGTATCGATCGTGGACACCGACGAGGGGCCGCGGCGCGGGTCAACGGCCGAGGCGCTGGCCGGTCTGCGGCCGATCGTGAAGCCCGGCGGGATCGTGACCGCCGGTAACTCCAGTTCCCTCAACGACGGCGCCTCCGCCGTGGTGGTGGCCAGCGGCGAGGCCGTTGCCCGCTGGGGTCTGACGCCGCGGGCCCGGATCGTGACCAGCCAGGCGGCCGGGGTCGCCCCGGACGTCATGGGCATCGGCCCGGTGCCGGCTACGCGGAAGGCCCTGGCGAAGGCCGGCTGGAGCCTGGACGGCCTGGGCGCCGTCGAACTCAACGAAGCTTTCGCCGCGCAGTCGCTGGCCTGCATGCGGCTGCTGGGGCTGGATCAGGGCACTGTCAACAATGACGGCGGTGCGATCGCCCTGGGCCATCCGCTGGGATCATCCGGTTCCCGGATCGTCGTCACGCTGCTGGGCCGGATGGAACGCGAAAACGCCGCCCGCGGCCTGGCCACGATGTGCGTGGGCCTGGGCCAAGGCGTCGCGATGCTGCTGGAGAGGGTCTGATGAGGCTGTTCGAAAACGTCGCCGAGCTGGAGTGCCTGACAGGACAGGAAATTGGGGTGAGCGGCTGGCATCGGCTGGAGCAATCCCAGATCCAGGCATTTGCTGACGCCACCCTGGACCAGCAGTGGATCCACACCGATCCGGAGCGGGCCGCCAGCGGCCCCTTCGGCACCACCGTGGCCCATGGCTACCTGAGCCTGTCGATGCTCCCGCACCTGGCCGGACAGGTATACCGGGTCCATGGCGCGGCAGCGATCATCAACTACGGCCTGGACAAGGTCAGGTTCCCGGCCCCGGCCAGGGCCGGTTCCCGTATCCGGGACCGGCTGACGCTGACCTCGGTGACCGGGACCGCCAACGGCCAGCAGCTGAGGGTCCTGCACCGGATCGAGCTGGAGGGCTCCGAGAAGCCGGCCTGCATCGCCGAGACCGTGTCCCTCGTGAGGTTCTGAGGGACGACGGCAGGGTCCGCGCCCCACCACAGCATTAACTGCACCAACACCATCCGAACAATGACGTTGCGGCTGAGCCGGCTTTGCTGGCTCCTCACTAGGGAGACACTCCGTGGTTACTGAAAACATGAACGTGAAATACGCAGAGGCGGGGCCAAAGAACGCCGCGGCCGATCCGGAGGTCTCGCCCGCGGAACTGCGCCGAACCTCGATCTCATCCTGGCTCGGCTCGGCGCTGGAATACATGGACTTTACGCTCTACACGCTGGCGGCCGCACTGGTCTTCGGGCCGCTGTTCTTCCCGAACACAGACCCGGCGATGGCCCTGCTGGCCAGCTTCGCCGCCTATGGTTCCGGGTTCCTCGTCAGGCCGCTCGGTGGCATCTACTTCGGATATGTGGGGGACAAGTACGGCCGCAAATCCGTCCTCGTCATCACCGTAGGCATGATGGGGGTCGCCACCCTCGGGATGGGTCTGCTGCCCACGTATGCCCAGATTGGCGTCGCTGCCCCCGTCCTGCTGGTCCTGCTGCGTCTCATCCAAGGCTTCGGCGCCGGCGCCGAACTTTCAGGTGCCTCGCTCCTGCTCGTGGAGTCGGCGCCCAGCGGACGCCGCGGCTTCTACGGCGCGGTGGTGGCCCTGGGGACCGCAACGGGGGTGCTCCTGGCCAGCGCCCTGTGGCTTCTGATGTCGCAACTGCCGAAGGAAGAGTTCCTGAGCTGGGGCTGGCGCGTCCCGTTCCTGCTGAGCATCGCCACCACCCTCGTCGCGTTGTACCTGCGGCGAAGCGTCAGCGAATCGCCGGTCTTCGAGGTCATCAAGCAGCGCCGGGCCGCGGCCAGCGCCGGAGCGAAGCAGCAAAGCGTGTGGCGCGATGCTGCGGATGCCAGGAAGCCGTTCCTGGTGTCCCTGGGTATCAAGCTGGGGGAGAACGGCTCGGTCTACCTCGTCAAGGGCTTCCTCATCGGATGGACCGTGTCCGTGGTAAAGATGGACGCCAACCTCGTCACCGCCGGCGTGACGCTGGGCTCCATCCTGGGGATGGCCACCGTCCTGCTGACCGGCAAGCTCACCGACAGGTTCGGCCGCAGAATAGTGTGGCTGTGGCTCTCCGCATTCCAGTTCGCTTTCACCATTCCCGCGATGCTCCTGATCGAAACGCGGAATCCTGTCCTGGTGGCTCTGGTGTTCGTCATCTACATTGGCGGCCCGATTCCCAACATGTATGGAGTGGAGTCCACGTGGCTCGTGGAAATGTTCGGTTCCAAGCGACGGTTCTCCTTCATGACCACGGTCAAGGAGGTGGGCGCTGTCCTCTCCGGCGGACTGGGCCCGATCCTGGCCGCCGCGGTGGTGGCCGCAACGGGACCGGGGTGGATCCCGGTGGCAGTGATCCTGATGAGCTACGCAGCCATCGGGTGGGTGGCCGGGTTCTTCGCACCTGAAACCCGGGGCCGGGACCTGAACGCCGAGGCGGACGCCTGCTGACGCCACCCGCAGCGGGCCGGACCACAGAAACCGTCAGGGCAGGAAACGGTAACCGATGCCGGCCTCTGTCATCAGATGGCGCGGGTTGCCGGTGTCCGGTTCGAGCTTGCGCCGTAGCTGGGCCATGTAGACGCGGAGATAGTTGGTCTCCTTGGCGTACGCGGGCCCCCACACCTCGGACAGCAGTTGCTGCTGGGTGACCAGCTTTTCGGGATTCCGGACCAGCACCTCCAGAATGTTCCACTCTGTGGGAGTCAGCCGGACGTCCTGGCCGTCCCGCGTGACGCGGTGTTTGCCGAGGTCCACGGTGAAAGCATCGGTGGTGACCACCGGGGAGTCTTCCGCGCCAACGCTGCGCCGCAGCAGCGCGCGGAGCCGTGCCAGGAGTTCATCCAGCCCGAAGGGCTTGGTGATGTAGTCGTCGGCGCCGGCGTCGAGGGCCTCCACCTTGTCCTCGGACCCATGCCGGGCCGACAGCACAAGGACAGGTACCTGGCTCCAGGCGCGCAGTTCTCGGATGACACTGGTCCCGTCCATGTCCGGCAGGCCAAGGTCCAGGATGATCAATGCCAGCGGGTTCTGGGACGCCGCCAGCAGGGCCGAGTGTCCGTCGGACGCAGTGGTGACGGCGTAGCCGTGGGCCTGCAGCGTGATCCGGAGAGCCCTCAACAGGTGCGGGTCGTCGTCGACCACGAGGACGGCCGTCATCCTGCGTCCGGTCCGGGCGCGAGCGGAATTGTGTGACGCCGGCGGTCCAGCACCGTCTGCGGCTCGAGCGGCGCCTGGCGGCGGCGCGGTTCAAACGGCGTACCGGTGGACAGCGGAAGCCGGATGACCATGGTCAATCCGCCGCCCGGGGTCGCTTCGGCGGTCAGGCTTCCACCCATGGCGTCCGTGAAACCCTTTGCCACCGCCAGTCCGAGTCCGATGCCGGTGGCCTGTGGGGCATCGTCGAGCCGCTGGAATGGCCGGAACATTTCGACCACCCTCTCCGCGGGGACACCCCGGCCATGGTCGATGATGCGCAGCTCGCCAGCCGGGCGTCCGTCCAGGGTCGCCGGGCTCAGCCCGCCGGCCGACCCGACGAGGACGATGTCCGAATCGGGGGCATACTTCACGGCGTTTTCGACGATGTTCGCAATCACACGCTCCAGCATGCCGGGGTCGGCGTCGATTTCCGGCATATTGGCGGGCAGGTCCGCCCGGACCCGGCCCTCGGGGACGGCGCTCAGGGCTTCCGGGATTACTTCGTACCAACGCACGGGTCTCAGCAGGGGATTGACGGCATCCGAGGTGATCCGGGACATGTCCAGCAGATTGCCCACCAGCGTATCCAGCCGGTCCGAGCACTCCTCGATGGTAGCCAGCAACTCCTGCTCCTCTTCCCTGGTGTAACGCACATCGCCCTGGCGCAGGCCGCCGACGGCGAGCTTGATGCCGGCCAGCGGAGTACGGAGGTCGTGGGACACGGCACGAAGGATGGACGTGCGCATCGTGTTGCTCTCGGCCAGGCGCAGCATTTCCCTCCGGCTGGCCACCAGTTGCTGGCGTTCGAGCTGGGCCGCCAGATGGACCCCGAAGGCCCCGAGGAGACGCCGGTCGCTCGCGGGCAGAATCCGGCCAGACAGCACCAGGCGCGTGGACGCATCGATCTCTTCGACGTTGTCCCCCTCCGCGGCGTCACCCCGGTCCGCCCTGGCCGCGGCGGGATTCTCACCCGCGGCGGCCAGCAACCGCCACTGCCGGCCGTTGACCGCGTTTCCGGCGGTGCCGGCGCCATCGGCGAGGCTGAACAGGGCGGCGCCGCGGACCTGGAAGACACCCAGCGACTGTTCCAGCAGCGCCCGGACCGTATCGTCGGACCGGGCGGCGCCGCGGGTCAGATCGCCAAGGGTCGTGGCCTCGGCGCGGGCGTGGGCGGCCTCCTTGGAACGCCGGGCCGAAAGATCGACGACGACGGCGACGGCCGCGGACACGCCGACAAACACGAGCAGCGCAAGGTAGTTCTGCGGATCGCTGATGGTCAGGGTGCCCACCGGCGGGGTAGAGAAATAGTTCACCAGGAGGCTGCTCCAGAGCGCGGCGAGGATGGCCGGCCACAGCCCGCCGACCAGGGCCACGGCGACTGACCCGCTCAGCTGGACCAGCATGGCAGTGGCCACGTTCTGCTCCGGGTTCAGGGCCAGCAGGAGGAACTGCAGGCCGGCCGGGAGCGCCACGGCCAGAGCGAGCCCCACCGCCACCCGCACGCGGCCCAGATCTCGTTGCCGGGACGGGCGGGTGCCGCGTCCGCCGAGCGGGTGGGACACCATGTGGACGTCGATGTCGCCGGAATCACGGACCACCCTGGTGCCGACCCCGCCGCCGAGCAGGCTTCCCAGCAGCCCGGCGACCTTCTTCCGCCGCGAGATGCCGACAACGATCTGGGTGGCGTTGACGCTTCGGGCGAAGTCCAGGAGGGCCCCGGCCGGATCCTCGCCGGCCACGATGTGGTAGCTGCCCCCCAGATCCTGGATCAGATGACGCTGGGATTCCAGTGCCTGGGGTGACTCGCCGGCAACACCGTCCGCCGCGCGGACGTGCACGGCCAGCAGGTCCCCGCCGTTGACACGGTTGAGGATCCTTGCGCCCCGGCGGATCAGGACCTCCCCCTCGGGGCCGCCGGTCAGCCCCACCACGATGCGCTCACGGGCCGGCCAGCTGTCTTCGATGCCGTTTTCGGCCCGGTACCTGGCCAGGCCTTCGTCCACGCGGTCGGCCAGCCACAGCAGCGCGAGTTCCCGCAGCGCCGTCAGGTTGCCCAGACGGAAGTAGTTCGAGAGGGCGGCGTCGATCTTTTCGGCGGCGTAGATCTTGCCGTCGCCCAGCCGCTGGCGTAGCAGCTCGGGGGAGATGTCCACGAGGTGGATCTGATCCGCCCGGCGGACGACGTCATCCGGGACGGTCTCCGCCTGGTGGACATCGGTGATGGCGCTGACGACGTCCCCCAGGGACGCCAGATGCTGGATGTTGACGGTGGAGAGGACGTTGATGCCGGCGTCGAGCAGTTCGTCGACGTCCTGCCATCGTTTGGGATGGCGGCTGCCGGGGATGTTGGAGTGGGCGTATTCGTCCACGATGGCGATCCCCGGCGCCCGGGCCAGGACAGCCGCTAGGTCCATCTCCTCAAACTCCGTGCCCCGGTAGGGCAGGCGACTGGCCGGGATGACTTCGAGCCCGTCCAGCAGTGCCCTCGTCTCGCTGCGCCCGTGGTCCAGGGCGAACGCGACGACGACGTCCTCGCCGCGTTTGCCGAGCCTGTGCGCTTCTTCGAGCATCTCGTAGGTCTTGCCGACGCCCGGTGCGGCCCCCAGGAAGATTCGCAGCGTTCCACGTGCCATGCCGTCATTCTCTCATTTGGATTGTGTAGCTTGCGACGGCCGCGTTTCTGCGGCCACGGCGAGGTTGAGGGTTGTTACGTTGACCGAGGGCTGGCCCAGGAAGGCGACCAGTCCGCTGCTGGTGTGCCGTTCCACCAGTGACGCCACCATTTCGGTGCTGAGTCCGTGGGCCGCGGCCACCCGGGAAAGCTGCAGCCTGGCGTATTCCGGCGAGATGTCCGGGTCCAGTCCGGAACCGCTGGCGGTCACGGCGTCGGCCGGTACCTCAGCCTCGCCGACGCCTTCGGCCGCCGCGACGGCAGCCCGGTTGGCGGTGACGGCGTCGAGCAGCTTGGGTTCGTTGGGGCCGAGGTTGCTGGCCGAGGACGATGCCGGGTCCCACATCGCGGCCGAAGGCCGGGCGTGGAACCACCGCGGATCCTGTACGCCGTCCTCATCGGCGGCGGCCTGGGCGATCAGGGCGGACGCGGCCGGGTTGCCGCCGTCGTCCTTGATAATCGAGCCGTTCGCCTGGTACGGGGCGATCAACTGTCCGACGCCGAAAACGGCCAGGGGGTAGGCCAGGCCGAGGACCAGCGTGGCGATGATGAGGAAGCGCAGGGCGGTTCCTGCCTGGCGGAGGTAGCCGGTGAGTATGTTCATGGGGACGTTCCTAGCCGATTCCGGGAATGAGGGAGATCATCAGGTCGATGATTTTGATGCCGACGAACGGGGCGATAAGCCCGCCGAGCCCGTAGACCAGCAGGTTCCGCGCCAGCGCCTGGTTAGCTGAGACGGCACGGTACTTCACGCCGCGGAGCGCGAGCGGCACCAGGGCGACGATGATCAGGGCGTTGAAGATCACCGCGGACAGGATGGCCGAGGCAGGCGTCGCCAGGCCCATGATGTTGAGCAGCCCCAGCCCCGGGAAAGTCGCGGTGAACAGGGCCGGAACGATCGCGAAGTACTTCGCGACGTCATTGGCCACGGAGAAAGTGGTCAGCGCGCCACGGGTGATGAGCAGCTGCTTGCCGATGCCCACGATGTTGATGAGCTTGGTCGGGTCGGAGTCAAGGTCCACCATGTTGGCGGCTTCCTTGGCTGCCGGGGTGCCGGAGTTCATCGCGACCCCGACGTCCGCCGCGGCCAGGGCGGGCGCGTCGTTGGTGCCGTCACCGGTCATGGCCACGAGCCGTCCTTGGGCCTGTTCCTTTTTGATGACGGCGAGCTTGTCCTCGGGAGTGGCTTCGGCCAGGAAGTCGTCGACCCCGGCTTCGGCGGCGATCGCCGCCGCCGTGATGGGGTTATCTCCTGTGATCATGACGGTCCGGATGCCCATTTTCCGCAGTTCGGCGAACCGGGCGCTCATTCCGGGTTTCACCACGTCGGCCAGGTGGATGGCCCCGAGCACCTCGGCGCCCCCGTCTTCCACAGCCCGGGCGACGAGCAGCGGGGTGCCGCCCTGGGCTGCGATTTCCTCGACCCTGCGGACCATGTCCGCCGGGGTGTGTCCGCCGCGTTCGGCCACGAAGGACGACACCGCGGACGCGGCGCCCTTGCGGATTTGCGTACCGTCCAGGTCCAGTCCGCTCATCCGGGTGCTGGCGCTGAATTCCACCACGGCGAACTCGCCGGTGACCTTCCGGAGCTCGGCAAGGCCCTGGCCCGCAACGCCCTTTTCCGCGGCAAGGTCGGCGATGGAGCGTCCCTCCGGGGTTTCATCGGCGAGGCTGGAGAGCCGTGCCGCCTCGGCGAGGGTGTTGTGGCTGACGCCGTCGGCGGGCAGGAAACTGACTGCGCGCCGGTTGCCATAGGTAATGGTGCCGGTCTTGTCCAGCAGCAGCGTGGTGATGTCGCCTGCGGTTTCCACGGCGCGGCCGGAGGTGGCCAGGACGTTGTGCTGGACCAGGCGGTCCATGCCGGCGATGCCGATCGCCGGCACCAGGGCCCCAATCGTGGTGGGAATCAGGCAGACCAGCAGCGCCACCAGCACGATCGGCGAGGGCGTAGCCCCTGCCAGGGAGGCAAAGGGGGCCAGGGACATGGTGACGACCAGGAACACGATGGTCAGGGACACCAGCAGCACGTGAAGTGCGATTTCATTGGGCGTCTTCTGCCGTACCGCGCCCTCGACCAGTTTGATCATCCGGTCGATGAACGTCTCACCCGGTTCGGCGGTGATGCGGATGACGATCCGGTCCGAGAGCACCCTGGTGCCGCCGGTAACCGAGGACCGGTCCCCGCCGGATTCGCGGATCACCGGCGCCGATTCACCGGTGATCGTGGATTCGTCAACGCTCGCCAGGCCCTCGATGATTTCGCCGTCGGAGGGGATCACGTCCCCGGCCTCGCAGATGACGAGGTCACCCCGCCGCAGGTCGGTGCCCGGCACCTCCGAGGTGGTGCCGTCCGGCTGCCGGAGTTTGGCTTGTACTCCCGTCCGGCTGGCGCGCAGGCTGTCGGCCTGGGCCTTGCCGCGGCCCTCGGCGATTGACTCCGACAGGGTTCCGAACAGGACGGTGAGCCACAGCCACACGGTGATGGCGATGCTGAATACCGAGGGCCGGACCAGGCAGATCGCTGTGCACAGCACAGCGCCGACCAGGACCGTGAACATGACCGGGGAGTGGATCATCTGGCGCGGGGAGAGCTTGCGGACGGCGAGCGGCAGGGCGGCGGCGACGGACGATGGCGTCAGCTTCGCCGGGGCCTTGATGTGGTGCTTGTGTTCGCCGGGCGTGCCGAGGGGATTGCCGTCGACAAAGGTGGCGGCGGCCGCGTCCGTGGCTGATGCCGTGCTGGACCGGGTCATTTGAGAAGTCCTTCTGCGAGGGGCCCCAGGGCAAGGGCCGGAAAGTAGCTAAGGGCGGTCAGGATCACGGTCACGCCCAGCAGCAGCGAACCGAAGAGCGGCCCGTGGGTGGGGACGGTGCCGGCGGAGGCGGGGATCTTGCCCTGCCTGGCCAGGGATCCGGCCATGGCGAGGACCAGGGCGATCGGCAGGAACCGGCCAAGCAGCATGGCCAGGCCCAGCAGGACCGACAGGTAGGGTCCCGAGCTCGTGATGCCGCCGAACGCGGAACCGTTGTTGTTGGCTCCGGATGTGAAGGCGTACAGCACTTCGCTGAACTGGTGGGGTCCAGACGCCGGGGCATTGGCCATGATCTCCGGCAGCAGGACGGTGAGGCCCGACAGGACCAGCACCACGGTCGGGGTGATAAGGATATACAGGGCCGCGAGCTTCATTTCCGTGGGACCGATTTTCTTGCCCAGGTACTCCGGGGTTCGCCCGACCATAAGCCCGGCGATGAAGACGGAGATGATGGACAGGATCAGCATGCCGTAGAGCCCGGAACCGGTTCCGCCGGGGGCCACCTCGCCGAGCATCATGTTTACCATGGCGGTTCCGCCGGCCAGCGGCGGCAGGGAATCATGGGCGACGTTGACGGCACCGGTGGAGGTGAGGGTGGTGGACGCGGCAAAGATCGCGCTGGGGGCTGCGCCGAAGCGTTGCTCGAAGCCTTCACCGAGTCCGCCTGCGGCCGCGGTCGCCGTTCCTTGGGCGGCGCCGACGGCCCAGCCCGTCAGCGCCGTGGAGGTCAGCCACAGGGTGCCCATGACTGCGGCCACCGTGAAGCCCTGCTTCTGGTCCCTGACCATCCGGCCGTAGGCGTAGGGCAGGGCTGACGGGATGAGCAGGATCAGGAACACCTGGAAGAGGCTGATGAACGCGTTCGGGTTCTCAAAAGGATGGGCGGAGTTGGCGTTGAAGTAGCCGCCTCCGTTGGTGCCGAGCACCTTGATCGCCTCCTGGGATGCTACCGGTCCGCCGGGAATGACCTGCGCTACACCGGTGGCCTGGTTCGCCACGTCGGCGGACCAGAAGTTCTGGACAACCCCGCCGAGGACCATCACGATTGCGCCGACAAAAGCGATCGGGAGCAGTACGCGGAAAGACGTGCGGGTCACATCGACCCAAAAGTTGCCGAGCCGTTCCGTTTTGACCCGCACGATGCCCCGGATGAGGGCGACCGCGACGACGATTCCAACGGCGGCGGAGAGGAAGTTCTGCACCGCCAGCAGGGTCATCTGCACGAAGATGCCGACAGTGGTCTCCGGTACGTAGGTCTGCCAGTTGGTGTTGGTAACGAAGGAAATGGCCGTGTTTATGGCCACCCACGGGTCAACGCCGGTCAGTGACCCGGCGCCGGGCAGGAGATCCTGGAGGCGCTGGAGGCCGAACACGAGGAGGATGGACACGGCGGAAAACGCCAGGACGCTGCGGAGGTACACCGGCCAGGTCTGGTCCGCGCCGGCGTCGATTCCGGCGAGCCGGTAAAAGAGGCGCTCCGGCCGGCTGGACCCCTGGCCCTCGAAGACGCGGGCCAGGTAGAGGCCCAGGGGCTTGTGCAGGGCAGCCAGGACAAGGAGGAGGGCCGCCACCTGGACGACAAATGATGCGGTGTTGAATGTCATTGTCTGCTCACCACTTCTCGGGCCGGATCAGGGCAGCGAGCAGGTAGCCGAAAAGGCCCAGCCCCGCCAGCAACAGGACCAGCCACATCACAGCATCGGCGCTCATTGACCCGTCTCCGATCGTTCGCCGGTCCCGCTGACCACACTGGTCAGGAGGTGACCAACCCACATCACGAATCCCATGGACACCATGAGGATCCCGATGACAGCCACATCGGCCATTGCACGTTCCTTTCATCTGCGCCCCGTTTGCGGGGCTGGGTCCAGTCAAGCCCCCTGAAGCCACGAAAGAGCCCGCACTGATGAATCCTTAACGCCGTTGGGCCGGATCTTTACGGGACCTTGATGCAGCGCACTTTCCACGCGCCCCGGACGGGCGTCAAGGATTCATCAGGGTTTTCGGCGGACACCAAAAACGCGGTCTCCGTGGTGATAATGTCGCGGACGGAAGCGGCGCAGGGCGTCGCCTGGAAGGGACGTCATGACCACGCTGAGCAGGCCGCCGGCAGACCCGTCGGCCCCGCGACCGGGACACAAGACCACGGTGAAAAACTGGCTGCTGTTCGGATTGCAGGACAGCCGGGGAACCCATCAGGGCCCGGGCGGAGTTCCCACGGCCCACGAGAAGAAACATTCCTGGTGGCAGGTGATGTGCCTGACCGGCGTCGACTACTTCTCCACTCTGGGTTACCAGCCGGCGATCGCAGCGCTCGCCGCCGGCGTGATCTCGCCGCTCGCGACCCTGGTGCTGGTGGCCATCACCCTCCTGGGGGCCCTGCCGGTTTATCGCCGAGTCGCCGGCGAGAGCCACCGTGGCGAGGGTTCCATCGCGATGCTTGAGCGGCTGATGCCGCGCTGGGGCGGCAAACTCTTTGTGCTCGTCCTGCTGGGCTTCGCCGCGACGGACTTTATGATCACCATGACCCTGTCCGCCGCGGATGCCACCGCGCACCTCGTCCAGAACCCGGTGGCCCCCGGCTGGCTGCAGGGCCAGAATGTGCCCGTCACGCTGTTCCTGCTGGCGATGCTTGGTGCCGTATTCCTGCGCGGCTTCAAGGAAGCCATCGGCGTCGCCGTCGTCATCGTCGCCATCTACCTGGCCCTGAACGTCGTTGTGCTCGCCGCGGCGCTTTTTGAGGTGTTCACGCACCCTCTGGCGGTGGGGAACTGGTGGCAGGCCATCTCCACGTCGCACGGAAACCCTTTGCTGGCGGTCGGCTTTGCCCTGCTCGTCTTCCCGAAACTCGCGCTCGGACTGTCCGGCTTCGAAACGGGTGTCGCCGTCATGCCGCAGATCCGTGGACACGCGAGCGATACCGACGACAATCCCGCCGGCCGCATCGCGGGAACCCGCAAGCTGCTGACGACGGCGGCTGTCATCATGAGCAGCTTCCTGATCGTGAGCAGCTTCACCACGGTGGTGCTCATCCCCGAGCAGGAATTCCAGCCCGGCGGAGAAGCCAACGGACGCGCCCTCGCATTTCTGGCCCACGCGCATCTGGGCGTGGGATTCGGCACGGTGTACGACGTCAGCACCATCGCCATCTTGTGGTTCGCCGGCGCCTCGGCCATGGCCGGGCTGCTGAACCTCGTGCCCCGCTACCTGCCCCGTTACGGGATGGCCCCCGGCTGGGCGCGGGCCGTCCGCCCGCTGGTGCTCGTATTCACCCTGGTCGGCTTCCTGATCACCTGGCTGTTCGATGCCGACGTCGATGCCCAGGGCGGTGCGTATGCGACCGGCGTCCTCGTGCTGATGACTTCAGCGGCGGTTGCCGTGACGCTCTCGGCCCGGCGCAAGCGCCAGCGCAAACGCACGGTGGGGTTCGGCATCATCGCGGTGGTGTTCATCTACACCACAGTCGCCAACATCATCGAACGGCCCGAAGGCATCCGGATCGCCTCGATCTTTATTCTGGGCATCATCGTGATCTCGCTGCTCTCCCGGGTGCGGCGCTCCTTCGAACTGCACGCCACCCACGTCCATCTGGACCGCGAGGCCCTGGAATTCATGTCGGACGAGTTGGATGGTCCCCTCCGGATCATCGCCCACGAGCCGCTCCGGCTGAGTCCGGAGGCGTACCGGCAGAAACTGGAGTCGGCTACGGAGGTCAGTCATTTGCCGCTGGACTACCGGGCACTCTTCCTCGAAGTGATCGTGGACGATTCCTCGGACTTCGAGACGGAACTCATCGTCCGCGGCATCACGCGCCACGGCTACCGGATCCTGGAGGTGCACGGCCCCGTGGTGCCCAACACGATCGCCTCGGTTCTGCTGCACATCCGGGACGTGACCGGGCTGATGCCGCACATCTACTTCCGCTGGACCGAGGGCAACCCCGTGACCAACCTGCTGCGCTTCCTGGCCTTCGGCGAAGGGGAAATCGCGCCGGTGACCCGCGAAGTGCTGCGCGAAGCCGAACCCGATGTCACCAAACGGCCCTGGGTCCACGTCGGCTGAGCACCTGGCCCGCCAACAGGCCCGCCAACAACAAACGCCCCTCCCGAGGAATCCTCGAGCGGGGCGTTTGTGGTCTTGGGGGACAGGGTCCCGGCCGGCTGGCCGGGGCTGCTATCCGGAGTACTTAGAGCGGGCGGATGTTCTCAGCCTGCGGGCCCTTCGGACCCTGGGTGACGTCGAACTCGACCTTCTGGTTCTCGTCCAGGGAGCGGTAGCCGCTGCTGGCGATTGCCGAGTAGTGGGCGAAAACGTCCGCTGACCCGTCATCCGGGGCAATGAAGCCAAAACCCTTTTCGGCGTTGAACCATTTAACTGTGCCTGTAGCCATGCCATATCCTTCTGAAATGCTGCTGATCTCCGGCGGCCCTGGGGCCAACGGCTGCGGAGACATTCGTCCGCTGTCCCCCAACGTACGGGTCTGCGGGCCGCGGTGCAAGAGGCCGACGGGGGCATTTCCTCGCGTCCCGGGACTATAGTCGGGGCAACATGACAACAATCTCTGTGGTTATCCCAACCCGGAACGGCGCTGACATGCTCACCGTGTGCCTTGCTGGACTCGCCCGCCAGACCCGCCCGGCCGACGAAATCATCGTTTTCTGGGCTGTCGGCGCCACTGCTGGGGCATCCGCCGCTGTTCGGCTCGAACTTCGCGATGCAGTCCGCGGTCTGGCCGCGGATCCGCGGCAAGGTCAGCCGTGGACTGCCGCCGGTGCACAACGACCTCGACATTTCTTACCAGATCCCGCCCGAGGCGGCGGTGGTCGCCGATCCCACCCTGCGGGTGGGGGCCTCCGCCAGGCCCCTCGCGAGCTGGCATGCCATCGGACGCCGGCTCTCGATGGCGCGGACAACGTTCGCCGTGGAGTTCGCCAGGGAGCGTCCGGGCCGGCGTCGCCGTCGGCAATGGGAGCATGACCACCCGCGTTAGGCGGACCCGTAGAGCGCGATCAGATCCCGGCTCATTTGGAACGGCGAAGTTTCACTCGGGCTGTGCCCGCCCCTGTAGACCGCGATACGCGCGCCGATGGACTGCGCGAAACGGCGATGCAGCACCAGCGGCCACAGATCGTGTTCGCCGACGGCGACGAACTTCGGCAGCGACGCCGCGACCAGTGCCACGCTCAGATCGGGGGAATGCTGCATCAGCCCGACAATGTCACGGACGGAACTGCGGCGGGTGAAGCGGAACCGGTATTTCACAAACCGGATCCGGTTGGCCGGTACGTGCCCCACGTTGAGACGGATGCCCCAAATCATCAGCGCGGCGCCGATCCGGGGGCTGGTCCGGCCGCTGAAGCGGCCAATGCGCTGGACGCCGCGGAAGCTCTGGCCCGGCTCGGGCGGGCAGCTGAGCAGGGTCAGGCTCCGGAACTTTTCCGGACGCCGGCTGAAGGCAACCTGGGCGACGATCGCGGGAAGGAATACCCGACGACGTGCGCGGCCCCTTCTTCGGCGTCGAGTATGGCGATCAGGTCATTGGCGAACAAATCATAGTCGTAGTGCGCTCGCGGCGGCACCAGGTTTTCGGGGCCCGCCGTGGCGGATTCGTACTGGCCGGCGATGTCGCAGCTCAGGACGAAGTACCCTGCAGCGGCGAGCTCGGGCAGCATCAGGACGAAGTCTTCCTTGGAGCCGGTCGCCCCGGGGACCAAGAGCACGCGCGGGTTTCCCGGCGTGCCCATCGAGACGGTGGCCAGGGTGCCGCTCGGGGCGTCGAAGTGGCCCCGCACAGCGCCGTCGGGGAGGGCGGTCCAGTCCACGTCGCCCAGGGCGGCATCGCGGCGGGCGGCTTCGTCAACCAGCGCCGATCCGAACCCAACAGGTTCCTGATCGTTCTGTGCGTTGCTGTCGGCAGACACCATGGACTAAACATAGCCCCGCGCAGCTGCTGCCGGGGCGAATTGGGCAGGAGCGGGTGGTCAGCGTCCGCACCTGACGGTCATGGCGCACGTAGTAGTCGCGTTCGTCGTTCTGCAGATGGCCGAGACTGACCGTGCGGCGATATTCGGCGAACAGGCGCGGTACCACGTCGGTGTTCTGCACGGGCGCAGTCGTCATTGCGGGGGGCCGTTCAATGAAACGCAGGCGACCGCCGTCGTCCATCTGCGTGGTGCGACGCACGGCCCGCTGGCCGGTGCGCTTCCTGGCCGTCTCGATCGCGTGGTGCAGCACCTTCTGGGCTTCCGCGCTCAGGAGGCTGCGGGCGAAGTTGATGTTGCTGTGCATGTAGAAGCGCTCGTACGGGTTTCGTTCCAGCATTGTGGTCAGTGCGCTGCGGTAGGCCCGTACGGTGCGTTGTGCTGCCTTGCGCACCTCCCGTTCCGTGTACTCGGCGTGGATTCCGCCGGTCCCAGTCCCACGGGGCCGCGCCGGCCTCATCGAAGTCGTTGAGGTCGAAGACGAGTTTGCGTTCCGGGGAGGTATAGAAACCGAAGTAGCTGATGTGCGCGTCGCCGCACGCTGCGACCATGATCCCCGAGTGCGGGTCGCCGGCGAGGTCCATGGCCATCAGCCCGGCCGTTCCTCGGTAGAACGCGAAGGGGTTCTCGAGCATGCGCTCCATGCGCAGGGGCACCAACTCCTGTTCGCGGACTTTGTTCTGTTCGCGGATATGGGCGACGGCGTCACGCGGTGCCGTGCTCCGCTCGGCCAGTGCAGTACGCGGCGTGGTCCTGCGCAATTGGCGGCCGCGGGCGTACGCATCGGCACGGCGGAGTTGCAGCTCTTCGCGAATCCGCGTGGAGGGTGTCGAAGAATGATTTGGTAGCGCGCGCGTAGCGGGGTGTCTGGGGCTGCCGGTTCGCCGGCGGGGGCAGGGCTGCTGCTATGGAGCTGACGATGAGCGAACGCAGGGCTGTCACGAAGACTCTGGCCACGGAATGCCGCCGTCCTTCCAGAGCCAGGAACGGCGGGTCCCGGATTAGATCTGTGCGGTGACGGGCTGGCACCGCACTCATGCCCGCAAGGCGCTGGGCCTGACGGTCAGGGTTCTCCTTCCCCGCCGGTGCGCTGTCAGGGGGTGAGCAGGACCTTGATGGCGCGCCGTTCGTCCATGGCACGGTAGGCCTCCGGCGCGTCCTCCAGCGGCATCACGACGTCGAATACGCGGCCCGGATTGATGGTGCCGTCGAGGACGTCCGCCAGCAGTTCCGGGATGTAGGTCCGGGCCGGGGCCATGCCGCCGCCGATGGAGATGTTCGTGTCGAAGAGGTAGCGCAGCGGGACCTCGCTGCCGCCGGTGGGGACGCCAACGAAGCCCAGCGCGCCGCCCGGGCGGGTGCTGTGCAGTGCCTGTTCCATCGATTCCTTGGTCCCCACGCACTCAAGCACCGAATCGGCCAGTACCCCGCCGAGGAGTTCGCGGACCCTGGCGACGCCGTCGTCCCCGCGCTCTTCCACGATGTCGGTGGCCCCGAACTCGCGGGCGATCGCCTGCCGGTCGGTGTGGCGGGACATTGCGATGATCCGTTCCGCCCCGAGCCGTTTGGCGGCCAGCACCCCGCAGAGCCCGACGGCGCCGTCGCCCACCACCACGACGGTCCGGCCCGGTCCGGCCTTCGCGGCGAGGGCCGCGTGGTGGCCGGTGGCCATCACATCGGACAGTGTGAGCAGGCTCTTCCGGAGGGCATCATCGGGCTCGGTGATTCCGGGAACCTTGACCAGGGTGGAGTCGGCCAGCGGGACGCGGACGGCCTGGCCCTGGCCGCCGTCGATCGCGTGACCGGTGTCGTCCTTGCCGCCCCAGCCGGCGAGATGGTCACAGGCCACGGTGACACCGTTGAGGCACTGGGGGCAGGCCCCGCAGCTGACCACAAAGGGTGCGATCACGAGGTCGCCGACGGCGAGGTTCTTGATACCGTCGCCGATGCTCTCAACGGTGCCGATGAACTCGTGGCCGATCGCGGTGGGCCGGCGGGTGGGCTTCACGCCCCGGTAGGGCCACAGGTCGGAGCCGCACACACAGGACGCGGTGACCTTCACAACGGCGTCGGTGGGCAACTGGAGGGTGGGGTAGTCGCGGTCTTCGACCCGGATGTCACCGGGGGCGTGGATGATCGTGGCGCGCATGGAGGCTCCTCAAAGCGGGGATTTGGGCTTGATCCGAGTCTAGCCCGGGGCGCGGCGGGGGTCATCCGGACCTGAGATGGCGCCGGGCGGGCGCCTAAGCTGGCACTCGTGCTGCGGCAGTTGGACATGCCAGCCGGACTGAAGGCTTTGCTCGTAGCCTCTAACCAAACGCGCTTCGGACTGGAACGGCCCAGCTTAGGCTTATGACGCTGCCGCCAATCCACGGCGCCCTCGGCAACTCGGGCTGGAAACCGGGCTGCTTCAGCGCATGCCCTCCCGGCGGATGGCGGTGGCGATGGCCGCAGCGCGGGTCTCCACACCAAGCTTGGTGTAAATATGCGCGAGATGGGTCTTGACCGTGGCCTCGGAGATGAACAGCCGCTGGCCGAGCTCCCGGTTGCTGAGCCCGTCCGTGAGGAGGCTCAGCAACTCGGCCTCCCGCGGCGTCAGCACCTCATCCGGATTGCGCAGCTGCTGAAACAGGCGGGAGGCCACTGGCGCGCTCATCACGCTTTTGCCCTGGACCGCGCCGCGAACGGCCGCGAAAATCTCCTCCGGGGCGGCATCCTTGAGCAGGTAACCCATGGCCCCCGCATCCACGGCCCGGACGATGTCGGCGTCGGAGTCATAGGTGGTGAACACCAGCACCGCCTGCTTGCCGTTGCGCCTCCGAAGTTGCTTGATTGCCTCGATGCCGTCCATACCCTCGCCCATGGCCAGATCCATCACGACCACGGCGGGGGAGTGCTGCTCCGCTTTCGCCAAGGCATCTTCGCCGGTGGCGGCTTCAGCCACGACGTCGATATCCGGCTGCGTTCCCAATAGGGCCTTGAGCCCGCTCCGGACCACGAGGTGGTCGTCCACGAGGAGTACGGTGATGGCACTCATTCGTCCCCGCCGGCAGGAAGTTGAGCGGCCACGATGGTCCCTTCGCCGGGGGTGCTTTCGACCGAGAATACACCGCCGAGCTGCTCGACACGCTGGCGCATGGCGCGCAGGCCGTAGCCTCCGGCGTCCGACGGCGGTGACACCGCCACGGGATCAAAGCCGACGCCGTCGTCGTAAATGTCCAACGTAACAGTGTCCGGAAGGAATCCGAGCGTCAGAGTTGCGTTCACGGCAGCGGCATGGAGGTTGATGTTTGCCGCTGCGCTCTGAACAACGCGCAACAGGGCGTGGCGGACCTCCGGTGGCACGGGCCTCGGTTCGCCGGTGACCATCAGCCGGGCCGCCGCGACATAGGGTGTGGCGGCTTGGAGAAGGGCCTCGGGCAGAGGTGAGGCCTCGAGCCCGGGGGCCGCGAGCTCATGGACGAGGCTGCGCGTTTCCGACAGGTTCCGGCGGAGCAAAGTGGTGGCCTGGCGGACGTCCTGCCGGGCAGAAGGGCGAGGCCAGGCGCGGTTGGCCGCTTCGAGGAGGAGCAGGCTGCTGGCCAGGCCCTGTGTCACGGTGTCGTGGATTTCGCGGGACACCCGCTCACGTTCGGCGATGGCGCCGGCCCGGCGCTCGCTGGCCGCGAGCCGGCTTTGGGCGAGGGCTACTTCGGCGTTCAGGCGGCGCTGCGCGGCGGCGTCGTTCTCGATGCGGTCGTAGATCAGCGTGAGCATGGCCGCTACGGCAAGCGGGCCCAGCAGCATCGCCAGATCGGTGCCATTGCTGAGCCTGAACAGCCCGGCCGCCGTGGCGGCGGCAATTGCGCCCGCAGCGACGTAGGCCACAGCGCCGGTAAACGCGGTGCGGCAGAGGAAGAACAGCGCAAAAGAACACCAGGCAAAACTGGGCGCCGCAATGACGAGGACTGCCCAGACTGCCACGAGGACGAACATCCAAAACGCCCACCGGCGCCGGCGCCGGGAAAGCACGGCGATGACGGAGTAGAGGACGAACGCGGCTGCGGCGAGCCCGAGGATCGGGAGATTGTCCGCCGGGCTGTGCCGCATCAGGTAGCGCACCACCGATGCGACGAGGAGTACCGCAAACCCCAGGTGGACCGCGGCATCAATTCGCCGGAACCGGCCTTTCGGCGGAGGTGAACCGGCAGCTGAAGTTTCCGGGGAGAGGGCTGGGGCTGGGGAGGGCATAGGGGTCCGGTTCCGGTGGATGAAGTGCTACCCACCATGCTAGGGCCCCGCCATTGCTGGTCTCTCATCCCTTTGGCTGATCCCGTCGACCTGACGGGTGAGCCGGTCGAAGCCGAAGGCCGGATGCCGCGGCCAGGGCCAGGCGAAAGGATGGAAGGACGCCGAAGGGCGAGGCCCCTAAACCGTAAGTCCAAGGAGAATGCCATGAAGAAGTCCACCAGGATCGTGTCCGCAGCCGCCGGAGTGTTGCTCCTAACCGGAGGGCTGGCAGCCGCGGCCAACGCCGGCAGCGTAACGGCGGCGCCAGGGGCGGCGGCCCCTGCGGCGGTGCCGGCCGTCGATCTCCAGCCGGCACCGGCCACCGTTGTTAGCCAGAGCCGCATCACGGTGGGGGCATCGATGGCCGCGGTCGGAGCGGCCCTCGCGAAGTGCCAGGCGGACAAACTGCCCTTCGTCACCGTGGCGCTGGTGGACCGGTTCGGCACCGTGCAGGCCCTCCTTCGCGGAGACAACGCGGCTGAGCACACCATCGAAGCTGCACGGCAGAAGGCCTACACGGCCGCGGCATTCGGGACGCCCACCAGCGAGCTGGCCAAGCGCATCATCGGAAACGGGCCAAGTATCGCGGATCTCCCCGGCACCCTCTTCCTTGGCGGCGGCGTCCCGTTGAAGGTCAACGGTGTGTCCGTGGCCGGAATTGGGGTGGGCGGGGCTCCGGACGGTGCGCTGGACGAAGCCTGTGCCACAGCCGGGGCCGAGGCCATTGCCCGAATGGCCAAGTAGGCTCTGGTCCATGATGAGGTTCAGGACCGGTCCCGGGGCATCCGTCCGGCGCGGCCGGCCGGGAGTTGTGGCCGGAGTCCTGGGTCTCGTGATTGGCTCGGCAGCAATGCTGGGCGGCTGCAGCCCCGACGCCGAACCCCCAAAGCGTCCGGAGACTTCACCAGCCGTTGCGCCCTCGGGCCCGACGTCGGGCCCGACGTCGTCCTCCGCAGCACCGGCGCCTGCTCCCAGCAGCCGTCTCCCACTGTCCCCGCAGGCCCAGGGGGAGCTCGACCAGAGCATGATCCAGGCCGCCAAAAGCAACGACCTGGTCCTGGTTACCGAGCTGATCCGGGCCGGCGGCAATGTGAACGCGAAAGACGCCATCGAAGACTCGGTGTTCCTCTATGCCGGGGCCGAAGGATTCAACGAGATCCTGCAGCTGGCCCTGGCCAGCGGGGCGGATGTTGCCAGCACCAACCGCTTCGGCGGGACTGCACTCATCCCTGCCGCCGAGCACGGTCACGTCGACACCGTGCGTATCCTCCTGGCAGCGGGAGTCCCCGTGGACCACGTCAACAAGCTGGGTTGGACCGCCCTGCAGGAAGCCATTCTGCTCAATAACGGCGGCCCCCGCCAGCAGGACGTGGTGCGGCAGCTCCTGGCTGCCGGCGCAGACCCCGACATCCGTGATCCGCAGGGGCGTACCGCCTTGGAGAACGCGGAGCGGCTCGGTTTTGCGGCCATCGCCGGGCTGATCCGGGGCCGCTAGATCCGCAGGAAAACCTGCCAACGCGGGGTCAGATCCGGCCCATCGAAGCATGGTGCATGGGCCGTATCTGACCCCGCGTTGGTTCCGCTAGACGGCTTCCAGGACGCTGACGTAGTTCGCGATGCCCACCCCTCCCATGTTCTGCACGGCGGCCCGGCGTGGGTTGGCCAGCTGCATGTCACCGGCGGTGCCGGTGAGCTGCATCGCGGCGATGACGTGCTGGGAGACGCCGGTGGCGCCGACGGGGTGGCCCTTGGCCTTGAGCCCGCCGGAGACGTTGACGGGCAGCTTGCCGTCTTTGAAGACCCAGCCTTCCTCGACAGCGCGCGCCCCCTGTCCGCGTTCGGTGAGTCCCATCGCCTCGTACATGAGCAGCTCGGCGATGGTGAAGCAGTCGTGGACTTCGGCGAAGTCCAGATCCTCGAGCCCGACGCCGGCCATCCCCAGGGCCCGCTGCCAGGAGGCCCGCGTGGCGGCGAACTCGGTGGGGTCCCGGCGCTCGGCCGGGAAGAAGTCGTTCGCGTGGCCGAAGCCGGCGAGCCGCACCGGGGCAGTGGCCCCGCCGGTGGGTGCGAGGCTCAGCACGACGGCGGCGGCGCCGTCGGACACGGGCGAGCAGTCGGTGCGGCGCAGCGGATCGGCGACCATCGGGTTCTTGTCCGAGACGGTCCGGCAAAACTCCTCGCCGAGGTCCTTGCGGAGCTGGGCGTAGGGGTTGTCCACGCCGTTGCGGTGGTTCTTCGCCGCGATGGTGCCCAGGACGTCGGAGACCGGTCCATAGCGCTTCTCGTAGTGCTTGGCCACCTCGGCAAAGAGCCCGGTGAAGCCGGTACTGGAGGCCTTGCCTGCCATATCGTAGTCGGCGCCGAGCAGGGCAGCCCCCACGACGTCGGCTCCGGCCTGGGTCATCTTCTCGGCGCCGATCACGAGGACGGTCTTCGCGGTGCCGGCCAGCAGCGACTTGGTGCCCTGCTGGAACGCGGCCGATCCGGAGGCGCAGGCGTTCTCGACGCGGGTGGACGGGACGTTGGCAAGCTGCTCCGAGACCTGCAGGGCCAGCGAGGACGGGAACGCCAGCGACATCATGCCGGAGTTGAACTGGCCGAGATAGATCTCATCGATCCGGCCCGGTTCGATGCCGGCGTTGCCGATCGCCTCGCTGGCGACCTGGACGATCAGAGACTCGAGGGTCTCGTCCGTGAGTTTGCCGAAGCGGCTGTGGCCCCAGCCGGTCAGCAGGATATCTTTACCGAACTGTTCGCGCAGGCTCATGCTGTGGCTCCTTCAAGGGTGCTGTCTTCTCGGGCGTCCGTTGCGTCGAGGGAGGGGGCGACGTCGAATTCGGCCTCGGTCTTCCCGCGGATTTCCTCCACGGTGACGCCCGGGGCGAGGCGGGTGAGCGTGAGCCGCCGGACGCCGCCTGTTTCTTGTTCATGCTTCACCAGGTCAAACACCGCGAGGTCGCTGATAATGCGGTCTACGCAGCTCAGGCCGGTGAGCGGCAGGGTGCATTCCCTGACGATCTTGGCGGTGCCGTCCTTGGCGTTGTGCTCGGTGAGGACCACCACGCGCGGGGTGCCGGCGACGAGGTCCATGGCGCCGCCCATGCCCTTGACCATCTTGCCGGGGATGGTCCAGTTGGCGAGGTCGCCGCCGCCGGAGACCTGCATGGCGCCCAGGATGGCGACCTTCACATGCCCGCCGCGAATCATGCCGAAGGACGCGGCGGAGTCGAAGATGCTGGCGCCGGGCAGGACCGTGACGGTCTGCTTGCCAGCGTTGATGAGGTCCGCGTCCTCCTCGCCCTCGTAGGGGAACGGGCCCATGCCGAGCAGGCCGTTCTCGCTCTGCAGGACGACGCGTATGCCGTCGCGCAGGTTGTTGGCGACCAGCGTGGGGATGCCGATGCCAAGGTTGACGTAGTCGCCGTCGTTGAGTTCTTCGGCCGCGATGGCAGCCATTTCATTCCGGGTCCAAGCCATGGTGATTCTCCTGAAGAAAAGTAGGGGCGGCGCTTAGGCCGGAACGGACGCGGCTGCGGATGCTTCGGCGGCTACTGCGCGGGGGCGGACCGTCCGCTGTTCGATGTCCTTGACCCGGGCGCTGGCTTTGACGAGGCGCTGGACGAAGACTCCAGGGGTGATGATGTGGTTGGGGTCCAGTTGGCCGGGTTCGACGATCACTTCGGCTTCGGCCACCGTCACGGCGCCGGCGGTCGCCACGACCGGGTTGAAGTTCTGGGCGGTGTAGCGGTAGATCAGGTTGCCGTCGGTGTCGGCGGTGTGGGCGTGGACCAGGGCGACGTCGGCCTTGATGGCCCGTTCCAGGACGAAAGTCTCGCCGTCGAACTCCGCGAGCGGCTTGCCTTCGGCGACGAGGGTGCCGACGCCGGTTTTGGTGTAGAACGCCGGGATGCCGGCGCCGCCGGCGCGGAGGCGCTCGGCCAGGGTGCCCTGCGGGGTGAACTCCACTTCCAGCTTGCCGGCGAGGTACTGCTCGGCGAAGAGTTTGTTCTCGCCCACGTAGGAGGCGATGACCTTGCGGACCTGGCCGGCTTCAATCAGCACCCCGAGGCCCTTGCCATCCACGCCCATGTTGTTGGACACCACAGTGAGGTCCTTGACGCCGGAATCGCGCACGGCCTCGATCAGGTCGGCCGGGATGCCGCTGAGGCCAAAGCCTCCGACGGCGAGCGTCATACCGTCCCGCAGCACGTCCTGCAGCGCGGCGGCCGCTCCGGATTTCAGCTTTGACATCGCATCTCCTCATTGAGCCATTGACGCAATCCACTTTGTGGACTGTTCCTCTGCTGTTGGAGCCTACGGGGCGAAAAAGGGGGCTGTCAACGGGCGGGTCTAGCGGATATGGTGAGGTTTTTACAGTGTGGACGGTACCCTTATGACTGTCCACAATATGGATGATTTGGATGGTTCAATGCAAACTCGCGAGGAAAAAAGATGAACACGTCACCGGTCAAGGGCGCCCAGGTGGTGAGCCGCGTCGCGTCCCTGCTGCGCATTGTCGGACGGAAACCGGGAGGCTCCCCGCTCGTGGAACTCGTCAGGGAATCCGGACTCACGCGCCCCACCGTGCACCGGCTGCTGTCCTCGCTGGCTGCCGAGGGGCTGCTGGACCAGGGCGCGGGCAGCGGCAACTGGGTACTGGGCCCGGAGATCCTGTTGTTGGGCTCCGTGGCCTCTGCCCGTTTCCCTCTTGAGGACATCGCCCGGCCCAGCCTGCGGCGGCTCGCCGAAGAGACCGGCGAAAGCGCGTTCTTCTCCATCCGCCGCGGCGCCGAGACGGTCTGCCTGCTCCGGGAGGAGGGGAGCTTCCCGGTGCGGTCCTTCGTGCTGCACGAGGGCGTCCGCTTCCCGCTCGGGGTGGCGTCCGCCGGCACCGCCGTGATGGCGTTCCTGCCCGAGGCGGAGCAGGAGGAATTGCTGGCCGGTTGGGCCACGCACGCCGGCGATTTCGCGGCGGCGCACACCGAGGCACTGGTCCGGGAAAACCTGTCGAAGACGCGGCAGGCCGGTTACTCGGTCAATCCCGGGCTCGTGCTGGAAGGCAGTTGGGGGATGGGGGCAGCAGTCTTCGACCAGCGAGGCCACCCCGGCTGGGCGTTGTCACTGACCGGGATTGAGCCGCGCTTCCGTGGCGAGCGGCAGGAGATGCTCGGGCGCCTGCTGATGGAAGAAGCGCACCGGATCTCCACACTGTTGCAGGGTGCCAAGTAGAACGGGCTGGGGAACCGCCGCCGGGGCGTACGGTGACGTGGGCTGCCGCTGGCAAGGTGCCCGACGTCGTGGTTCACCGCCGGCTGCCGTCCCGGGGCACATTGACACGGACACGCCGCCGGCCCGTGCCGAGAGCACGGATACCGGCCCCAAAGTGCCCCCGGACGGAGCGCATCCTCGGCCGGGCTACTTCCACCAGGTGTCAAAGACAGTGACGGGGACCGTTCGCTTGTGCCGGGTCCGGAGGAATTTCTGTTCAATCAGCTCGGCTGCGGCCACAGGGATGTCGCGGCCCTCGAGGTAGTCATCAATCGTGTCGTAGCTGAGGCCCAGTTCGTCCTCGTCGGTGCGGCCAGGCTGGCCGTCCAGGAGATCAGCGGTGGGGACTTTCTCCCAGATCCGGGCCGGGGCGCCCAGTTCAGCGAGGAGCGCCCTGTTCTGGCGCTTGTTCAGTCCGAACAACGGCAGGATGTCAGCCCCGCCGTCGCCATATTTCGTGAAGAAGCCAGTGACTGATTCCGCGCCGTGGTCCGTTCCGATGACCAGGTAGTTGTGCTCGCCGGCGAGGGCGTACTGCGCGATCATGCGGGTGCGGGCCTTGGTGTTGCCCTTGTGGAAGTCGGAGATCCCACTGCCCACGGTCTTCTCGAATTCGTCCTCGAAGCCATCCACTGCCGCGGAGATGTTGAATGTCCACTCGGTCTTGGCCTGGATGAAGTCCAGTGCGGCCTGGGCGTCGTCCTCATCGTGCTGCACGCCGTAGGGCAGGCGGACGGCGACGAAGTTGGCTTCCACGCCCTCGGCCGTGAGCTCTTCGACGGCAAGCTGGGCCAACCGCCCGGCCAGGGAGGAGTCCAGCCCGCCGGAGATCCCGAGGACGAATCCCTGGGTGTGGGTCGCTTTCAGGTAGTCCTTGAGAAAGGTGACGCGTTTGCGCACCTCCCCGGCGGGGTCGATCCGGGGCTGGACGCCCATTTCTTCGATGATTTTCGCCTGGAGTTCACGCATGCTTCACAGCCTAGCCAGCCGTGCCAACGGGCTCAACTCTTGCGCCGGCAGGTGCCCGTGCAGGCGCCACGCGCAGCGCTTTCGGCCTGGCGCTGCGGAATAGACAGGACGCTACGCGGATACCCGTAGCGCCGGGAATTTCGCGCAGCGCCAGTCCATTTCCGCAGCGAAAAACTCCTCCCGCGCTAACCCGCACAGGCGTAGCGTATGGCCATGGAGACGACAGGATGTGTGGTGGCCGGCGGCGGGCCGGCCGGCATGATGCTGGGCCTGCTGCTGGCCCGGGCCGGAGTGCAGGTTACGGTGCTGGAGAAACATGCCGATTTCTTCCGGGACTTCCGCGGCGACACCGTCCATGCTTCGACCATCAGGCTGATCGACGAACTGGGCCTGGGCGAGGAGTTCCGCCGGCTGCCGCAGAGCCGGCTGAACAACGTGGCTTTCCCGGTGCCCGGCGGGCCGCCGGTGACGATGGGCAACTTCGATTCGCTCCCGCCGCCCTACAACTACGTCGCCCTGATGCCGCAATGGGACTTCCTCAACTTCCTCGCCGACGCCGCCGCCCAGGAACCGTCCTTTACCCTGCGGATGGGTCACACCGCCACCGCGCTGATCCGCAACGGCGGCCGGGTGACCGGAGTCCGCTACCGCGCCGCGGACGGAACGGAGGGCGAGCTCAAGGCAGACCTTGTGGTCGCCACCGACGGGCGGCACTCGACTTTGCGCCGAGAGGCCGGGCTGGCGCCGAAGGAGTATCCGGTACCGTTCGACACCTGGTGGTTCCGGCTGCCGCGCTACGCCTCGGAACTCGGCGAAGTGGCCGGAATCGTCCCCGCATTCGGCCGGGGCGAGGCCCTCCTGGCGCTCAATCGCACCGACTATTACCAAATGGGATACCTCGCGCCGAAAGGCACGGGCGCCCGGATCCGCGCCGAAGGGGTTGAACGCTTTCGGCGGCGGATCGCGGCGCTCCGCCCGGACCTCGCCGACCGCGTGAACGCCATCGCCTCGCTGGCGGACCTGCACTGGCTGGACGTGCGCCTGGACCGGCTGCGCCCATGGCACATCAATGGCCTGCTCTGCATAGGCGACGCCGCGCATGCGATGTCCCCTGCCGGCGGGGTGGGGATCAACCTCGCCATCCAGGACGCTGTGGCCGCCGCGGACTGCCTTGCCCCGGCGCTGCTCCGGGGCAGGGTGTCCCGCCCGGACCTCGCGAAAGTCGAACGACGACGGCGGACGCCCACCGTCGTCGTGCAGACTGTCCAGCGGGTCATGCACCGCGTGCTGTTCGAGCCGATCATGACCGGAAAGCGGGCCGGGGCGCCGGCCGTCCTGCTGTTCGTGGCCCGGCATATCCCGGCCGTCGGCAGGGTGGTTCCGCGGTTCGTTGCCTTCGGACCGCGGCCCGAACACGCGCCCGCCTTCGCCCGGCGCACGCCGCAGCACTCATAGCCCGGCGCTTCCCGCCCCGGGCTTAGCCGTGGGCCGCAAGGTACCCGATCAGCCCCTTGACCGTGGCCACTTCCGGGTAGTCCCGCTCCGGGATGTCGACGCCGGTGGCCGTGTCGATCGTTTCGACGAGCCGAAGGAAGTCCAGCGAGTCGAGTTCCAGGTCCTGCCGCAGCCGGGCGGCCTCGTCCACTTCGGCCAAGTCCACGTCCGGTGCCACCTTGCCGATCGCAGCCCGCACCGCCGCCCGGGCGTCCTGTTCGTTCATGGTTCCTCCCGTTTCACAATCCCACCTGGTTCACAGTTCCTCCGGCTTCTGCAGCAGCTCGTCGATCCGGGCCAGGTAGCGGCCGCCGCGCAGCCCGTCGCTGACCCGGTGGTCGGCGGAGAGGGTGGCGACGACGGCGGGCCGGACGCCGAGCAGCCCGTTGTGCGCCCACGGCTGTTCCAGCACCCGGCCGAATCCGACCATCGCGACCTGCGGAGGATAGATCACACCGAAGACGCTCTCCACCCCCAGGTCCCCGAGGTTGGTCACGGTGATCGTCGGGTCCGCCATCTCGGCGCGCTGCAGGCGTCCCGCCCGGGCCCGGCTGACGAGATCCCTCAGCTGCTCCATCAGCACGTCCACCGGGAGGGTGTCCGCGTCGTGAATGGCCGGCGCCACCAGGCCGCCCTGGCGCAGGGCCACGGCGACACCGAGATGCACGGACGCGCTGGGCCGGAAGCCGGCGTCGTCGTCGTAGAAGCCGTTGACCTCCGGGACCTCCCTGGCCGCGAGCGCCGCAGCCTTGAGCAGGAGCGCGGAGGGGACCAGCCGCGAGGCGACCGGCCGCTTCGCGTTGACGGACTGCATCCAGTCGACGGCGGCGCGCAGGTCCAGGGTGGTGCTGAGGTAGTAGTGCGGGATGGTCTTCTTCGAGCGTGACATCAGCACGCCGATGGAACGGCGCAGGCTGGCCACGCGATCGCGGGCCGCTGAAGGCTTCTCCAACGCCGCTGTCCCGGCGGTCGGCACCCCCGAAGCCGGATCTTTGGTTGGAGCTTCCGGCGCGGCCTCCGAGCGACCTGGCTCCGGGCGACGTGGCGCCGGCGGGCTGGCCGCGGCGTGCTGCACGTCCGTCACGGTCACGGTACCCTCCGGGCCGGTGCCGCTGACGGTGGAAAGTTCGACGCCGAGTTCGGCGGCGAGCCTGCGGGCCCGGGGGGAGGAACGCACCCGTCCGGCGGACGGCCTCGACGCCACGGCGTGCTCCACATCTGCCCGCGTGATGGCGCCGCCCTTGCCGGTGCCGTGGATCCTGGCCGTGTCGACGCCCAGCCGGTGTGCCAGATGCCGCACCGGAGGGGCGAATTGGGGAGCTTCCATCGGGGTGGCGGCCTTCGCTGCAACGGCCCGAGGCGGCGGCGCCTCAGCCCCGACCTCGGCCGGCGTCTGCGTGATCCTGGCCAGCGGTGTGCCCACCGGCACCGTTTCGCCGAGGTCCACCAGCAGCTCTGCGACCACTCCTTCCTGGAAGGACTCCACATCCATGACGGTCTTGTCGGTATCCACCACCGCCACGAGGTCCCCGCGGCGGACGTAGTCGCCGGGCTTGACCAGCCATTCGACGATCTTGCCGTGTGCCATGTCGGCCCCGAGCGAGGGCATCAGGAAGTCAGCCACCGGCGCTGACCGCCTGACGGGCCGCCGCGGTGATCCGGTCCACAGACGGCAGTGCCGCAAGTTCCAGATGCTTGGAGTAGGGGATCGGCACTTCGGCGCTGCAGACCCGGCCCACCGGGGCATCCAGGTCATAGAATGCGTTCTCGGTGATCCGGGCGCTGATTTCGGCGGAGATGCTGCCGCTGCGCCAGCCTTCATCCACCACGACGGCGCGGTGGGTCTTTCGGACGGAGGCGAGGATGGCGGCCTCGTCGAGCGGCCGCAGGGTGCGCAGGTCCAGCACCTCCGCGTCGATGCCCTCGGCCGCGAGCTGTCCGGCGGCGTCGAGCACTGCCGGAAGCGTACCGCCGTAAGTGATCAGGGTGATGTTGGCGCCGGGACGCCGGATTGCGGCGGCATCGATGTCCACCGGCCCGGCGTCGTCGTCGAGCTCCCCGGCGATGTTGTAGAGCGAGCCGTGCTCGAAGATCAGCACCGGATCCGGGTCCTGGAGCGCGGTCCACAACATGCCGCGGGCGTCGGCGAGCGTGGCGGGGGCGAGGATGCGCAGGCCGGGGATGTGCGCGTACCAGCCCTCGAGGCTGTGCGAATGCTGGGCCCCGAGCTGACGGCCGGCGCCCGTGGTCATCCGGATCACGATCGGGACATTGAATTGTCCGCCGGACATGTGCAGCAGTGAGGCGGCGTTGTTCACGATCTGGTCCAGCGCGAGCAGGCTGAAGTTGACGGTCATGATCTCCACGATCGGTCGCATTCCGCCGAGCGCCGCCCCGATTCCGGCGCCGACGAAGCCGGACTCCGAGAGCGGGGTGTCGCGGATGCGTTCCGGGCCGAACTCCTCCAGCAGGCCCAGGCTAACCGCGAAGGATCCGCCGTAAGCCCCCACGTCCTCACCCATCAGGAACACCCGCTCGTCGCGCTGCATAGCGTCGCGGATGCCGGCCCGAAGGGCCTCGCGGTAGCTGGACTTCATGGCTCATTCCGTTCGCCGGCGCCGGTTTTCGGGCTGGCGCCGCGGTCGCTGTACACGAACCGGGTGAGGTCCTCCACCCGTTCGGGGGTTCCGGCTTCGGCGAATACGACAGCGGCTGCAATCTCCGCGTCGGCATCCGTCTCCAGTTGTTCCCAGTCCTGGGCGGAGAGCTGGCCTGCGGCCTCCATCGCGGCGCGCAGCAGGACGATGGGGTCGCGTTCGAGCCAGCGGGCGACTTCGGCTTTCTCGCGGTACCGTTCCGGGTCGAACATCGAGTGCGCCCGGAACCGGTAGGTGCGCAGCTCCAGGAAGTGCGGTCCGCCGCCGGAACGGACGGCGTCCACGGCGCGCCGGGCCGTTTCCTCGACGGCCAGGACGTCCATGCCGTCCACGGCCCACGCGGCGATCTCATAGACGGCGGCCTTGAGGGCGATGTCCGTCTGCGATTCCGAACGCCCCAGCGCCGTCCCCATGGCATAGAGGTTGTTCTCGCAGCAGAACAGCACCGGCAGTTGCCACAGCGCGGCGAGATTGAGGCTTTCGTGGAATTCGCCCTCCGCGACGGCGCCCTCGCCGAAGAAGCACACGGTCACGCGGGAGCGCCCGGCCATCTTGTCCGCGAGAGCCAGTCCGACGGCGAGCGGCAGGCCCCCGGCGACGATCGCGTTGCCGCCGAAGAAGCGGGTGGCGGCGTCGAACAAGTGCATGGACCCGCCGCGGCCGCGGCAGCAGCCCTCCACGAAGCCGTACATCTCCGCCAGGATCGCACCGGCGGAGACCCCGCGGAGGAGGGCGTGGCCGTGCTCCCGGTAGGTGGCGAGGACGGCGTCCTCCGGCTCCAGCGTTTCCAGGACGCCCGCCGCGACCGCTTCCTCGCCGATGTACACGTGCAGGAAGCCGCGGATCTTGGCGGCGCTGTAGAGCTCGACGCATTTTTCCTCGAACCGGCGGACGCGGAGCATCTGCAGCAGCAGGTGCCGGCCGTGGTCCGGATCCAGATGGCTGCCGGGCGGGTCTAGGGGGCCGGTCATGTCCGGGCCTCCGGCCCGGAAACCGGCTCGACCGGGGAGGCCTCCGGCTCCTGCGCCCCCGCCGGGGTCTCGATCGTGGACGTGTCGCCCTCCGGCAGACCCAGCTCGCGGGCCTTGAGCAGCCGCCGGAGGATCTTGCCGCTGCGGGTCCGCGGCAGGGCCGTGGTGAAGTCCAACAGCCGGGGCGCCACCGCCGGGCCGAGTCTCTTGCGGGCGAAGCCGATGATCGCCAGCTGCAGTTCCTCGGAGGGTTCCCAGCCGGGCCGCAGTTCCACGAACGCCTTGACCACCTCGCCGGCCACCGGATCGGGGACCCCGATCACCCCGGCCTCGGCCACGGCCTCGTGTTCCATCAGCAAGCTCTCCACTTCGAAAGGGCCGATCAGGTGCCCCGAGGACTTGATGACGTCGTCGCCGCGTCCGACGAACCAGTAGTACCCGTCGGCGTCGCGCTTAGCGAGGTCGCCGGTGAGGTACCAGCCGCCCGCAAAGCAGCGGCGGTAGCGTTCCTCCTCATGCAGGTAGCCGCGGAACATGGAGGGCCAGCCCGGCCGCAGGGCCAGCTCGCCCACCGCATCCGGCGCCGTGACGAGGACCGCCTCGCCGTCGCGGACGATCGGCTTGTCCTGCGCGTCCCGGGCCACGATGCCCGCCTCGACGCCGGGCAGCGGCCGGCCCATCGAGCCGGGGCGGATCTCGGTGGAAGCGAAGTTGGAGATCATGATGCCGCCCGTTTCGGTCTGCCACCAGTTGTCATGCACGGGCTGGCCGAACGCCTCCTGGCCCCAGACGACGACCTCCGGATTGAGCGGTTCCCCGACGCTGGCGACGAAGCGCAGCGCGGACAGGTCATGGCCCTTGGTGCGGTCCGCGCCGGCCTTCATGAGCATCCGCAGCGCCGTGGGGGCGGTGTACCAGACCGTGACGTGTTGTTCGGCGAGGATCCGGTACCAGCGGTCCGGGTCCATCTCCTCCTCATCCACGACGGTCGTCACGCCGTGGGTCAGCGGCGCGATCACGCCGTACGAGGTTCCGGTGACCCAGCCCGGGTCGGCCGTGCACCAGTAGATGTCCTCCGGGTGCAGGTCAAGGGCGGTGGTGCCGGTCGCATGGTGGGCGGTGACGGCGTCGTGCACATGGATGGCGCCCTTCGGGGTTCCGGTAGTCCCGGACGTGAAGTGCAGCAGCGCCATGTCCTCGGCCTGCGTCGCGGCGATCCCGCAGTCGGCCGGCGCTGCGCGCATCAGCGCGGCGAGGTCCAGTGTGCCCGGCTCCGGGCGGCCGTCGGCGTCGGTCAGCAGGATGTGCCGGAGATCCGGGAGGGAATCGCGGAGCTGGGAAACCTTCTTCCGGTAGAGAGCCCGGGTGGTGACCAGGGCCCGGCCGGAGCCCAGCTGCAGCCGCTGGCGGACGGGTTCGGGGCCAAACGCGGAGAACAGCGGGCAGAAGACGCTGGCGTTCTTCAGGGTGCCCAGCACGGCGATGTAGAGCGCCGGCCCGCGGCCCGTGAGCGAGAAGACGCGCTCTCCGCGCCCGATGCCGAGGCTGCGCAGCACGCCGGCAAAGCGGTTGGTTTGTTCGGCGAGCTCGGCGAAGGTGAGGGAATGGCTGCTGCCGTCGGCCCGGACGAACCGCAACGCCTCGTGCCCCGCCCGCCCGCCGGCGGCGTGCCGGTCCACTGCCTCGTATGCAATGTTGACGCCGCGGCCCCCGGGCAGCCCGGACAGTTCGTGGCGGGCTTCGTCCCAGGAGAACGCGGCACAGGCCCCGTCATAGTCCACCAGATTCGGCCGGACCCGGAAACCGCCGAAGTCTTTGGGGATGGTGGGCCAGCGGGTGGAAGATTCCTTTCCTGCCGTCATGGTTCCATCGGACTCCTGACAGTCAGGGGTTCCTAGAGGACAAAGACCCGGCGCGCGGGTCCAGGATGCATTCGGCGCGCTGCCCGACTTCAAATGGGCCGGCTGGGAATCCGGTACCGCCCAGCCACTAAACTGGGTCCCATGACTGCCACAAGTGTCCCTGCAGCTGACGCCGCTGCCGCCCGTGCCCGCCTTCTTGAACTGATCAAGGAGTTGGCCGTTGTCCGCGGCAAGGTCATCCTCTCCAGCGGCGCCGAGGCCGACTACTACATCGACCTTCGCCGGATCACGCTGCACCATGAGGCCTCCAAGCTGGTCGGCCAGGTCATGCTCTCGTTGCTGGACGACGCCGGCATCGACTTTGAGTGCGCGGGCGGTCTCACCATGGGTGCCGACCCGGTGGGCACCGCTTTGATGCACGCCGCTGTCGATGCCGGGCGCCCCGTGGACGCCTTTGTGGTCCGGAAGGCGCAGAAGTCCTACGGCATGGGCCGGCAGGTGGAAGGCCCTTCCGTCGAGGGCCGCAAGGTGCTGGTGCTTGAGGACACCTCCACGACCGGCGGGTCCGCCCTGACCGCCGTCGACGGCGTCCGCAGGGCCGGCGGCAACGTTGTCGCTGTCGCCGTGATCGTGGACCGCGACACGGGTGCCAAGGAAAAGATCGAGGCAGAGGCCGGCGTTCCCTACCTCTTCGCCTTCGGCAAGGACGAACTCGGCCTCAGCTAGGAGTTCACCCTTCAGCGGACGCGTGTGGACGGTGGTTTGGGCGTGATTTATCATTTTGTAATACCCATCTGAGCCCCGGAGACCATGCGCCATGCTCCATCCTGAAGAAATCATCGGAACCGAGCCACCCAGCACCGTGGACCAGATCCAGAACCTCATCCTGGACAGCGCGGATTTCGAAGAGTTCCTCAATGAACTCGCGAGGTTTTCCGCACACCAGGTGGCCGGCGCCGGCGACGATGCCCTGTGCGGCATCACCCTGCTGCGCGACCGCAAGGCCGCGACCATCGGCTGGAGCAGCGACTCCGCCCGCGAAGTCGACGAAATCCAGTACCGGCTCTCGCAGGGCCCGTGCCTGACCGCAGCCAAGGAAGAACGCGAAGTCTACGTTCCGGACCTCTTCGTTGAGGACCGCTGGGGACCGGACTATGCCAGCGCCGTCGCCTCGTACGGGCTGCGCTCCGTGCTGTCCGTACCGTTCCATCTGCAGGGCGAGGCCCAGGCCGCCCTGAACCTGTACTCGGACGCACCGCGCAAGTTCGACGGCGACGTTGCCGCCCGGGCGCGCGGCTACACCCGTGAAATCTCCCAGGCGCTGCGGCTGGCCGTCCGCTTCGCCCTGCACACGGACAGCGCCGCCAATCTCCGGGCCACGCTCGAATCCCGCACTGTGATCGACATGGCCATTGGGATTGTTATGGCACAGAACCGCTGTAACCAGGAAACCGCCGTCAGGATCCTCACCGATGCCTCCAGCAACGGCAACGTGAAACTGCGTGACATCGCCAACTCCTTGGTCCAGTCTGTCGGCGGCGCAGCGACCCGGACGCACTTCGAAGAGCCGGTCCGCAGAGAGTCAGTCTGACCCCGTACGGCCGATCCGGTAGTGGCGTATGACTTGTGCCCACCGATTCCTGCCGTTAGGCTGAACGAGGTTGAGCCGTCGGCCATAGACACCCTCTTTTGGAGTACCTATGGACCAGATGTTGCTAGCCCATGTCAAACTCGACGTCGGCACGGATGCCGTCCGGATCGACGTCCGGGGGAGCCTCACGCAGGGCTCCCGACCGTCCCTCATGCAGATGATCCAGCGCGTCCGCCGGATGGGGATTACCTCCCACATCACCGTAAACCTTGGCCGTGCGGCCGTCGTGGAATCTTCGGCCCTGGCCGGCCTTCGCAATGATCTCAACACGATCGACGGCGGCCTGGCGCACGCCGCGGTGGCCGGAGCCCTGCCCACCGGAGGCCGTGTCTCCCTCGAACTTAACCCGCACAACGATGACCCCGCCGCCGTACTGCAGCCCCTTGACGTCTCGGGAGACTTCACAGCGTCGATCGATGCCTCGGGAACCCGGCCGCTGACCGGGTTCTCCGACGACGAGTTATTGGCAGCGAGCGATTCCGTGTTCGGGCTGCTCGACGACCCCGCAGATATGGCCCGCTCGGAACTCCTGGCCACCTATGACGAAATTGGCCTGGAGATCACCCGGCGCGAAGTCGGCGGGGAGCCGGATCCGGCCTAGGGCGAGCGCACAGCGGGACTTTGGCTGAGCGGTTATCCGGCCTCGTTTCAGATCCGCGATCCGCGGTGACTACGGTAGAGGTGTGCCGCGTGAGACGGAAGTAAACGATGTGGGCGGGCCGGCTGACAACGCGGCCGGCATGCTTCGCCACGCCGCCGAGCTCAAGAGATTCTCGCGGCGCAGTTTCCTGGCAGGTAGCGGGTCCGCATCGTTGCTCGCGGCGGATATGCTCTTCACCCGCAGGGTGCAGGCCGAGCGCCGCGTCAACAAGATCCTCCGGGTGCCGGACGGTACCGCGGAGAGCTACTTCCCCGACGCCAGTTGGTTCCTGTTTCCCGGCTACAAAACGAGCTGGGAAGAGGCGCAGTGGATCCTGAACGCGCTGCGCGGGGCGCTGAACAAGCGCGGCCAGCTGGCCGCCGTCGGCTATTCCAATGTGGGCCTGGACATCGACAAGATCGTCATCGCCATTGTCGAGTATGTGCGGGTCCACAAGCTCCGCACGCTCTACTTCTACGGCCACAGCTTCGGCGGAATGGTGGCGACGCAGGTGGCCGCCAGGCTCGGGGAACTGCACGGCATTGAGGTGGCGTTTATCCTGCTCGATTCCAGCCCGTACAGCAAATACGATGTTCTGGACCAGAGCTGGTTCGAGGGCGTCGTGTTCCTCTACGAGACCGGATTCCGCTTCCCCACGGTGCTGCGGGGCGGGTATGAGCTCGGCGAGCGGATGCTGCACAAGGACGAGCGGAGCTGGGGGCAGGTCCTGGACCAAACGCTGGAGCAGCTGTCCCCGATTGCGCCCTCGAGCGTGCTGATCCAGTCCGAATCGGCGTACATCTACCACTTTGACGGCAGCCGCTTCGCGGGGAAGCTGGGCGGCACCAGGATGGCCTTCATCGGCAATCCCCGGGACCGCACCGTGGACTACGAGACGGCCCGTGACTCGTGGATGCTGACGTTCAAGGACAACATGGCGTCCGATCTGCTGCGCACCGATGGGGCGAGGCCCGCGCATGCCAGCCCGGGCTGGAATCCGTTCGTGTACCGGCCGGTCATCGAGGAGCTGCAGGACGAACTCTTCCCGCTGCCCTCCGGCGGCGGCAAGAAAACCGCCTTCTAGCGCTGGCGCGTGTCTCTGGCCCCTGCCGACACCTAGATCTGGTTCTTCAGGTCCGCCACGGAGTTCAGGATCTGGTTCGGCCGGAACGGGTACGCGGCGATGTCGTCCCGGTGGGTGATGCCGCTGAGCACCAGCACCGTGTGCAGCCCCGCCTCCATGCCGGCGATGATGTCGGTGTCCATCCGGTCGCCGATCATGGCCGTGGTTTCCGAGTGCGCGTCGATCTGGTTCATCGCCGAGCGGAACATCATCGGGTTCGGTTTGCCCACAATGTACGGTTCGCGGCCGGTCGCCTTGGTGATGAGCGCCGCGATGGCACCGGTGGCCGGCATCGGACCGTCCTTCGACGGGCCGGTGGCATCCGGGTTGGTGGCGATGAACCGTGCGCCGCCCAGGATCAGCCGGATCGCCATGGTGATGGCCTCAAAGGAATAGGTGCGGGTTTCGCCGAGCACCACAAAGTCCGGGTCCTGGTCGGTGAGGATGAAGCCGGCCTCGTGGAGCGCCGTCGTGAGCCCTGCTTCGCCGATCGTGTAGGCGCGGTTGCCGGACTCCGAGCCGCGCACCTGGTCCTTGAGGAACTGGGCCGTGGCCAGTGCCGAGGTCCAGATGTTCTCCTCCGGGATTTCCAGTCCGGAGCTCTTCAGCCGGGCGGCGAGGTCCCGGGGCGTGAAGATTGAGTTGTTGGTCAGGACGAGGAACCGCTTGGAGGTGTCCACCCAGCGCTGGATGAGTTCCGCGGCGCCGGGGATGGGCTGGTTTTCGTGGACCAGCACGCCGTCCATGTCGGTCAGCCAGCACTCGATCTCCTGGCCGCTGCGGTACACCGACGCCCGTGAACGTCCGTCGCCTGAATCTGTCCTTTGGTCTTCATGCTGGTCCGCCATGGTGTCCTCCGCCGTAAATGTGTCGCTTCCTGTTCCTAAGTCTAATGTTGAGTCGTGACTGAACCCGAGAGCCCCAGCGAGCCCACCGCCCCGGCGGCGGAGTCAGCCTACGAGACAGAGGCCGGGGCGGAGCGGAAGGCGGAGGTCGGCGTCGGACCCTGGCACGGCGAAATGCCGCAGGGCGAGCACTGGGATCCGGATCTCCTGGCGGACGGGGACCGCCGCAACGTTGTGGACCAGTACCGCTACTGGAAGCACGAGGCGATCGTGGCGGACCTTGACTCCAAACGCCACAACTTCCACATCGCGATTGAAAACTGGCAGCACGACATGAACATCGGCACCGTAGTGCGGACCGCCAATGCGTTCCTGGCCAAGGAAGTGCACATCATCGGACGACGCCGGTGGAACCGCCGCGGGGCCATGGTCACCGACCGCTACCAGCACGTCCGCCACCACCCCACCGTTGACGACTTCGTCGCCTGGGCGCAGGGGGAGGGGCTGGCGATCATCGGCATCGACATCTTCCCGGACTCCGTGCCGCTGGAGACCTATGAACTGCCCCGCGATTGCGTTCTGGTGTTCGGGCAGGAGGGCCCCGGGCTGACCCCTGAGGTCCACGCGGCCGCCGTGGACACCTTGTCGATCGAACAGTTCGGTTCCACCCGCTCCATCAACGCCGCCTCCGCCGCGGCCATCGCGATGCATGCCTGGGTCCGCCGCCACGTATTCAACCAGCTCCCGGGGTAGGGTGCCCGGAATCCCCGCGAAGTGCCAACTCGGGGGAAGCGCTGGGATGCCGGGGCTGGCCGGGCGTGAGTATTACAGGCCGCTAGTGACCGGAGACACGGCCGCGGCGCAGGAATGGCTAGGATGGTTCCTAGCCGACGAGGTTCACTCCAGGGTCCACCCAGCCCGCAGACGAAATTCACTTTAGGAGTCAGCATGCCCATTGCAACCCCAGAGATCTACTCCGAGATGATCGACCGCGCTAAGACGGGCGGCTTCGCGTTCCCGGCTGTCAACGTCACCTCCTCCCAGACCCTCAACGCCGCCCTCCGCGGCTTCGCCGAGGCCGAGTCCGACGGCATCGTCCAGGTCTCCACGGGAGGCGCGGCCTACTGGTCCGGCGCCTCCACCAAGGACATGGTGGCCGGTTCGCTGGGCTTCGCCGCGTTCGCCCGCGAGGTCGCCAAGAACTACGGGGTCAATATCGCCCTGCACACGGACCACTGCCCCAAGGACAAGCTCGACGGCTTCGTCCTGCCGCTGCTGGCTGCCTCCGAGGCTGAGGTCAAGGCCGGCCGCAACCCGCTGTTCAACTCGCACATGTGGGACGGCTCCGCCGAAACCCTCCCCGAGAACCTGCGGATCGCCCGCGAACTCCTCGCGCGCACCGCGGCCGCAAAAATGATCCTTGAGGTCGAGATCGGCACTGTCGGCGGCGAGGAAGACGGCGTCGAGAACGCCATCAACGACAAGCTCTACACCACCGTCGAAGACGCCCTGGCCACCATCGATGCCCTCGGTTCCGGCGAAAACGGCCGCTACATCACCGCGCTGACCTTCGGCAACGTGCACGGCGTCTACAAGCCCGGCGGGGTAAAGCTGCGCCCTGAGATCCTCAAGGACATCCAGGAGCAGGTGGGCGCCAGGATCGGCAAGCCCAACCCCTTCGACCTCGTCTTCCACGGCGGCTCGGGCTCCTCCGAGAAGGAAATCGCCGACGCCGTCTCCTACGGTGTCATCAAGATGAACATTGACACCGACACCCAGTACGCCTTCACCCGCCCCGTGGCGGACCACATGCTCCGCAACTACGACGGTGTGCTGAAGGTTGACGGCGAGGTCGGCAACAAAAAGCTTTACGATCCCCGCGTCTGGGGCGCGTCCGCCGAAGCCGGCCTCGCGGCCCGCGTCGTCGAGGCGGCCCAGCAGCTCGGCTCCACCGGAAAGACGTTCTAAGCATGTCCGACGAGTTCCGCAGGAACCTGATGGGTCCCGAGCCCACACTCCTTCCCGCCGAGACCGAGGTCTACGCTGCGCTGGATGCGGGCCAGGAGGCACTGGACCTGGTGGAGAACCACCCGACGTCCTCGCTGCTCTGGGCCGTCTTGGCCGAGGAAGCATGGACCGAGGGCCGGACCATCGACTCCTACGCCTACTCGAGGGTGGGGTACCACCGCGGCCTGGATTCGCTGCGCCGCAACGGCTGGCGCGGGGTCGGGCCTATCCCGTGGGAGCACGAACCGAACCGCGGCTTCCTTCGGGCCCTCTACTCGCTGGGGCGGGCGTCCGCCGCGATCGGCGAGGCCGAAGAGCCGGAGCGGATCGAGAAGTTCCTCAAGGACTCCGATCCCACGGCCAAGGCAGCCATCGAACTCGAGAAGCGCTAACCGGGTAACACACAGCAACGCGGGGTCACTTCGCGCCCATTCCACATCCTGGGATGGGCCGGAAGTGACCCCGCGTTGCTTTTGTAGTGCGGCTTAAAGAGCGACGGCGGGCGCTCACCAAGGTGGGCGCCCGCCGTCGTGCGTTGGGGAAACTTAGCTGGTCTTGGCCAGACCCGTGCGGGCCATGGCGTCCGCGTAGACGGTGTTCATTTCGTCGAGGTACTGCTCCTGGCGGGCCGGCGTGCCGGCGAAGGCGCGGCCGCTGAGTGAGCGGACCTTGTAGGTCTTGAGGCCGCGGCGCCAGATCATGGGCACTTCGGTCTTGAGGAGCAGGTTGGCGAGGCGGTTGGCCTCGGTACCGTGCGCCACGATGACGGAGGCGCGGGGAACGACGGCCAGGAACTTCAACAACGGCTTCAGGCCGGCGGAAATCTGGTCCGGCGTGAACTTGCCGTTCGGCTCACCCGGGACGTACCAGGGGTGGACGTTCCACGGCATAACGTACTCGGGACGCAGACCCAGCTTCCACTGGACGCCGAGCAGCCGCGTGGCCGCTTCCTCGTCGCCGGCGGTGATGAAGCCGGACTCATCTTCGATGCCGATGTTGGAGAAAAGGCTGATGATGCGGCACTCGTCGACGTCGTGGATCGGGTCCACGTAGGGGACATTCATGCCGGTTTTGGTGGACTGCAGCGTGTCGCACAGCTCGTTGACGGCCGCGACGCTAGGTTCGTAGCGGCGGCTCAGAAGCAGTTCGCGGGAATTTTCAGTGGCCAAGGCTGTCATATATTGCTGAGTCTCCTGCGGGATCGGTAAAGCTGCCAAACCGTACGCGGGCGGGCCGAGCACCGGGCACGCCAAATACGGTGTGGTTTGAAAATGTGGTGTGGACCGATTCCTGGTCGATCCTTATTAGTCTATCAAGCTCTGCGAAATGACGTGCCGGCCCGGGAACTCGAAAGCCGTCCGGGCTCCGCCGGGCCCCCGGGAATCTGCGGATTAGCACTGCAGTCCGGGCCGCAACCTGTGCACGCAATCACATTTTCCCGGCCGCCCGGCCCGCCACAAGATCCGGATGCTTAGTGACACGCCGTGGCCGCCATGGTTCTTGCTGGTGGATGATGCAGCCATGAAGAAAGAAGAATCGTCGTCTGCCGCCGTCGCGGCCTTTGGAGGCGTGGCCCGGACTGGCCGAAGCCGCCGTTGCATTCACCGCGGCCAGCCAATGAGTCCATCGGATGGTGAAATGACTTCCCGCCACCGCGATCGGCTAAACTTGGGTGGTAAGAGCCCCGGACTCTGGCGGTGATGGTAAGAGCACAGCGGCAGAGTCGGGGCATTCTCATGAACGGCGCTGACCTCCGGTGACCACCTTGGTGAATCACACGGCCGTCGGCCCGAACGAATGGGGGAGGATCCCATGCCAGCAATCGTGATCGTCGGAGCCCAATGGGGCGACGAAGGAAAAGGCAAAGCCACTGACCTGCTTGGCGGCCGCGTTGACTACGTCGTCAAGCCCAACGGCGGCAACAACGCCGGGCACACCGTCGTCGTAGGCGGTGAGAAGTATGAGCTCAAGCTCCTTCCTGCCGGCATCCTGAGTCCCAACGCGGTTCCGATCATCGGCAACGGCTGCGTGGTGAACCTCGAGGCACTGTTCCAGGAGATCGACGGACTGGAAGCCCGCGGCGCGGACACCTCCAAGCTGCGCGTCTCCGCCAACGCCCACCTCGTGGCGCCCTATCATCAGGTCCTGGACAAGGTCACCGAGCGTTTCCTCGGGAGCCGCGCCATCGGCACCACCGGCCGCGGCATCGGCCCGGCCTACATGGACAAGGTGGCCCGCCTCGGAATCCGCGTCCAGGACGTCTTTGACGCCTCCATCCTGCGCCAGAAGGTCGAAGGGTCGCTGCGCCAGAAGAACGAACTCCTTGTCAAGGTCTACAACCGCCGCGACATCGAGGTGGACGAGATCGTGGAGTACTTCCTGTCCTTCGCCGAGCGCCTCCGCCCCCTGGTCATCGACAGCACCTACGTCCTGAACACCGCCCTGGACGAGGGCAAGGTGGTCCTCATGGAAGGCGGCCAGGCCACATTCCTGGACGTCGACCACGGCACCTACCCGTTCGTGACTTCCTCGAACCCGACGGCCGGCGGCGCCTGCGTGGGCTCGGGCATCGGCCCCACCCGGATCTCGCGCTCCATCGGCATCATCAAGGCGTACACCACCCGGGTGGGTGCCGGGCCCTTCCCGACGGAACTGTTCGATGAGATGGGCGTGTACCTGCAAAAGACCGGCGGCGAATTCGGCGTCAACACCGGCCGTCCCCGCCGCTGCGGCTGGTACGACGCCGTGCTGGCGCGCCACGCCTCCCGAGTTAACGGCTTCACGGACTACTTCGTCACCAAGCTGGACGTGCTCACGGGCATCGAGCAGATCCCGGTCTGCGTGGCCTACGACGTCGACGGCGTGCGGTACGACGAAATGCCGATGACCCAGACCGAGTTCCACCACGCCAAGCCGATCTTCGAATACTTCGAAGGCTGGACCGAGGACATCACCGGCGCCCGCACGCTCGAGGATCTCCCGGAGAACGCCAAGAACTACGTGCTGGCCCTCGAGAAGCTCTCCGGCACCCGGTTCTCCGCGATCGGCGTCGGCCCGGACCGCGACCAGACCATCGTGATCAACGATTTGATCAACGACTGACGCAGTAACTGACGCACGACGGCGGCGGGTCACCCGAAAGGTGGCCCGCCGCCGTCGTTACGCCGCAGTTGAGGGCTTCGAAGGGCCCTTCCACTACAGAAAAAAAGAAATTCCGATCGGTGCGTAACCTTTCGGGGTATCCCAACGATTACTCCTTTGTAAGCGCCGCCGGAGCTTGGACCCCCATCAGGTATCCGGCCGGCCTTCCACTGCAAGTGCAGGCCGGCGCCCGCCCCCATCGGGCGCCGGCCAGCCTTCCACTGAACGAGCGGGCTGTTAACTGCCCCCGACGCGACGCGGCCTCAGCCGGCCTTCAAACAAACCAAAGGATGTACGTTTCTTATGAAGAGTGTTAGCAAGACCACCAAGATTGCTGTCGGCGCCGCGATTCTCGCAGTTGGAGGATTCTCCGGTATCGGCCTGGCCAATGCGGCCCAGGTTTCGAACGCCCAGCAGGCCGAAGTGAACCACGCTACGCCCGCCGTCCCGGCAACCCCCGCGGTGCCGGCGACACCTGAACTTCCCGCCGTGCCGGCCGTGCCGGCCGTGCCGGCCGTGCCGGCCGTGCCGGCCGTACCGGCATCCCCGTCCGCTGACGGCTCCGCCAAGGGCGACGCCAGTGTGGAGAGCACCGAGGGCTCAGCCGAGGGCTCCCTCGAGGCAGACAAGAACGGTGCCGCTCTTGAGGGCAGCGCCAACGGTGCCGCACACGCCAACGTTGACCTGAGCATTGCTGTTCCGGCCGTCCCGGGCGGCAAGGGTGTGCCGGCTACTCCGGCCGTCCCGGCTGTTCCGACCGTGCCGTCGGCCGAGCTGCCTGAGCTCAACAAGTAGGTACTAAACGCCTCCCCGGGGAGGCACCGGGGGTGCGGCCGCTAGACTTGATGCGGCCGCACCCCAGCAGTAACCGGAAGGACAGCCTCTTGGCAGACCAGCTAGGCGATGACGAATTGTCAGCAGCCTTAGCTGGCGACCCCTCCGGATTTAGCGCCGTCTACACGGTGATTTCGCCCGCGGTGCTCGGCTACTTCCGGGCCCGCGGCGTCGAAGACGCCGAGGCGCTGACCCAGGATGTCTTCGTGGATATCCTGCCGAAACTCGCCAGCGTCACCGGCGGCCACAAGGGCTTGCGGACCTTTATTTTCTCTATCGCCCACGCCAGGCTTGTGGACTACCGTCGGCGGGCCGAACGCACGCCGTACCTGGCCGAATATGACCCCCGGGATGACACCCGGTATGCCGCGTCCGCCGAGGACGAGGCCCTTGGATCCCTGGGCGGCATCTCAGACACCCTTTCCCGGCTCAACGAAGAGCAGCGGGAAGTCCTGGTCCTGCGGATCGTCGCGGACCTCTCCATCGAACAGGTGGCCGGCATCATGGATAAGACGCCGGGTGCCATCAAACAGCTTCAGCGACGCGGGCTCAGCGCCCTGCGCGAACTCGTCACCGAAAAGGACCACGCAGCATCATGACCGGCACACGCGAACCCCAGGAGGATGGCAGCATCCAGGCGATGCTCCGTGAGTCTGGCCTCGACGCCTCCACCGAGCTCCGCAGCTCGCTGGAAGAACTCCGCGCACTGGTTCCGGACCGCGCCCCCGCGCCCCGCGCCGACCTTGCGGCCCTGCTGGCCGCCGGGTCTGAAGGTTCGGCCGCCCACGCTTCCGCCGGCCCGACGACGGCGGCCCCCGCTCTCGCGTCAGCGCCGGATTCCGGCGAGGAATCCCTGCAAGCAGGGGTCACAAGCCTGGCCGAGCGCCGCGGCCGGAAGCGCAGGCTGGCAATCGTCGGTGGCGCCGTCGTGGGTGCCATGACCCTCGGCGCCGGTGCCGTGGCGGCGTCCAGCGAGGACTTCCGCCTCCGGGTCAACCACACCGTCGGCAGCATTTTCCAGCCTTCCGGCGAGGTGCCCGATGTGGCTCCGCGGCCCGCCCGCACGTCACCGGCCGACATTCCGGCACGCCCCGTGCCGTCCAACGCGGCAGACTCCGCCACTCCGCCGACGGCACACGATGCTCCGGAGGCAACCGAATCCGCTGCCGGGGATCCCGCGAAGCCCGGCGCCGCGGACACTCCGCCGGCTCTTGGCCGGGGCGGAGTCCTTCCGGCGCCGCCCCGTCGTCCTGTCACACCGGCCGTCCCCGGACTCCCCGGCCCGGGCGGGGACCGGAGCCTTCCCGCGGATCCGCTGCCCACTCTTCCGGGCGTGCTTCCGACGCTCCCCGGCCAACCCTAGCCCGGCCACAGCCCGTTCGGCCACAGCCCGTTCGGCCGCCGTCCGGTTCGCGGGAAACATGCGGGCTCGCCGTTTCGCTACGGCGAGCCCGCACGTTTCCCGCGAGTCCGGCAGCTGAATGCGCCGAACAGGTGCCGGAAGGGCTAGGCCAGGATCTGCCGCTTGGCGGAAATGACCCCGGTGTCGAAGCCGGCGAGGTGCAGGCCGCCGTGGAAACGGGCATGCTCAATCTTCACGCAGCGGTCCATCACGACGTCGAGACCGGCGGCTTCCGCTTCCTTCGCAACGTCCTCATGCCACGAGCCCAGCTGCAGCCAGAGCGTCTTGGCGCCGGCCGCGACGGCCTCATCCAGGACCCCCGGCAGGTCGTCGTGCTTGCGGAACACATCCACAATGTCCGGGCTCTCCGGCAGGTCCGCGAGCGAGGCATAGGTCGGCTGGCCCAGGATCTCCTGCACCACCGGGTTTACGAAGTACACCTTGTACCGCGTGGACGACTGCAGGTACGTTGCCACGAAGTAGCTGGCGCGGGACGGCTTGTCCGAGGCGCCCACAATCGCGATCGACTTCGCCTGTCGCAGCAGGTTCAGCCGCTCCGGCGCCGACGGGCCGGTCCAGGTTCTGGTGTCTTCGCTGCTCATGAGAGTGCTCCAATCGTGCAGGCGTCAGCCTCTACGCCGTGGGCGGACACATCCGAGGCTGACTCTTCGGACGCTGCGTCCAGGGCCTGGTCCAGGTCCCAGAGGATGTCCTCGATGTCTTCGAGACCGATGGAGATCCTGACAAGGTCCTCGGGGATGCCGGCGGATTCGAGCTGTTCGGGACTGAGCTGCTGGTGGGTGGTGGAGCCGGGGTGGATCACGAGGGTGCGGGAGTCGCCGACATTGGCCAGGTGCGAGGCCAGCTGCAGGGACTCGATGAACTTCTGCCCCGCGGCGCGGCCTCCTTTCACGCCGAAGGAAAACACCGAGCCCGGCCCCAGCGGCAGGTACTTTTTGGCCCGCTCAAAGTGCGGGTGCGAGGGCAGGCCGGAGAAGTTTACGTAGGCCACGCGCTCGTCCGCCTCGAGCCATTCCGCCACGGCCTGGGCGTTCTTGAGGTGTTCGTCCAGGCGCTGCGGGAGCGTCTCGACGCCCTGCAGCAGCTGGAACGCCGACAGCGGGGAGAGCGCCGGGCCAATGTCGCGCAGCTGCTCGCAGCGCAGCTTCGTGAGGAAGCCGTACTCGCCGAAGTTCCCCCACCAGGAGACGTTCCCGTAGGAGGCCACCGGCTCGGTCATCATGGGGAACTTGCCATTGCCCCAATTGAAGCGGCCGCTCTCGACGACCACACCACCCAGGGTGGTGCCGTGGCCGCCAAGGAACTTCGTGGCGGAGTGGATCACGATGTCGGCCCCGTGCTCGATTGGCCGCACGAGGTACGGCGTGCTCAAGGTGGCGTCGACGACGAGCGGGATACCGGCGTCGTGCGCCGCCTTCGCCAGCCCCTCCAGGTCCTGGACTTCCGAGGACGGGTTGGCCACGACCTCGACGAAGATCGCTTTGGTGTTCTCCCGGATGGCCGCGGCGTAGTGGGCCGGGTCCGTGCCGGGAACGAAGGTGGTGTCTACGCCGAAGCGGCGCAGCGTGACGTCGAGCTGGGTCACCGTGCCGCCGTACAACTGGGAGGCGGCGACGATGTGGTCGCCGGCCTGGGTGAGCGCGGCGAAGGTGATGAACTCCGCGGCCATGCCGGAAGCTGTGGCCACGGCGCCGATGCCACCCTCCAGCGACGCAATGCGCTCCTCGAATGCGGCGACCGTGGGGTTGCCGATCCGGGAGTAAATGTTGCCGTACTTCTGCAGCGCGAAGAGGTTTGCGGCGTCCTGGGTGTCCTTGAATACGAAGGACGTGGTCTGGTAGATGGGCACTGCGCGGGCTCCGTGCTCGGCATCGGGGGTGCCGCCGGCGTGCAGGGCGCGGGTGCGGAAACCGAACTTGCGGTCAGCCATTACGCGGTCACCAGCGCGGCGGTTTTCGACGCGTCGGCGGCAACCGGGGTGCCGGACAGGTCCAGTTCCGTGCCGTTCTTCCGGGCGAGGTCGGCTTCGAGTTCGCGGACGATGGGCAGGATGTCCTGGCCGAACGCCGCGACTTCCTCCTGGAAGTGCAGATAGCCGGTGAGGAACAGGTTCACGCCGATCTTCTTGTATTCCACGATCCGTTCGGCGATCTGCTCCGGCGTGCCGATCAGCTGGGTCTTGAAGCCGTCGTTGTACTGGACCAGGTCCTCGAAGCTGGAGTCGGCCCACATGCCCTTGCCGTCCTTGGTGGACGCCCCGGCCTCCTGGACTGCGTCGCGGAAACCCTGGACGGCGGGCTTGTGTGCCTTCGCCACGATTTCACGGAGGGTCTCGCGGGCTTCCTTCTCGGAATCGCGGGTGATCACGAAGCCGTTCAGGCCGAAGCGCGGGGCAGGGAGCGCGCCCCCGGCCCCGCGCCCGGCCTCTCCGGAGGCCGCGACGACGCCGGCGATGTTCTCCTTGAACCCTTCGAGGTCCTTGCCGTTGGAGAAGTACCAGTCCGCCACCCGGCCGGCCGTGGCCTGCGCCGCGGTGGAGTTTCCGCCGAAGAAGATCTCCGGGTGCGCACGGCCCGGCACGTCCACCGGGGCCGGCTGCAGGGTGAAGTCGTTGATGTTGTAGTACTTGCCGGACTGGCTGAACTCCTGCTCGGTCCACAGCCCGCGGAGGATTTTGATGAATTCCTCGGTGCGGACGTAGCGCTCGTCGTGCTCCAGCCATTCCAGGCCGAAGTTGGTGAACTCGTCCTTGAGCCAGCCGGAGACGATGTTCACGGCGGCGCGGCCGTTGGAGATGTGGTCCGCGGTGATGATGAATTTGGCGAGCACGCCGGGGTGCCACATGCCCGGATGGACGGCGGCGATGACCTTGAGCCGCTCGGTCGCGGCCAGCAGTGCCAGGCTGAAGGAGGTGGCCTCGTGCTGTTTGTCGGCGCCGTAGGAGGCGGCGTAGCGGGTCTGGGTCAGGGCGTATTCGAAGCCGGAGTTTTCGGCGATCCGGGCGAGCTTCTTGTTGTAGTCGAAGTCCCAGCCGGTGCGCTGCTCGATGGTGGAAACCACCAGGCCGCCGGAGACATTGGGAACCCAGTAGGCGAACTTGAGCGGTTCGGACAGACGTGCGACGTTGCTGGTCTCGGTCATGAGTGTTCCTTACTTTTGGGTGGTAAAGCGGGTGCGCAGGACATCCTGGATGGCTGCGATGGATGGTTCGTTCTGGAGCGAGGTGGTGTCACCGAGCGTGGTTCCTTCGAACAGTTGGGTCAGCAGCCGGCGCATGATCTTGCCGCTGCGCGTCTTCGGCACATCGGGGACAACGACGACGTCGCGCGGCTTCGCGATCGGCCCGATCCTTTCTCCGACCCAAGCCTTCAAATCGGCGGTGATTCCCTCCGTAGCCGCGCATCGCGCGAGCGAGGAACGAGCGAGGGTGTCAAAGCGGCGGGAGGGGATTACCGCTGATTCCCGAAGCACCACGAACGCCACGACGGCGTGGCCGGTCGTCGGGTCCGCGACCGGGCACACCCCGGCTTCCACAACGTCCGGGTGGGACACGAGGGCCGATTCGATCTCGATCGTGGAGAGCAGATGTCCGGAGACGTTGAGGGTGTCGTCCACCCGCCCGAGGATCCAGATGTCGCCGTCGTCGTCGTATTTGGCGCCGTCACCGGCGAGGAACCAGCCCTGGTCGGCGTACTTTCGCCAGTACGAATCGAAGTACCGCTGCGGGTTGCCCCACACGGTCCGTGCGATGGCGGGGCCGGGGGCGTCTACCACGATGAAGCCCTGGACACCCGGCGGGACCGTATTGCCGGCGTCGTCCACGATCCGGGTGCTGACGCCGGGCAGCGGCCGGGCCGCGCAGCCGGGCTTGAACTCGGTGTCGGTGGGTGCGGGGGAGAGGATGGTGGCACCGGTTTCGGACTGCCACCAGGTGTCCACGACGGGGGCGGTGCCGGCGCCGACGTTCTTCCGGAACCAGCGCCAGGCCTCGGGGTTGACGGCCTCGCCCACCGTGCCGAGCAGGCGGATGGAGGAGAGGTCGTAGCCGGACGGGACGCCGTCGGGGAACCAGCCCATCAGGGAACGGATCAGGGTGGGCGCCGTGTAGTACTGCGTCACGCCGTAGCGTTCGATGATTTCGAAGTGCCGTCCCGGGTGCGGGGTGTTGGGTGTGCCCTCGAAGATCACCTGGGTGACGCCGTTGGAGAGCGGGCCGTAGAGCTCGTAGGTGTGGGCGGTGACCCAGGCGAGGTCGGCCGTGCACCAGTGGACGTCCTGGCCCCGGAGCGCGGCGTCGGGGTTGCTGAACAGGTGCTCGAAGCTCCAGGAGGCCTGCGTGAGGTAGCCGCCGGAGGTGTGCACCAGGCCCTTGGGCTTCCCCGTGGTGCCGGACGTGTACATGATGAACAGCGGGGTTTCGGCGTCGAACGCCTCGGGGGTGTGGACCTCGGAGGCCTGCCCGACGGCGTCGTGCCACCACACATCGCGGCCGGCGGTCATTGGGACGGTGTCCAGGAGTTCCGGTGCTGTGGTGCGGTTGACCACCAGGACGTGCTCGATCGCGTTGTCGCCGGACACAGCAGCATCCGCGTTGTCCTTGACCGGTACCGCGGCGCCGCGGCGGAACTGGCCGTCGGTGGTGACGAGTAGCCTGGCGCCGGTGTCCTCCACCCGGAACTTCAGCGCCTCGGCGGAGAAGCCGCCGAAAACGAGCGAGTGGATGGCGCCGATACGGGCCACGGCCAGGGTGATGATTACGGTTTCGGGGATGACAGGGAGGTAGATGACCACGCGGTCGCCCTTGCTGATGCCGAGACCCAGCAGGGCGTTGGCGGCCTTGGCGACCTCGCGCTGCAGCTCGGTGTAGCTGATGGTGCGGCGGTCTCCGGGCTCGCCCTCGAAGTGCAGGGCAACCTTGTCCCCGCGCCCGGCCTCCACGTGGCGGTCCACGCAGTTGTAGGCGACGTTGAGCTTTCCGCCGTCGAACCAGCTGATTTGCGGGCCGGTACCGGCCCCGACGTCGGACGGGACACGGCGGTGCGCGGTATGCCACGGCTTGCCTCCGCCGGGGGCCTGGCCCGCCGGCGTTGGCTCCCAGTCGAGGCGAAGGGCGGCCGCCTCCCAGAACGCGATGCGTTCCTCTTCCGTGACGGGGACGGTGGCGGGGGACGTCGGAGTTTTAGCCATGATGGTTTCAGTCACATTTACGCCCATCGTTTCACCGCCCGTTTCTCGGCGAGGCCCAGCAGTGCATCGGTCATCTTGCCGATCACGGCGAGCAGTACGATCGCCAGCAGCAGCCGGTCCGTGCGGCCGTTGTTCTGCGAATCGGTGAGGAGGAAGCCGAGCCCCATCGAGGACGCGATGAGTTCGGCCGCCACGAGGAACAGCCAGGCCTGGGCCAGCGCGAGACGGAGCCCGGAGAAGACCGCCGGAACCACGGCCGGGAGCTGGACAGCGGTCAGCAGCTTCACGCCCGTAAGCCCGAAGGCCCGCGCGGCCTCCACCAGGTTCCGGTCCACATGGCGCAGCGCCAGGGAGACGGTGGTGAAGACGGGGAAGAACGCGCCGATCAGGATCAGGGTGATCTTGGAATCCTCGCCGATCTTCATCCAGAGAATGAGCAGGGGAACCCATGCCAGCGACGGCACGGCACGGAGGGCGCCGAGGGCCGGGGCCAGCAGGACATCAGCGACGCGGGAGAGGCCAACGAACGAGCCGAAGACGAGGCCAAGGGCCGCTCCGGCGGCGAAGCCGATCAACACGCGCTGGGTTGAGATAGCGATGTGCTGGCCGAGCTGCCCGCGCTGGAGCAGATCGAATCCGGCCTCCAGCACCATCGCCGGCGGCGGGATCTGGACAACGCTGAAGATCCCGGCCGCGGAGGACAGCTGCCAGGCCGCCAGGACCGCCGCCGGAATGATCAGTCCAAGGAGCAGACGCGCCCAGCCGTTGGCCAGAATCCCGGCGGGGGACCATCCGTTCGCCGGGGAGCCGCTCGGTCCCGAATGGGGCGGGCCCGGCCGGGCGGCTGCCGGAGTTGCGGGGACGGCTGCAGCGCGCCCGTCCGCAACAATGGTGCCGGCGAGGTGGGAAGTTCCGGGCTGGGTCATCAGGAATCCTTGATGGCGGACGCATCCGCCTTCTTCACCAGCGAGTCATCCAGGATGGAGGCGACGGCGTCGTCGATCTGCTTCTGGCTGGCAACATCGCCGGTCTCCACGAAGGTCGGGCCGATCTTTGCCAGGACCTTGCGCTGTGCCTCGCCCGGTGCCGGGTCGACGTTCAGGTTGCTGCGCTCCAGCACCACGGTCTTCGCGACGGCGAGGCCCAGTCCCGCGGCGTCGGCGAGGATCTGCGCGGTCTCGTCCGGGTTCGCGGCGGCCCAGGCGCGTGCCTTCTCATAGGCATTCACGACGGTCTGGGCCTGCTTCGGCTTGTTCTTCAGGAACGATTCCGTGGCGTTCAGAAAGCCGTACGTGTTGAAGGACAGGTTGCGGTGGAACAGCCTGGCGCCCTTCTGCTCCGCGGCGGCCATGATCGGATCCAGTCCGGACCACGCGTCCACGGAGCCGTTCTCCAGCGCCGCCCGGCCGTCTGCGTGCTGAAGGTTCTGCACCGTGACGTCCCTGGCGGAGAGGCCGGCCTCGGAAAGGGACTGGAGCAGGAAGAAATACGGATCGGTACCCTTGGTCGCGGCCACGGACTTGCCCTTGAGCCCGGCCACCGTGGTGATGCCCGAGGAAGGCCCGGCCACCAGGGCCGCCCATTCCGGCTGGGAGTAAATGTCGATCGTCTTGATCGGTGAACCGTTGGCGCGGGCCAGCAGTGCGGCGGAACCGGCGGTGGAGCCGACGTCGATCGCGCCGGAGCGCAGGGCCTCGTTGGCCTTGTTGGACCCGGCGGACTGGACCCAGTTGACGGCGACGCCCTGGTCTTTGAGTGCGGCCTCCAGCCAGCCTTTCTTCTTGATGACCAGGCTCAGCGGGTTGTACGTGGCGAAGTCGATGTTGAGCGTTCCGCCCTCGACGGCGCCGCTGGCCGCCGGGCCACCCCCGGAACCTTCACCGGCGACGCAGCCGCTGAGCATCAGGGCAGCGGAGACGGCGGCGGCCCCAATCATTGAACGGCGGGTGGTTGGACGGCGGGTGGTTGGACGGGCGAACGACATGGCAATCCTTTGAGACATCAAGCGAAATGCGAACGGGTGAATGGAAGACAGGATGGGGCGGGGTGGTGCGGGGTGGTGCGGGCGGCACCGGGGCGCCGGCACGGCATGGGAATGCCGGGGAACGCTGAGCTGCGGTTAATGGCCGGCGACGCCGAGGCCGGCCAGGAGCGAGGCCCGCATTCGGGCCAGTTCCACGCAACCGCGGTCCCGGGGCCGCTCGCCGGGCACCAGGACGGTGCGCACAATCGTGGCGCCCGGCCCAGTGCCGTCGTCGGCGCCGGCGGCATCGTCGCCTGTGATGGTGCCGCCGGTGCGTGTTTCCTGGCCGAGGATAATGATGCGGTCGGCAAGCTGGAGGGCTTCGTCGACGTCGTGTGTCACCAGCAGCACCGTGGTCGGCTCGGCGCGGTGGATGTCGAGCAACAGGTCCTGCATCTTGATCCGGGTCAGGGCATCGAGCGCACCGAACGGCTCATCGAGCAGCAGGACGCCGGGGTTCCGGGCGAGGGCGCGGGCCAGCGAGGCGCGCTGGGCCATGCCGCCGGAAACTTCGCGGGGACGGTGCTTGGCGAAATCAGTGAGCCCCACGAGTTCCAGCAGCCGGGCGACCTTGGCTTTGCCGTCCTTGGCGCTGATTCCGGTGGGAAGGCCAATCGCTATGTTGGCTTGCAGGGTGTGCCATGGCAGCAGCCGTGGTTCCTGGAAGGCGAAGGCGCAGCGGGAGTCAATGCCCCGGACAGGGGTGCCGTCGATGTCGACGCTGCCTGAGCTGGGGGAATCGAGCCCTGCGGTGGCGCGGAGCAGAGTGGACTTGCCGCAGCCGGAGGTGCCGAGGATGGCCAGGACCTCACCGGAGCGGACCTCGAAGTCCACGTCCCGGAGGACGGTGTGGGCTTCGGAGCCTGTGCCGAAGGTGCGGCGAAGGCCGCGGAAGGACACCGAAAGGGCGGAGGTGCGGGCGGATGCTCCGGCGGGGGCGTCCGGGGACGTCCCAACCGCGGAAGGGGACAGAACAGCAGTCATAGGGGCACTCCATCGGTCCTGGCAGTAGCACCCTACGGAAAGAGCCTTGCCGGGTGGTCGGTCCGGCCGTTCCCGTGGCTCTTGCCTTGCTATCGCCGGAGTCCAGGGGAAATTCCGGCGACCAGGGTTGCTGCGGCTTCATCGATCCAGGTCTCTCGGCCGCTCGGGATGGTCACTTTCCACTAAAACGGAACCGGAGCTTTTTCCCAAATTCCCGCGATTTGTCGCGTAATATTCGGTGGCTACGGGTCGCGGGCCTGTCGATCAGTCATTTGTTCGGGCCGCGGCAGCGGAGAGTGCTGTGCGCCTTGCGAGGCGCGGGCGCGGCGGCCGGCTGCGCGCCCTGCGAGGCGCGCGTGCGGCGGTTAGGCTGTGCTCATGGCCCACGTCAATGATCAGGCAGTCCTCGAACGGCTTTTGCGCACCAGGGGCCGCTGGGCTGTCGTCGGCCTCAGCACCAACCAATGGCGCGCCGCCTATGACACCTCCCTGTTCATCCGGGACCGGCTCGGCATGGAAATCATCCCGGTGAACCTTCCCGCCGATCCCGTTCATGGCGAAACCGGGTACGCGTCCCTGGCCGAGATCCCGGCCGGGAAGCGGCCCATCGACGTCGTCGACTGTTTCGTGAATTCGCAGCGGGTGGGGGCAGTCGTGGACCAGGCGATCGCCGCCGGCGCCAAAGCCGTCTGGCTGCAGTTGGGCGTCATCGATGAAGCGGCGGCGGCGCGCGCCAAGGCCGCCGGACTGGACGTCATCATGAACGCCTGCCCCGCGCAGGATGCACGGCGTTTCGGTCTGTAGGCCACATCTGTGAAGCCTCCGTCCCGGGCCGCCTTTTTGCTCTGTTAGTCTTCTGCTGACACCCCACTTTCGAGCCAGGACCACCCATGTGTGAAGACCGCCCGCCCGCGTTTCCCGCGAACCCGGGACGCCGGGCGGCGCTGGGAATCCTCGGTGCGTCCCTTGTGACGGCCTTGGGGGCCTGTGCTGCCCCGGACGGCACGACGCCGGGACCCGCGTCCAGCGGTGCCGCACGGACCGGGCGGCCGCTGCCCTCTGCGCTGGCTGCCAGGCACCTCAAGGCCGAGTTTTCGACGGTTTCGGCGGCCCCCGCAGCGCTCCGGCGTCCCGGCAGCAAACGCATCCGGCGGAGCTTTATCCCCGAATTCAAGCTGCCGCCGGCGCAGGACGGCCTCGCGCCCGTGATCACGAAGATCGATACGCAACACCCCGTTGTGTTCCTCACCATCGACGACGGCGCGACCAGAACCCCGGAAATGGTGCGCCTCATGACCGAACATGACTACCCGGCGTCGATCTTCCTCGCCCGGAACTTCGTGCAGGCCGATCCGGCCTTCTTCAAGCAGTTCGCGGCGCAGGGAAGCCTGGTGGAAAACCACACGGTGAGCCACAACGTAAACATGGCCAGCCAGCTCGACTACCACCGGCAGCTTGCGGAAATTACCGGCATGCAGGACTATGCCCAGCAGCAGTACGGACGGCGCCCCACGCTGTTCCGGCCGCCCGGAGGCGCCTACTCCAACGCCATGCGGCAGGCGGTCGCGTCCGCCGGGATGAAGGCGATCGTCACGTGGGAGGCCAAAGCCAACGCCGGCTGCATGGACTACCAGTATGGCAACGTGCTGCGCCCGGGAGACATAGTCCTGATGCACTTCCGGACCGAATTCGCCGCCGACCTGGCGGCCTTCCGTGCCGCCCAGCTGGCCGCCGGTCTTGAAGTGGTGCTGCTCGAGGATTTCCTCGGCGTCGTCTGAGCCGCGCCACCCGGCGGGCCACAATGTCGGTCGTTGGAAGTAGGCTCGAACCATGGATGTAGCTGCACTCCGGAGATTCTGTCTCGCCTTCCCGGGCACCTTCGAGGACTTTCCGTTCGGACCCGAGACGTCCGTGTTCAAAGTGCGGGCGGCGGTGTCCGGTGCCCGCTACGAAGCCAAGATGTTCGCGCTTTCCGCCATGGACGAGGATGATTTCGCCGTGAGCCTGAAGTGCGAGCCGGCGCTGGCAGAACAGTTGCGCGCCGCGCACCCTGAAATCACCGGAGCCTGGCACCTGAACAAGACCCACTGGAACGGCGTTCGGCTGGACGGTTCGCTGCCCGATTCGATGGTGTGCGACATGGTGGAGGACTCCTATGACCTCGTCGTCGCCAGCCTAAGCCGGCGCCAGCAGGAAGGGCTCGGCTGGGCCAGGCTGGCGCAGGGGTCCGCCCCGACGGTGCGGCCTTGAACGGGCCGCGGATTGCCGCCGGTGAGCTGGACTACGAGGGAATCGGCTCCACGCAGTACGGCCCGCCGCCGTCGGGCGTCGATTGCCTGGTGACCCAGGCCCACGTCGGCGAGGGCCTGGCGACGTACCGGCGCGTTGTCCAGGGGATGCTCACCTGGCAGCTCCAGAAGCGGGCAGGGCTGCGGGTCCGCACGGATTCCGGCATCGTGGCCCCCGGGGCGCGTGTGGTGAGTGGCTTCGGCGTCGGACCGTTCCGAATCAATGCGCCCTGCGAGGTCGTATGGGTCCGCCGGCCGATGCCTGGCGGCGGGCCTCAGTCCGCGGGCTTCGGCTACGGAACCCTCCCGGGGCATCCGGTCCGCGGCGAGGAAGCGTTCGAGATTGACATCAATGGCAAAGGCTTGGTGACGATCAAGATTACGGCTTTCGGTGTTCCGTCCAATTGGTTCTACGCGGCCGGCGGCGCCCTGACGCGGCGGGCGCGGGGGCGCATCACTTCCCGCTACATTAGGAGTGCACAGGAACTGGCCGCCGGAGTGAGCTGAGCAGGAGTTGGCAGATGCTGGATCAACAGACCCTCGACCGGCTGTGGGACGTCGACAACCCCGGGCTTTCGGAAACGCGTTTCCGGGCCGCGCGGGCCGATATGGCCTTCGACGCCGACGAACGGGCCGAGCTTAGCACCCAGTTGGGCCGGGCCATCGGGCTTCAGGGCCGGTTCGAGGAAGCCGACGCCCTGCTGGACTCGATCGACGGCGACGAGCCCACGGTTGCCGTCCGGGTGCTGCTGGAACGCGGCCGGGTACTGAACTCCGGCGGCCACGCACAAATGGCCGTGCCGCTGTTTGAACAGGCCGCCGAACTCGCAGACCACCTGGGCGAGGAATTCCTGGCCGTGGATGCGCTGCATATGCTGGCCGTCGCCGACTCCGCCCACGCCGACACCTGGACCCGGAGCGCGCTCGAGTATGCCTCTACAGTCCACGACGAACGGACCAAATGCTGGCTTGTGGCGCTGCACAACAACCTGGGCTGGACCCTGCATGACGCCGGCCGGTGCACCGAGGCGATGGTGGAGTTCCAGCTTGCCGGGCAATGGGCGGAACGGGTGGGCACGCCCCGGCAGCAGGAACTGGCACGGGAGGCTATCGCGGCCTGCTGATCCCGCCCCTTCAACTTCAACGCGGGGTCACTTACGGCCCTTAAATGCCCCCGCAATGGGCCGGATGTGACCCCGCGTTGTCCTGTTGCAAGAATGGAACCTCCGGAAATCCGAATGAGAGGCCCTTCCCATGATCTTCATTGTTGTTAAATTCAAGGTCAAGTCCGACTGGTCGGAGCGCTGGCTCGGCCTCGTGGAGGACTTCACCCAGGCTACCCGGCAGGAACCGGGGAACCTTTGGTTCGATTGGTCCCGCAGCGTCGAGGATCCCGACGAATTCGTTCTCGTCGAGGCTTTCAAGGACGACGCCGCAGGGGACCACGTGAACAGCGCACACTTCAAGAAGGCCATGGCGGACATGCCGCAGGCCCTGCTGGAGACTCCCCGCATCATCAGCCGCCAGTTCGACGGCGCGGGCTGGGACCGGATGGGCGAACTCGCCATCGCATAGGAAGAAAAAGTCATGTGGATCGGCTGGATTGAATTCGACCTCCTCCTCGGCGACGTTCATACGCTGAAGGAGAAGCGATCCGTGGTGCGGCCACTGCTTGCCCAACTCAAACGCCGCTTCGACGTCTCCGTGACCGAGGCGGAAAGGCAGGACCAGTACCGGCGCACCGTCATCGGCGTCGGGCTGGTCGCGGCGGACCGGGCGCACCTCGTGGAAGTCCTCGCCGCCGTCGAACGCTTCGTGGCGGCGCGCCCGGAGCTCGAGCTGCTCAGCGCCCGCCGGCGCGAACTGCGCGGCGACGACTGAACAGCAACGCGGGGTCACTTACCGCCCATCCCAGAGGGATTTATGGGCGGTAAGTGACCCCGCGTTGCTACTTGACGGTGAGGCTACCCGAAGTACTTCGGCAGGGTGGCCTCGTGGGCTTCGCGGAGCGAGTCGAGGTTCATGGTCTCGACGCCGGTGATCTCCAGCGTGCCGCCCTCGGCATCGACGACGCCGATCCGGAGGTGCGCGAAGCCGCGGGCGGTGCACATGTCCGTGAAGCGGATTTCTTCCGAGCGGGGCACGCCGACGACCGCGCGGCCCTGGGATTCGGAGAACAGCGCCGTGAACAGGTCCACCCCGTCGCGGTCCAGGACGTCCTGGAGCGCGATCCGGGCGCCCACGCCGTAGCGCAGCGAGGACTCCACGAGGGCTGCCGCGAGGCCGCCTTCGGAGAGGTCGTGCGCGGAGTCCACCATTCCGTCGCGGGAGGCGTTGATCAGGATCTGCCCCAGTTCGCGCTCTCCGGCGAGGTCAACCTTGGGCGGCAGCCCGCCCAGGTGCCCGCGCATGTTGGACCATTCCGAACCGTCCAGTTCCGCCGCCGTCGTGCCGAGCAGGTAGATGGCCTGGCCGTCCTCGCGCCAGCCCGACGGCGTGCGGCGGGCGACGTCGTCGAACTTGCCGAGCACGGCCACCACGGGGGAGGGGTGGATGGGGACACTGCCGGTCTGGTTGTACAGCGAGACGTTGCCGCCGGTGACCGGGATACCCAGTACCATGCAGGCGTCGGAGAGGCCCCGGATGGCCTCGGCCAGCTGCCACATGACGTCGGGGTCCTCGGGGGAGCCGAAGTTCAGGCAGTCGCTGACGGCCATCGGCACGGCGCCGGAGGTGGCGACATTGCGGTACGCCTCGGCCAGTGCCAGCTGGGCACCGTGGTACGGATCAAGGTAGGTGTAGCGGCCGTTGGCGTCGGTGGCGAGGGCCACGCCGAGGCCGGTTTCCTCGTCCACCCGGACCACGCCGGCGTCGTCCGGGAACGCCATGGCGGTGTTGCCGCCGACGTACCGGTCGTACTGCTTGGTGATCCAGGCCTTGCTGCACATGTTGGGTGAAGCGACGAGTTCGGTGATGGCGGCGGCCAGGTCCGCGGGGGCGGCAGGGCGGCCGGCATCCTGCACGGACCCGGTGAAGGCGTCGGCCTGCACGGTGTCCTGCCACCCGGGGCGGGCAAACGGGCGGTCGTAGACCGGGCCGTCGTGTGCCACGGTGCGCGGGTCGACGTCGACAATCACGTCGCCTGCCCACGTGATGATGAGGCGGCCGGTGTCGGTCACCTCGCCCAGCCAGGAGTACTCCACGGCCCACTTGTCCATGACCGCTTCGAACGCGGCGGCGTTCTCCGGGGTGACCACGGCCATCATGCGTTCCTGCGACTCGGACATCAGGATTTCGCCCGGGGTCAGGGTCGGGTCGCGCAGCAGGACGGAGGTCAGCTCGACTTCCATGCCGCCGTCGCCGTTGGAGGCGAGTTCGGACGTGGCGCAGGAGATGCCTGCGGCGCCGAGGTCCTGGATGCCCTCCACCAGGGAACCCTTGAACAGCTCGAGGCAGCATTCGATCAGGACCTTCTCGGCGAAGGGGTCGCCCACCTGGACGGCGGGGCGCTTGGACGGTTTGGTGTCGTCGAAGGACTCCGAGGCCAGCACGGAGGCGCCGCCGATGCCGTCGCCGCCGGTGCGGGCGCCGAAGAGCACCACCTTGTTGCCCTTGCCGGAGGCGTTGGCGAGGCGGATGTCCTCGTGCCGCATCACGCCGACGGCCAGCGCGTTGACCAGCGGGTTGCCCTGGTACACGGAGTCGAAGACCATTTCGCCGCCGATATTCGGCAGGCCCAGCGAGTTCCCGTAACCGCCGATGCCGGCAACGGCGCCGTGCATCACGCGGGCCGTGTCCGGGTGGTCGATCGCGCCGAAGCGCAGCGGGTCCATGACGGCCACCGGGCGGGCGCCCATGGAAATGATGTCGCGGACGATCCCGCCGATGCCGGTCGCGGCACCCTGGTAGGGCTCCACGAACGACGGGGAGTTGTGGGACTCGATCTTAAACGTCACGGCCCAGCCGTCGCCCAGGTTGGTGACACCGGCGTTTTCGCCGATGCCCACGAGCATGTCCTTCTTCATCTCCTCGGTGACCTTTTCGCCGAACTGGCGCAGGTGGTTCTTGGAGGACTTGTACGAGCAGTGCTCGCTCCACATCACGGAGTACATGGCGAGCTCGGCGCCGGTGGGGCGCCGGCCCAGGACCTTGACCACTTCGTCGAACTCGTTCTGCTTCAGGCCCAGTTCGGCCCAAGGCAGTTCGGTGTCCGGGGTCCCGGCCGCGTTCTCGACGGTGTCGATGTTAAACTTCTTGGTCTCGGTGGCGGTTCCGGCCGTGGGGCCGGGGTCCACGTCGGCAGGGTTCCCTGGCCGAGCTTGCGAGGTTAGGGTGCCGATGGGGCGCGACGTCTCCGTCATTTGTTGTCTCCCACGATCTTGTTCAGTACAGAGGTGAAGAAGCCGAGGCCCTCGGTGCCGGACCCGATTTCGGGGCCGAAACCTGCCTCCACGGCGTGCTCCGGGTGCGGCATGAGGCCCACCACGTTGCCCGCGGCGTTGGAGATACCGGCGATGTCGCGGCGGGAGCCGTTCGGGTTCCAGCCGACGTAGCGGAACACCACGCGGCCCTCCGCTTCCAGGGCATCCAGGGTCTTCTCATCCGCGATGTACTGGCCGTCCTGGTTCTTCAGCGGCACGGTGATTTCCTGGCCGACGGCGTAGTCCCCGGTCCAGGCGGTGGCGTTGTTCTCCACGCGCAGGACCTGATCGCGGCACAGGAACTTCAGATGATCGTTCTTGATCATCGAGCCGGGCAGCAGATGCGATTCGGTGAGGATCTGGAAACCGTTGCAAATGCCCAGGACAGGCAGCAAGGCGTCCGAGTTGGCGGCGTCGATGATCCTGGCCATGAGCGGGGCGAACCTGGCAATGGCGCCGGCGCGGAGGTAGTCGCCGTAGGAGAAACCGCCGGGGATCACGACGGCGTCGACGTCACCGAGGGTGGTGTCGGCGTGCCAGAGCGCCACCGGGGTGGCGCCGGCCAGACGGACCGCCCGGGCGGCGTCGCGGTCATCCAGTGTGCCGGGGAACGTGATGATGCCGATCCGGGCACCGGCGAGGCTCGGGTTGGCCGCGACGGCGATAGCCTCGCCGATCAGGGGGAGTTCAGTCATCTCAGGCCTCGACGACCTCGACGTTGACGACGTCCTCGATGACCGGGTTGGACAGCAGGGTCTCGGCTGCGTTCCGGGCCTGGGCCAGGATCTCCTCGGTCACCTCGCCGTCGACCGTGAGTTCAAAACGCTTGCCCTGGCGGACAGAGCTAAACGCGGTGAAGCCCAGCCGGGGGAGTGCACCCACGATGGCCTTCCCCTGCGGGTCGAGAATCTCGGGCTTGGGCATGACGTCGACAACGATCCGGGGCATCCGGCAACTCCTGTGCGTGAGCATTGGGTAAGGGCGCAGCGGAGTGATGCCGTCTCACGCCGGTCCGCTGTGTGGTGAGGACAGCATGAAAGGGCGCTCCGCGAGCTTGCAAGCCCATTCTACCGGGCGCGGTGCGTCCCGCCGCATTCCGCCCGGTGAGTGTGAACCGCACCGGCAAAACGGCCGGGTTCGCGGGAACCGTCTCACGCTTTGAGGGCCGACGCGGGCTATGGTCTCGCCGGTGCACGGTCAGTAGGATGTGCCCATGTCTGAGAAATCGAAGTCCGTGCTGTTGCCCGTCGTCGCTGCCGCTGTCTTTGCGGGCCTTGGCCGGATGATCCTGCAGAAGATCAAGGCGGACCGTGCGGCCCGGGAAAGCAATGTCGCCGGACCTCTCGATGAGAAGACCCGCGCCTGGATCAGCGAAGTGGTCAGGACCCCGCGGCAATAGCAGTACGGCAACCTGAGGGCGGGCTCAACCCGGCGGAATTCCTGCCTACCCGGGTGCCCCCCAGAGTGGTCTGTCGAATTGTGTGACAAATTCCAAATTACCCTTTGTGTTCTATGTCATATCTGGCTCTCAGTCTGTACTGTATGAATCGGCTGGTGTCCGTCGGTGCAGTGCGAGCCACCGCTCTTACCGCCCCGCCCGTCAATTGACCCCGGCAACGACGCTGGGACCGTTCCTTATGAAAGGTTCAAACACACGTGAAATCACCAGGAATGAGCTTCCTTCGAAGCGGGGGACTCCGGAGGGCCGCGGCACTGACCCTGGGCTTGCCGGTTCTCTTGTCAACAGTCGCCATCGCGCCCGCCACTGCGGCCCCCGCACAGGTTCCGTCCGTCGCCGGAGTTGCGCAGAAGACTCTGGCGCCGAAAAATCTGGATCCAAACAGCTACAAGGACGGCCGCTACATCGTCGTTCTGGCCGAGAAGCCGTCGGCCACGTACGACGGCGGAACGGCCGGCCTGGCGGCAACCAAGCCGGAATCGGGCAAGAAGCTGGACACCAAGAAGCCTGAAGTCCAGCAGTACGAGGCGCACCTCGAGCAGAAGCAGGCCGAGGTTGCCGGCCAGCAGGACGTCCGGATCAAGCGCCAGTTCACCTCAGCGGTCAACGGCTTCAGCGCAAACCTGACGTCGGACCAGGCCATAAAGCTTGCCAAGAATCCCGGCGTCCTGGTGGTCGCCCCCGATACGGAAAACGCACCGGACTACTCCAGCACCGACTTCCTCAAACTCAGCGGCGCCAACGGCACCTGGAACACGAAATTCGGCGGCCAGGCCGGAGCGGGCAAGGGGGTCGTTGTCGGCGTCATCGACACCGGCTACACCCCCGGAAGCGCCTTCTTCGCAGGAGAGCAGGTCCAGCCCCTCGTCGGCAATCCTGTCGTCGGCGTCCCGTACCGCACCGCTGACGGCACGATCGCGATGCTCAAATCCGACGGCGACACCTTCGTTGGAGAATGCCAGAAGGGCACGGGTACGGGCGCGGACTTCGATGGCTCTGCCTGCAACTCGAAGGTCCTCGCCGCGCACTACTTCGCCGATGACTTCCTGGCCTACGCGACCCCTGCGCCGCAGGAACAGATCTCCCCGATCGACGTCGCCAGCCACGGCACGCACACGGCCAGCACCGCCGCCGGAAACGCCAATGTTGAAACGTTTGTTGACGGCCGCAGCTTCGGCCTGACCAGCGGGATCGCCCCGGCCGCCAAGCTCTCCATCTACAAAGTCTGCTGGGAGGACACGAACCCCAACTCGGGCGGCTGCTACAGCTCCGCCTCTGTTGCGGCCATTGACCAGGCCATCCAGGACGGCGTCGACGTCCTGAATTACTCCATCTCCGGGTCCACCACCACCACCACGGATCCGGTGTCCATGGCGTTCCTGTCGGCCGCTTCGGCCGGCATCTTCGTCGCCGTCTCGGCCGGCAACTCGGGCCCGACGGCAAGCACCGTCAACCACGGTGCCCCGTGGGTCACCACGGTTGCCGCCAGCAGCTTCTCCCAGGAGCTCCAGGGCACCGTCGAGTTTTCGGACGGCACAAAGTACCGCGGTGCCAGCATCATGAACCGCCAGGTCGCCAACGCCGGCGTTGTGCTAGCCACCAGTGCGGCCGCCACGGCCGGAAACGCGAACGCTGCCCTCTGCGCTCCCGGCAGCCTGGACCCAGCCAAGGTTGCCGGCAAGGTGGTGGTCTGTGACCGCGGCGTTGTTGACCGCGTCGCCAAGAGCACTGAAGTCAAGCGCGGCGGCGGTGTGGGCATGATCCTGGTGAACCTCACCAGCTCCTCGCTGGATGCGGACAAGCATGCCGTGCCGAGCGTCCACGTGAACCCGCCGGCCACGGAGGCCATCAAAGCCAAGGTGACCGCCAACCCGGCCATCACGGTCTCGCTGGTCAACAAGGACACCACCGGTCTGGCCGCCGAGGCACAGCCCCAGATCGCCGGATTCTCTTCCCGCGGTCCGCTGCTGGCGGCCGGATCTGACCTGTTGAAGCCCGATGTTGCTGCTCCCGGTGTTGCCGTCCTGGCCGGCGTGTCGCCGATCGGTACCGGCGGGGACAACTTCGGCTTCCTGTCCGGTACCTCCATGGCAGCCCCGCACGTGGCCGGCTTCGGCGCACTGATCCTGGGCAAGAACCCGCAATGGTCTCCCGCCGCCGTGAAGTCCGCCATGATGACCACGGCCAGTGAGGTCAAACTCGCGAACGGCAGCAAGGACAAGGATGTCCTCGCCACCGGCGCAGGCCAGGTGGACCCGGCCCGCGTGCTGGATCCGGGCCTGGTCTACGATGCGGCCGGCGATGATTACCTGGCATTCATCCAGGGCACCGGCATCGACCTGGGCATGCCGGGACTGGCTACCACCAAGTCCCGTGACATGAATGTGCCGTCCTTCGCGCTGGGAAACCTGACGGGCAAGATCGAAGTCACCCGCACATTGACGGCGCTGACCCCGGGCACCTACCGGGTCAAGACCGACCTCCCCGGCGTCAAGGTCACCGTGACCCCGTCCATTCTGACCTTCGGTGCGGCCGGCGAGAAGAAGACCTTCAAGGTGTCCTTCGAAAACCAGAGTGCAGCCCTGGGCAAGTTCGCGATGGGTTCGCTGACCTGGCAGGGCGCCAACAAGAATGTCGCGTCCCCGATCGCGGTCCGGCCGCAGTCGGTCGTGACGGCCCCGGATGTTGCCTTCACCTCCGAGGGCGGCACCGGTGCCGGTGACATCAAGCTCGTCTCCGGCACCAACAACCCGATCAAGATGACCCTGGACGGCCTGTCCAAGGCGGACTCCACTGCCATCGAACTGGTTCCGGGCGACGCCGTTCTCGGGGCCAACAACCCCTCGAACGCCGTCAAGGAGGTCCAGGTCGGGGCCGGCGTCCAGCTGGCCAAGTTCTCGGTCTTCTCCGCGGACCCGAACGCCGACTTCGACATGTGGGTGGTGAATCCGGCGAACCAGCTGATCCAGGTCGCAACCTCGTCGGCGAGCGAGTCGCTCTCCATCCCCAACCCGGCACCGGGGCGGTACCTGATCTTCGCGAACCTGTACGCCAACCTGACCGGGCAGGCCACCAAGGCAAGCATGGATGCGGCCGTCCTGGGCTCCAACGCCGGCAACGCAACACTGACGCCCAACCCGCTGCGGCTCGCCAACGGCACCGCCGGCAAGGTCACCCTGAACTGGAAGGGCCTCGCCGTTGGTTCCTACATCGGCCGCGTGACCTTCACCGGGGCCAGTGAGCCGACGTTCGTCAGCGTGCTGGTGACCCCGGCCGGCACCGTGGTGGTGCCGCCGACGTCCGAGGACCAGGACAGCAATGTGGGTCCGGGCGATGGCGGGGACACCAGCCACGACGGCAAGGACAAGAAAGACAAAAAAGACAAGGGCAAGAAGGTGAAGACGGAGACGGGCAAGATCCAGAACGAGGAGCTTGAGCGCTCCAACAACGCCGTCTAGGCGGACTTCCGCGTCCTGAAAACGGCGACGGCCGGCGGTTTCCACCGCCGGCCGTCGCTGTCTTTTTTGGTGCGCCAGGGTTGACTCCCGCGGTCCAGCCGGGCGCAGTCCTAAATTGCGCCGGTGGATCCCGCAATCCCGCCGAGCAGCGGCATCATCGCCCGCCAGCGGGCGATCTCGCAGCCGTCCGTGCGGCTGAATTCGCTGTGTACTTCGCGCCCCTGGAACCGGCCGGTCACGACGGCCACCTGCGGGCCGCCGTACTGCTGCGTGCACATCTTCGGCGGCCCGGGCGCAGGGAAGAAGATGTCCTCGCCATGCTGCCGCACGGCATCGAGGGCTGCGGCGGAATCGGGAAGGGTGCACCCTTCGGCGAGGGCCCCGTCGGTGGCCTTCAGCCGGAACACGTATTCGGGGGCTCCCGGGGCCTCCGTCAGCCGAACGGTGAGGTCGATGTCGTGCCGGGTGTGCGGGTTGCGGGGAGCTGTCATTGCTGTCCTTCCGTGCTGTCGAGGGCGTGCGGCGGGGGCCGGTGGTGGCTCATTGACGTCAGCAGCGGGGCGAGTTCCCGCAGCAGCCGCACCCGCAGCTCCTGCGATTCGGCAGCGAAGGCCCGTTGGTATTCAACGTACTCGGCCTTGCCGTCCGGCGTCTCGATCCTGATGGCCGGATAACCCCATTCGTTCAGGTCATAGGGCGAGGCCTGCATGTCCATGGCCCGGATCCGCCACGAGAGTTCAAAGCAGTCCATCACCAGCTCGCTGGGGAGCAGCGGCGCAAGTTTGTAGGCCCACTTGTACAGGTCCATGTTGGCGTGCAGGCAGCCCGGCTGTTCCATGGCCCGCTGGTTCTCCCGGCTCGGCGCCAGGCTGTTCAGCGGCACGGCGTCCGGTGTGTAGAACCGGAACGCGTCGAAGTGCGAGCAGCGGATCCGGTTCTCCTCGACCACCTGATCCGTGCGTTCCGAGCCAAGCCGCAGCCGCAGGTACTCGTGGCGCAGCTCGAACTTGTCCTGCCGGTAGACCATGGCCCATTCGTGCAGCCCGAAGCAGCCGAACTGGGCCGGCCGCGCGGCGGTCCCGGCGAGGATGATCCCGGCGAACTGCAGCGCGTCCCGGCGGTCCCGCACGAACGCTTCGACGTCGACGGTCACGGCCGCTGTGCCCGTTGGCAGCCCCGCGGCGGCGAGTTCGCCGTCGTCGGGAGCGCGGTAATACTTCCAGCCGGCCCGCTCGGCAGCGGCAGGGCCGGAGAGCAGGACGCCGGCGCCCGGGTGCCAGCGCAGCAGCTGACCGGGCTTCTGGGTGTAGTAGGTGAAGAGGAAGTCCTCCACCGGGTGCTTGTGGCCGGCCGACCTGCGGGCAAGGTAGGGATCCGCGTAGCGCCGGACGCGTTGTTGGTAGGCGGACTGGCGGGGGAGCCAATCGTCCTGCGGGAGGTGCTGCAGCTTAGACAGCTCCGCCGGTGGAGCCCAGGACGTCCTTGGCCGCATCCCAGGCGGCGATTTCGCAGCCGTCTCTCAGGCTGAAGCTCGCCTCAACCGGCGTACCGTCCACGACGCCGGTGACGGTTGCCTGTTGCGGGCCGCCATACTGCTGTGTGCAGGCCTGGTCCTTCGCCCGCGGGGCGGGGCCGAGCAGCGCCGCGTTGTTCTTCAGTGCGGTGCACGCTGCGGCGGCATTGGGGTGCTGGCTTTCGGACGCGGGTGCGCCGTTCTGGCAGACGAGCGTGAAATTGGCGGCGGCGCCGGTCTCGGAGGGCTTGACCATGATGGCCAGTTCGGCGTTGCCCTGGCCCGGGCCGGACGTCACCGGTACGGCGGACGGGGAGGGCGCCGGGGCGGTCGTCTCGGTGTCCGGCGACGTGGTTGCGGAGGAAGAGGCGCTGGAGCCCGTACTCGTCGGGGCGGGGCTGCCGGACGTACTTGACGGGCTGGGCGACGGCGTGGTCCCGCCGCCTGGCGTGCAGGCGGCCAATCCGGCTGCCGCCATCAGAACGAGCGCCGCGTGGCCCAGTTTCTTTCGCATCAGCAGTCCTCCTCTGTTTCGCCCAGTCTACCGCCAGGGAGCGACTTCGGCGGCGGCCTTCGTGGCTGCAATCAGGTCCATCATGGACGCGTGCAACTGTCCGACTTGTTCCCGGGTCAGGCCGAGCCGGTCCATCATGGTGCCGGGGACCGCCGTCGCCCGCTGCCGGAGCGCGGCCCCGCGCGGAGTCAGGCGCACGGCCAGGGCGCGTTCGTTGCCCTCCATCCGCTGGCGGGTGATCAAGCCGGCCGTCTCGAGCCGGCGCAGCAGCGGCGAGATGGTCGCCGGTTCCTGGGCCAGGGCCTCGCTGATGTCGCGCACGGAGCGGGGGCTGGATTCCCAGAGGCACAGCATTACGAGGTACTGCGGGTGGGTCAGGCCGAGTTCGTCCAGTACGGGTTTGTACGCGCCGACCACGCTCCGGGACGCCACTGTGAGGGCGAAGCAGAGTTGGTGTTCGAGCAGGAGATCGTCGTGGGTTCCTTCGGTCACATCCGTCACAGGGGGCCTCCTCAGATAGTTAGTGTGCTAATCATTAGCGTACACTTGGGGCAACATCTTGTTCTTAGGAGTGGATAGCGATGGCAAAGGAAAACGCCTCCCAGAGGTTCATGCGGGCAACCGGCAAGCTCCGGATGATCTTCGGCCCGGCCAACCGCAGCGCCCTCGGCCACGAGATGACGGAGCAGAACAGGCAGCTGCTGGCGCAGCGCCAGGCCGAGACCCAGCAGTGGGAGACCCTGCACCGGCCCGACGGCAGCACCTACGTCGTCCCCCGGAACCCCGGGGACAAATCCCTGCGCTAGGCAGCAAATGCGCGCCCATCCGCTCCCTTCCAGTCCGATAGTGCGCCCGCAAGCCCAAGCCTTTTCCCGCCGTCGGGCGTAAAATAGGGACACCGGCTCGTTGGTCATCATGCACAGCGGGCCGCATTGGTCCCGCTTAACCTGAAGGCAGGAGAGGGGGTGGGGATTGTGGCACATACCATCAGCGGCTTTATGAGGATGACCGACAAGTCGAGGCTCCTGTTTGGGCCCGCGGCCCGGGGCGACACCAAGGCGCCCGTTATTCACCGGCACGATGACTTCGAGCATGCTTCGGAAGAAGAACTGTCATCGTTCGAGGTTGAAGCCGACTCGAGCGGGCATCACTACGCTGTGCGCAGGGAAGATCTCTGGAAAGAAGAGGTCTGATCACCGCTGGAACGGCGAAGGGAGCGGCGAGTGCCGCTCCCTTCGCCAGTTAACTGCTGGGGATTAGCGGCCGGTGCCGCCGTAGACCGTTGCCTGGTCATCGCTGTCCAAATCGAAGGCCTTGTGGATGGCGCGCACGGCGTCGTCCAGCACATCCGCGTGCGTAACGACGGAGATGCGGATCTCCGAGGTGGAGATCATATTGATGTTGATCCCAGCGGTGGAAAGCGCCGCGAAGAAGCGTGCCGAGACGCCCGGGTGGGAGCGCATTCCGGCGCCGATCAGGGACAGTTTGCCGATCTTCTCGTTGTATTCGATGCTCTCGAAGCCGATCCGGTCTTGGGCGGCATGGAGGGCGGCCAGGGCTTCGGCACCCTCGACGATTGGCAGGGTGAAGGAGATATCGGTCTTGCCGGTGCCGTGGGTGGAGACGTTCTGGACGATCATGTCGATGTTCGAGTGCGCATCCGCAATGACCTGGAAGATCGCTGCAGCCTTGCCCGGGATATCCGGAACACCGACGACCGTGACCTTGGCTTCGGAACGGTCGTGTGCAACGCCGGAGATGATTGGCTGCTCCAAGGCAACTCCCTCTTGGGTGGTGATCTTATCGTCGGCGCTGGGCAGAACCCAGGTGCCTTCGTTCGGGCTGAATGAGGAACGGACATGCAGCGGTATCCCGAAGCGGCGTGCGTACTCGACGCAGCGCAGGTGCAGGATCTTCGCTCCGGACGCCGCGAGTTCCAGCATTTCCTCGCTGGAGATCTTGTCGATCTTGCGGGCGGAGGCTACGACGCGCGGATCGGCGGTGTAGATCCCGTCCACGTCGGTGTAGATCTCGCACACGTCGGCGTCGAGGGCGGCGGCCAAAGCCACCGCCGTTGTGTCCGAGCCGCCGCGGCCCAGCGTGGTGACCTCGTGGGTGTTGCGGCTCATGCCCTGGAAGCCGGCGACAATCGCGATGTGGCCCTTGTCCAGGGCGGTGCGGATGCGGTGCGGGTCGACGTCGATGATCCGGGCCTTGCCGTGGATCCCGTCGGTGATCATGCCGGCCTGGGAACCGGTGAAGGACTGGGCCGAGGCGCCGAACTTGTTGATGGCCATGGCCAGCAGGGCCATGGAAATACGCTCTCCGGCGGAAAGGAGCATGTCCATTTCCCGGGCCGGGGCCGAGTCGGTGACCTGCGCGGCGAGGTCGAGGAGTTCATCGGTGGTGTCGCCCATAGCGGAGACCACAACGACCACTTCGTCGCCGGCTTTTTGGGCATCCACGACGCGCCTGGCGACGCGCTTAATGCCCTCCGCGTCCGCGACCGAGGAACCGCCGAACTTCTTCACCACAAGGTGCTTGGTGGCGGCCGCCGCGACGGGCAGCTCCTGCGGCTGCGGTCCGGGCTGGACTTCGGTAGTGGGCAAACTCATGCGCGCACCCTCACTGGATCATCGGGGTTCTGGGCCAAGCAACCAAACGGCGCGACGGCGTAACTTCTGAGCCCAGTTTATCGCCGGGAGCGCTCCGCCGCTGAATTGTGACCGAATGGCAGACTGGCTCCTTCCCTCTGGACATGCCCTCCCGCGCGGATCAGGATTGGGCATATGGCCGGTATGTCCATCCGGGGGCGCTGGTGCTGGGCATGTCCACGGGGTTGGAGGCGCAAACGGTGGACGAGGACGAGGTTGGATATGAGCTGATCGGTGCCGGGACTGCCCCGGACTCCTTGCACGGGTCCGGGGAATGGCAAAGCGGTAACGACCAGGACGGCGGCGGGCCACGTCCGGCCGCCGGCCGCGCGTCCCGCGCATTCCGGGCAGCCGTACTGGACTGCCTGCGGGCCGTGCTTATGGTGAGGTTCTGGCGGATGTCGCTAGCGGTATTGCTGGCGTCTTGGGGTGCGGGCATGCTGCTGGTCATCGTGCTGGTCACAGGCGGCGGTTTCCAGGACGATTCCTACCGGTGGGCGTACATTCTGACCGCGGCAACGTTGACCGTGGTGGCCGCGTTGGTGGGGGTGAGGTGGGGCCTCGGTTTGCGCGGGAGGCCCCCTGGCCCCTCCGATTCGGAGCCGGGGTACGAGCCGGGCAGGGGCGGTGGCCCGCTACCCAACTGGTTCGCCGCGTCGTTACTGGGCGTCGTGTTCTCCGTGGCGGCCTTCGTTTTTCTGCAGGTACTGGCCTTCGCATCCGGTGGGCCGGTGGAAGTAGCGGCTGTTGCCGCCGCCGTCATGGTCATGGGTTTCGTGGTGTTCGGCGGCATCGGTGCCGGCGCGGCTGCCTGGTTCCGGCCCGGCCCCGCGCGCGCCGCCGCCTGCGCTGTTACGGCGTTCCTGCTGCTGGGAAACGTGGTGGCGGTGGTCGCGCTGCTCCCGGCGGTGCGGGCGTACGAGCCGGCCCTGGTGGCCATCAATATCGAGCGCGATGACTTGGGCCGGGTGGTGCGCTTTGAATGTTCGCCCGAGTTCTCGGGGATTACCGAGGTGTTCCACACCGAGCGGATCTTCTGGCTGGCGGGTTCGAACCCGGCGATTATCTTTGCCCTGCTGGCCGGCGAGGCATCTCCTCAGCCGGACCCCCTCGGCTGGTTGCCGGGTGAACTCCAGGCCGCTGCCGAAGGCTGGCATGTCCCGTGTGTTGAAGCCGAGCAGCTGGGCGAACCCGGTCTGCAGGTCCCGTTGGCCCTGAGCGGTCTGGTCGTTCAGGGAGTGCTGGCCGGGATTTTCCTGATCGGAGGGGATGCGTCAGCCCGACGGCGGGAAGTTGCTCCGAGGTGAGGGCCTGCCGGCCGGTTAGGCGCTGGCAAACCTTTCGAATGCCGCCGGAGAACAGCCAGGCGGCCAGGGCACCGGCAGTTGCTCGGCCGAAACCCTGCCCGTGGTGGTCAGGATGAAGGACATGGCCCAGGCTGGCGCCGTCGGAGGTATCCGGCCGCCCGTCGGCGGCCCCGCGGTGTGACAGGATCGTCCGTCGCCGATCACCGCAACACCGGCCGGGCGGTGCGGATCGCGGCGGAAGCGTTCCAGCCCGTGTGGCCTAGCCCAGGGCGTTGCGGCGGCCTTCGAAGGCGCGGCCAAGGGTAACCTCGTCGGCATATTCCAGGTCTCCGCCCACGGGCAGGCCGGACGCCAGCCGGGTGACGGCGATGCCGATCGACTTGAGCATCCGCGCGAGGTAGGTGGCCGTGGCTTCGCCCTCGAGGTTGGGGTCGGTGGCGATGATGATTTCCTGGATGGCGCTGTCGTTGAGGCGGGTGAGCAGCTCGCGGATCCGCAGCTGTTCGGGGCCGATTCCGGCGATCGGGTTAATCGCGCCGCCCAGCACGTGGTACCTGCCGCGGAACGAGCGGGTGCGCTCCACCGCCAGGACATCCTTGGATTCCTCGACGACGCAGATGATTGACGGGTCCCGGCGCGGGTCGCGGCAGATGTTGCACAGTTCCTGCTCGGTGACATTGCCGCAGACCGTGCAGAACTTGACCTTTTCCTTCACTGTGGTGATGGCGTCGGCGAGCCGCTTCATATCCTGCGGGTCCGCCTCAAGGATGTGGAAGGCCAGCCGCTGGGCTGATTTGGGCCCGACTCCGGGCAGGCGTCCGAGCTCGTCAATCAGCTCTTGAACTGCACCTTCGTACACAATGTCCTCGTTCGCTTGGGATGGTTGCGGGCGTAGTGCCCGACGGGCTGGCTAGAGGCGCGGCTGCAGCGGGCTTCCGTCCAGGGAACGCTCTTCGACCAGTTTTCCGCCCAGAATACGCTCGACGGCGGCACGTCCGAAAACGCCCGATTCCTCGATGGTTTGGTCATCCGCGCTGGGAATGTCCTGGACATAGGTGGCGGCCGCGGCGCGGGCCGGAGCGATGGCGCGTCCAGCCTCCGCCTCTGGGCTGTTGGACAGCCGCTGGTACAGGCTTTGACGGCCCGTTGCGGTTGGCTCAGGCACGGCAGCGGGTGCCGCGGCTGCTGGTGCTGCGGGCGCGGCAATTGATGGCGCGCCGGGAGAGACCACAGAGCTGGCAGCACCGATCTGGACCAGCTGTGCGGAGTCTCCCCAACCGTTCGATGAGGAGACGGCAGGCTCATAGACGGCGGAAGCGGACACTGCCGCGGCGTACTGCGGGATCTGGGCTGCCGCGGGCTCGTAGTGGGGCGGTTCCGGCTCGGGCGTGCGCTCCGGGGTGGTGGCTTCTGCCGGCTGGTAGTGCCCGACATTGGAGTCCGTACCGACCGACCAGATTCCGGGATTCTCTTCAACGGCGCGTGCCCACGGATCCCTGGCGGTGTCGGGCGCCTGCGGATCGGGAGTCGTGGCCGTGGACGCGCGGGCAGCGGCCCCGCTGCGGGCAGGGGCCGGGACGGCAGCCTTCTTCCGGGCGGGAGCAGCAACAGGAGCAGCAGTAGGCGCAGCCGCAGGCGACGGCCGGGCGGGCCGCGGTGCGACGGGGGCCGAGGGGTCCCAGTCCATGGGCGGTTCCTCGTCAAGCGGCGGAGCGTCCTCATCCCGCGGCGGACCCCAGTCATCGTCGGGGTAGGCATGGGATCCCGGGGGGTCGGTGGGCTGAGCTGGCTGCTGCGGGGCAGGTGCCGGCGCCACAGTGCCCGGGGATTCCTGCGCGAGTAAGGCGGCCGGAGTCGGGTCGAGGGAATCCGGCGGCCCGGTAGCCAATGACGGCGAAGCCGGTGCCTGCCCGGAGGCTGCCGGCGCGAGGGCGGCCCGTGCCGCGGGGGAAGCCGCAGCGGGGGCGGACTCCGGGACCGCCGCCCCCTGGGCAGGGTCCTGCTCAGCGGAGGGGATCAGGCCCCAGTCAGCCTCGGTGGACGTAACCGGGGCGTCCCGGCTAACGGGTGCTTTTGGGTTTGGCTCAGAGCTCGCTGAGCTGTTGGTGCCGCCGGCGACGGCGTTGATCTGGCACTCAATGCCGATGGTCTTGTGGATGGCCTGACGCAGGTTCTCGGAGTGATCGGCCCGTCCGAAGGCGCCCGCCAGACCGGAGGTAGTGAACGTGAGCGTCAGGACATGGTCTTCAAAGTGGCCGACCTGCGCATTGGGCTCAACGAGCGCCCAGGTGCTCCGTTTGATCTTGGTCAGCGTCTGCAGGATCTCGGGCCAGGCGCGGCGGAGGACTTCAACGTCCGCCCCGGGCCCGGCCGAGGGCTGGGCAGGCGCGGACGGCGGGGGACCGGCCGGCGCTGGCTGCGCCGGCGGGGAAGGCCGAACTTCCGGAGCCCGGGTGGCGGGAGCCTGGACTGCGGGAGCCTGGCCTGCGGGCGCCAGGCCGGACGTGCCGCGCTGGGCTGCGGCGGGTTCGTCGACTGGCCAGTCGACGGTGCTGACACGTGGTGCCGTGATTGGTTCAGGAGCCGTTTCGACGCGCCCCCTTGGCGCCCCGGCCGCCGTGGCAGCCGGAGCTGCCGAGGTGGGCTCCGGAGGCGGTGTGGTTGCGGGTCCTGGCTGTGCGGCAGGACCCGGCGCGGCAGCCGCCGGAGCAGGACTTGTTGGCGCGGGAGCAGCGGGTGCGGGATGTCCGACGTCGTTCCCGGCGTAATTCAGGCGGCGTTCCACCCGATCGATCCGGGCGGCGATGCCGCGCTCGGTCTGCTCGGAGGAGGGAAGCAGGATGCGGGCACACAGCAACTCCAGGTGCAGCCTCGGCGAGGTGGCCCCGGTCATCTCGGTGAGGGCGGTGTTGGTGACGTCCGCCGCGCGGGACAGCTCGGCCGCGCCCAGGTTGTGGGCCTGGTTCTGCAGGCGCGCGATCTGGTCTGCCGGCATGCCGCGGAGGATCGACTGGGCGCTCTCCGGCATGGCCTGGACGATGATGAGGTCGCGGAAACGCTCGAGCAGGTCCTCAACGAAACGGCGGGGGTCATGGCCGGTCTGGATGACCCGGTCCACCGCGCGGAAAACGGTCGCGGCGTCGGAGGCCGCCACGGCCTCCACCACGTCATCCAGCAGCGAGGCGTGGGTGTACCCCAGCAGTGCGACGGCGAGTTCGTAATCCAGGCCCGCCGGTCCGGCGCCGGCCATGAGCTGGTCCAGGACAGAGAGCGAATCGCGGACGGAACCACCGCCGGCGCGGATGACGAGCGAGAGCACGCCGGGCGCCACGGGGACGTGTTCCTGCGTGCAAAGCAGCTCAAGGTATGCCATGAGCGGCTCCGGCGGCACCAGCCGGAACGGGTAGTGGTGCGTGCGGGAACGGATGGTTCCGATGACCTTGTCCGGCTCCGTGGTGGCGAAGATGAACTTGATGTGTTCCGGCGGCTCTTCGACAATCTTGAGCAGGGCGTTGAAGCCGGCCGAGGTGACCATGTGCGCTTCGTCAATGATGAAGATCTTGTAGCGGTCACGGACCGGGGCATAAGTGGCCCGCTCGCGGAGGTCGCGGGCGTCGTCCACACCGCCGTGGCTGGCGGCGTCGATCTCGATCACATCGAGGGCGCCGGATCCGCCGCGGGCGAGTTCTATGCAGCTCGGGCACTTGCCGCAGGGGGTGTCCGTGGGGCCCTCGGCGCAGTTCAGGCAGCGGGCCAGGATGCGGGCGGACGTTGTTTTTCCGCAGCCGCGCGGGCCGGAAAAGAGGTAGGCGTGATTGACGCGGTTCTTGCGCAGGGCCGTCATCAGCGGCTCAGTGACGTGTTCCTGGCCGATAACGTCCGCGAACGAATCGGGGCGGTATCTACGGTAAAGAGCGGTAGTAACAGTCACAGATTTAACCCTACCAATCGGCACAGACATAAAAGACCCCCCATGCACCCGCCAGAGCCCATTTACCCTTGCTACCTTCCGGTCCTGGGGGAGTTCAACAGGATGACGCCACATGAGGGGCCGTCAGCAAGTTTACCCGACGTTTGAGTGTGCCCCGAATCGGACGCCGCAGCCCAGCTACCCACCGGGGGACATGCCCATTTTTCGGGGCGGGGAGTGGGCATAGTGGGGCTATGTCCATCGCTGGCGCCGAGGGTTGGGCATGTCCCATGGCGGGAGGGCTAGTGGCCCAATTGGGTGATGCCCGGAAGTTCAGGTATTCTAGTATCTGCTTTTGATTCAGAAGCTACTGGAGAATTCGCCTAGCGGCCTATGGCGCACGCCTGGAACGCGTGTTGGGTTAACGCCCTCGGGGGTTCAAATCCCCCATTCTCCGCGTTTGGCCCCGGTCCCTCGGACCGGGGCCTTTTTGCGTGTCCGGACAGGCGGCAGCCGGGCTCGTCCACGAGGACTCAGGCCAGATGCCCCAGCCGCCGCAGCCGATCCCGGGCGGCCTGCTCGCTCGGACCTACCCGTCCCAGGGCAACATGTACGACGCCGAGCGTCACGGTGGTGGCCAGCCTCACCGGCAGCGGGACAGGACCCAGCCGTGCGGTCCGGAGGCCCAGGAGTTCGCGGTACTTGGGCTCGAGGCTGGTCACGGCAGCGGCAAACAGCACCCGGTAGCCCGGCCTGAGCACGGGATGCAGTGGTGGGTTCCGGATGAACGCGACCGTCTCGGCGACCCTTTCATCGGAGCGCAGCTCGCCGTCGTCGTACCAGCGATCCAGCTGACGCCGCATCTCCGCTTCGCTAAGCGGCGCTGCGTCCACGCCCATCAGCTTCGCGGCCTGGGCCCACTCGCGCACGTAGGCGTCCGGCCCGCCCGGGATGGGCCGGCCCCAGAGTTTATGGGCGGAGAGGAAAGCATCGGTGAAGGCAATGTGGACCCACCGGAGCAGTTCGGGGTCGTTTGCCGCATAACTCCGGGCGGCGCCGTGGCCGTCCACGTATTCCCCGCGGACCGTTCCGTGCAGGCGCAGCACCCAGTCGGAGGCAGCCCTGGCCGCGGCCGTCGAGCCGTAGGACACCGTGAAAATCCAGCGGATCGTCCCGGCCAGGCGCCCCAAAGGGTCTTCGCGGAATCGGGAGTGGTCACGCACGCCGGCCAGTGCACCCGGGTGGAGTGCCTGCATCAGCAATGCCCGGATGCCCGCCACGATCGTTGGCATGTCCCCGTGCACCGCCCAGACAGCCGAACCGGGCAGATGGTAGCCGGCGTCGTCACCCTCGGCGAGCAGGAGCACCCACTCCGGAACTGCGTCCCGGGTCCCGGTGAACGTTTGTTTGAGTTCTGCCTGCCATTCCCTGAGGACGTTGCGCATACTCCATTCTTACCCAGCTCCGCCGCGCCCAACACTTGCTTCGGTGACGCCGACTACTGGGCCCGCCACTGGGGCCGGGACGGATGCCCGCCCGGACCCGGAATTGGCCCCGCAAAAGAGTGGTGTTGACGGTTCACAGACACAGCCGGCTGTGTTCCCATAGGAAGGTGAGTCCGCGAAGATTGGGGTCTGGCGGACAGAATGCAGGAGTCACATCGTGGGAAAACACTGGGGAACCTCATCGAGTGAGCACGCAGTCAGGGCACGGACCATTGCCGTGCGCTGCCTATCCGGCGGCTTTTGCCTGTCCCTGGCGGTCCTGACCTTCGGGGTCCAGGGGCTCGCAGGCACCGCGGCCCACATGGCGCCCAACGCGTCGCTGGCGTCCGGCGTCGTGGGGCCCGGGGCGCTGGATCCGGGCGTTCCGGCCGCCGCACCGGCCGGAGAGGCGGTTCCGTCCGCCTTCACCGCGGACGCCCTCGCTCTCGTGGCCTTCAGCCGGTCCACAGTGGAGACCAGCACCAAAGAGGGCATCGGCGGCGAGCTCAATGTAGCGTCCGCCGGCCTGAAGCGCCCGGCACCTGGAACTCTCATGGCGCCGCTGGAGAGCCTGCAGGAATCGTCCCCCTTTGGCCTGCGCACCAGTCCCCTGACAGGGTCCTCGGGGGAATTCCATTGGGGACAGGACTATGCCGCGCCCTGCGGCACGCGCGTCTACGCGGCCGACGCCGGTGTGGTGCGGGCTGTCGGCTGGCACCCCTGGGGCGGCGGCAACAGGGTGGAAATCGACCATGGGAACGGACTTATCACCACCTACAACCATCTTGAGGCGATCGCCGTCAGGAAGGGCGACTCTGTGCGTGTGGGTGAGGTGATTGCCCGGGTGGGAACCACGGGATCGTCCACGGGCTGCCACCTGCACTTCGAGACCATCCTGAACGGCTCGCACAAGGACCCGCACGCCTGGACGCTGCTGCCCATCAAGCAGGTAGACGAGCTCGGCAGCATTTCGATGACCAGCTACACGCCGGAAGCCGACAAGGCCACCAACGTCACCCTCGGCTGGGCCATCCCTGTTTCCGAGGACTTGAAGCACGAAGTAACCGGCGGCGTTCAGGAAAAGCCTATTCCCGCGACGCCCGGCACGCCGAAGGCCAAGATCACGGCGACGGCAACATCGTCGCCATCCGCCTCCGATTCGCTATCGCCGACGAAGAAGCCACCGACCACGGCGACGAGGACACCCAGCGTTACATCCAGTCCCAGCGCCACACCCACCCCGACCCCGACCCCGAGCGAGACCCCGACCCCGACGCCGACCCCGAGCGTGACGCCGACGCCGACGCCGACGCCGACCGTGACCCCGACACCCACGCCGACGCCCACCCCGACGCCGACGCCGACGGCGACGCCGGACATCGCGCCTGCGCGGACGGCCACGACCACTCCGGCCGCGACAGCACCGGCCGAAACGCCCCCGGATACGCCCCCGGCAGCCGAGGCCCTGCCTCCAGAAGAAGCCGCACCTCCAGAATCTGCACCTCCAGAAACTGCGCGGGCAGTGACCCTCCCCGCTGAAACAGCGCCCGAGGAGACGGTGACGCCGCCGGGGCCGGCAGGGGAGCCCATTCCGGATCCGCTCGCGTCGGCTGCCGCCGAACTCGCGGCCACCGAACCGGCGGCGACCCTTGACCCCACCATGACGCCGCTTCCGTAGCGAGGCGACTCAACCGGACTGGCCAGGGCACAGTGCCGCCGTCCGTGGCGCAGGGCGCCCCGGGCACAAACCCATGGCCGCGTGCGTTGTGATCGATGACAGGCGCGACCATTTTCCGGAACACTGCTCCGGGCGCCACCTTCATCACCAACATCGCGAGGTACCCTCCCATGACGTCTCTGCACTCCATTCCCCTGACCCTTATCGACGGCACGGAAACTGACTTCGGCCGCTTCAAGGGAGAGGTAGTGCTGGTGGTGAACGTGGCATCCCAGTGCGGGTTCACGTCCCAGTACGCGGGACTCGAGGCCCTTCACAACAAGTTCCGCGACCAGGGCTTCCAAGTGCTCGGGGTCCCGTGCAATCAGTTCGCCGGGCAGGAACCGGGCTCCGATTCCGAAATCGCCGAGTTCTGCGAGCGCAACTTCGGCGTGACGTTCCCGCTCACCGCCAAGGCCAATGTCCGCGGAAAGAGCCAGCATCCGCTCTACGCCGAGCTGACCAAATTCAAGAGCGGCATCCTTCCTGGCCTGGTGAAGTGGAACTTCGAGAAGTTCCTGGTGAACGGCGATGGCGAAGTGCTGGCCCGCTTCGCACCCACCGTGGAGCCGGACTCGCCGGAGGTCATCGAGGCGGTCCAATCGGCCCTCAGCTGAGAATCCGCTCGCAGACCACAAGGGGCCAACGGCCCCTATCCCTAAGCATGCTTACCGCTTAGACTGGCCGGACCCTCTGAACGATCCGGGCATACCCGCAGCGCAGTCACGCCTGCGTGCCGGCCATGCAGCCTAGGTAGGCCTGTGGGGGTGCATCAGAACGCTTCGTGAATCACAACTGGGCGCTCATCTTGGGGGTCCGTGAAACCAGGAGGAAAGTGATGACAGGGAACAAAGCCGTTGCCTACAAAGGACCGGGCAAGGTCGAACTCATCGACATTGACTACCCCAGCTTCGAGCTCAAGGACGGCCCGGGGGTCAACCCCGCCAACGTGGGCCGTTCGGTGCGCCATGGCGTAATCCTCAAAACCGTTGCCACAAACATCTGTGGCTCCGACCAGCACATGGTCCGCGGACGCACCACCGCCCCCATCGACCTCGTCCTCGGCCATGAAATCACCGGCGAGGTTGTTGAAGTGGGCCCCGACGTCGAATTCATCAAAGTGGGGGATATCTGCTCGGTTCCCTTCAACATCGCCTGCGGCCGCTGCCGGAACTGCAAGGAGCGCAAGACCGGCATCTGCCTCAACGTCAATCCCGACCGTCCGGGCAGCGCCTACGGCTACGTTGACATGGGCGGCTGGGTCGGCGGGCAGGCCAACTACGTCCTGGTGCCCTACGCCGACTGGAACCTGTTGAAGTTCCCGGACAGGGACCAGGCCCTGGAAAAGATGCTTGACCTGACGATGCTCTCCGATATCTTCCCGACGGGCTTCCACGGCGCCATCACGGCTGGCGTGGGTGTCGGCTCCACGGTCTACGTCGCCGGTGCCGGTCCCGTGGGCCTGGCCGCGGCCACGAGCGCCCAGCTGCTGGGCGCCGCCGTCGTCATCGTCGGTGACATGAACGCGGACCGCCTGGCCCAGGCCCGGAGCTTCGGCTGCGAAACGGTGGACCTGACCAAGGGCGGGCCGGCCGAGCAGATCGAACAGTTGCTGGGCGTTCCGGAAGTCGATTGCGGTGTGGATGCTGTCGGGTTCGAGGCCAAGGGCCACGGCGCGGGAGCCCACGAGGCCCCGGCCACCGTGCTGAACTCGCTCATGGAGGTCACCGGAGCCGGCGGCGCCCTCGGCATTCCCGGGCTCTACGTCACGGGGGATCCGGGCGGCGTGGACGAGGCCGCCAAGAAGGGCGCGCTCTCCATCAGTCTCGGCACCGGCTGGGCCAAGTCGCTGAGCTTCACCACCGGACAGTGTCCGGTGATGAAGTACAACCGCGGTCTGATGATGGCGATCCTGCACGACAGGGTCCACATCGCCAAGAACGTCAACGCTCAGGCGATCACGCTGGAAGATGCGCCCAAGGGTTACGCGGAGTTCGACGCCGGCGCCGCCACGAAGTACGTACTGAACCCGAACGGCTACCTGAGCTAGACGCCAGGTACTCGAGTACGCACGTTCCGGCGGACACATACCGGGGCAGGTATGTGTCCGCCGGATTACTCGTTGTTGGCATTTTTTCAAACATGCCTACTGGAGTTTGCACATTGTTGGCCGAATGTCTGGTTGGATAGACATTACTGAGAGGGACGCTGGGGGCTACAGCCTCCACCCAACCAGGAAGGTAGCAATGGAGCTCATCGAGGCCGAGCACCCCCGGCCACGTCATTTTCTACTCCATCTGAGTGACCCCCACCTGCTGGGGGGTCCACAACCCCTGCATGGCGTGGTCGACAGCGACTCCCGCCTCCAGCAACTCTTCGACGAAGTCCGGGCTTCCGGCGCGCGCCCGGAAGCCGTGATCTTTACCGGTGACCTCGCGGACCAGGGCGAACCGGAGGCGTACGCGAAGCTGCGTGCCATCGTCGATCCTGCCTGCAAGGCCATGGGCGCCAAAGTCATCTGGGCGATGGGAAACCATGACGACCGCGCGAACTTCCGCGCCGGGCTTCTGGATCAGCCGGCCGACGACGCTCCGGTGGACCACAGTTACTTCATCAACGGGCTGCGGATCATCACGCTTGACACCTCCGTGCCGGGATTCCACCACGGCGAACTGAGCGACGCGCAGTTGGAGTGGCTCGCGTCGGAACTGGCCACCCCGGCACCGGACGGGACGATCCTCGCCCTGCACCATCCGCCGGTGCCTTCGGTGCTGGACCTCGCCGTCCTCGTTGAGCTCCGGGGCCAGGCTGCCCTCGCCGGCATCCTGCGGAACTCCGACGTCCGCGCCATCCTGGGCGGGCACCTGCACTATTCGACGACTGCGAGCTTCGCGGGCATCCCGGTGTCCGTGGCGTCAGCGACCTGTTACACCCAGGACCTGAACGTAAAGGTGGGCGGGACCCGCGGACGCGACGGCGGCCAGGCGTTCAACCTCGTCCATGTCTACGAGCATACGATCGTGCACTCTGTGGTCCTGCTGGGCGATACCCCTCCGGTCGGAGAGTTGGTTTTGGCCGAGGAAGTCCAGCGTCGCATTTCGGCCGCCGGGATCAGCATCCCGCGCAAGGCGAGGCTTGAGGATCCCTCCCGGGCAGCTGGCCACCGCAGGATGACGCCCAGCAACTGAGCTCACCTCCCCGGGGCACCTCCCGGGCGGCCGGGCCGTGCCTGATTTCGCCGCCTACTTTTCCCACGGCGCCTTGATGGGGTAGTACTTCTCCAGGAAGTCGGTGACCAGTTCGGCGCGTTCTTCCGCCGGCACCTCGGGGAAGCTGCCGTCATTGAGGCAAAAGAAATCCATGTTCCGCTTGGCGAGCAGCTTGGGCAGGTAGTTGAGGCCGGCGCGGGCCGTGGTGTCCACGTAGCGCACCCTGGCCGCCGTCTGGGTGACGGCCCGGCCGGTGAGCAGCGCGTAGTAGTGGTAGAACGAGTTGGTCACCGAGATGTTGTTCGCTGCCCGGAAGGTGCTGGCGGCCGTCTTGGCGAACTCCGCCGGGAATTCCTGCTCCATGGTCGCCACGACGCTGCGCCGCAGCGGAGCGGCCGAGTGCTCCAGGTGCCGGGTAGTGATCCGGCCGAAGCGGTCCCAGAGCAGCTTGCGGTTGACCCGTGCGGCGTTTTCAAAGCCGCTGCGCTCGGCGTCGTTGTCGCCGAGTCCAATCCGCGTTTCCGCCTCGATGAACTTGGTGATGCCGCCCGGGGTGAAGAACATGTCCGGTCCGACGGCGCGTCCGAAGAACATGTCGTCGTTGGAATACAGGAAATGCTCGGAGAGTCCCTCGATGTGGTGGAGCTGGCACTCGACCGCCTGCGAGTTGTGCGTGGGCAGCACGGAGGGATCCGCGAAGAACTCCTCGCTGCGGACAATCGTGACGCCCGGGTGCTCCGCCAGCCAGGACGGTGTGGGGGAGTCTGTGGCGATGAAGATCCGGCGGATCCATGGCGCGAACATGTACACCGAGCGCAGCGCGTACTTGAGCTCGTCGATCTGGCGGAAGCGGGCCTCGTGGTCGTCGCCTTCGCCGACGACGACGCCGGCCATGCGGGCGCGGCGCGCTGCGATGTATTCCGGGGAGCTGCCGTCCACCCAGGAGAAGACCAGGTCGACGTCGAAGCTGATGTCGCTGGCGTGGTCCGCGAACATGTTCTCGATGGTGGGCCAGGTGTGGCCGTAGCGCTCGACGGTGCCGCGGACGGCGTCCTGGGCGAGCATGGTCCGGCGGGTCAGCGAGTTTTCGATCGGGAGGATCAGCTGGTCGTCCTCGAAGCTCCAGAGCTCCAGCTGGACGCCGGCCGAGGCACCGAATTCGAAGCCGCCCTCCGGTTCGACCCGGGGGCGGTACAGCCGGAAGATGCGGGCCTGGCGGTTAGGGGAGAGCTCCCCGTCGGCCACCAGTACCGAGGACTTCTTCTTTGCATCGACGCTCATGGAATAGAAAGGCTCGTCGCGCCAGGCCTCCACAAGCGCGTCGCGGAGTTCCTTCCGGTCCTTCCAGTCCACGGCGATGACCGGCCGGTGGTTGTTGCCGCGGACCAGGAGGTAGTCCAGGCCGGCGCTGTCGAGCACGGAACGGATGACCATCAGGTCCTCGACCATGGCCTGGTACGGGGTGCGGTTTTCGTTGATCAGCGCATACCTGCCCCGCCGGCGGACGACGTCCGGGCGGGCCCGGAACCTGGCGACGGCAGCCGCGGACGTGACCTCCTCATGGGCATCCTCGGATGCCTGGCTGCCGTAGTAGATCTCATCCTGGACCTGTGCGTCTGAAATGTCGTTTCTCCGTGCTTCTGTGCGTGAGTGTGTACCTACTTGCATGATAACGTCCACCCTAAAATTGCCTCGGGAAACGCTGAAGAAACGCCGTCGGTGCCGGCGGAAGCAGCCCCGCTCAGCCCGTGAGTGCGGTCCGCCAGCTGCGCAGGAAGGCCGCTCCGGCGTCGTCGTGGATGACGTCCCCGCCCAGCCCAAGATCCTCCGCGGTGAGGACGTCGTACGGCTTGACCGGAATCCCGTCGGCGGGGCGGACATCGACATGTTTCACGGCGTGATCGTTGTGGTGCAGCCAGTCGGCCATGGCGTAGTCGGTGCGGGAATCGCCCACGGTGCGCCAGGCTTGAGGGGTGATGCCGCGGGCTGCCAGCAGTTCCACGGCGCGGCTTGCGCCGAGGTCCTTGCCGAGCCGGACGGATTCGATGTCCGTGGAGATGATCGTCGGGTCCACCCGGTAGTCGACCTTGTCGTCGGAGTCCGGGGCGTGGTGGTCCAGCCGCACCACCCCGAGGCCGTGCCGGGCCATCAGCTCCATGGCGTCGGCGTCGAAGAGTTCCTGTTCGGACCGGTAGTCGGAGTTGACGACGGCGATGTGCTGCTCCACGGAGACCATGGCCAGTTTGGTTTCGTCGAAGAACATGTGGGCGGAGTAGTCCTCGGCCACGAGCCGGCGGACGTCGTAGCCGAAGGCGCGCGGAATGGCGAGCTCCCGGTCCACGTGGACGGGGCCAGGGCCCTGCGAGGTGTAGCTGAACCACACGGCGCCCTTTTCGCAGATGGCATCAATGACGGTTCCGGCCGGCATACCCGCGGCGATCATCGGCTCCATCACCTGCTCCCGGATGAACGTGTCCGAGCGTCCGGTGTTGAAGATGACGGGGATCCCGGCCGCGGCCAACGCCAGCAGGTCCGCAATGATGGCCGGCTGCACTTCGCGGGTCACCGGGCTCGCGACGGGCCCGTCGACGTCGAGCAGGAGGGCCAGCCTGGGGGTCGACGGCGGGTGGGAGGCCGGAGTCTCGGGAGCAGTCATTCCCCTATTCTCTCAGCCGGCACGTCCCTTTGTATGTGCCGGGGTCGGGGGCGGCCGCCGGTGTTCGCCGTGACAGCCGACGGCGATTGGTGTGACAAATGGTTACCGTTTGGCTACAACCTCGCGCCGCCGGCGGTCATTGATTCCTTTGGCCGTCCAAGTTCCCTAGGCTTGCAGGGTGATATTCAAAGCCGTGGGCGAGGGACGCCCGTACCCCGACCATGGTTTCAAGACGCCCAAGGACTGGGCGGCCCTGCCGCCGCGTCCGGTCCGGCTGGACGAGCTGGTGACCACCAAGCGCACCCTTGACCTTGAAGCGCTGCTGGCCGAGGATTCCACCTTCTTCGGCGACCTGTTCCCGCATGTGGTGGAGTTCCGCGGCGTCCTGTACCTCGAGGACGGACTGCACCGTGCTGTCCGCACAGCGCTGCACCAGCGCACTGCGATCCACGCGCGCGTCCTGGTGATAAATGGCTAGATCGCCGAAGGACGTCACTGTCCTGCACGGGCACCATGTCATCACGGGCTCTGATTTGCGGGAGACTTTCGTGGAGGATGCGGAGCTGGAGAATCCCGTCAGGATGCGCCGCCGCATCCTGCACGGCGTTGTCCTGGTCCTGCTCGTCGGGCTGATCGCCGCCGCAATCGTGGTGGCCCTGGCGATCATGAACGGCCAGATCAAGATTCCGACGGCGGAGCGCAGCCATTCGGCCGCGTCCGTTTGCCCGGCGGCCGCCTACGACTACACGCCGCCGGAAAAGATCAACCTCAACGTCTTCAACTCCACCTCCCGCCCGGGCCTGGCCAGGACCGTGGCGGACGAGTTCGCGGCGCGCAAGTTCATCGTGGGGGCCGTCGCCAACACCACGTCGAGCTACCGCGGCGTGGCCCTTGTCGTCTCCGGCGCCGCGGGCCAGTCTGCGGCGTTCAGTGTCCAGCGCAACCTGCCCGGCTCGGACTATTTCCAGGACGGCCGCACCGACCCGAGCGTGGACGTCATCCTCACCGGGGACTACGAGGCGCTGGCGAAGCCGGAACTGGTGGACCAGACACCGGGCAAACTCAGCTGCCCGCGCGAGGACCGGCGGATCGTTGACGACTCGCTGTGGCCCGTCGTCCCGACTGCGCTTCCCACCGGGCTCCCGACCGGCGGCTAGGCGCCGGTCCGCACCGGCCGGCCGGCCTCGTCGAACCCGGCGCCGGCGCCGAGTTGGATGAAGCGCACGGTGCGCGCAATCCGGGCCTCGGCCTCGGAGTCCTGCCCCGCGCCGTCGCCGCGGGCGGCACTTGAGGCGAGTGTGCCGTGGATGAGCTGCGCGAGCTGGCCGATGTCCGCCTCCGGCAGGTAGCCCTGGGCAATGCCGTCGCGGAGGATGCCCTGCAGGATCACACTGAGATCTCCCACATGATCGGCCAGCTTCGCGAAGGAGGCCGGCGAGAGCACGGAGCCCATGGCAGGACCGGGCGGGAGGTGCCGGCGGCTGAGGTCCTCCACCTGGGCGCGGACATAGAGGGCCAGCCGTTCCACCGGGTTTTCCAGCGAGTCCAGAGATTCGCGCAGGTCCAGGAGGAACCGTTCCGTCTCGTCCAGGGCATATGCGATCAGGAGCTCTTCGATGTCCGCATAGTAGTTGTAGACGGCCGTGCGGCCGATCCTGGCGTGCCGGGCGACGTCCGTCATGGTCAGGCCGGGCAGCCCGTGGGTGAAGAGGAGCTCCCCGAACGCGGTCAGGATGCGGTGCTGGGTCTCGGCACGTTGGGCGGCGTTGCTCGCGGCCGAAATCCTGGGCATACAGACACTTTAGCGCGATCTGTCAGCAAACCTGCTTCATTTCGGGGCTGCTGTTGGCAAGCCGTCCGCAAAGTGTGACGCTAGACGGCGCAGCCGTCCGGGCCGCAGGCTCCGCCCGCGTCCGCACCGTCGCCGGCCGCCGGAACCAGCACGAGCGGTCGGCCGTCCTGCCAGGCCTGTTCGAGGGCGGCGGTGAAGGTCTCGGCTGGCTGGGCGCCGGAGAGCCCGAACTTCCGGTCGATCACGAAGAACGGGACGCCGTTGATGCCCAGCGCGCGGCCCTCCTCGAAGTCGAGCCGGACATCGTCGGCGTATTTGTCCGTCGTGAACAGCTCCGCCAGCCCGGCGGCGTCGATCCCGAGATCGCGTCCCAGCGAGGTGAGGTAGTCCCGGCTGCCGATGTCCCTGCCGTGCTCGAAGTGGTCGCTGAGCAGGCGTTCCTTGGCTGCGTCCTGTTTCCCGTGCGCGGCGGCGAGGTGGATCAGGCGGTGGGCAGTGAAGCTGTTGGCCACCACGACGTCGTCGAAGCGGTAGTTGAGGCCCTCTGCCCTGGCCTGGGCGGCCACATGCTCGAACATACCGGCGACCTGGGCCGGAGCCATTCCCTTGCGGGTGCTCAGGTAGTCCAGTTCGGTGCCGTCGTAGTGCTCGGGGAGGCCCGGATCCAGCTGGTAGCTACGCCATTGCACCTCCACGGAGTCGCGGTGCGGGAAGGCCGCCAGGGCGGTTTCAAAGCGGCGTTTGCCGATGTAGCACCAGGGGCACGCGACATCGGACCAGATTTCAATCTTCATGTCCGCCACAACCCCGCATCCGCCGGCTCCATTCCCCGGCGGACTGTCGGCCTGGTCACGGGGCTTCCTGCGGCGCCGGCTACGGCGTGGCCGGGCGCTCCATCACGAAGTCGTGTTCCACCGTGGTGCCGAGCGTGAAGGACTTGGTGCCGACCTTCCGGAAGCCCGACTTCTCGTAGAAGCGGATGGCGCGGGCGTTCTGGTCGTTGACGCCCAGCCAGAGCCGGCCGGCACCCGCCGCCGCGGCGGCGACGATGCTGGCGCGCATCAGTTCGGCCGCCGCGCCGAGGCCGTGGTGGTCCGGGTGGACGTAGCATTTGCTGAGTTCGGTGCAGGGCAGGCCGGTCAGGACCGCGGCCACATCGGGGTCCTGCGTGGGCCGGGCCACCAGCAGGCTGTAGCCGCCGAGCACGCCGCCGGCGTCGATCACGAGCACAGTCACGTCCGGATCGGCCAGGTAAACGCGGAAGTTCGCCTCGCTGAGCGTGGCCGCGACGTGCGCCGCAATGTCTTCCGGCCGGGACTCCGGCGGGCACGCCAGCGGGAAGGTGATCGCCGCGAGCTCTGCCAGCCGGCCGGCGTCGTCCGCTGTTGCTGTCCGGATGACGTGGGTCATGCCAAAACCCTAGTCCGGTATGGCGGCAGTCGCCGCTTTCCGCCACGCAAAAAGCCCTGTGACGCGGAAAAGGCCCGGCGCGGCGGGAATCCCCGCAGCGCCGGGTCTTTTGCGCGGCGCCCGTCCGGATCCGTGTCGAAATCCGCTACTGCTTGAAGGCCGCGTCGAAGGACGTGTTCGACGCCGGGAAGTCGAACTTCTTCAGCGCGGCGAGGGCTTCGGGGGCGCCGTGGAGGCGGTCCATGCCGGCGTCCTCCCACTCGATGCTGATCGGGCCGGTGTAGCCGATCGCGGTGAGGGCGCGGAAGGACGATTCCCAGGGGACGTCGCCGCGGCCGGCGGAGACGAAGTCCCAGCCCCGGCGCGGGTCGCCCCACGGCAGGTGCGAGCCCATCACGGTGTTGCGCCCGGTGGGCCGCAGCTTCGTGTCCTTGCAGTCCACGTGGTAAATCCGGTCCTTGAAGTCCCAGATGAAGGAGACGGGATCAATGCCCTGCCACATGAAGTGGGACGGATCCCAGTTCAGCCCGAACGCCTCGCGGTGGCCGATCGCCTCGAGGGTGCGGACGGTGGTCCAGTAGTCGTAGGCGATCTCGGAGGGGTGGACCTCGTGGGCGAAGCGGACGTTGCATTCGTCGAAGACGTCCAGGATGGGGTTCCAGCGGTCCGCGAAGTCCTGGTAGCCGGCCTCGATGACCTTCTCGGGCACGGGCGGGAACATCGCGACGTACTGCCAGATCGAGGAGCCGGTGAACCCGACGACGGTGTCCACGCCGAGCGCCTTGGCGAGCCGGGCGGTGTGCTTCATTTCCTCGGCGGCGCGCTGCCGGACGCCTTCGGGGTCGCCGTCGCCCCAGACCCTGGCCCCGACGATGGCCTCGTGCCGGAAGTCGATCGGGTCATCGCAGACGGCCTGGCCCTTGAGGTGGTTCGAGATGGCCCAGACCTTGAGGTTGTACTTCTGAAGTACGGCGAGCTTGGACTCGAGGTAGCCGGGCTCGTCCCAGCGCCAGGCGTCCAGATGGTCGCCGGAGACGGCGATTTCCAGTCCGTCGTAGCCCCAGCCGGAGGCGAGGCGCGCGACCTCCTCGAACGGGAGGTCGGCCCACTGGCCGGTGAACAATGTGTACGGGCGGGGCATGTCAGGCTCCTTCGGTGCGGGCGGTCGGTGCGGTCGGTGCGGAGGGGCCGCCGGGGGTGCGGGTGGCGGCAGGGTTGCCGGCCAGCTGGATGATGGAGCTCTTGGCCGCTGCGCTTTCTTCCACCGCGGCCAGAATACGCTGGACGGTCAGGCCATCCTCGAACGACGGCGAGGGCTGGCTACCCGTGCTGATCGCGACGAGGAAGTCGCGGATCTCGTGGGTGAAGGTGTGTTCCCAGCCGATCACGTGCCCCTGCGGCCACCAGGCGGCGGCGTAGGGGTGAACGGGTTCGTTGACGAGGACGCGGCGGAAGCCCTGTTCCCGGACCGGCACAGTGGCGTCCAGGAAGCCCAGCTCGTTCAGGTCCTCGAGGTCGAAAAGGATGGACCCTTTGTCGCCGTAGATCTCAAGTTTGAGCGAGTTTTTCCGGCCGGTGGCAACGCGCGAGACCTCCACCGAGGCGACTGCCCCGGAGGCGAGCGAGAGCGTGACCCAGGCGGCGTCGTCGACCGTCACCTCCTCCAGGCCGTTTCGGCCGGGGCGGTGCGAGGTGAAGGTGTGCAGCCGGCCAGAGACCTCGGTGACCTGGTCCCCGAGCAGGAACAGCACCTGGTCGATGGCGTGGGAGGCGATGTCGCCCAGCGCCCCGGAGCCGGCAGTGTCCTTGTTCAGCCGCCACGTCATGGGGGATTCCGGGTCCACGAGCCAGTCCTGCAGATACGCCGCCCGGACGTGCCGGATGGCGCCCAGCCGGCCCTCGCTGATCAGTTCCCGGGCCAGGGCCAGCGCCGGGATGCGGCGGTAGTTGAAGCCGATCATGGACTGCACACCGTGGCGGCGGGCGGACCTGGCAGCTACGGTCATGGCCTCGGCCTCGGCCAGGGTGTTCGCGAGCGGCTTCTCCACGAGCACGTGCTTGCCGGCGGCCAGTGCCGCGATGGCTATTTCCGCATGCAGGAAGCCCGGCGCGCAGATGTCTACGATGTCGATATCGTCCCGATCAATCACAGAGCGCCAGTCGGTGGCGGACTCGGCCCAGCCGTACTTGGCGGCGGCCGCCGCTGCCCCGGCCGCGTCCGTGCCCACGAGGACCCGCCGTTCGAACGCGGGGACCTCGAAGAAACTGGACACGTTGCGCCAGGCGTTGGAGTGGGCCTTGCCCATAAACGCGTAGCCGATCATTGCTACGCCGAGCGGGGCGGGGGCCGCGGAAAGGACGGAGGTGGTGGTGCCGGGCTGCGCCGGAGGTGGCGTGTTCGCCGTCGTCATGGTGGTGCTCCTCGAAAGCTATGTGTGGCTGGCAGGTAGTGTGCCGGGCGCCGGGCCTATTTGACGGCGCCGGCGGACAATCCCGCGACGAGGTGCTTCTGGACCAGGATGAAGCCGATCAGAACGGGCAGGCTGACCACCACGGAGGCGGCCATGAGCTGGTTCCAGAACACGTCCGATTCGCTGGCGTAGGACTTGAGCCCCAGGGACAGGGTCTTGGTGGCCTCATTGGTCAGGACCGAGGCGAACAGGACCTCTCCCCAGGCGGATATGAAGGAGTACACCGCCACTGCGATGATGCCCGGCTTCGCCACCGGCAGGATCACCCGGAACAGGGCGCCCATCCGGCCGGTGCCGTCGATCATCGAGGCCTCTTCGAGTTCCTTGGGGATGGCGGCGAAGTATCCGGTCAGCATCCAGATCGCGAACGGCAGCGTGAACGTCATGTAGGTGATGATCAGACCGAAGTAGGAACCTTGGAGCTGCAACCCGGTGATGTTCCGGATCTGGGTGAAGATCAGGTACAGCGGCAGCAGGAACAGGATGCCCGGGAACATCTGCGTGGACAGCACCGTCAGGCTGAAAGCGCGCCGGCCCCGGAACTGGAGCCGGGCGACGGCGTACGCGGCCAGGACGGCGACGGTCACCGAACAGATGGTGGCGGCCACGGTGATGATGAGGCTGTTCTGGAAGTACTTGGCCAGCGGCACCGTGGTCCAGATGTCGAAGTACGGTGCGGCGGTGATCTCGTCCGGGATCCACTGGAACAATCCGGAGACGTCCTTGAGCGGCTTGAGCGAGGTGGACACCACGACGTAGAGCGGGACGGCCACCCAGAGGGACAGGATGGTCAGGACGATGTTGCGCAGAATGCGGAAGTTGCGGGTCTCAATCATTGTCGGCCCCCTTGGGCAGCACCATGCGGATGTAGAAGATTGACGCGATGAACAGGGCGATCAGGAGCAGCACGCTCATGGCGCCGCCCAGGCCGAAGTTCCAGCTGCCGAAGGAGTTCTGGTAGATCAGTGGCGAGACCAGCGTGGCTTCCTTCGGGGAGGCTGCGCCGAAGAGCACAAACGGGATATTGAACTGGTTGAATGTCCAGAGCGACATCACCAGCAGCAGCACCCCGTTGGCGGGCCGGACCATCGGGAGGGTGATGGTGCGGAACTGCTGCCAGAGCGAGGCGCCGTCGATCGCCGCGGCCTCGTAGATATCGGTGGGGACGTTCTGCAGGGCTGCCATCAGCATCAGGAACGCAAAGGGCCAGAGCTGCCAGATGTTCACCACAATCATGGCGCCGAAGGAGTTCTGGCCCAGGAGCCAGAAGGGGCGGTCGTCGCCGAAGAGGTGGAACGTGTCCACCAGGATCTGGTTCACGGCGCCGTCGCGCTGGTTGAACATGAATGCCCAGGCGATGGTGCCCACATAGGCGGGCAGGGCGTAGGGAACCAGGAAGAAGGTCCGCAGGATGGCGCGGCCTTTGAAATTGGAGGAGAGGAACACCGCTCCCGCCATGCCCAGGACCCAGGAGAAGCCGACGACGGTGACGGTGTACAGCAGGGTCCGGCCGACGGTGCTGAAAAACGCCTGGCCGATGGTGCTCTCGGGGTTCAGGCCGTTGACGAAGTTCTGCAGGCCCACAAACGGGGCGTTGAGCCAGTTGGTCAGGTTCCGCTGGGTGAGCGAAATGAAGGCTATCCAGACGCCCAGCACCATCGGGCCGATGTGGATCAGCAGTTCGAGCAGGGCGGCCGGCAGGACGAGGCCGTAGGGAAGGAAGGACTTTTTCTTCTTGCGGACCGGCGGGGCGGTTGCGGCGGGTGGGGCGGGTACGGGTTTCGGGGCGGGGTCGCCCCCGGGGGCGGCGGTGCCGCTGTCCAATGCTGAGTGGGTCATGGGAAGCTCCTCGGCCAGGGGTGCGGGGCGTGGCCCCCGCACCCTCTCAGGCATTGTTACTGGGCCGCAGCCATCTGGTTGTTGGCGTCTTTGAGGGCCGCCTGGACGTCGGCCTCGCTGACAGTTCCGGTGGCCGCCTTGGCAAAGAGGCTCTTGATGGCCGTACCGGTGAGGGTTTCCATCTGCCCCTCCTTGGCGATCAGCGGCATCGGCAGGGCGTGGTTGGCCAGCGCGTCGTTCTTGAGCTTGACCTCCTCGGTCTGGAAAGCCGCGTCCGAGGAGACGCTGGAAACCACGGGCAGGGAGCGGTAGGCCTTGTTCAACGCGACCTGTTCGGCGTCGTTGGTGAGCCAGCCGGCCAGTTTGATCGCGTTTTCCTTGTTCTTGGAATTCTTGAACACGCTGAGGTTGATGCCGGCGACGTGGCTCTGCGTTCCTTCGGGGCCGCTCGCGCCGGCGGCCATCATCGGGACCGGGGCGACGGCCCAGTCCGTGAAGCCGCGGGCGTCGAAGTTCTTGACCGGGCTCTGGTCGAACATCATGGCGGCCTTGCCATTGATCAGGTTGTCGACCTTCTGGGCGCCGTCCGAAACTTCAGCGTCCGACGGCGACATCACCTTGTCGGTGGCCATCAGGTCGACCCACTGCTTGACGCCCTTGACCTGGGCTGCGCTGTCGAAGGTCGGCTTGCCGTCCTGGTCGAAGAGCGAACCGCCGTTCTGCAGCCCGCGGACGAAGGCCTGGTGCGAGTTGGCCGAGACCGAAGCACCCGCGGCGGTGAAGCCCCACTGGTCCGGTTTGCCGTCGCCGTTGGTGTCCTTGGTCAGCTTCTTGGCGTCCGCGACGAACTCATCCCAGGTGGCCGGCGGCTTCTCGATGCCGGCTTCCTTGAACATCTTCGGGTTGTAGTACATGTTGTACGCGAGCCCGTACAGCGGGACCGACGTCGGGGTCTTGCCGTCGGCGCCGCCGGTGGACCAGCTGGTCTTCAGGAAGCGGTCCTTGCCGCCGACAGCCTCGAGGAGGGGGCCTTCCACCGGCTCGAACGCGCCGGTCTCCTGCAACGTGACGGCCCAGGTGTTGCCGATGTTCAGGACGTCGGGGCCGTCGCCGCTCGTGACGGCGGTGAGGATGCGGTTGTACAGATCGTTCCAGCCGATCACCTCGAGCTGGACCTTGACGCCGGTCTTCTCGGTGAACCGGTCGAGGCTGGGCTTGAGCTTGGCCGCGGTGTCCTCAAGGCTGTTGCCCTGGTTGGAGGCCCAGTAGGTGATGGTGTCGCTGGAGGCCTGGCTGCTGCTGCTGCCGCACGCGGTCATGCTGAATGCCAGGGTTGCCGTGGCGGCCAGGGCGGACAGGACTCTCAGGGGTTTTTTCATGGTTGCTCCGGGTTTCTCGTCGTCGAGCTGGGGCTGATTTAGGGGTCGAGCTGAACTGCTAGGCGGAGAGCGTGGCCGCGGTGGGGTCCCAGTCCTCGGGGAGGGCAGGTACCCGGGCGGCGGAGCTTTCGACGTCCACGAAGGCGCGGGTGTCGATCGACTCGGAGATGGAGGCCATGGTGTCGAGGATGTGGAACGCCAGTTCGCCCTGGGCCCGGTGCGGCCGGCCAGCACGGATGGCACGGGCCATTTCGAGCACGCCGGCGCCGCGGCTGGCGGTGGAGCCGACGGACGGGACGACGGTCCAGTCCTCGGAGCCCAGTGCGCAGATCCGGATGTCGCCGTCGAAATTGTTCGGGTCCGGCAGCGCGATCGTGGCGTCGGAGCCGGTGATCTCCACGAAGCCGGCGCGCTTGAACGGCGAATCGAAGCTGAAGATGCTCTGGCCGGATTCGCCGCCTTCGAACTCCAGGATGGAGCTGACGTGCGTTGGAACGGTGACGGCGAATTCCTCGCCGGCCTTCGGCCCGGACCCGATCACACGGGTTTCGCGGGACTTGGAGCCGAACGCTGCCACCCGGCGGACGCTGCCGAAGGTCTGGACGAGGGTGGTGAGGTAATACGGGCCGATGTCGAACAGCGGGCCGGCGCCGTCCTGGAACAGGAACGCGGGATTCGGGTGCCAGGATTCCGGGCCGGGGGACTGCATCAGGGTCAGGGCGGTCAACGGCGTGCCGATATCGCCGCGTTCGATCATCCGGCGGGCGGTCTGCAGGCCGGCGCCGAGGAAGGTGTCCGGGGCGCAGCCGAGCCGGACTCCGGCGGCGTCGGCTGCCTTGAGCAGCCCCAGGCCGCTTTCGCGGTCCAGGGAGAAGGGCTTCTCGCTCCAGACGTGCTTGCCGGCGTGGACGGCCCGGGTGGCCACCTCGACGTGGGCTGCGGGGATGGTCAGGTTGATGACGATCTCGACGTCGGGATTGCCTAGCACGGCGTCGACGCCGCCGTGGTTTTCAATCCCGTATTCAGCGGCGCGGGCGGCGGCTGCCTCCTCGAAGAGGTCTCCGATGGCGACGACCCTGACATCCGGGAAGCTCGTGAGGTTGTCCAGATACTGCTTGCTGATGACGCCGGCGCCGATGATGCCGACGCCGACGGGGCCCGATCCGAGCGGGCCGAACGCGGCTCCTGCGGCGTGACTCATGCGGAAACCTTCCCGGCGTTGAGGTAGTTGTAGCTGTCCCGGACGGCGTCGAACATGTCGCCCTGGAAGTCATCGAGTTCGACCACGCCGGCTTCCAGCGAACCTGCCGCTTCCAGCACGTCCCAGATCGGCATCTTGCCGTCACCCACGGCGAGCTGGCTGGAGGGATCCGAGGTGACCGGGCCGTCCTTGATGTGGATGAACTTGACCCGGTCGCCGAGCCGGGCGAGGAGCTCGGCAGGGTTCTGGCCGCCGACGGCCGCCCAGTAGGTGTCCAGTTCCAGGACAACCTCGGGGTCCAGGTGGTCTGCGAGGTGCTCCAGGGCGGTCTTGCCGTCAATCACGGACTGAACTTCCCACCAGTGGTTGTGGTAACCGACGCGGACGCCGTAACCGGCCCCCTTGGCCGCGGCGGCGTTGAGCTGCGCGGCGGTTTCCTTGATGTCCTCGATGGCATTCCAGCGCTCGATCGGCACGTGCGGATCGATGACGGTACCGATGCCCAGCTGCTGTGCGGCGGTAAAGATGGCGTCCTGGTCATCGCTGAGCACGGGAGCGTGGCCGGACGGTGCGGTGAGGTTGTTTTCGGCCATGGCCTGCTTGAGTTCAGCGGCTTTGGCGACGAAACGGTAAGGCTCAACCATGGTGAAGCCGATGTCGGCCAGGCGCTGGATGGTTCCAGCGAGATCCTCTTCAAGGGCCTTGCGGACCGTGTAGAGCTGGATCGAGTATGACACTGTCTCTCCTCGTCTTTGGGGGATGAGCTGCAGCCACCGCCCCTGATGCCTTACGAGGAATGGTTCGCAGGTTCATGCATGGTTGGTGAGCTGACTCACACCCCAAGTTAGAACTACTTTTGCCGGGCGTCAAGCAAAAGTTGAAAACAACGTTGCATTCTTTCCGCAGCGTGACACGCATAAGAAGTTCGTGCTATTCCTTACTCATGAGCACGCCCACCGCTACCGACCCCGCAGCCCCCGAGGCCGGCGGCAGCCTGTCCCGGGCCGGGGACCTTTTTCAGCTCCTGCGCGACGGCAAGGCACGGACCCGGGCCGAACTGGCTCTGACTACCGGGCTGGCCCGCTCCACCGTCGCCTCGCGCATCGATGCGCTGATGCTCTCGGGACTCGTTGGCCCCGCCGGTGAGGCGAGTTCCAGCGGCGGCAGGCCGCCGTCGCGCTTTGCCTTCAACCCGGCCGCCCGCGTGGTCCTCGCCGTGGACGTCGGTGCCACCCACGTGATCATCGCCGTGACGGACCTCAACGGAAAGGTGCTGGCGGAATGCCGCCTGGCCCAGGATGTGGCAGCCGGCCCGGAAACGGTCCTGGACCGTGTGGTCGGGGAAGGCATCAGGCTCCTCAGCCAGGCCGGGCGCAGCACGGCGGACCTGGCCGGCATTGGCATCGGCCTGCCCGGGCCCGTGGAACACGCCACCGGGAAGCCGGTGAAGCCGCCCATCATGCCAGGCTGGGACGGGTTCGACGTCGTCCGGCACGTCCAGCGCTCGCTGCCGGTCCCGGTGCTGGTGGACAATGACGTGAACATCATGGCGCTGGGCGAACGGACCGCCTACTGGCCCGGGCACGAGAACTTCCTTTTCATCAAGGTGGCCACCGGCATCGGCGCGGGCATCATCAGCAGCGGCCAGCTCCAGCGCGGCGCCAACGGCACCGCCGGCGACCTCGGCCACGTCCGGGTGCCGCGCGGCGATGACGTGCTCTGCCGCTGTGGCAACTACGGCTGCCTCGAAGCGCTCGCCTCCGGCCCCGCCGTCGCACACGCGCTCACCCAGCAGGGGCTGAAGGCGGACAACGGCGGCGACGTGCTGCGGCTCGTGGCCGACGGCGACCTGCAGGCGATCCAGGCCCTGCGCCAGGCCGGCCGGGACCTCGGCGACGTCCTGGCCACGGTGGTGAACCTGCTCAACCCCTCCACAATCGTGATCGGCGGGAGCCTGGGCCAGGCCGGCGAACACCTGATGGCAGGGGTCCGCGAAGTGGTCTACCGGCGCTCGCTGCCGCTGGCCACAACCCATCTGCGGATCGGCCTGTCGATGGCGGGGGACCAGGCCGCGATCCTGGGCGCCAGCCAGATGGTCACGCAGTATGTGCTTTCGCCCGCCGTGATCGAGGCGACCCTGCAGGCCACCGCCTGAGTCCGCGACGTTCCGGCCGTCATCTCCGGCCGTCATGTTCGGCAACTCCGCGGCGGTCCCGTGATAGCAATGGGACTGATGAAAGCATATTTCTGCCCACCGGCCGCGCCGCGGCACCCATGAGCGCCAAGGCCCTCGCCAGGATTCCGCGCACCTGGATTCTGCTGGCCGCGATCGGGCTCATCGCCCTGAATATGCGCGGCCCGTTCGTGGCCGTGGCGCCGGTGGTCGGCCTGATGCAGCAGGAGCTCGGCTTCTCACCGGTGGAACTGGGATTCCTGACCGGCATCCCGGTGCTGTGCTTCGCCCTCGCCGCGCCCCTGGCCTCCCTCGCCGGGCGCAAACTCGGCGCGGAAGTCGCCATCACGCTGACGCTCCTCGGCGTGATGCTCGGCGTCGTGGTGCGCTCCTCGGGCGGCGGGGCCGTCGTTATGCTGGGAACGGTGATCCTCGGCGTCGCCATCACGGTGGGCAATATCGTGGTTCCGCTGATCATCCGGCGTGACTTCGCCCCGGCACGGCAGGGCACGGCGATGGGCATCTATACCGCCGCCCTGAACGTCGGATCCTTTGTGACCTCCATGGTGACGGCGCCGCTGGCGGAGCTGCTGGGCTGGCGCCTGGCCCTCGCCGCGTGCGGGCTCTTCACCGTCGCGGCGGCGGTGGTCTGGGTGCTCGCGTTCGGCCGCCGGGCTTTCTGCCCCGAACCGGTCCCCGGCCCGGACCCGGCCCGCACTGGCGCCAGGCCGGCGTCGCGCTGGATCACGGCCGGGCTGACCGCAGGCTTCGCCGGGCAGGCCTTCTCCTACTACGGGATCACCGCCTGGCTGCCCACCCTCCTTGCGGACGAGCTCGGCATGACGCCCGCGGCCGCCGGCGCCGGGTCCTCGCTGTTCCAGATCCTCGCCATCGCGGGCGGGTTGGGCGTTCCGTTCGCGGCCCGTTTCGCCAGCACGACGTCGGTGGGCCTCACCCTGGGACTGTTGTGGCTGACGGTTCCGGTGGGCCTGCTGCTGGCACCGGAGCTGTGGTGGCTGTGGTCCTCGTTCGGCGGCATCGCCCAGGGCGGCGGCATCACCCTGATCTTCATCGCCATCATCCGGCTGGCCCGGGACCAGGCCTCGGCCGGGCGGATGTCCGCCGTTGTCCAGGGTATCGGTTACTCCTTTGGCGCCCTGGCGCCGACCCTCCTGGGCTATGTGAACGGCGTCTCCGGATCGTGGACCGGGCCGCTGCTGATGGTGCTCGGCTCGGTGGCCGTGTTCATCCTCGGAACCGCGCTTTCCCTGCGCCACGTGCCGAAAGCTCATTAGCGCCGGCACCCTGCGCCCTTTTCGCCCGGCACCCTGCGCCGGGCCCAAACCATCGGGACAACAGTGAAGGCCCATGTCCGTGAAGAACATGGGCCTTGACCGTGATCCCGACGCCGTTGTCGAGTTGTTTGTGAGGGTCTTCCGCAGCCGGGCTGCCGCCCCGGATCTCGGGGGTGCCTGTTGCGAAGGGCGTGACAGCCCAGCTAACGGAAATCTGTGCGGACCTGCGGCCGGGCCCCGCCCTAGGCCGGGATGAGCGTGGGGTCCTCGCTGGCGACGTCGCCGCCGTCGCGCGCTTCATGCAGGAACCGGTCGTAGGCCGGAAGCGTCAGGAAGGCCGGGAAAGCGGTGCTGAGCGTGACTTCCTCGAAGATGTCCCGCGAATCGGCGAAGCGGTCCCCTTCGAAGCGTTCCAGCTTGGCGAACTCCTCGTCCAGCATGTCCTCCACCCACTCACGGGTGATGACATCGCCCTTGTCCGTGATGGCGCGGGAGAAGATCCACTGCCACAGCTGCGAGCGGGAGATCTCCGCGGTGGCGGCGTCCTCCATCAGGTTGTGGATGGCCACGGCGCCGTTGCCGCGGAGCCAGGACTCGATGTAGCGGATGCCCACCTCGATGTTGTTGCGGATGCCCTGTTCGGTGATGGTGCCGGTGGTGGAGGCGATGTCGAGCAGGGCGCGGTCGTCCGGGGTGACGTCTTCGCGGAGGCGGTCCAGCTGGTTCGGGCGGTCGCCGAGGACGCCGTCGAACACTTCGCGGCACACCGGAACAAGGTCCGGGTGCGCCACCCAGGAGCCGTCGAAGCCGTCGGCGGCCTCGCGGGTCTTGTCCGCGCGGACCTTCTCGAAGGCGACCGCGTTGGCTTCGGCATCCTTGCGGTTGGGGACGGCTGCGGCCATGCCGCCGATCGCCATGGCGCCGCGCTTGTGGCAGGCCCGGACCAGTTGCTCGGTGTAGGCGCGCATGAACGGCTGGGTCATGGTGACCTGGGCCCGGTCCGGCAGGACGAAGCGCGGTCCGCGGGTGCGGAAGTTCTTGATCAGCGAGAAAATGTAGTCCCAGCGGCCGGCGTTGAGGCCCGCGGCGTGGTCCTTGAGCTCGAAGAGGATCTCCTCCATCTCGAACGCGGCCGTGATGGTCTCGATCAGCACGGTGGCGCGGATGGTGCCCTGCGGGATGCCGAGCAGGTCCTGCGCGAGGACGAAGATGTCGTTCCACAGCCGGGCCTCGAGGTGGTTCTCGATCTTCGGCAGGTAGAAGTACGGTCCCTTGCCCTGGGCGATCAGCCGGCGGGCGTTGTGGAAGAAGTACAGGCCAAAGTCGACGATTCCGCCGGCGATGGGGGTGCCGTCAATGAGCATGTGCTTTTCCGGCAGGTGCCAGCCCCGGGGACGGACCACGATTGTGGGCAGGTCCTCGGCGGCGCCCAGCTTGTACTCCTTGCCCTCCGGGGAGGTGAAGTCGATCCGCCGTTCCAGCGCATCGGTGAGGTTGAGCTGGCCCTGGATGACGTTGCGCCACGACGGTGTGGAGGAGTCTTCCATATCGGCGAGCCAGACCTTGGCGCCGGAATTGAGCGCGTTGATGGTCATCTTCTTATCCACCGGGCCGGTGATCTCCACACGACGGTCCGCCAGGCCGGGGGCCGGGGGCGCCACGCGCCAGTTCGGATCGTTCCGGACGGACTCGGTCTCGCGGAGGAAGCGCGGGTCCTGGCCCTTTCCGATCTGCTGCCGGCGGTCGCGGCGGGCCTGCAGCAGTTCCTGCCGGCGTCCCGCGGTGGCCTTGTGCAGCTTGGCAACAAATGCCAGGGCATCAGGAGTGAGAACCTCGCTCTGACGGCAAATGGGCTGGGCAGTCAACGTGATTCCGTTGATGGTGAAGTTGTCAGTGAAGCTGTTCATCTCAATCTCTCCTCGGAGAAGCAAAAGTTCGACGGCGGTTTTTGAAGTAAGCGCGAGGCCGAAGGTGCCGGTATTGCGGCAGCCTGCGTAAAAGGGGCCCTGCGGCCGGCTTCGTCCTCGCTCAGCGAGGTCGAAGCCGGCCGTGGGGAATAGCAGGCAGAGCAATGCCGGACCGAAGGCCGGACGGAAGTCCCGCCGTCGTAAGTGCTAGTGGAACTGGCCTTCTTCGGTGGATCCCACCAGGGCCAGCGTGGATGCGTTCGGGTTGAGCGCGGTTGCGATGGCGTCGAAGTAGCCGGTGCCGACTTCGCGCTGGTGCTTGGTCGCGGTGTAGCCGCGGGACTCGGAGGCGAATTCCTTTTCCTGAAGCTCGACGTAGGCGCTCATGCCTTCACGGGCGTAACCGTGGGCGAGGTCGAACATCGAGTAGTTCAGGGCGTGGAAGCCGGCCAGGGTGATGAACTGGAAGGTGAAGCCCATGGCGCCGAGCTCACGCTGGAACTTGGCGATCGTGGCGTCGTCGAGGTGCTTCTTCCAGTTGAACGACGGCGAGCAGTTGTAGGAGAGCATCTGGTCCGGGAAATCGGCCTTGACGGATTCGGCGAACTTGCGGGCCAGTTCCAGGTCGGGGGTGCCGGTTTCCATCCAGATGAGGTCGGAGTAGGGGGCATAGGCCTTGGCACGGGCAATGCAGGGTTCGATCCCGTTGCGGACCTTGTAGAAGCCTTCCGCGGTGCGGACCGGCTGTCCGCCTTCGCGGAGGATGAATTCCTGATCGCGCTCGTCGACGTCGGAGGTGATCAGGGTGGCTGCCTCGGCGTCGGTGCGGGCAATGATGACCGACGGGGTGCCGGCGACGTCGGCTGCCAGGCGGGCGGCGTTCAGCGTGCGGACGTGCTGCTGGCTGGGGATCAGGACCTTGCCGCCGAGGTGGCCGCACTTCTTCTCCGAGGCGAGCTGGTCTTCCCAGTGCACGCCCGAGGCGCCGGCCTGGATCATGGACTTCATCAGCTCGTAGGCGTTGAGCGGGCCGCCGAAGCCGGCCTCGGCGTCGGCGACGATCGGGACCATCCAGTCCTCGACCGTCTGGATGCCTTCGGAGAACTCGATCTGGTCCGCGCGGAGCAGGGCATTGTTGATGCGGCGGACCACGGTCGGCACCGAGTTGGCCGGGTAGAGGGACTGGTCCGGGTACGTGTGGCCGGAGTTGTTGGCGTCGGCGGCCACCTGCCAGCCGGAGAGGTAGATGGCGCGCAGCCCGGCCTTGACCTGCTGCACAGCCTGGTTGCCGGTCAGGGCGCCGAGGGCATTGGTGTACTTGCCTTCCGTGTGCTCCCCGGTGAGCTGCTTCCACAGCTTTTCGGAACCGCGGCGGGCCAGGGTGTGCTCTTCGGGGACGCGGCCGCGGAGGCGGACGACGTCGGAGGCCTTGTAGTCCCGGGTGACACCTTCCCAGCGCGGGTTGGCAGCCCACTCGAGCTCCAGGGCGGCGGCCTGCTCTTCGGGCGTCTGCTGGGTGGGCTCAAATGCTGCAGTCATCTTTGTCTCCTTGGTGGGGTCCGGGGCCGGCTCTTCTGCTTCCTCGCAGAGGGGCTGGCTGATCCGGAGCGGTGTAGGGCCCACGGCCGCCGGGGTCCCTCACCGAGCTTGCGAGGTGGGGGGAGCGGCTGGGGCTTTCCGTAAGACCTACTTTTCTTTACTTTCAAGGGTCTTTCTAGACCAAAACAGTGGAAAGAAATGCACTTCTTCGCGTATTCTCAAGAAATGCACTCCGCCAGTTGGAACCGTCCCGCTTCGTCAGCTTCCTCGCCCGCCGTCCCCGAGGTGGATGTCATCAGCATGGGCCGCCGGGTCAGGCACCTCCGCAAAGCCGCCGGGCTCACCCTCGATGACCTGAGCGCCACGGTGGGAACGGCCCCGAGCCAGCTGAGCCTGATCGAAAACGGCAAACGCGAGCCCAAGCTGGGCCTGCTTCAGCAGCTGGCCGCAGCCCTCGGCGTCAGCATCGACGAACTGCTCGGCGCGGAGCCGCCCAACCGCCGCGCGGCCCTGGAAATCGAGCTGGAACGCTACCAGCGCAGCCCGATCTACGAGTCCCTCAAACTGCCCAAAATCCGCATCAGCTCGCGGCTCCCGATGGACGTGCTGGAGTCCATGGTGGGCCTTCAGCACGAGCTGGAGCGACGGCTCAACGAGCAGATCGCGACGCCGGAGGAGGCCCGGCGCGCGAACGGGGAACTGCGCGCCATGATGCGCGAGCGGAACAACTACTTCCCGGAGTACGAGGCCGAGGCCCAGAAGGTCCTGGCCTCGGTGGGGCACACGAGCGGTCCGCTGTCCCACCACGTCATCGCGGACATCGCCGGGCACCTGGGGTTCAGCCTGCACCACGTGGGTGATCTGCCGCATTCCACCCGTTCGGTGACAGACCTTAAGAACCGCCGGATTTATCTCACGCAGAACGCCCGGAGCGACCACGACCCGCGTTCGGTCCTGCTGCAGGCGCTGGGCCACTACGTCCTGGGCCACCAGACCCCCACCAACTACGGGGATTTCCTGATGCAGCGGGTGGCCACGAACTATTTCGCCGCGGCGCTCCTGCTGCCGGAGCAGGCCACCGTGGAGTTCCTGCAGAAGGCGAAGCAGGCCAGGGAAATCGCGGTCGAGGACATCCGGGACGCCTTCGCCGTGTCCTATGAGACCGCGGCGCACCGCTTCACCAACCTCGCCACCCAGCACCTGGACCTGCGCACGCACTTCCAGAAAACGCACAAGAGCGGCATCATCTACAAGGCCTACGAGAACGACGGCGTGACGTTTCCGCAGGACCACACCGGCGCCATCGAGGGCCAGCCGTCCTGCAAGAACTGGACCAGCCGGGTGGTATTCGATGTGCCGGACAAGTTCAGCGCCTACAACCAGTACACCGACACCCCGGCCGGGACTTTCTGGTGCACGGCCCGGACCGAGCGCTCCGCGAACGGCGAGTTCTCGCTCTCCGTGGGCGTTCCCTATGCGCAGGTGAAGTGGTTCCGCGGCCGCGACACCACGGAGCGGTCAAAATCGACCTGCCCGGACGAAAGGTGCTGTAGGCGCCCGCCGGCGGCCCTGACCTCGGAATGGGCCGGCAACGCCTGGCCCTCCGCCCGTGCGCATTCGCACCTGCTCGCCGCCATGCCGCCGGGCGCCTTCCCCGGCGTGGACGAGACCGAGGTCTACTCCTTCCTGCAGGCCCACTCCGGCAGTTGACGCGTCCGGAAGTGGCGTATCCCGCGGCGCCGAAGCCCGGCCGGTTCGCGGGAACCTCTCCAGTTCGCCGGGAACTTCCGGCGAGACGGAGAGTTTCCGGCGACTTGGGGGTCAAGGGCGGCGCCGTACCTCGGCGAGCCGGGCCGCCACCTGCCCGATGAGCCCGTAAGGCATCGGCTTGCCCAGCGGGAACTTCAGCGTTCCCTTGGCTGCCCGGTACGGCGCCAGCGACTCCTCGAATGACGCGTCGCCGTCGGGCACCGGGTACAAAGAAACATGGTGCGCCCACCCGGCGAAGTACACCACGTATTTGCCGCCGAGGGTGATGGTCGGGATGCCGTAGCTGATCATTTCGCCCGAGTCCGGCACCGCGGCCCGGCAGCGGCGCCGGACCTCCTGCAACACCTCCTGCACCTCGGCCGGAAACGAGGCGATGTACCCGTCCACGGTCTCAAAAGGCTGTGCCATTGCCGTTCCCTCCGGTTGCTCCTGGAAAACTGCTACTGGGATCTGTCAGCGCTGGGAAAAGTCAGCGGAGTCCGCCCTGCCAGAGCGCAGCGAACGGCGCTCCCGAAGCCACCCGGTTCTGGATCCCCGCGGTCACAAACGCCTTCGCCGTCCGGGCGGCCTCGATCGGGGTGGCGCCCTTGGCCAGTTCGGCCGTCACGGCGGCAGCCAGCGAGCAGCCGGCGCCGGAGACCGCCACGTCGCCCACCTTCGGGGCGGACAGGACTTCCAGCGTGTCGCCGTCGTAGTAGACGTCGACGGCGTCAGGCCCGGCCAGGCGCACACCGCCCTTGGCGAGCACCGCGGCGCCGCTGAGCTCGTGGATGCGGACGGCGGCGGCCTTGAGCGATTCGAGGTCGGTGATTTCCAGGCCGGAGAGGGACTCGGCCTCGAAGTGGTTCGGTGTGACGAACGTGGCCAGCGGCAGGATTTCCGCCTTGAGCGCCTGGTCGGTGTCCAGCGCGTGGCCCGGTGCCTGGCCCTTGCAAATCAGCCCCGGATCCAGCACGACGTTGGCGAACTGACCCTGCGCCAGCGCAGAGGCGACCGTGGCAATCGTCGCCGGGCTGCCCAGCATCCCGATCTTGACGGTGTCCAGCACGGACTGCGCGCCGGACGCGGCACCGTAGGCCGCCGTCGTCGCCTCCAGCTGGTCGGCGATGACCTGCTGGTCCACCGGGACAAAGCGGTGGTTCCAGTTGTTCTTCGGATCGAAGGAAACGATGCAGGTCAGGGTGGCGATCCCGAAAACGCCCAGCTCCTGGAAGGTCTTCAGGTCAGCCTGCGCGCCGGCGCCGCCGGTCGCTTCGGAGCCGGCGATGGTCAGGGCAACGGCGGGCGTGCTGGGAGTCATGGCACCATCCTGCCACCCGCCGGAAACCGTCCGCATTGTGCACGTGACCAATATGACCAGAACCCGCGTGTTCCGGATCACCAGGAATAGGGTGGCGGACGGTGTTGCCTCTTGCGGCGCCGGATCCAGGAAGGTTCATTGATGAGCACCCAGCTGTCCGAATCGGCACAAACGAGAAAAGCCGTAGGCAATATTCTGAAAGGCTCTGCAGGCAACCTGGTCGAGTGGTTCGATGTCTATATCTACACGGCATTCTCCGCCTACTTCGCCGTCCACTTCTTCAGCTCCAAGGACCCGCTGCAGAGCAATCTGGAAGCAATGGCCGTCTTCGCTGTCACTTTCCTGATGCGCCCGATCGGCGCCTGGTTCTTCGGCCGCTACGCGGACCGTAACGGCCGGAAAGCCGCGCTGACCCTGAGTGTGACCATGATGTCCGCAGGCTCCTTCGCCATCGCGTTGCTGCCCACTAAAGAGGTCATCGGCATTTGGGCGCTGGTCCTTCTGGTGCTCATCCGGCTGCTGCAGGGGTTCTCCGTAGGCGGCGAGTACGGCACCAGCGCCACGTACATGTCCGAGGCCGCCACCGCCAAGCGCCGCGGCTTCTTCTCCAGCTTCCAGTACGTCACACTCATCGGCGGGCAGATGCTGGCGCTCCTGGTGCTCGTCATCCTGGAACGTACCCTCGGCAAGGACGCCCTGGGTGATTGGGGCTGGCGGATTCCGTTCGCAATCGGCGGCGTTGCCGCGCTCGTGGTTTTCTGGATACGCCGGTCGATGGAGGAAACCATCTCTGCGGAGCAGACTGCCGCCGCCAAGGCCGGGACTGCCGGCGGCGAGGCGCAGCCGGGAACCATGAAGCTGCTGTTGACGAAGCACTGGAAGTCCCTGCTGATCTGCATCGGCGTCACCTTGGGCGGGACCATGGCGTTCTACACCTACACCAACTTCACACTGTCCTTCATGCAGAACACCAGCGGCATCGCCAAGGAAACCACGTCCGTCATCAGCTTCTGGGCGCTGTTCATCTTTATGCTCCTGCAGCCGGTCTACGGCATCATTTCGGACCGCGTCGGCCGCAGGCCGCTGCTGCTCTGGTTCGGCATTACGGGTGTGCTGCTGACTTGGCCGCTGCTGTCCGCGCTGGCCGGCACCAAGGATCCGTTCACCGCGTTCCTGCTGATGATGGGCGGCCTGCTCATTGTCGGCGGCTACACCTCGATCAACGCCCTCGTGAAGGCCGAGCTGTTCCCGGCCTCCATCCGGGCCCTCGGCGTCGGCCTCGGCTACGCGATTGCCAACTCGCTGTTCGGCGGCACCACGCCGCTGGTGGGTGCGGCGTTCCAGAAGGCCGGTCAGGTGGAAATTTTCTTCACCTATATCACCGTGGGCATCGGTATTTCGCTGTTGGTCTACATCTTCGCGCTGAAGAACAAGAAGTCCACGCACCTGGACCACGAACAGGGACACGCCTGGGAGCCCGCTGACGTGGACGCTGACGCGGGTGTTACCGGCCGCAAGGACGACGACAAGGACCTCGTCGACGCCTCGCGCCGCTAGGGCGGCACGGGCAAGAGCGACGGCGGGTGGCCGCCTACGGAGCGTCAGTTCCGGGATCCGGCGGCCCGCCGTCGTGGTTAACTCCCGTCGTTACCTTCCGGGGTCGTGAATTTGCCGGCCTTTGTCGTACCCGCGGACGAGTCTCCAGACCCTGACCCGGCCGGGCAGCATGCGGATGGTGGTCGTCTTACCTGCTCCGTTCGTGCCGAGGAACCCGAAGACCTCGCCCCGGCGGACGTCGAGGTCGAGCGAGCCGACGATGGTGACATCGTGGTATCGCTTGACGAGGGCGCGGGTGGAGACCGCGCCGTCAGGCACTTCTGCTCCCTGGGCCCCATCCTGCCATCACGACCGTACCGTTCACAGTGTGGGGATGAACGGTTGTGAGCTGCCAGGCGCCCGGTTCCCATGGCGGCGCAGGGTGAGAGAATGGAGGGCGGTTCCGGCGGTCAGCCCGCCAGGAGCCATCAGTGCTAATACAGCCGGCTGCCCACACGGCCTCCGCGGAGAACCCGGGCATAAGGCGAACCACTACGAATGGAATACCCATGACTTCCGCCAAGACCTTTCCGGCCGCAGCGCCGCCGAAGTTCGCCTCGATCGGTTCCCCGTACTTCGGCATCATGATGGCCGTCATGGCCGTGGTGCTGATCCTGTCCAACATCGGGGCGTCCAAGGGCGTCGCGATCGGTCCGGTCATCACGGACGGGGGATTCTTCCTCTTCCCGCTGGCCTACATCCTGGGCGATGTCATCAGCGAGGTCTACGGCTTCAAGGTCGGGCGGAAGGCGATCGTCACCACCTTCGCGCTGTCCGTCTTCGCGTCGCTCTGCTACTGGATCATCATCGCCTTGCCGGGCTTCGATGATGACTTTGGCATCGCCAAACAGACCGCACTGGAAGGCGCCCTGGGGCCGGTCCCGCAGATCGTGCTGGCGTCGCTGCTGGCGTTCCTGGCCGGCCAGACGATCAACGCCTGGATCCTCGTGAAGATGAAGGCACGCACAGGCGAGAAGTCTCTCTGGGCGCGCATCATGGGATCCTCTGTCGCCGGCGAATTCGTGGACACCCTGATCTTCTGCAGCATCGCAGCCTCCGTGATCGGCATTGCAGACGCGGGGATGTTCGTGAACTACGTCCTCGTCGGATTCCTCTATAAAACCCTCGTGGAGTTCGCCTTCGTGCCGCTGACCTTGCTCGCCATCGGCTGGATCAAGAAGCGCGAACCGAGTTACGGCGCGTAATCCGCCGGTGAAATCGCCGGAAACGTGCGGGCTCGCCGTAGGCTTCCGGCGACCCGGCGCGGGTCCGGCGAATTCGCCGCTCAAGGACGTGGGCCGGCGGCCAAAGCACGCAGCAGCCGGCCCTTGAACTCCTGCTCGCGGAAGATATCCTTCCACTCAATCCGGAGGAAACGCCAGCCCTCTTCTGTGAGGGCTTTCTCCCGCCGGCGCTCCTGGAACAGCACCTCGGGAGTGGGCTTGTAGTCGAAGTACTTCGTCTTGCCATCGAACTCCAGGGCCAGCTTCTCCTCCTTCCAGGCAAAGTCCAGCCGGTGCCGACCGGCCCGGCTTGATACCTCGACTTGTGGTTCAGGGAGCTTGATCCGAAGCCGCAGGATCAGCTCGCGGGTCAGCGTTTCGCCCGCGGATTCAGATCGGCCGTCGGCATTCGCCAGGACCCTTCGAAACGTGCGGATACCGCGCCGCCCGTCCAGCGAATCTGCCATCGTCTGCATCGTGACCGCGTCCGCCCCGAGGCGAAGGGCATGGTCCATTACGATCAGTGCCTGCCGGTAGCTCAGCATCAGGGCGCAGTCAGCGGCCGTCCTCTCCAGCGAAGTTGTCCGAAGGCCTCGGACCGCAGTCACCTCGTGTTCAGCGTAGGGGCGCGTGTGGCACCTGACGTCCTTGCCGTGGCGCTCATTCGATGGCCGCACGCGTTGCAGGAGATGGATGACGTCGTTTACGTCCCAAAGATGCAGGCGATGCAGCCGCGCTGCGGTCGTGTGGCTGTAGACAAAGGCGCCGGTCGACGTCGTGCGGGTTCCGTGTGCGTGGGCAAAGATCAGTTGTCGGCTTCGGACGCTTGGGGACTGTGCCTTCCAGATGCTGGCGCGGAGGTAGCAGCCGTAGCGCAGCCGGACGAGTTCCCCGGAGTCCACGAACGATTTAATGGCCCGCGAGCCATAGCCGGAGTCCAACAGCTGGCCGGTGCGCCAAAGGTTGCCCGTGGCAGGCAGTTCAAGAGATTTTTTGTGCGGCATGACACAAGCGTCAAGCCTTGAAGAAGCTCCCGGGAGGCCCCGCCGTCGTTATGTGGAAAATCCGAGGTCGCCGGAAAGTGCCGAGGTCGCCGGAAAGTGTCGAGATCGCCGGAATTTTCCGGCGAACTGGCGCGGGTCCGGCGATCTCGACGCCGGCCGCCGCAACGTTCCGGCGATCTCGACGCCGGCCGCCGGCCGCCGTAACGCAGCGGAACCTAGGAGTAGTACTGCGCCAGGGTCTCGGCCTTGAACTCGAAGAAGTTGCCGGCCTCGATGGCCAGCCGGGCGTCGTCGACCATTTTCACCACGAAGCGCTCGTTGTGGATCGAGATCAGGGTGGCCGAGACCATCTCCTTGGCCTTGAACAGGTGGTGGATGTACGCCCGCGAGTAATTCAGGCACGCGTAGCAGTCGCAGCCGTCCTGGAGCGGGCCGAAGTCGCGCTTGTACCTGGCGCCGGAGAGGTTGTACCGGCCGGTGGGGTGGTAGAACGCGGAGTTGCGGGCCACCCGGGTGGGGGAGACGCAGTCGAAGGTGTCCGCGCCGTTCTCAATGGCGGTGAAGATGTCGTCCGGCTCGGAGATGCCCAGCAGGTGCCGCGGCTTGTTCTCCGGCAGTTCCTCGGTGCACCAGCGCACGATCGTGCCCAGGTTTTCCTTCTCGAGCGCCCCGCCGATGCCGAAGCCGTCAAAGTTCAGGGCGCCGAGGTCCCTGCACGCCTTGCGGCGCAGGTCCTCGTACTGGGCACCCTGGATGACCCCGAACAGCGCCTGGTAGGGCTTGCCCGCACGCTCGGCGGTGAGCCGGACGTGCTCGGTGATGCAGCGTTCGGCCCAACGCCGGGTCCGTTCCAGCGACTCCTCCTGGTAGCCGCGGGAGTTCTGCAGCGTGGTCAGCTCGTCGAAGGCGAACATGATGTCCGCGCCGATCCGGTGCTGGACGTTCATCGAGATCTCCGGGCTGAAACGGTGCCGGTCGCCGTTGAGGTGGCTCTTGAACCACACGCCCTCCTCGTCCACGTGGGCCAGGCGCTCCTTGCCGGGGGCGACGGCGTCGTCGGGTCCCGAATTGTCGACCGATTTCATGTCGATGACCTTCTTGAAACCCGAGCCCAGGCTCATCACCTGGAAACCGCCGGAATCGGTAAACGTGGGCCCGCGCCAGTTCATGAACGCAGCGAGGCCCCCGGCCTCGTCCAGGATGTCCGCACCCGGCTGCAGGTACAGGTGGTAAGCGTTGGCCAGCACGGCCTGCGCGCCGAGTTCGGCAACGGATTCCGGCAGTACGGACTTGACCGTGGCCTTGGTGCCGACGGCGATGAACGCGGGCGTCCGGATCTCGCCGTGCGGGGTGGTGATGGTGCCGGTGCGGCCCAGGAACTCCCCGCCGTTTTCGGCCACCTGAGCGGCCGACGGCGGGCAGCTTTCACTCAGGCGTTTGCCCACGCGGAAGGAGAATTCGGATTGCCGGCCCGGCTGGAGCGGCGGCACGGGTGATTCAGGATTCGCTGGCACCGTTCAAGTGTGCCAGCTAGCGGCCGGCAACCCTTAGTGCAGCGGGTCCGATGTGGGGTACTTCTCGGCCCGCCACTTGTCCCAGTGGCTGCGGACGGCCTCCAGCTGATGGGCCCCGAGATCGTACGTCGAGACGATCACGAGGGAGCCGCCGTCGGGCCGGACATCCGGGATGACCGGCTGGTCCGCCACGATCACCAGGCCCTCGCCGTGCTCCGCGTAGTGGTGGACGGTGAGCCCCACCTGGTGGTTGCTCCGGAACCACACCTTGCCGGCGGCCTCCTCTCCGGTGGCCAGGGTCAGTGAGTACGGTTCGCCGGGCTTGGGGACGTCCGACAGACCCAGTTTTTCAATCGCGGATCCTCCGGTTCCGGGTACGGAGAAGAAGAACGTCCGGCGCTTGCCATGCGGATGCCGTTCGAGCCCGAAGCGGAGCTGCTGGAGGAAGGTGAGCCAGCCCTGGGTGATGTCCTCGTCCCAGGCGGCCCACTCGGAATTGTGGTCCACCGCGGCACGGGTGACACTGACTTCTGTGCCGGTGGGGACCGGTTTCAAGGTGAAGACGTCACCGCCGTCGACCACGAGGGAGGTGTGGTCCGCACCTTCGACCACGTTGGGGCCAAAGTAGATCTCGTTGATCTCGGCCGCCTGGTCGTCGGCTTCCCAGCCGTGCCACTGGGCCACTTTGGAGGGTTCGCGCAGCATTGTCCAAACCTGCTGCGCGTCGGAGTTGATCACAACGCTCAGATTGTTCGTCATGGGGAGAATCTACAACGCCCGGCCGTGAGGGGGTAGGGCCAAACGCCAGTCAGGAACGGACGGACTCGAGTTCGTTGCCGATCCGGCGTTCCAGCTCGGGCGCTCCGATGGTTTCCGAGCCGCCGTGGGCGCGCAGGAACAGCAGCGACTCAAGCCGCAGCAGCCGCCACTCGCGTTCGGCATCAGGATTCGAGCTGTCGATCGCGCGGAAGATTTCCTTGTCATACAGGTTTGGTTCGTTGAGCGAGCGCTGGCGGACCTTGGCGTTGATCCGGGCCTTGAACGGGTCGGCTTCCATCGCGTCGGGCGCGCGGAGGAATCTTTCGTAGGCCGCGGCCCGCTCCTCCTGGCCCAGCTGGCGGCAGATATAGCCGGACAGGGCCAGCGACGCCTCAACCGATCCCCAGCGCCCGGGGTTCCCATCGAACGGCAGGACATTGAGCAGGTCCGCGACGGCGAGGGCACTTTCGGCGTCCTTGAGGATGATGAACAGCTCGTGGGCGAGGTCGCTGAGATCCTTGAGGCAGCTGCCGGACTTGGGGTTGATGCCCTTGGCCAGCCGCTCGCTGAGCAGTTGCACGCCGACCGAATCCGGGTGCGCCTCGGCCACGGCTTCCACCACGGATTCGGGGGTGCCCGCAAGGGCAGGGATGAGTGCCAGGTCTTCCTCGCTGGGGCCGCTCACCGCTGGCGGCGCGGGCGGCAGGGGAGGGACGACGACGGCGGGAGGCGCCGCGGCGCCGTCGGCCCCGCTGCCGGCCCCCTGAGCGAGACGCCCGCCGGCCGGCGGCGGAGAGCCGGCGCCGGCGGAGGTGCTGACGGCGGCGACCGAAGCGGCGACCGAAGCGGCGTCCGTGGCCGTGTCCGGGGAGGTTTCCACGGCGCTGGCGTCGTCGAGGTCCTGGCCGGCCCCGGCGATCCGAACCACGGAGCCCGCCGCGATGCGCAGCACGCCGCCGCCGGTGAGGGTCGCCAGCACCATGGCGGGCGTGCCGAAATCGTCGGTTTCGACGTCGACGCGCTGGATTTCAGCCGAACGGTCGCCGTCGGGCAGGAGCAGATGATCGCCGCCCTGCAGAGCTCCAGCCTGCTGCTCGCTGAAGTTCCGGGAGGCTGGGGGGTGGGTCATCTGGAGTCCTTAAGTTCTCTTGCGGTCCGCACACCAGTCTACAAAGGCGGCTACGTGAAGTCGGGGACGCAGCGGAACCATGGAGCGTTCCGGTGCCCGCTCCTGGTGGTTCTGCGGCGCTCAGTTCCCGACGCCGGCGAAGGCCAGGGCCTGGCGTACGAGGGCACCGCGGCCGCCGCTGAATTCGAGCTGGACGTCCGAGCTCATGACTTCCTGCGGCGTCATCCAGGTCAGTTCCAGGGCGTCCTGCCGGGGCGAGCATTCGCCGGTGACCGGGATGACATAGGCCAGTGCCACGGCGTGCTGGCGGTCATCGGTGAAGCCGGTCTGGGACGGGGACGGGAAGTACTCGGCCACCGTGTATGGCACCGGGCTGATGGGCAGCTGCGGGAACGCCAGCGGGCCGAGGTCCTTCTCCAGATGGCGCAGCAGGGCAGCGCGGATAGTCTCGCGGTACAGCACCCGGCCTGAGACAAGGGAACGGACCATGGTGCCGTCCTCATCGGCCTGCAGGAGCGTGCCGACCTCATTGACAAACCCGAGCGGATCCAGCCGGACCGGCACGGCCTCGACATAGACCATGGGCAGCCGGCCGCGCGCCTCGAACAAGTCGTCGTCGGAGAGCCAGCCGGGATTCGGGTCAGGAGTGCGAACGTTCATGGTTAAGTTCTACCCCATCCCTGACCCGTTCCCGGCGCCGGCATGCGATCTCAGCTCTCAGCGGATGCTCCGTCCGGGTCGGGATCAGGGAGCGGGCAGATGCCCACTCGTGTCAGGAACCGAGCGGAGCCCGCTTCGAAATCCAGAGGGTGGGCGGCACGTGCGAACCCGGAGCGGCGTTGCCGGCGGCAGCGTCCGGGTTGGCTACATGCAGCGAACGACCGAAGGCTTCATCAGTCATGCTGACCTGGTGCCCTGCGGAGGTGAGACGGTCCCGCAAGGCGTCCAGATCGCCGTCGTACTCGAAGCCCAGGCCGGCCCGCGCCGGGCCGGAACCTGTGCGCACCATCAGCACTCCGCCATTCTTGGCTGTGAAGTCAGCCGTCTCATCGTCGTCAGGGACGGGACGGAACCGGGCCCCGATGCTCCGCAGCGCTTCTCCGGCGGCGGCAGCATCCTCGGTGAACCAGACTTCGACGACGGCGAGCGCCGGATCGGCGTCCGCGCACTGCGCGCCGTGGGCGGCCCTGTCAGCCAGGAAGCTGAAGCCGTCCCCGCCGGTGATGCGGCACGTGTCGCCGTGGTCGGCCCGGAGCAGCTCGGCGGGGGATGTATCGTCCTCCACCCCGGCCGCGTTGGTGCGGCGCGCGAACTCGGCAAGGTCCCCGACCTCGACGCCGAAGTCGGTCCTTCCGTCCTTCGCGGCCCCGGCATCGACCCGGTGCAGCGCCAGCCGGCCCGAGCCGGCGTCGAATTCCTGCCAGTCGCCGTCGTCCACCGTCCGCACCATGCCCAGGGCGGCGAGCAGCCGCTCCCACTGATCCGGGCGGGACGTGTAGTGAATCGGGCGGACACGCAGCATCGTTGCTCCCTGGCTGGAACGGGTTGGGGTTCTTAGGGATATGGTGCCACCAAAGCGCCGAATCCGGTCACGGTGGGAGAAGATGAAGAATGGCTCTTGAACTCGAGGAACTGCTGGTGAAGGACGCCGCCGAGTGGCGCGAATGGCTGCAGGAGCATCATGCGGAAAGTCCCGGCGTGTGGCTGGTGCTGCACAAGAAGGGCGGCTCGGTGACCGAACTGGACTACGAGGCCGCGCTGCAGGAGGCGCTCTGTTTCGGCTGGATTGACGGGCAGGGCCGGCGGCGCGACGCGGAAAGCTCCTTCCAGCGGATGACCCGCCGGGGGCCCAAGAGCATGTGGTCCGCGCGGAACGTGGACCGGATCGGACGCCTCGAAGCTGCCGGGAGGATGGCAGCGGCCGGCCGCGCCGCCGTCGAGAGCGCCAAGGCGGACGGCCGCTGGGAATCCGCCTATGCCGGGCCGGCGACGGCGGTGGTCCCGGCCGATCTCGCCGCGGCCATTGCGGCCGAGCCCCGGGCGCAGGCCATGTTCGAGGTCCTGACCTCGGTGAACCGCTACGCGCTGATCTACCGGACCAACGCGGTCAAGCTGGCCTCGACCCGGGAGAAGAAAATCGCCGGGTTCGTGGCGATGCTGGCCCGCCACGAAAGCCCATATCCGCAGACCAGGCGGCCGGCGGGTTCCTGACCCGGCCGCCGGGGGCCATCCAATCGCCGGCCGGGTCCAAAGGGAACTCCCAGCGGCTGCCCGGGGTGCGGGCAGGTCCCGGTGGCAGAATCGGCCAATGCCTACCGCCCAGCGACTGCCGCGCACCCCTGAATCCTCCCCGGTGCCGTCCCGGCGCCGGCAGTTCTTCATCGCCGCCGGGCTGCTGGTGGCCGGCGACGCCGTCTTCTGGATCATGCTCGCGGCAGTTCAATCGGACAGCGGCCTCGCAGCCCTGGACGGGCCGGTGCATGAGGCCCTGATGGACTCACGGACTCCGCTGGCCACCGCCGCCCTGACGGCCGTGACCACGGTGACGTCCCCGCTCTGGATGGCCGTGATCGGCTTCGCGTTCGCGCTGGCCTGGGCCGTCTGGAAGCGGGAAATCTGGCGGCCGGCCCTGCTGATCGGTGCCATGGCGGCGACCTTCGGGCTTTCCACCTTCATCAAGCACCAGGTGGGCCGCACCCGGCCTCCGGCCAGTGATTTCCTGCTGGGACCGGACGATGCCCTTTCCTTCCCCTCGGGGCACACCTTTGGCGCCGGCGTCTTCCTGCTGGTCCTGGCCTACCTGATCGCGGCACGCGGCGGAAGGCGTACGACGGCGGTGCCCGCCTTCGCAGCCGCAGCCGCCGGCACCGCGGCGGTGGCGTTCAGCAGGCTGTACCTCGGCTATCACTGGCTCACGGATGTGCTGGCCTCCGTGGGGCTGGCGGTCGCCGTCGTCGGCGTCGTCATCCTGGCGGACGGTCTGCGGCGCGCGGCAACGCGTGCCGCGCCGGAAACACCTGGAACCGGCCTAGAACCCCACGCCCATGGCCTGGGCGATCACCACGGCCGAGGCTGAGGACCACGCCTGCGGGTGGCACGAGGCGGGGTACGGCACGGCGCGGCCCGACTCGTCGGCGGGGATTCCCGCGAACAGTTCCGGGAGGCGGTGGCCGAAGGAGGCCGACGCCGCGAGCAGGCCTTCGGCAAGCGTCCGTGCTTCTGAAATGAAACCTTCCGCGAGCAGCCCGCGGATCGCGACGGCCGTGTCATGGCTCCAGACCGAGCCGCAATGGTAGCTGAACGGCCAGAAGCCGGCGGCCCGGCGCGAGATTGTGTGCACGCCGTAACCGGAAAACAGCTCCGGGCTTAGCAGCCGGTCCGCCACGAGCCGGGCCTCGGCCGCGTTCAGGATGCCGGTGCCGAGCAGGTGCCCCATGTTGGAGCCCGGCACGTCCAGCGGAACGCCGCGGCCGTCGAGCGCCATCGCCGGGAACAGCCCGCCGTCATCCTCCACCCAGAAACGCTCGCGGAAGTTTTGCTGCAGGGCCTCGGCGAAGTCCCGCAGCGCCTGGCCGCCGGGTTCCCCGTAGGCGTCGAAGAGCTCCGCCGTTTCCCGCGCGGCCTGGTAGGCGTAGCCCTGCACCTCGGAAAGCGCGATCGGTCCGTCGGCCTGCCGGCCGTCGCGGAACTGCATGGCGTCCCCGGAATCCTTCCAGCCCTGGTTGCTCAGCCCGTGGCCGGTGGCGTCATGGTAACTGAGGAACCCGCCATTCGCCCCGCGGTTCCCGGCCTGCCCGGCACCGCCGGCGGCAAGCAGCCATTCCGCGGCCCGGGCGGCATTCGGCAGTAGGGCCCGGACCGCGGCGTCGTCCAGTCCGGCCCGCCCGAGCTCGCCGAGCAGGCACAGCCACAGCGGGGTGGAATCCACGGCGCCGAAGTACACCGGAGGCAGGTGCAGGCGCTGGCTCTCCAGCACGAGCTCCTTGGACCGCAGCTCGTGCAGGATCTTGCCCGGTTCCTCGGCGGCGGCGGGATCGTCCCGGGTGCCCTGGAAGGCGGCGAGGGTCCGCAGGGTCCCTGCGGCCAGGCCGGCGTCGAGCGGCAACAGCATCCGCGCCGCCCACAGCGAGTCCCGTCCGAACAGCGTGAAGTACCAGGGTGCGCCGGCGGCCAAGAAGGATGCGTCCGGCAGTTGCCGAGAGGCCAGGCGAAGTCCGGCCAGTTCATCGAGGGCGTTGTCCAGCAGGTGTCCCAGTGCGCCCGGCGGCGACGCGCGGTGCCGCCGCGAGACGGGCGGACGCGCCGCCACCATGGCGTCCTCGCTGTCTGCCAGGACCGCCTGCCACTCCGCCTCGAAGGGCCGTCCGCGGCCGGCCGTTCCGCGCCAGAGGAGCCGTTCGCCCGCGGCGACGTTGCCGGGGGCGGCGACTGTCAGGGTCCTGCCGCCGTCACGCCAGCGGAGCGAGGAATCATCCGCGGAGTACGGCCGGAGGGGTTGGCGGAAGCGGCTGAGGCGGATCCCGGCCATATCGGTGAAGTCGGCGGCGAGCCGGATTTCGATTTCCACGTCAACGGACTCCAGCGAGGTGCTCAGCTGCAGCCAGTGGCGGACCACGCCCGGCGTGACGGTCCACGTCTGGACAAGTTCGACGGCGGGATCCTCGGTGGGTCCCGTGATGCCGCGGATCAGTCCCCGGACGTGGAGCACACCGCCCGGGGCCGCCTCGACCGTGGCGGGTTCGGGTTCCATGCCGTTCACCCGCACCTCGGCCCGGCACAGCATCCGGGTGTCCCCGTGCAGCAGCCCGGTGAACCAGCCGGCTCCGGCGCGGGACCCGCCGGAGGCGTCCGGTCCGCTCGCGAGGCGGCCGTCGTCGTCGAGCCACAACTGGGTCGGCGCGGCAACGGAGCAGTGCTGGCGGTGGAGCGCTGGCTGAACAGTCATGCGCCCCACCCTATGCCGGGAGCCGGACCGGCTCAACGGACCGCGCGGGCGCGCCGCGCCGCGTGTGGGCGGCGCGGCGCCCTGTCGTGGCAGGACCGTTCACCCCGGCGGCAGGTCCTCCATAGGGAAGGCGACGGCCTCGCCCACCACTCGCAGGGACAGCTCGGTGCCGGGGCGGGCGATGGAGGCATTCCAGTGCCGGATCGTGATAATTTCGCCGCCGCCGGGGTAGCGGTGGTCCGCCACGGCTCCTGCGGCGAGGACCGGCGGGACGGCGAGTTTGAGCCGGACCGTGGTTTCCGGCCCGAAGTAGTCGGTGTCCACCACCACACCGCGGATGGGGCCGTCCTCGGCGATGCGGATCTGCTCGGGGCGCAGCATGAGCTGGACCCGGCCCTGCGCCGGGGGCCGGCGCACGGGGATGCCGCCGAGCGAACAGGTGGCGAGGGAGCCTTCCATCCAGGCGTCGAGGATGACGGCGTCGCCCAGGAATTCCGCGGTGGCGCGGTCCGCCGGGCGGGTGTAGACGATGAACGGGTTGCCGATTTGCGCCAGCCTGCCGCCGCGCATCACCGCCACCTGGTCCGCGAAGGACAGCGCCTCGCCCTGGTCGTGGGTGACCAGGATGGTGGTCACGCCAGCGTCCTTGAGCACCTTGCCGACGGTGCGGCGGGTGGCGACGCGCAGGCCCGCATCCAGCGCGGAGAACGGTTCATCCAGCAGGATGAGCTCCGGCTCGCGGGCCAAGGCGCGGGCCAGGGCGACGCGCTGCTGCTGCCCGCCGGAGAGCTGATGCGGGCGTCGTTTGGCCATGGCCGGGTCCAGCGAGACCATCTCCAGCAGCTCGCCGACCCGGGCCTTGACGGCGCGGTGTCCGCCCGCGAGTTTGCCGGAGTCCAGGCCGAAGGAAATGTTTTGCCCGACGCTCAGGTGCGGGAACAGGGCGCCGTCCTGCGCCACATAGCCGACGTGGCGTTTGTGTGCCGGCACCCAGGCACCGTCGCCGGCCACCTTGCTGCCGTTGAGTGAGATGCTGCCGGTGTCGGGGTGTTCAAAGCCGGCAATCAGTCGCAGCAATGTTGTCTTGCCGGAGCCGGAGGGGCCCACGATCGCCGTCGTCCCGCCCTTGGCCACGGAGAGGTTGACGCCCTGGAGGACGGCCTGGGGGCCGAAGTTCTTGGTGACAGCGTCGATCCTGAGGTGGTTGTTCGTGCTGGTGGCAACCGAGGCCGCGATTCGCGGTTCCGGTAGCCGGGATGGGCTGTGGGTCACTGTCCCGCCGCTTTCTTGGACTGCTGGAAGAGGAGATAGGTCATCGGCGCCGAGATCAGGATCATCAGCAGCGCATAGGGGGCGGCGCCCGCGTAGTCGATTTCGCTGCTCTTGCTCCAGAACTCGGTGGCGAGAGTGCGGGTGCCGTTGGGCGAGAGCAGCAGGGTTGCGGTGAGTTCGTTGACGATCGCGAGGAACACCAGCGCGGCTCCGCCGGCGGCGGCCGGCGCCGTGAGGCGCAGCGTGACGCGGAGGAAGGACAACAGCGGAGGTTTTCCGAGCGCCTGTGCGGCCTCATCGAGTTCCTTGGGTGCCTGGGCCAGGCCGGAACGGATGTTGACCAGGGCGCGCGGCAGGAACAGCAGCACATAGGCGGCCACCAGGACTGTCGAGGTCTGGTAGAGGCCCGGCGCCACCCGGATGCTGACCGTCACGAAGGCCAGGCCCACCACAATGCCGGGCATGGAGCTGGTGACGTAGTTGGAGAGTTCCAGTGCCTTGCTGAACCAGCTGGGGTGCCGAACGGCAAGGTAGGCCATCGGGAACGCTACGACAGTGGTGGCGAGGGCGCCGGAGAGGCCGTAGGCGAGGGTCTGCAGGAGCGCCGGCAGGAACTCGTCCGCGGACCAGATCTCGGGGCCGCCGGCGATGATCCAGCGCAGCACGAACGTCAGCGGAAGGCCGAAGGCCAGGGCGGTCAGGGCGATCAGGGACAGCTGTGCGGGGACCTGGTAGGCGTGCAGCGGCAGCCGCAGGGCGCGGGCCTGGGCGCCGGAGCCCACCCTCGCATACCGGGCGCTGCCGCGGCCGCGGACTTCGAGCAGCAGAAGGATCAGGCAGAAGAAGACGAGAACACTGGCCAGCATGTTCCCGGCGGTGCCGTTGAAGGTGGACTGGTACTGCACCATGATCGCGGTGGTGAAGGTGTCGAAGCGGATCATCGCGAAGGCGCCATACTCGGCCAGCAGGTGGAGGGACACCAGCAGTGCGCCGCCGGTCATCGCGATCCGGAGCTGCGGCAGCACCACGCGGAAGAAGGCACTCCAGGCGCCAAGGCCCAGGGACGCGGCAGACTGCTCGATGGCCGGATCCAGCCGGCTGAGCGTCGCGGCGGCGGGGATGTACACGAGCGGGAAGTAGGAGAGCGTGGAGATCAGGACGCCGGACCAGAGTCCGCCGAGCGAGGGCACCGCGGAGACCCACGCGTAGCTGTTGACGAACGCGGGGATCGCCAGCGGGGCGGCGAGCAGCACGGCCCACCACTTGTGGCCCGCGAGGTTGGTGCGTTCCACCAGCCAGGCGCCGCCCACGCCCAGGACGAGGCATAGCGGCACGGTGATCACCATCAGCAGCACCGTGTTCAGCAGGAGCTCACCCACCCGTTCCCGGAAGACCAGGGCGACGGCGGTGTCCCAGCCGGTGGCCGTCGTCATAACGATGACATAGCCCAGGGGAATCAGCGAGAACAGGGCGATCAGGACCGCGAGGATCGCTACAACAGAAACGCCAAAAGGCGGGCGGGGGCTCTTGCCCCGGCCCGCCGTCGTCGTGTCCCCGGATTTTCCGGGGGCCAGCGTGGTTGTCACTGTGCTTAGAGCAGTCCCGCCTTGGTCATCAGCTCGGTGACCTTTGCGGAGTTGAGCTTGGCCGGATCCACGGTAGGGGCCTGCAGTTCCGTCAGCGGTACGAGCTTTTCATTGGCCGGAACGCCGGAGGACACGGGGTACTCGAAGGAGGTGCCCTTCTGCAGGACTTCCTGGCCCTTCTTGCCGGTGATGAACTTCAGGAAGGCCTGCGCCGCTGCGGCGTTCTTGGAGGACTTCAGCACGCCACCGCCGGAGACGGACACAAACGCGCCCGGATCCTGGTTCTTGAAGTAGTGCGGGGTGACGTTCTTGGAGTTCTCGCCGGTCTTGGCCTGGTCGCCGTAGTAGTAGTAGTGGTAAATCAGGGCGGCGTCGACCTCGCCGGCGTTGACGGCCTTCATGGCCGTGCTGTTGCCCTTGTAGGGCTTGTAGTTGTCCTTCATGCCCTTGAGCCATTCCTCGGTGGCGGCTTCGCCCTTGAGTTCCAGCAGGGCGGAGACGATCGCCTGGAAATCGGCGCCGGACGGCGAGGCCGCCCACTTGCCCTTCCACTCGGGCTTGGCCAGATCCAGCATGGACTTGGGCAACTGGCTCTCGCTCAGCTTGGCCTTGTCATACACCAGCACGGTGGAGCGGGCCGCGATGCCGGTCCACTTGTTGGTGGACGGCCGGAATCCGGCGGGGACCTGGTCTACGGTGGCCTTGTCCACATCCGCGAAGAGTCCGGCGTTTTCCACCTGGGCCATGGCGGGGGAGTTCTCGGTGAGGAAGACATCCGCCGGGGAGGCCTGGCCCTCCTGGCTGATCTGGTTGGACATTTCGGTGTCCGAGCCCTGCCGCAGCGTGACCTTGACGCCGGTCTCCGCGGTGAATGCGTCCACCCACTCCTTGGTCAGGGACTCGTGCTGGGCGTTGTACACGGTGATCTCGCCGGCGACTTTTTCACCGGCGGCGGCGCTGCTGCTGGGGGAGGTGGAGGTGCCCGAGCCACAGGCTGCCAGGCCCAGCGCGGCGGTGGCGGCGAGTGCAATGCCTGCCAGGGCGTTGTTGCGGATCTTCATGGGGCTACTTTCTGCAAGGAGAATGTCAGGGAACCCTAGCCCCCGTGAGCGGGGAAGTTAGGGCATGCTCACTAAGCAAAACTGTAGGTTAGCCAAACCTAAGCGACCAAGTTGAAACCGCATTAAGTGATCAGGATCACATCAATTACGAAACTATTTCGTGACTTAATTTTCTGTGGTGTCTTTGGCCTGCGGGGGCGTCCCGGCTTCGGCGGAGCCGGCGATTTCGGCGATCGACGCGGCCGCCTCCAGGATCATCCAGGCCTGAAGCTGGGTGGAAAGTTCGACGGCGGCACCGACCGGATAGCTGCTCCGCGCCGGCACCTCGGGGCGGGCGGAAAAGACCAGGCGGGCGCCCCTGCGGGCCAGCGGTTCCTGCGCCTGGACGATGCGGCGGCCTTCCCAGAAGGCTTCGGCGGTGTCATTGACCAGCATGGCGGCCGTGGCCCGGCTCCCCGCGGGCAGCCGTTCGTCGACGGCGGCGAGCGAGAGGTAGCGGATAAGGATTCCGGTGAAGAGGCCGCCGTCGCCGGTGCCTTCGCAGCGCAGTACGGTGGCGGTCCGCCCTGTCAGCGGAGCCGGCAGGGTGAGGTTCCGGGCCACCGACAAGACCAGCGCGGCGGCCCGCTCCAGGTTTGCCGTGCCGCCAAGCTGGAGCAGGGCGCCCAGGACTGGCCCCTGGTTGTAGGTGTAGATAGTGCTTTCCAGTGCGGCCTTGCCGGACCCGGTGATGCGCAGCCCGTCCCGGTACAGGCCCTGTTCCGGGCCCAGGAGCCGGTCATTGAGCCAATCCACCAAGGCTTGCGCCCTGGCCGCCCTGTCGGTCCGGGCGAAGTAGAGGGCGGTGGGTGCCGTGGCGGCCGTGTTCTTGAAATTCCGTGTGGCATTCCAGAAAGTGCCGCCGCCCAGATCATCGGTGCAGGCAGAGTCGAGCTGCGGGGCGAGCGCTTTCAGGGCCGCGGACGTGCGCTCCCGGACGGTGGTCATTCCGGTGTCCTCGGCAAGTTCTTCGAGTCGCAGGGTGGACAGGGCCAGCCAGGCCATGTCGTCGTAGTAGTCGTTGACAACGCTCCTGAAATTGCGCAGTCGGATGCCGGCGAGGAGCCGGGTGGCAAGGTTTCCGGCGCTCGGCCGGTTCCCGCCGTCGAATCCCGGCTGGCCTTCACTGCCCTGCTCCCGCCGGGTGGCGTCCACCAGGCAGTCCAGATAGTGTGCCTGCCACCAGTAGTGCCACGGCCCGCGAAGGCCCTGCAACCAGCCGGAGGGCCGCTCCACGGCGGCGATATGGGTGTTCGGCAGGCAGTACAGCCGCTGCCCGAACAGCCTCGTCACGGAGCGGGCCGCTTCGTCGGCACGGAAGGACCAGTTCGGGGTGGACGGGGCGCCTGGGGTCATTGAGCCAGCCTAGTGGCGGCGGCGCCCCCGGACCGGCATCGTGACTGCAGCCTGACGCCGCGCCGGAACGTGTGCATCTTGGGTAGGCGGTGGTTCCCGGGATTCCTCCCGGATTCCGGGCCGAAGGTGCGGAATGTTCTTATTCCAGTTAACATTCACTAACTAATGTTCCCTGCAAGTCCGTGACGCTGCACACAGTGTCGCGACGGGTTCCGGTTCCACATCAAGGAGGATGCATGGACATCGAAGGTACTGTTGCGCTGATTACGGGCGGGGCCTCGGGGCTCGGGGCGGCGACGGCCCGGCGCCTGTTCGACGCCGGCGCCTCCGTGGTGCTGGTGGACCTGCCCGGCTCGACCGGTGACGCCTTCGCCGCCGGCCTCAACGCCCGCGGCGGCTCCCCTGTGGACGCCCCCGGAGCCGGGAACCCCACGGAGCCCGCCAACCGCGCGGTGTTTGTCCCCGCGGACGTCACCAATGAAGACCAGGTGCAGGCCGCCGTCGACGCCGCCGCAGCGCTGGGCGCGCTGCGGATCGTTGTGAACTGCGCCGGGATCGCCACCCCCGGCAAGGTCCTGGGCCGCGACGGTGTGCTGCCGCTGGAGGCCTTCAGCCGCGTCATCCAGATCAACCTCGTGGGCACCTTCAACGTCATCCGGCTGGCCGCCGCAGCGATGGTGGCCACCGAGCCGGTCAGCACCGAACTTGGCGGACCGGAACGGGGCGTCATCATCAACACCGCCTCCGTTGCCGCCTTCGACGGCCAGATCGGCCAGCCGGCCTATGCCGCCTCCAAGGGTGCCGTGGCCGCCATGACCCTGCCGATCGCCCGCGAACTGGCGCGCTCGCTGATCCGCGTGGTCACCATCGCGCCGGGCATCTTCGAGACCCCCATGATGGCCGGGCTGCCGCAGGAAGCCCAGGATTCCCTGGGACAGCAGGTGCCCCATCCGTCCCGGCTGGGCCGCCCCGAGGAGTACGCAAACCTTGCCGCGCACATCGTTGACAACGCCATGCTCAACGGCGAGACCATCCGCCTCGACGGCGCCATCCGGATGGGACCGAAGTGATGCGGGCCGGGCCCGCCGTGGAATCCGTCTCCGCCCCGGCGTCGTCCGTGGACGGCCTGCCGACCGCAGACTTCTTCGACTTCGAGTCGATGCTCAGCGCCGCTGAGCGGGTGAAGATGGCCGAGTTGCGGGAGTTCCTGGCCCGCGAGGTGGCCCCGTACGCCGCCGATTGGTGGAACAAGGCCGAATTCCCGGCCCAGATCCTGCCCAAGCTGGCTGCCCTCGAGCTCAGCGCACCGGCCCAGCGCGGCTACAGCAATTTGTTCGCCGGGCTGGTCATCGCCGAAATAACCCGGGTGGACACCTCGCTCGCGACGTTCTTCCTGGTCCACCACGACCTCTTTGTCGAATCGCTGTACGGCTTCGGCTCCGAGGAGCAGAAGGCACGGTTGCTCGACGACGCCGCGAGCCTCCGGACCACGGGGGCGTTCGCGCTGACCGAACCCGAACATGGCTCGGACGTGGCCGGCGGCATGGAAACCAGGGCCCGGCGGGTTCCCGGGGGAGCGGCCGGCGGCGGGGACGCCTGGGTGCTCAACGGCGCCAAACGGTGGATCGGCAACGGGACGTTCTGCGACTACATGCTGGTGTGGGCCCGCGACGAGGCCGACGGCGGCATCCGCGGCTTCATCGTGGACGCGACCCTGCCCGGCGTGACCCGGAGCAGGATCGAGAACAAGATCGCGCTGCGCACGGTGCAGAACGCCGACATTGTCTTCACTGACGTCCTGGTCGCGGAGGCGGACCGTTTCGCCGGGATCAGCAGCTTTGAGGACACCAACGAGCTGCTGCGCGGCTCACGGATCATGGTGGCCTGGCAGGGTGTGGGCCAGCAGTTGGCCGCGTTCGACGTCGCCCGGCAGTACGCCGTCGAACGCCGTCAGTTCGGCCGGCCGCTGGCGAAGTTCCAGCTGGTCCAGCAGCAGCTGGTGACCATGCTCGGCAACGCCGTGGCGAGCATGGGCATGATGGTCCGGATCGCCCAGCTGCAGGAGCAGGGCGCCGCGGACATGCCCCAGGTGGCGCTGGCCAAGTCCTATGTGAGCGCCCGGATGCGCGAAACGGTGGCGATGGGCCGGTCCCTGCTGGGCGGCAACGGGATTGTCACCGACTACCGGATGGCCAAGATCTTCGCCGACGCCGAGGCGATCTACACCTACGAGGGCTCCTTCGAGATCAACACGCTGATCGTGGGCCGGGCCGTGACCGGGGTTTCCGCGATCGTCTAGCCGGCCGTCTAGAAGAGCGCGGGCTCTTTCTCCCCGGCTTCGATCCGGTAGTCCAGGCTGTTGTTTTTCACCGGCATGGGGCACGTGCCGTAGGGGGTGAAGGCGCTGGGGTAGTTGATGGCCCGGTTGAAGTCCAGGATCACGGTCCTGTTTCCCAGGGCATCGACGCGGGGCCGGGCCGTGGAGACCTTGCGCCACTCTGCTGTGGCCTTTTCCGGCACGGCCGCACCGTTGCTTTCGTCGTGGAACGTCACGGTCAAGGCCCCGAGCCGTTCCTCCTCCGCCTGCAGGTGGAACTCATGGTCCTTGCCGGGGAGCCGGAACACCAGTTCGCCGACCGAACGGTGGACGCCGTCGACCAGCGGGTTGGCGGTGCCGATCGGGACGTCCACGGGCTCCGGATACGGGAGAAAACTGGCCTCGACCGCAAGGTCCGGGCGGTAGTCGAAGGTGGGGACGCCGTCGAACCCGGTGAACACCGGCGACGTCGAATCCCGGGTGCGCACGGCGTAGTTGCCGGCGCGCATGGCCAGCTCCACCACCACTTGCCGGCCGTCCCCGCCGCCGTACTGGACCCAGAGCAGGGACTCCTCGTCGGATAGCGTCGCGCTGATGGTGCCGTCCACGGGCCGTCCGGTGTCCACCAGGGTGAGCCCGTCGGACGCGGCGGCGGTGAGGACCGCCGTCGTGCCGTCCGTGGACCAGAGCCCGGGGACGAGTTCGACGGCGGCCGGCCGGTCCTCGAGCCACTGGAACGAGGTCAGGGTCAGCCAGCCGTAGTCGCTGGCCAGGGCCGTGTTGCGGCTGTCCCGGAAGCGCTGCCAGCGGGCCAGCAGGGCGTCAGGGACGGGATGTGTGGTGCTCACGGGCTACTCCCAAGCGGTGAACGGCTACCTATGGCTACAACCCTAGGCCCCGCCCCGGCTGAGGGCCACCTGGCCGGGGCGGGAACGGGGTCAGTTCCAGATGGCGTCGGCGTACTCCGGGTGGTCCACGAACGGGTTGCGGTTGCCCTGCCACTGCTCGTAGATGCGCTGGTTGCGGCGCTGTTCGAAGGTGTCCGGCGGATCGATCCGGTTCCACTCCAGCAGCACGCTCATCTTGCCCATGTAGGGGGCCGCGCCGTTGTTGACGAGGTTGTTCATTTCCAGGTCCGCGAAGCCGTCGCTGCCCTCGTAGCGGACCGCCATGTACATGATCATCCGGGCAACATCGCCCTTGACCGCGTTGCGCGGCTCCCACGAATCGGCGTCGGTATAGTTACCCGGCGCCTCGGCGGACTGGGTGCCGCCGAGGTCGAAGTCTTTGTTGCCGCGGGCGGAGTTGACGGTGACATCGGTGGGACGCAGATGGTGGACGTCCGTGCCCGGGCCGGTGGCGGTGCCGAAGTCGCCGTGCGACTTCGCCCAGACATGTTCCCGGTTCCAGTCATCCACGCCGCCGCCGTTGGTGGCCTTGGACTGCGAGCGGCCCGTGTACAGCAGGACCACGTTGTTGGTGTTGGCCGGGTCCTGGTCCGTGTCCTTCAGGGCGTCCCAGACCTGGTCGTAGGTGAGCTTCTGCTGCACGGAGATGATCTGGTGAAGGCTGGATTCCAGTGCCGCCCCGGTTTTGCCCGCGGCCGGGCCGTAATAGTCGCCCGGGGTGGGGGTGGGGGTGGGCGACGGCGTTGCTGTCGGTGTGGGCGTTGGCGCCCCTGACAGGGCCATGCTGCTGGGACTTTTCAGCCCGGGGTGCGAGAAGTAGGCGGCCAGCTGGCCGGTGACGTCGATCTTTTTGTCCAGGAGTGAAGGATTGCCCTGGAGGCCGAACTCCGTACGGTAGGCCGTGGTGACCTGGAGGTAGAGGATCTTTGCCGTGTTGGTCTCGGCGGCCGAGTCGGCAATCGCAATGGCCGTGTCCGCGGTGAAACCGCTGCGGATCACGGTGCTCGCCGCCGTCGGCTGGCCCACAACGAAGCCGGTCACCGCCGACGTCGAGCCGTTCTGGGTTGCGATGGCCTGGGCAACGGTGAGCGGCGCGGCGGCCTGTGATCCCGGCGCCGACGCAGACTGTGCCGCGAGGCCGGCGAACAGCAGGCTGAGGACAAGCGCGACGGCGAGCAGCGGGTTGCGTCCGGTGGTGTCCGCTCCCGCCCTTCGCGTCCGGCCGGGCGGGACGGGGGGCGGCGGGGCAGCGTTCACTGGGGCTCCTTGAGGCAGGCTGATCACCGAGGGTGACGGCACGGGTGCTTTTGACAGGATTTGTCAATAACACCTCAAGGTATGTCAAGATCCTGCCCCGCGGAAGGGCTGGCGCGGCGGGGCTCCGGAGATTCGCCGGCAATTCAGCGGCGGTTCGGACGCCGTTCAGCTCGCGGGTTCCCGCAGACAGGCCTGTCTGATACCGTCTCGATCAGCAGTAGACGGTGCTGTCTACCCACATGCGCGCATCATCAGCAGTCCGGAGCGAGGACACCATGAAGATTGCAGTATTTGGCACCGGGACCGTCGGCCCCGCCCTTGCGGGAGCGTTGTCCGGGCTGGGGCACGACGTGGTCATCGGCACGCGCGACCCGGAGGCCACGCAGGCCCGGACAGGTCCGGGCGCGATGGGCGGCGCACCCTTTGCCGAGTGGCACGCGGCGCACAGCATGATCGACGTCGCTACGTTCGCTGACGCCGCAGCCGGCGCAGAAATTGTCGTCAATGCCACCAACGGCGCCGGGTCCCTTGAGGCGCTGGCGGCGGCCGGGACGGCAAACCTGGCAGGCAAGGTCATCGTCGACGTCGCGAACCCGCTCGACTTCTCCCGGGGCAGGCCGCCGTCGTTGAATCCGGTGAACACCGACAGCCTTGGCGAGCAGATCCAGCGGGCGTTCCCAGAAGCCCGTGTGGTCAAGACCCTGAACACGATGACGGCCGGCGTGATGGTGGATCCGGCGCGGGTGGCCGGGGGAGACCACTCGGTGTTCGTGTCCGGAAATGACGCGGATGCCAAGTCCGTCGTGGCGGAACTCCTCACTGGCTTGGGGCACCGCGACATCATCGATCTGGGCGACATCACCACCGCCCGTGGCGCAGAAATGATCCTGCCGATCTGGCTGCGGATCTGGGGTGCGCTCGGCACCGGGGAGTTCAACTTCAAGATCGCCCGCTAAGGCCAGCACCCCGAAGGATCCCCGTCAACCGGCCGGACACTATCTGAGACGGATTCCCATGCTGCCCGCCCTGCGGGTAGCATCCCATAGGAACACGTAACCCGGCTCACAGTATCCAGCGCAGTGTACGAGCCAAGTCGATCCCTCGAAAGATAGTTTCCATGGCTGACACTGCAATGAATCCCGGCACCGATCTGGCCTCCGAACTGCGGGCCGACGTCCGCCGGGTGTCCACCCTCCTCGGCGAATCCCTTGTCCGCCAGCATGGCCCCGAACTCCTGGACCTCGTGGAACAGGTGCGCCTGCTGACCAAGGAATCCAAGGAAGCCGCCCGGGGCGGTGCCGATGCGACCGGGCCGTGGAGTTCGTACGACGTCGTCGCGCAGGTCCGCGAACTGCTCGGCTCCCTGCCCCTTGAGCAGGCCACCGACCTGGTCCGCGCGTTCGCCTTCTACTTCCACCTGGCCAATGCCGCAGAGCAGGTCCACCGCGTCCGCGGGCTGCGCAACAGGCAGGAAAAGGACGGCTGGCTGGCCAAGGCCGTCACCGACATCGCGGCCCAGGCCGGCACCTCCGTGCTGCAGGAGGTCGTCGACGAGCTCGACGTCCGGCCGATCTTTACCGCGCACCCCACCGAGGCCTCCCGCCGCTCCGTGCTGGACAAGGTCCGCCGGCTCTCCGATATCCTCGCCGAATCCACCCTCGACGGCACGTCCGCGCGCCGCCGGCAGGACCGCCAGCTCTCCGAAGTGATCGACCAGATGTGGCAGACGGACGAGCTCCGCCAGGTCCGGCCCACCCCGGTGGACGAGGCCCGCAACGCGATCTACTACCTCACGGGCATCCTGACCGATGCCATGCCGGAAATGCTCTCCGACCTCTCGGAGCTCCTCGGCGAGCACGGCGTCACCCTCCCCGCAGGGAAGGCACCGATCCGCTTCGGCTCCTGGATCGGCGGCGACCGCGACGGCAACCCCAACGTCACGGCTGCGGTCACCCGGGAGATCCTGCAGCTCCAGAACCAGCACGCGGTCCGGATCAGCATTGGCCTGATCGACGGGCTCATCTCCATCCTCTCCAACTCGACGGCGCTGGCCGGCGCGGACCAGGATCTCCTGGACTCGATCGACGTCGACCTCAAAAACCTCCCGGGCCTGGACCCCCGGGTCCTCGAACTCAATGCCCAGGAGCCGTACCGCCTCAAGCTCACCTGCATCAAGGCCAAACTGCTCAATACCGCGCGGCGCGTGGCAGCCGGCTCGGCGCATGAGCCCGGCCGCGATTACACGGCCACCGCGGAGCTCCTCGCCGAGCTGGGACTCCTGGAACGGTCACTGCGGAACCACCATGCCGCACTCGCAGCCGACGGCGCCCTGGCCCGGGTCCGCCGCGCCATTGCCTCCTTCGGCCTGCACCTCGCCACCCTGGATATCCGCGAACACGCCGACCACCACCACAACGCCGTCGGGCAGCTGATGGACCGGCTCGGCGGTCCGGGCGTACGGTACGCGGAACTGAGCCGGCCCGAGCGCCTCGAGGTGCTCGGATCAGAGCTTGCCTCCCGCCGGCCGCTCTCCGGCCACCCGATCAAGCTCGACGGCGTCGCGAACGGAACGTACGACGTCTTCCGCGAGATCCGGCGTGCCCTGCGCGCCTGCGGCCCCGATGTCATCGAGACGTACATCATTTCCATGACCCGCGGCGCGGATGACGTCCTGGCCGCGGCCGTCCTGGCCCGCGAGGCCGGACTCGTGAGCCTCTTCGGCGCGGCCCCCTACGCCAAGATCGGCTTCGCGCCGCTGCTGGAGACCGTCGAGGAACTGCGCGCCTCGGCCGAAATCGTGGACCGGCTGCTCTCCGATTCGTCCTACCGCGAGCTGGTCCGGCTGCGCGGTGACGTGCAGGAAGTTATGCTCGGATACTCCGACTCCAACAAGGAATCCGGCGTGATGACCAGCCAGTGGGAGATCCACAAGACCCAGCGGAAGCTGCGGGATATCGCGGCGAAGCACGGCGTCCGGGTGCGCCTCTTCCACGGCCGCGGCGGCTCGGTGGGCCGCGGCGGCGGGCCGACTTACGACGCCATCATGGCCCAGCCCAACGGCGTGCTGGAGGGCGAAATCAAGTTCACCGAGCAGGGCGAAGTCATCTCGGACAAGTACTCCTTGCCCGAGCTGGCCCGCGAGAACCTGGAGCTGTCGCTCGCGGCGGTTATGCAGGGATCCGCGCTGCACCGCACCCCGCGCACCTCTGAGGACCAGCGCGAGCGCTATGCCCACGTCATGGAGACCATCTCCGACGCCGCCTTTGCCCGGTACCGGACGCTGATCGATGATCCGGACCTGCCCGCCTACTTTATGGCATCGACCCCGGTGGAGCAGCTGGGGTCGCTGAACATCGGCTCGCGGCCGTCCAAGCGGCCCGATTCCGGCGCCGGACTGGAGGGCCTGCGTGCCATCCCGTGGGTGTTCGGCTGGACCCAGTCGCGGCAGATAGTGCCGGGCTGGTTCGGCGTCGGCTCCGGTCTGCGGGCAGCCCGCGAGGCCGGAAATTCGGCCCAGCTGCTCGAGATGATGGAGCGCTGGCCGTTCTTCCGCTCGGTGCTGTCCAACGTGGAAATGACGCTGGCCAAGACGGATATGGATATCGCAGGCTACTACGTCTCCACTCTGGTCCCGGCCGAGCTGCATCACCTGTTCCGCGCCATCCGGGCCGAATTTGAGCTGACCGTGGCCGAGATCCAGAACCTCACGGGCGAGGACCTGCTGCTTGACGCGCAGCCGACGCTCAAGCGCTCACTGGAGATCCGGGACCAGTACCTGGACCCGATCAGCTATCTGCAGGTGGAGCTGCTGCGCCGGGTGCGGGCAGAGGCTGCCGCCGGCGAAGGCGTCTCCGGGGCGGGGGTCGACGAGCGGCTGCAGCGCGCCATGCTCATCACCGTTAACGGAGTTGCCGCAGGACTCCGCAACACGGGGTAACAGCCCCCGGTTCCGTCGCTCCCTCACGTTGCGCCGTGCTTTCCGTGACGCTCCCTCAATTTGGGTGAGGGAGCGTCGGCGGGGCGGTTAGGGTGGTTCCATGCCGTCGTTCCAGACCAGACTCAAGATCACCGGGCTCAAGCCCGGCAGTCCTCCGGAGGCCGTGATGGCCGCGGCCGTGGAGGCGCTTGAGACGCGGCACCATGTCGAGGCGAACCAGCTGGAGCTGGCCGGCGGCGTGCCCCAGTTGAACCTGCGGTTCCTGGTCGAAGCCACCTCGTACAGCGGCGAGAACAACCAGGCGCGGGAGTCGGCAGCAATGATGCGCGACGCCGTCGAACGCGTTGCGTTGACCGGAAACCTGATGGTGCTCCGCCGCAACCGGGGCCGCTGGGCGCCGGTCTAGACTCCCAGGATCAGGCGTCAGAAGTCCAGTTCCTGCTCCGGGCCGTCCACGGGGGAGCGGTCGCCCCGGCGCCGGGTGACGATGATGCCGATGACGACGCCGATCACGATCCCGAGGCCGACACCGATCAGCGAGCTCGCCCAGAACGGCAGCCCGGTGGCCGCTCCCGTCACGTAGCCGAGGCCCACCGACCAGACCGCCCAGAGGATCCCGCCAAGGGCAGCGCAGAAGCTGAAGCCCCGGGTGGAGACGTTGGCAATGCCGGCGGCGGCCGTCGTCGCGAGCCGCCCGCCGGGGATGAACCGGACGCCGATGATCGCGCCGTATGTGGAGGACCTGCCGGCCTTCCCGATGGCAGTGTGCACAGCCTGATGAAACGCCCGGCCCCATCGCCAGCGGTCCAGGGCAACGCTCAGCCGCCGCTTGAAGAGCTGGAACACCAGGATGTCGCCGAGCCAGGACGCCAGGGCCGCGAGGATCACGAGGAGGAACGCGTTGACCCGGCCGTCCGCCGCCAGGGCGCCGCCGGTGATCACCACCATTTCGGATGGAACCGGCGGGAAGATGGCGTCGCTCATGACGATGGGGATGACCCAGAAATAGATCGCGGCGCCCCAGCCGTCCACGTTGCCTAAGTCCATGGGCACAAGGTATCGCACTTCCGGGTATTCCCGGGCCGCCGACGGTCCGTGACGGCCTACCGTGCTTCGCTGAGCTCCAGGCCGCTGCGGTACTCCGCGGCCGTTCCGGTGATGGGGTCGAGGAAGCTGATGCCGCGGGCCAGGAGCTGCAGGGGCTTGGTGTAGTCGTCCGGGGCCTTGTCCAGCAGCTCCGGATAGAAGGCGTCGTTGACGATTCCCAGTCCCAGCGACGCCATATGCACGCGGAGCTGGTGGGTCTTTCCCGAGTGCGGCTCCAGCCGGTACAGCGCGCGCGGAGCTTCGACGCCGACGCCGGCAGCGGCACCGGCTCCGGCGTCCGCGCCGTCCTCGCCGTCCTCGCCGTTCAAGGCGCGGAGGCGCTCGATCCGGGTCTCCGCGTTGGGTTCGCCGCCGATCACCTCGGCGAGCAGGTAGCTGCGGGACTTTGTCATCCGGTTGCGGACCACCACCGGGAAGTCGACGGCGGGGTGCCCGGCGGCGGGCTCGGCCGCGGCCACGCACTCGTACTCCTTGTGGACCTGGCGCTTTTCGAAGAGCACCTGGTACTTGCCCCGGGTTTCGGGGTTGGTGGAGAGCAGCAGGATGCCGGCCGTCATGCGGTCCAGCCGGTGCATCGGGATGAGGTCCGGCAGCTTGAGCTGGTTCCGGAGCCGGACCAGGGCCGACTCCTGGATGTAGGTGCCGCCGGGGGTGGTGGGCAGGAAGTGCGGTTTGTCCACTACGAGGAGGTGCTCGTCCTGGTGCAGGATGTTCAGTTCCACCGGGATCCGGGTCTCTTGCGGCAGCGTGCGGTAGTACCAGATAAAGGTGTGGTTCCGCATCGGAGTGGTGCGGTCCAGGGCGATGCCGGCCTCGCCGACGATCTCCCCGGCGTCGAACCGGTCCTCGATGCCCTGCGGGTCGACGTGGCCCCAGCGGTGCATCATATAGTCCATCGCGGTGTCCCAGGGCCCCTCGTCCGGGAGGCGGAGACGGGTAGCGTTGACGCCGTCGCGCACGGGGAGGGGGGATTGCATCACCGGCCCATTCTACTTTGCCCGGCCCGGCTGTTCCCCGTCCCCTCGAATTCGCCGAAAGCGTGCGGCGTCGCCGACCTTCCGGCGAACCCCCACGCTATCCCGGTGCGGCAAGCGCCACCGACGGAAAAAAAGGTCTTGACAATTAAAACTGTCGGACACCACACTTAAGCCATGTTGGACATCGAAGTGATTGAGGACCCGGCCGCGGCGGAGGCCTCGCTGGACCCCATCCGGACCCGGATCCTGCTGGAGCTCGCCGAACCAGGCTCGGCCACGCAGCTCGCGGCCAAGGTGGGGCTGCCGCGGCAGAAGGTGAACTACCATCTGAAGGCCCTGGAGCGGCACGGTCTGGTCGAACTCGTCGAGGAACGCCGGAAAGGCAACGTCACGGAGCGCATCATGCGGGCGACGGCGGCCTCGTACCTGATCTCCCCGGCGGCGCTGGCTTCCGTGGCCCCGGATCCACACCGGTTCTCGGACCGGTTCTCCGCCTTCTGGCTGCTGGCACTCGCCGGCCGGCTGGTCCAGGAAATGGGCCAGCTGATCGCCGGCGCCGCGGCGGCCAAGCAGAAGCTCCCCACGTTCGCGATCGACGGCGAGATCACGTTCCGAACGGCCGCGGACCGGGCTGCCTTCGCCGAGGAGCTCGGCGTCGCCGTCACACGGCTCGTCAACGAGTATGACGACGGCGGTCCCGGCGCCGGGCGCAGGCACCGCCTCGTCGTCGTACTTCACCCGGCGCTCAAGCCGTCAGCGAAAGCATCACCACCGACCGAACCGGCGACAACCCCAGCAGCAAAGGAGCAGGACAATGACTGACAAACGGAAATTCGAGATCGTCTACGACACCGAACTCCCCGGCACCCCGGAGCGGGTCTGGAACGCGGTCACCAGGGACGAAGCAGCCTGGATGTTCCCGACGGACGAATGGCCGGCCGTGCGGCCCGTCGAGGAGTATCCCACCCACCTGGTGTCCCGCATGGACGGCGCGGACGGCTGGTTCAACCAGCTGGAGCATGTGCTGGCACCCCTCGACGGCGGCCGGACCAGGCTGCACTACGTCCACAGCGGCATCTTCGCGGACAACTGGGACGGGCAGTACGACGGCGCCAGCAAGCACACCGAGTTCTACCTGCACACCCTGGGCCAGTACCTGAAGTACTTCGACGGCAGGCCCGTGGTCTTCACCGACGTCCAGGCGCCCGCAGCCTCACAGGCCGCGGGCGGCTTTGACCGGCTGAAGAAGGCGATGGGGGTGGCGGGCGCTGCCCCGGGCGGAACCGTGGAGCTGGAGCTCGACGGCGTCGGGCGGCTCACCGGCGACGTGGACTTCGCCAACGAGAACTTCCTGGGCCTGCGCACGGCGGACACGCTGTACCGCTTCTTCGGCCGCAACGCCTTCGGCGCCCCGGTGGGCATGACCGTGCACGATTTCAGTGGCGGCGGGGACTCCGAAACCACGTCCGGGGCCTGGCGAGGATTCCTGGCGAAGGTCTACGCCTAGGCCCGCGACGCGCAAAGTGCCCGGCGACCCGCAGATGCCCTGGCGATACCCGAATCCGGGTGTCGCCAGGCATTCTGCGCAGCGCAGGAAAGAACGGGCGTCGCCAGGCGGGACCGTGGCCGACCCCGACCCCGACCTCGGCTCCGGCTCGGCCCAGGCCCGGCTCGGCCCCGCCCCCGGCTCCGGCCCGGCCCGGCCCGGCTCCAACCTAACCCCAAAGCCAACCCGGCTCAGGCGATGGCCGCGGCCGGCGCGGCCGTGAGGTTCCGCCGCAGCTGGGGCGACGCTGCCAACCTGTCCTGCGCCGAGCGCAACGCCTTGACGGCCGACTCCAGTTGCTCAGGCGGCAGGGTGAACGGCACCCGGAGGTAGCGCTCGAAGGCGCCGCCCACCCCGAAGCGGGGTCCGGCGGCGAGCCTGATGCCGAAGTCTGGTGCGACCACGGCCAGTGCGGTGCTGATCGGCGCCGGCAGCCGGCACCAGACGGACAGGCCGCCGTCGGGCCGTTCGCTCTGCCAGGTCGGCAACTGCCCGGTGATGAGTTCCAGCAGCGCATCCCGGTTGTCGCGGAGCGAGGCGAGCCGCGCCGGGAGCGGTTCCGACAGCGCATTGACCAGATGGGCGGCGGCGAGCTGTTCCACCACCGGGCCGCCGAGATCCATGGTGGTCCGGGCCGCGGCGAAGCGCTGGATGAGCGGCTCGCCGGCCCGGATCCAGCCGGTCCGCAGCCCGGCCCAGTGCGACTTGCTGAGCGAACCGATGGAGACGACCGCGGGGCTGAACGCGGCCAGCGGCGTGGAAACCGCGCCGTCGAGGTTCAGCTCCCGCAGCGTCTCGTCCACCACGAGCACAGTGCCGGCCGCGGCGGCAGCCCGGACCAGCCTGCGCCGCTGCGCATCGGGCATCAGTCGGCCGGTCGGGTTGTGGAAGTCCGGCACCACATAGGCCATCGACGGCCGCTGCTGCATCAGTGCGGTCTCGAGCGCCTCCAGATCCCAGCCCGATCGGCCGTCAGGGCTGGCCGCCGGCATGGCCACCGGAACCGGGCGGCAGCCCGCGGCGCGGATGGCGTCGAGGGCATTCGGGTAGCTGGGATGCTCCACGAGGACCTTGTCCGAGCGGCCGGCGAGGGTGCGCAGGATGATGTTCAGGGCGTGCTGGGCACCCGAGGTCACCAGGATCTGGTGCGCGGTGGTGGGCGCCCCGGCCGCCGAATACCTCGCCGCGATGGCTTCCCGGAGCGCACCCACGCCGAGGGCATCATAGCCGAAGCCCGGCAGCAGGGCCGGCAGCTCAGTGAGGGCGGAGGCGAAGGCCCGGTGCACCACCTCGCCGCTGGCGGGCAGGGAGGCATAGGCAAGATCGAGGATCCCGGCCGGAGCAGCCAGCCCGGGGGCGCCGCTGAGGTTCAGGGCGCCGCCCGTCCGGCCACCACCCGATGCCTGATTCGGGATGCAGGTCCTGCCCCGGCTGCCCTGGCCGGTACTGAGGAACCCCTGCTCGCGTAGCTGTGCATAGGCGGCGGTCACCGTGGTGCGGCTGATGCCAAGTGTCGTGGCCAATGACCGTTCGCTGGGCAAGGCAGCATCGAGCGGGACGCGGCCGTCGAGGACCAGCAGACGGACGACGTCGGCCAGCTCGCGGTAGGCGGGGGCGGCGCCGAGGTTCCAGTCACCCAGCAAACGGGCGAGGGAACTCGGGTTCAGTGAACCGGACATAGAGCCAGTATTTCAAACTGGCTATGGATTGCAAGGCCAGTTGTCCGGGATGATGGGTTCCATGATGACCCGCAGGCTCCTTCAGCTACTTATTGGCCTCGCCATGTACGGTGTATCCCTCGCGATGTTTGTCCGCGCAGGGCTCGGCCTGGACCCCTGGGACGTCTTCCATCAGGGGCTCGCGGTCAAGTCCGGGCTGAGCATCGGCACGGTGGTGGTCATCGTCAGTTTCCTCGTGCTGCTCCTCTGGATTCCGCTCCGGCAGTGGCCCGGCATCGGGACGCTCTGCAACGCCGTGCTCGTGGGGGTGTTCGCCGACGTCGGGCTGGCGCTGATTCCGGAGTTCTCGCACCTCGGCGGGCAGATCGGGATGCTCGCTGGGGCCATCGCGCTCAACGGCATCGCCTCGGCCTGCTACATCGGCGCCCGCCTTGGACCCGGCGCCCGGGACGGCCTGATGACGGGCCTTGCCCGGCGCACCGGCTGGTCCGTGCGAACCTCCCGGACCGGCATCGAAATCGTGGTCCTCGCCGCCGGCTGGCTGCTTGGCGGCTCCGTCGGCGTCGGCACCGTGCTCTACGCGCTGGCGATCGGACCGCTCGTACAGTTGCTGCTCCCGCGGTTCACGGTTCCGGTGCCGACGTCGGCCGTGCGGGCCAAGCATGGCGGGGCAACCCTTCCGGCGGTCGCCGCGCCCTGAGCCGGACGCCGCCGCAGTCCGCCCCTGCACGTTGACGACGCGGGAAATCCCTCGCGACTCGCAGATCCCGGCTCGACACTGGAATTCGGGCGACCTCAGGTAATTCGTGCGTCGCAGGGCCGTTGCCGCGTCATGGGAGTAGATGACCCGTGCCCGGCAACGGCTGGCACGTGGGGCAGAAGTAGATGTCGCGCTCCTCGGTGCCGGACGCTGTGCCGAGGACACCGCGGCGCACCGGGGTCCCGCACTTCAGGCAGGGCCGGTGTTCCCGCCGGTAGACCCAGTAGCCGGGCAGCCCCGACGTCCTCCCCACCGGCCTGCCCCGGGGATTCAACACTGTGGTCCGGCGGCCAGGGCCCAGATTGGCTTCCAGCAGCGCCCTGGCCCCGGTGACGAGGCCGGCCAGATCGGGCACAGCGGTGACGGGGAGGGCCGGGTGGACGGCGGAGAGGAAACACGCCTCGCAGCGGTAGATATTGCCGATCCCTGCGAGGTTCCGCTGGTCCAGCAGTGCGACGCCGATAGGAATCTCCGGTGCGGCGCGGATCCGCCGCTCCGCCTCGGCCAGTACCCAGTCCGGGCCCAGGAGGTCCGGACCGAGGTGTCCCACGATCGAGTCCTCCTCGGAGGTGCGGACCACTTCGAGGATGCCCAGCGAAAATCCGACGGCGTCCACCGCGGCGGTGCGCAGCACACACCGGGCGGTGAAGCCGGGCTTCCGCCAGCGGCCACCCGGCGGGTAGACCTGCCAGGTTCCCTCCATCAACAGGTGCGAATGAATGGTCAGCCGGTCCGGTTCCGCAGGGCGGTTGTCACCGTGCTGCACCGGCCCCTGCAGCCGCATGAGCAGATGTTTTCCGCGGGGGACCACCTCGGTCACGGTCCAGCCGCCGAGCTTGAGCGTGGCGAAACGCGGCACACGGAAGTCGGAGGAGATCAGCTGCTGGCCGGCCAGCGCCGCATGAAGCTCCGCGGCCGCGCGGAAGACCGAGTCCCCCTCAGGCACGGATCCTCAATCCCTTCGGGGTGGAATACGCGCCGGCGTGGGCCAGCGCGGCGGCGACGGGCGTGTCCAGGATGCCGTGTCCGTTGACTTTCTCCATTATCAGCTTGTCCACCGCCCCCCGGGTGACCACTCCCACGAGGGCGGCGCCGGCTGCGGCCAGGATCCCGGTGTCGTCGCTGAAGGCCAGCAGGGTCTTGCCGCCGCGTTCCACATAGAGGATGAGGGCGCCGTCGACCAGCACCACCAGGGCACCGGCCTTCCGGCCCGGCCGGTGGCCCGTGCCGGCATCTGCGTTCAGGGCGGGCCACGGCAGGGCCGCGCCGTAGGGGTTGGCTGGGTCCGTCGCGGCCAGGGCCAGTGCCGTGGGCTCTGGTTTGTGGAGCTGGGTGTCCTCCGCGAACGACCGAAGCCGGTCCACCGTGGCCGGCACGGCAAACTGGGCCGCGCCGAGGTGCTCGATGAAGTATCCGCGCCGGCACCGGCCGGCTTCCTCCAGCCGGGCCAGCACCTTGTACATCAGGCCGAAGCCGCCGAGGATGTTTTCGGCCATAACGGAGCCGCGGGTGACTATTCCGTAGCGGTCGAGCAGGAGTTCCGCGGTGGCCCGGGCATGGATGGTGGCATCCAGCTCCGGGGCGGGCAGCGCGGACCAGCGGCCGGCGGCCAGCGGGGGCGTGGGCGCGGTGCCAGTGAGGGAACCATAGCGCCCGCCGGTCAGTCCGGGCGATCCCATGAGGCCCGTGCCGTGGGCGCGTCCCAGCCGGCTCATCCGCGGCGCCCGGGCCCGCGGCGCGCGGCCAACCTGCCGGTGCGCCGTGTGGCCGCCGGCTATCAGCGCGCGGACCGGGGCGAAGGTATCGCCGGTGATGCGGCCGGCCCATGCGAGGTCCCACAGCGCGGAAACCACATCCTGATCGCTCAGCACGGTGTCCATGCCGCCGGCGATGTCCGTCAGCTGGCGGAAGAAGTAGCCGCCGCCGTTGTTGCGCAGATGGTCCAGCAGCCGCTGCTGCGCGTCGCCGGGCGCGAAGTCCACGGACGGATTGAGGGTCAGCTCGGCCGAATCGGCCAGATGCAGGCTCACCCAACCGTCATTGCCCGGCAACGATCCCGCGCCGGACCAGAGGACCTCGCCGGCGGCCATCAGCTCATCCAGCATGGCGGGCTGGTAGCCGGCGACCCGGCCGGCAAGGATCAGGGGTTCCCAGGCCGACGCCGGAATGGGTACGCCGGAGAGCTGGTCGACGGCGGTGATGATGCCGTCCAGTCCGCGCAGCACGGACTGGCTGCGGGTGCCGGGGATTCTGACGTTCTGCCAGGCCGGCAGGAAGCGACCGTACGCGGCGGGGTCCACCGGCTCCACCTCGGCGCGTAGCGCGGCGAGGGAGCGGCGGCGAAGCTTGCGCAGGACCTCGGCGTCGCACCATTCACTGACTCCGGCCAGTGACGGGGCGGTGGGTGGGGCTTGTGGCGCCTCGGCTCCGACGGCGTTGTGGACCGCATCCGGGCCGGCTTCCGAGACGTTGGTCGTTTCCGGCGCTGTGGCGTGCGGCCGGAACTCGCCTTCCACGACGCGTCCGTCCGCGGCGAGCCGCTTCAGGGCCGTGCCCACGACGGCGACGCCGAGTCCCAGCCGGGTGGCGGCCTCGGCGGAGGTGAAGGGCCCGTGCGTGCGGGCATAGCGCGAGACGAGGTCGCCCAGCGGGTCCGCGACGGGCTCGATGAAGGCCAGCGGGACGCCCATCGGCAGCGGGACGCCGAGGGCATCGCGCAGCCGGGCGGAGTCCTCCACGGCCGCGTAGCGTTCGACACCGCCGATGTTCACCTTGATGGCGCGGTTGGCCCGCTGGAGCGCCACGAGGTGCTCGGCGGCGGCCGTCGCCGCGGCGGCGGATTCGACGGGCTCAATCACCGGGGACGGCTCCACCACCGGTTCGAGCCGGGCGGCGACTTCCTCCGGGGTCAGCGGACCGAGGAGGCGGAGCAGATCCGCGACCCCTTCCAGCCCGCGCACCAACCGGTCCGGGGCCAGCCGCTGCAGCTCCTTTTCGGTGGCGTCGATGACCGCGGCGTCGAGCAGCTCACGCAATTCCACCCGGCCCAGGAGCTCGTTGAGCAGGGTCGAATCCAGCGCCAGGGCGGCGGCCCGGCGCTCGGCCAGCGGGGAATCGCCCTCGTAGAGGAACTGCGCCACATAGCCGAAGAGCAGGGACTTGGCGAAGGGGGAGGGCTGCTGGGTGGTGGTCTGCACCATCCGCAGTTCGCGCCGTTCGATGGACGCGGCGATGTCCTTCAGGGCCGGCAGATCATAGACATCCTGCAGGCATTCCCGGACCGTCTCGAGCACGATCGGGAAGGTGGGGTACTTCCGCGCGACATCCAGCAACTGGGCGGAACGCTGCCGCTGCTGCCACAGGGGCTGCCGTTTGCCCGGGTTCTGCCGCGGCAGCAGCAGGGCGCGGGCGGCGCACTCGCGGAAGCGGGAGGCGAACAGGGCGCTGCCTCCCACCTCGGCCGTCACGATCTGTTCGAGTTCCTCGGGGTCGAACAGGAACAGCTCGGCTCCGGGCGGCTCGTCCTCCATCATGGGCACGCGCAGCACAATGCCGTCGTCGGCGGCCATGGCGGAGCCGTCCATACCGAAGCGCTGCTGCAGCCGCTGCCCGACGGCGAGGGCCCAGGGCGCATGCACGGGCATGCCGAAGGGGCTGTGCAGCACCACCCGCCAGTCGCCGAGCTCGTCGTGGAAGCGCTCCACCACGAGGGTGGTGTCGCTGGGGACCACCTCGGTGGCCAGCTTCTGCTCGGCGAGGTACTGGATCAGGTTGTTGGCGGCGAAATCGTCCAGCCCGCTGGCCTTGCAGCGGTCCATTGCGGGTCCGGCGTCGGATGCGGAGAGTTCGCGCACGAATGCGCCGAGGGCTCGGCCCAGGTCCACCGGGCGGCCGAGGGAGTCTCCCTTCCAGAAGGGGAGCTTCCCGGGCTGGCCGAAGGCCGGCGAGACGAGGACCCGGTCATGGGTGATGTCCTCGATCTTCCAGCTGGTGGCGCCGAGGGCGAAGATATCGCCCACGCGGGATTCGTAGACCATTTCCTCGTCGAGTTCGCCGACCCGCCGGCCGCCCTTGGCCGCGGCCGCCGCCGGACTGGCGGCCCTGCCGTCACCGCCGGCGGAACCGGCACCGCGGGAACCCGAACCCTCCAGTTCGGTGCCGATGATGTAGACGCCGAACAGGCCGCGGTCAGGGATGGTCCCGCCGGAGGTGACGGCGAGCCGCTGCGCGCCGGGGCGGCCCTCGATGGTGCCTGCATTCCGGTCCCAGATGATCCGGGGCCGCAGTTCCGCGAACTCGTCGGAGGGGTAGCGGCCCGCCAGCAGGTCCAGCGTGGCCTCGAACGCGGAGCGGGGGAGCGAGGCGAAGGGTGCGGAGCGGCGGACCATGGCGAACCATTCCTCCACATCGATGGCGCCCAGCGCGGTGGCCGCGACGGTCTGCTGGGCCAGGATGTCCAGCGGATTGGCGGGGACAGCGAGCCGCTCGATCTTGCCGGCGAGCATCCGTTCCACCGTGATGGCCGTGTGCACGAGGTCCGCGCGGTGCTTGGGGAAGAGCACACCCTGGGAGATCTCGCCGACCTGATGCCCGGCACGGCCCACCCGCTGCAGCCCGCTGGCCACCGAGGGCGGGGACTCGACCTGGACCACGAGGTCCACGGCACCCATGTCGATGCCGAGTTCCAGCGAGGACGTGGCGACGACGCAGCGCAGCCGGCCGGATTTCAGGTCGTCCTCGATCAGGGCGCGCTGGTCCTTGGAGACCGAGCCGTGGTGCGCCCGGGCCAGCACCGGGTCCGCGCCGGCAGTACTGCCGGCCTGCGCCATCATGTGCGCCGGCGTCGCGGTGGACGCCGGGGCGCCAGCGTTCCCGGACGGCGCCCCGGACGGCGCCTCCGACTGCGCCGATTCGAAGTCCGGCGCCCCGGCGCCAAACCCGCCCCACCCTCCGCCGGCGGCCATCAGCTGCCGCTCGGCGTAGATCTCATTGAGCCGGGCGGTCAGCCGCTCGGCGAGGCGGCGGGAATTCGCGAACACGATGGTGGACTGGTTGGAGAGCACCAGGTCCACGATTTTTTCCTCCACATGGGGCCAGATCGATGCCTGCGGCTGAAGCCCCGACGCCGGGCCGGAATCGAATGCCCCGGCCGCCCCGGGCAGGTCGGACATGTCCTCCACCGGGACAGAGACCGTCAGGTCCCAGTTCTTCTTTGACGGCGGCGCCACGATTTCCACCGGTGCCGCGCCGGCCAGGAACTGGGCCACGAGCTCCTTCGGCTCGACGGTGGCCGAGAGCCCGATCCGCTGGGCAGGCTTGGGCAGCAGCGCGTCGAGGCGTTCAAGCGATACGGCCAGGTGCGCGCCGCGTTTGGTGCCGGCGACGGCGTGGACCTCGTCGACGATGATGGTGTCCACCTCGCCCAGCGTCTCCCGGGCCTTGGAGGTCAGCATCAGGAAGAGCGATTCGGGCGTGGTGATGAGGATGTCCGGCGGGTGGCTGAGCAGCGAGCGGCGCTCCGACGCCGGGGTGTCCCCGGAGCGGACGCCGACCGTGATGAGCGGCGCGGGCAGGCCGAGGCGTTTGGCGGTCTGGGTGATGCCGATCAGCGGCGCGCGGAGGTTCCGTTCGACGTCGACCCCGAGGGCCTTGAGCGGGGAGATGTAGAGGACGCGGGTCTTCCGCCGGGGTGCCTTCCGCCGGGTGCCTTGTCCGGCGTCGAGACCGGCCAGCGCCTCGGGAGCGGCGGGGGCGGTGACGAGCAGCCGGTCCAGCGCCCAGAGGAAGGCCGCGAGCGTCTTGCCTGATCCCGTTGGGGCGACCACGAGGGCGTGTGAGCCGGAGGAGATGGCGTTCCAGGCGCCGTTCTGGGCCGGGGTGGGCGCGGAAAAGGAACCCAGGAACCAATCCCGGGTCGGCCGGCTGAACCGGTCAATGGCGTCGGCCGCGAGCGTGCCGCGGGCGGGCTCCTGCCCCTTCATTCCTCCATCATGCCTTACGGCACTGACAGTATTTAGCGGAGCCTGAGGTCCGTGCTACTTGGCCTTGAAGGCACTGATGGTCAGCAGATTGGTGGCGGCGTTGCTGCACGCATCGTGGGGCTCGGCGAGGAAGAGGGATGCGGTGTCCTCCGGCGGGTAGATCCGGAAGCCTGCCGCCTGGGCGGGCGTGCAATCCGTGTAGTTCCGGGCCTGGGTGTACCGCAGCGTGGCAGTTCCGGCCTGGCCCGGCGCCAGCAGCACATCGGCCACCGGCGTGGCCTCGTCGCGGGACGCTGCGGCACCGATCGGGGCGCCATTGGCATCGGCGGTGAGGGACACACCGGCGAAGCCCTTCAGCAGGCACGGCTCGGCACCGGAGTTGGTCAGGATCAGCTGCATGTAGACGCTGCCGGCCGCGCCGCCGCCGGTCGAATCGGTGCTGGCGGTGAGGCCGGCGGCCTTGCAGAGCGTGGGGCCGGGCTGGGTCGTCGCCTGCGCCGCGGGGGTCGAAGCGGCGGGACCCTGTGCCGCGCCCGAGGCCGCGGGCTGGCTCGCTGAACTGGCCGGCGGGGACGCCGGCGTGCCCGACGTCTGGGACTGGGGTGTGCCGCCCCCGCAGCCGCTGAGCAGGAGCGCTGTCGCGGCAGCCGCCGTCGTGAGTACCAATTTCATTCGCTGAGCCGTCATGGCACCACTTTTGCGCCCGTCGTTGCCTTAGTCAACGACGCCACGACGGCGGCGCCCGATTGATGCCCGGATTGTGATTTCCGGGCATCAACCGAGGTCAGCTACTCCTTGGCAGAGGAGTCCGCGCGGACCGGTACGGCTTTGCCGCTCCGGCCCCGCAGCAATGCCACACCGCCAAGGGCCAGGCCGCCGATGCCGGCGACGAGTCCGGCCCAGCTGCGGGCCTGGGCGCCGGTGTCGCTCACCGCAGCGGCCTGGACGGTACCGGAAGCGGCACCGGCCGTGGTGTCGGATGCGGGGGCCGCAAGGGCGCTGTGCCCGTCGGCGGCGGCTCCGGCAGCCTCGGTGACCGCGACGGACGGGGCCGGCGCCTTCAGCGAGTGCGGGTCATGGCCCTCCTGCGGAATCTGCGACCAGTCGGTCTGGCCCTGCTCGCAGTTCTGCAGGGTCGGGAAGTAGAGCGTCTGCCCGGCCATGTCAGGCAGTTTTACGGACAGCACGACGGCGTCGCGGAGGGCAGGTTCCAGCGGTGCTTTTGCGGTGTAGATGATCTGGCTGGTGCGCTTGCTGATGGAGGTCCCGTCCGCCAGCTTCTTGGGCTCGGGCAGCTGCTCTGTGACCTTCTGGACCGTCCAGTTAGGGTTCACCGTGGGCTGGGCATCGTTGAGTTCGACGGGAAGCGTGATGGTCATCTTGGTGGTGCCGGAGGCGTCGCAGCCGTGCGGAATGCCGAAGGTGAGCAGGGCGTAAGAATTCGCGGTGGTTTTGTCCGGGGTGACCCCGACGTGGGCCGAGGCGCCGCTGATGCCGGCGAGCATAAGGGCGGCGGTTCCGCCGGCCACGGCCGTCGCGGCGAGGGTGCGGCGGAGAACGGACTTGGTGGGTTTGCGCATGGAAGCGGGCCTTTCAGGCGTGCGCGCGGCGCTGCGGCCGGGCGCACAGAAATGGGATGGCCGGTGAATGGGCCGGGGGAAGGAGGTCAGGAGAAGACGACGGCGGCGGGCGGGCCGCGGCGGCAGTCGCGCCGGAGGTTCCGCCAGGGGAGCGGGGCAGTATCCCCGGGCCAGCAGGCCTCGGCCGGCGCCGTGACGGCGTCGGGCGTCACGGGCGCGGGGAGCCGCAGCAGCGGGCGGAGCCACGCGGCGAGCGCCCACAGGGCGGCCTCGCCTCTGGCGAGGAGCAGGGCGCAGGCGAGCGTTGCCAGCGCGTGGCCGGCAAGCATCAGCAGGGAAAGCGTGGAGTCCGGTTCATGGAGCGGAAACTGGATCTGGTCTGCGCTGACCGGCGCCAGGGTTGCGTCGGCGTGGTGCGCGGACCCCCTGGCGGCGGCCGGCACCGGACCGCTGCAGAGGGTGAAAGCCTCATGCAGCATAAGCTGCCCGGCGCCGAGCAGGGCCGCCATGGCGGGGAAGTTGAGCTTCAGCCGGGTGGCGGCGGTGGAGGCGAGGCCGGTCAGGGCCAGGAATGCCAGCAGGATGGCCGGGACGGGCAGTTCCCCGCCGGCCAGGACGTGGGCGCCGGCGGCGAGGGAAACGACCGTCAGTGCCACCATGGCTGAGCGCAGGGCGTGGAGCGGCGCTCTTGCGGCTGTACGCACGGAACACTCCCTCACCAGCGGCGGCTTACGGTTGGGCCCGCCGGCGCGGCCGCCGGCGGGCTTTCCCCGATTCTACCGGCGGATCTCTGCAGTGCCGCGAAAAGTTACGGGGCCGCCGTAGGACTGCTGGGCGACGCCGACAAACAGGCAGTCGATGACCATCATTTGAGCCATGCGGCTGCCGAGGGCCCCGGAACGGAACGGGCTCTCGCGTGCGGCCGTGGTCAGCACGACGTCGGCGATCCGGGCCAGCGGCGAGTCGGCGTGGTTGGTGATGGCGACGGTCCGGGCGCCCGCCTCGGTGGCGATGCGCAGGGCCTCGACCGTGTCCAGGGTCGAACCGGAATGGGAGAGGGCCACTGACACGCTCCGGGCGTTGAGCAGGGCCGCCGACGTCCAGGCCGAATGGGCGTCGGACCAGCTGTGCGCCGTCAGCCCGATCTGGTGGAGCTTCTGCTGCAGATCCTGCCCCACCCATGCGCTGGCACCAACGCCGAAGATGTCGATCCGCGTCGCGCTGGACAGCGCGGCGACGGCGTCCGCGAGCCTGGCCGCGTCGCGGAACTCGCGGCCAGCACCCGGCTGGACAATGCCCGGTTCTTCGACACGGCAGCGGACGTCCCTACCCACGCCATCACCCAGGGCCTGGGCCGTGGCGCGCGCCGTCGAAGGGCCCGTCACGGAAGACTTCCCGGCGTCGCTCATCCAGCGCCACCCGCACATCACCCTCGTCCTGGACAGGGCCGCCGCCAGCCGGCTGCAGCGCGCCCGGGTCTAGCGGCGCGGGTCCGGGGTCAGTCCGTCTCAGGTCCCGAGCAGAAGTGGCAGTCCTCCGGACACGGCCGGCCGGATGGGAGGTCCTCAGTGCGGTCGCCGGTGCGTACGTCGGTCCAAGTACCTGGGGCGCCGTTGGCCCGGTCTTGCTGCAAAGTCACGATGTGTCCTGAACGTCATTGATGCGGAACGCTGATGGGACTTAGCTAACCGTGTGCGGGAGCCGCAGCTCAATGGACAACCTCACGGCGGGACAGGTGTCTGCTTGTGCAGGCGTCCAGCGGGCGTCCGCTGACCAGGGGCAGCAGCCTTCAGCGCCGGCCTCGGCGGGAGGCTGCGCAACCAGTTCGGCCTGGGGCAGCTGTCGTACTAGTTAAGGCCCGGGCAGCGGTCTTAGGCAAGGGAACGATGGCCAGGGAGTGCCGGGCAAAACGGAACACCCCGGTCCGAAGACCGGGGTGCCCAGTTAGCTGCGTGTTCTTAGCTGGCCGCGGCGCCGGCGGCGGCACCCGCGCCGGCGAGGCGCAGCCACGTGTCCACCACAGTGTCGGGGTTCAGCGAGACGGAATCGATGCCCTCACCGACCAGCCACTCGGCGAAGTCCGCATGGTCGCTCGGTCCCTGGCCGCAGATCCCCACGTACTTGCCGCGGGCCTTGCAGGCCTTGATGGCCATGCTCAGGAGCTTCTTGACGGCCGGGTCACGTTCGTCGAAGCTGCCGGCGACGATCGCGGAGTCCCGGTCCAGGCCCAGGGTCAGCTGGGTCATGTCGTTGGAGCCGATGGAGAACCCGTCGAAGTAGTCCAGGAACTCGTCGGCCAGCAGCGCGTTGGACGGCAGCTCGCACATCATGATGACCTCGAGGCCGTTTTCGCCGCGGCGCAGGCCGTTCTCCGCGAGCAGGTCGATGACGCCGCTGGCCTCGTCGAGCGTGCGCACGAACGGGATCATCAGCTTGACGTTGGTCAGGCCCATCTCGTTGCGGACGAAGGACAGGGCCTCGCACTCCAGATCGAAGCAGTCCCGGAAGGACGGCTCGAGGTACCGGGAGGCGCCGCGGAAACCGATCATCGGGTTCTCTTCGTGCGGCTCGTAGGCCGGTCCGCCGATCAGGTTGGCGTACTCGTTGGACTTGAAGTCGGACATTCGAACAATGACCGGCTCGGGCGCGAACGCCGCCGCGATGGTGGCCACGCCTTCGGCCAGGCGCTTGATGTAGTAGTCGCGCGGGCTAGCGTAGGCGGCGATCCGCTCCCGGATTTGGGCGGCCACGTCCGCCGGCTGCTCGTCCAGGTTCAGCAGCGCCTTGGGGTGGATGCCGATCTGGCGGTTGATGATGAACTCCAGCCGGGCAAGGCCCACGCCGTGGTTGGGCAGCTGCGCGAACGTGAACGCCTGCTCCGGGGTGCCGACGTTCATCATGACCTTGACCGGGGCCTCGGGCAGCTGAGTGATCTCGGTTTCCTCGACGCTGAAGTCCAGGAGCCCCTCGTAGATGAAGCCGGTCTCGCCGTCGGCGCAGGACACGGTGACTTCGACACCGTCGGAGAGGACGTCCGTGACGTCTCCGGTGCCGACGACGGCGGGGATCCCCAGTTCGCGGGCGATGATGGCCGCGTGGCAGGTGCGGCCGCCGCGGTTGGTCACGATTGCGGAGGCACGCTTCATGATCGGTTCCCAGTCCGGGTCGGTCATGTCTGCGACCAGGACGTCGCCGGTTTTGAAGGCGGCCATCTGATCGATGGAGGTGAGGATCCGGACGCGGCCGGCGCCGATCCGCTGCCCGATGGCGCGGCCCTCGGAAAGGACCCGGCCGGTCCCGTGCAGGCGGAAGCGGGTCCGCTGGCCTGCGGGCCTGCGGGACTGCACGGTCTCGGGGCGCGCCTGCAGGATGTAAAGGCCGCCGTCGATCCCGTCCTTGCCCCATTCGATGTCCATCGGGCGCCCGTAGTGGGTCTCGATGGCGACCGCGTGGCGGGCGAGCTGCTCGACGTCGTCGTCCGTGAGGCTGAAGCGGTTCCGCAGGGAAGCCTCAACCGGAACAAAGTCAATGGTGTGGCCGATTTCGCGGTTGCTCGTGTACGTCATCTGGAGCGCCTTCTCGCCCAGTCCGCGCTTGAGGATGGCGGGGCGGCCTGCCTGCAGTGCGGGCTTGTAGACGTAGAACTCGTCCGGGTTGACGGCACCCTGGACCACTGCCTCGCCCAGGCCGTAGGAGGAGGTGACGAAGACAGCGTCATTGAAGCCGGATTCGGTGTCCATGGTGAACATCACGCCGGAGGCGCCGACGTCGGAACGCACCATGCGCTGGATTCCGGCAGAGAGCGCCACCTCGGCGTGCTCGAATTTGTGGTGCACGCGGTAGGCGATGGCGCGGTCGTTGTAGAGGGACGCGAAGACATCCCTGATGGCCACCAGGATGTTCTCGATGCCGCGGACGTTCAGGAAGGTTTCCTGCTGTCCGGCGAAGGAGGCATCCGGGAGGTCTTCCGCCGTGGCGCTGGAGCGGACGGCCCAGGAGAGGTCCTCGGAGCCGCCGTGCTTGTCCACCAGCTGCTGGTAGGCGGCGCGGACCTGCGTCTCGAAATCAGGCAGGAAGGCGGTCTCGCGCATCAGCGTCCGGATCTCCTGGCCTGCGGCGGCCAGGGCCGTCACATCGTCGGTATCCAGGCCGACCAGCCTGTCGGCGATCTTCTGGTCCAGGCCCGAGTCGGCCAGGAAACTGCGGTAGGCGTCCGCCGTCGTGGCGAAGCCGTCCGGTACCTGGACGCCGGCAGACGTCAGGTTCTGCACCATTTCGCCGAGGGAGGCGTTTTTGCCGCCCACCCGGTCCAGATCCTTGAGACCGAGTTCTGAGAACCACAGGATGTCTGTCGTCATGGTTGCTGCTCCTTTGCAGATGGTGGCATGAGGTATCGCCGCCCCGCGTGGGGCGATCGCCGGTTGATGGGCGCAAGTCCTGTCCACAGTGACAGGTCTGCGCCGGTGTTTCCACATGATGTGGTCCACGCAACACTTGTGAACCGTTTTCCTAGTGCTTGAGATTCATCTGCTGGAGGATGGTGGCGGCCATTTCCTCCACCGACACGCTGGCCGAATTCAGGTAGGGAATCCCATGGGACACGTAGAGCCGCTCGGCGCTGCGCAGCTCAAAACCGCACTGCCGCAGCGACGCGTAGGGCGAGCCGCGGCGGCGCTCGGTGCGGACCTGGCTCAGGCGCAGGGGATTGGTGGTGAGGCCGAAGCATTTCGAAATGAACGGCCGGAGCGGCCGGGGGAGCCCCTCCTTTTCGAAGTCCTCGTCCACCAGCGGGAAGTTCGCCGCGAAGATGCCGTGTTGCAGCGCCAGATACATCGTGGTGGGCGTCTTTCCGCAGCGGGACGGGGCCACCAGGATGACCTGCGCCTTTTCGAGGGCGCGCAGGCTCTGGCCGTCGTCGTGCTCCATGGCATATTCGACGGCGGCCATCCGGGACTGGTAGCGTGCCGCGTTGCCCAGCCCGTGCGCCCGTCCCGGTTCCCCGCTCGCCGGGGTGCCAAGGGCACTTTCCAGCACGCCGACGTGCGTCCCGATCAGGTCCACCACGATTCCGTTGCACTTGGCCAGGGTCTGGCGGATGTCGCTGCCCACCGCGGTGGAGAAGACGATGGGGCGCAGTCCTGTGGCGGCCAGTCCGTCGATGACGCTGACCACCGCCCGCGCCTGGTCAACCGTGGTGATAAAGGGGACGGTGATGCGGTCAAAATCGTTCTCGGGAAACTGCGTCAGCAACGTGTTGCCGAGGGTTTCCGCGGTGATGCCCGTACTGTCCGAGAGGAAGTAGACCGGGCGGGGAGCGTCATTGGTCATAGACGCATTCTCCACCTGCGGGAACCTATCCGCCCTCCGGGGCACGGACATAGACTGCACGCGTACAACGCCGCCAACGCCACAGGAGATGGACATGAGCTATTCGGGGACCGGTAATGAGAAGGCCGTCACTGCAAGCGATCTTGACCGGACACATGTCGGACTGACCGTGAGTTTCGAGCCGGACGAGTTCACGCTGATCTTTGGCCGGATCGGCGCGATCGCGCGGAAGGAGGGCGGAGTGACTATCGCCCTCGACGGCGTGGCCGGTTCGGGCGGCGTGCCGGCCTCCTACAGCCTTCCGCCGACCCAGCAGGTTTATGTGCAGCCGGACAAGCTCGCGAACACCGAGACTGCCATCAAGGATCTGTTCGGCAAGGTGCAGGAGAACCTGCGGACCCACAAGGGCGATCAGCGGCCGGGTGGTATGTAAGGCCCAGGGGTGGGATGTGTGCGGCGCGCCCGGCGGATGCGCGCGGCGCCGCCGTGGCGTGATGCGTGAGCGCGGCGGTGCACAATGAGTCCATGGCCCTCATGAGCAATCTCACGGTCGACTCTCTGACGAGAGCGATGCGCGCCCACCTGTACCCCGCCGCTGCGGTCGCTGCCGAACGCGCCCGTGAGCTCTGGGATGGCGAGCTCGACGGCGAGGCCCCGAGCACGGACGACGACGTCCAGGCGTTCATCGACGCCCTTGTCACCGGATTCGACGAGAGCGTGAACGAGACGATCGACGCGGAGGCGGTGCTCGTCCGTGTGCGCGCGCTCCTCTGCGAGTTCATGACCCCGGCGGATGCCGACGCCGCGATCGGGTCCTTCCGGGAACGCCCCGAGTCCCACACCGACGAGGTGCAACGGGTGCGGCGGGAATGGAACGCGAAGAACGCCGGGCGGGCACGAACCATCCGGGTGGTCTGGCGTGCCTACTGGGCCGGGGCCGTCCTGCTCACAGCCGTCGCCGTCGGACTGGCGATCGCCTCGGGGAACAGCGAAAACATGATCGTGGCCGCGATTCTTCCGCCGGGCGTCCTCGCCATCGTCGCCGGCCTCATGGCCGCCACCATTAGTTCCATCCGCGGTGAGCCGTCCTCCCCGGACCCCGTGTACGGGTAAACCCCATGTCGGTCTGAGAACTGTAACTTCCGAGCTCGAAGATTTTCTCCATAATCCACAGTGCCTCATCCAACCTGTCGCCGATACGCGCGTGGCTTGCTTCCGTGGCTGCGGCCGGCCATGGGACCCAGCGCCCACTGGATGGACAGCCTCAGGAGCCTCAAGCGCGGCCCGAACCAGCGGTGACACCTCCGCACGAGCCGTATCGACAGTCGGACGCGACGAGCAAGTTCTATGAGGCGGAGAAGCGGCCGGCGCAGGCGGCAGGACAGACAGTCAAGGGTTACCGCGCCGGATACATCCCGGCAGAGGAAGCCAAGTCACTACTGGTCGCCGGACCCGATGGGCTTCCCCCGTTGAAATTGGTCCCATCGAACAATGGCCTCGACTTCACCCTTCCCGATGGGAAGCTGCTGGACTACAACACTTTGGCGTTGCGCCACTTCAACATTTTTGCCTTTCGCGTCGTCGGCATGGGCTTCTACGAGGACCAGGACAGGCCGTTCAAGTTCCGGAACGGGCAGCGGGTGTCCGTCGCCCGCGAGTCGAACAACAGTCATGACCCCAACGCAGTCGCGATCACCGTTGGCCGTCCAGAACGAAAGATCGGCTACGTAAACAAGCAGCGCGCCAAATGGGTTGCTGAATTATAGGACGGCGGGCAGGAACTCGAGGGCCTGGTCATCCAGACGAAATCATCCCCGCGAGTGTTGCAGACAACGCCCGAGATGCTGGCACACCTCCGCCGCTGAGAATGCACAACCCCTGCCAGCCGGAGGACCGGCCGTCACCGGTTGCATTTGGCTCTGGAAGAATCGCCGCCCTCATGCCAAGGACTCATCTTCAGTGAAGCTTTCGGGAGTTCCAAGAATCACTCCGCACGAACTTAGGCACACGGCGGCGAGCTTCGCCGTTTCGTCAGGGCAACGTCAGAAGTCGTTCAAAAAAGGCTCGGTCACGCGTCGGTAGCGATGACGTTGGACGTTACGCGTATCTATTCGACGGTGACCTGGACCCGGTTTCGGAGGCCGTCGATCATGCCGTCTCATAATCAAGGGTGCCCAGAGTGTGCCCAGACCCTTGATCTCAGATAAACAAAAAGGCCCTACTTCCCTTTGTTTGCAAGGGGAGTAGGGCCTTTCTCATTCGCGGTGACGGTGGGATTTGAACCCACGTTGGCTTTCACCAAACAACATTTCGAGTGTTGCACCTTCGGCCGCTCGGACACGTCACCAACCTGTATAGGGTACCGGAGCAAAGCGCTCATCCACAAAACGGCGCCGTCTCCTGCCGTGCGCGGCGGCACGCCCGGACGCGCGGCTCTTCCCCGCGCCGAAGCCACGGACTAGATTCGTCAGCAAGATGAGCAACTCTCAACAGCAGACCCAGCACCACACCACAGCCACCGCATATTGGACCGTCGGACCCGAAAAGGGTGAGCTCCGGCGTGAGGACCTGCCCGCGCCCGGCGCCGGCGAAGCCCTCGTACGGACCCTGTTCTCGGGCATCAGCAAGGGCACCGAACTCGTGGTGCACAACGCCCGCGTCCCTGACTGCGTCGCCGAGGAAATGGCCGCCCCCAACCAGGAAGGTTCCTTTCCGTCCCCGGTGAAGTTCGGCTACCTGTCCGTAGGGATCGTCGAGGAAGGCCCCGCGGACTGGCGCGGCACGACGGTCTTTTGCCTGTACCCGCACCAGGACCGCTACGTGGTCCCGGTCGAATCACTCACCGTGGTTCCCGACGGCGTTCCGGCCCGCCGCGCCGTGCTCACCGGAACGGTCGAGACCGCCGTCAACGGGCTCTGGGAAGCCGGCCCCCGGCTGGGGGACCGCGTCGCCGTGATCGGCGCCGGCCTCGTCGGCGGCATGGTGGCCAAACTGCTCAGCACCTTCCCGCTCGGACGGCTGCAGCTGATCGACGTCGACCCGGGAAAACGCGTGCTCGCGGACACCCTCGGCGTCGAATTCAGCCACCCCGACGACGCCCTGCCGGACTGCGACATCGTGATCCACTGCTCCGCCTCGCAGGAAGGCCTGGAACGTAGCCTGCAGCTTGTGGGCGACGAGGGCGACGTCATCGAAATGTCCTGGTACGCCGACCGGAACGTCACGCTGCCGCTGGGGCAGGACTTCCACGCCCGCCGGCTCTCCATCCGCGCCAGCCAGGTGGGCGTGGTGGCCCGGGCCCGCCGCCACCGCCGCACGCACGCGGACCGGCTCCGGCTCGCGGTCTCACTGTTGGCCGATCCCGTCTTCGACGTGTTCCTCACGGGGTCCTCCAGCTTCGAAGGGCTTCCCGACGTGGTCCAGCAGCTCTCCGACGGGACGCTGGACGCACTCTGCCATGTCATTGAATACCCAGTCAGTGAACAGCCCGCCCCTGAAACAGCCACAACAGCCACAACAGAAGCCACGAGGTAAATCCGTGTTCAGCCTGACCGTCCGCCGCAACTTCATGATCGCCCACAGCCTGCCCCGCCCGGCGTTCGGCCCCGCCCAGGGCCTGCACGGAGCCACCTTCGTCACGGAGGTGACCTTCCGCCGTCGGGCCCTGAACGAGGACTCGATTGTGCTGGACATCGGCGACGCCGGTGACGTGCTGGATTCGGTCCTCGAGGGGCTGAACTACAAAAACCTGGACGAGCACCCCGATTTCGCCGGGAAGCTGAGCACCACCGAGGCCCTGGCCCAGTACATCGCCGACGCGGTGGCCGCCCGGATCCGCGGGGGCCAGGACGGGCGCGGGCTCGCCGGGCTGGACGTCACGCTGCGCGAAACCCCCGACGCCTGGGCCGGCTACTCGCTCGACTTCGTCGCCCGCTAGGAACCCGGTGCAGCCGTCCGGCCTCCGCATCCGCCTGGTGGTGCCCGGCAACGTGCGCCACAATTCCGGCGGCAACGTCTACAACGCCGCCCTCGCCCGGGAGCTTTCCGTTCTGGGAGCCGCCGTGGAGACGTGCCCGCTCGACGGCGACTGGCCGGTGGGCAGCGAGGCGGACCGGCGGAGGCTGGGTGCCCTGCTGACGGCCGGAGCCGGTGGCGAGGTCACGGTCGTTGACGGACTGCTCGCGTGCGGGGCGCCGGAGGAACTGGCAGCCGCCGCGGCCGCCGGGCGCCCGGCCTGGATCCTGCTCCACATGCCGCTGGAGGATGCCGGACATGATGAAACCGGGCTGGAACGCCGGGCACTGCGGGCAGCGGCCGGGGTGATCTGCACCAGCGGCGCGGCCGCAGCCGGAATCCGGGCCCGGCACGGGATGGATGGTGTCCGGGTTGCCCTCCCGGGCTCCGGGCCCGCCCCGCTTGCCGCCGGATCCGAGCCGCCACACCTGATCGCCGTGGCCGCCCTGCTGCCGAACAAGGACCAGTCGCTCCTGATCGCCGCCCTGTCAGCGCTGACGGAGCTGCCGTGGACCGCCTCGCTCGTCGGCTCGGATTCCGCCGACCCCGCCTACGCGGCCCGGCTTCGGGACACGGTGCAACGGCTGGGGCTGCAGGACCGGATCCGGATTCCCGGGGAGCTGCGGGGCGAGGCGCTGGAGGCTGAGCGGGCTGCGGCCGACCTCAGCCTGCTGATTTCCCGGGCGGAGACTTACGGGCTGGTGGTCACCGAATCGATCGCACGTGGTGTGCCAGCGGTGGTGCGGACCGGCACCGGTGCCGTCGAAGCGCTCGCGGCCGGGGCCCGGCCGGGGGAGACAACCCTGCCGGGCACCGCCGTCCCCCTCAGCACGGACCCCGCACCGCTGGCCGAAATCCTGCGCCGCTGGCTCACCGAACCGGCGCTCCGCAGCCGCTGGCGCGCGGCCGCCGTCGCCGCGCGGGAGCGCCTGCCCGGCTGGGACACCACCGCACTTACGGTGCTGGCGGCGCTGGCCGGTGCCACGGACACAGGGCGCCCGGCAGCCACGCCGCACGAAAAGACCGCCGCAGACGATTCCCCTGCCGCACAAGCTGTTGGACAATGACCCCATGACGCCCGAGCCCCTCAGCACCCAGCCCCTGGCCGCGAACGCGCCGCCGGCCCGGACTCTCACCCCGGAACGGCTCCGCGCCTGGGCCTGGCACCGGCAGGGCCTCGACGGCTCGCTCGCCGGCTGCACCGCGGAACAGGTGTTTGCCCGGGCCGGCTGGGCACGCTCCGTGGGCGGCGCCAACCCCTACCTCACGCTCTTCGCCCGCGCCGGCATCCGACGCGAACAGGTGGACGCCGACGTCCTCGCGCACCGGATCCTCGAACTCCCCACCGCGCGCGGCTGCACTTACGTCCTGGGCCGGGACGACTTCGCCTGGGCGCTGCAGCTGGGGCGCGACGCCGCCGAGGCGACGGTCAAGGTGGTGGGCCGGCTCGGCGTCGACCGCGGCGAAATCACGCTGCTCGAGGAACAGGTGCTGCACATCCTCGCCGATGCCGACGCGCCGCTGGATCCCCGGCAACTCAAGGACGAGCTGGGCGACTCCGTGCGGAACCTCGGCGAAGAAGGCAAAAAGAAGGGCGCCACCACCACCCTGCCCACCGCCCTCGGCATCCTGCAATCGCAGGGACGGATCCGCCGGGTGCCGGCCACCGGACGCCTCGACCAGCAGCACTACGCCTACGAGCCCTGGGTCCTGCCGGCCAGCCCGCTCGCTGCCGACGAAACCCGAGCCGAGCTGATCCGCCGCTACCTTGGCTGGACCGGCGGAGCCACCGTCAAACAGTCGCAGTGGTTCTCGGCCTTCACCGTGGCCCAAAGCAAGGCGGCGCTGGCCGCCGTCGGCGCCGTTGAGGTGACCACCGCGGGGGGTGGGGGGCTGTGGATGCTGCCCGACGACGTCGAACGCCTCGCAGCGTTCGAGGAACCCGGCGACGAGCAGATCCAGTTGCTTGCCGGGACGGATTCGCTGGTACTGCTGCGCCGCAACGCCGCGGACCTGCTCGCCGATGAGAGCCGGCACACGACGGCCCTGGGTTCGCTCGCCCTGCAGGCGGACCTCCCGGACCATCCCATCCTGGACCGCGGCCGGATCATCGGGCTCTGGCAGTACGAGCCGGGCAAGGAACGGATCGTGCCCTGGCTGTTCCACACCACCACTCCGGCGGTGACCCGGCGGATCGCCCAGGTGGAGGCCTGGATCCGGGAGGACCTGGCCGACTTCCGCGCCTTCAGCCTCGATTCACCGGCCACCCGGCAGCAACGGATCGACGCGCTGGCGGCATCCGCTGCAGCATCCGCGGGACACTAGCGCGCCGGCCAGGCGAATCAGGTGCAGAGGGGAGCGGCGATGTCCACGGTTCAGCTGCCGCGGTGCCCGGCGAAGAAGTCGTGCAGCAGCGCCGCGCATTCCTGTTCCCGGACCCCGGCATACACTTCCACCCAGTGGTTGAGCCGCCGTTCGCGGAGGACGTCGAACACCGAGCCGGCCGCCCCGGCCTTCTCATCCCACGCGCCGAACACCACCCGCGGAATGCGGGCCAGCACCACCGCCCCGGCGCACATGGCACAGGGCTCCAGCGTCACCACCAGGGTGCAGTCCGCCAGCCGCCAGCCGTCACCGGGCTTGCCGTCCGCTGCCCGCCGCTCCTGCAGCCGGGCTGCGGCCTGGCGGATTGCCACCATCTCGGCGTGCGCCGTCGGGTCCCCGAGCGCTTCGCGTTCGTTGCGCCCGGAGCCGAGCACCGCGCCGTCGGGCCCGATCACGACGGCGCCGATCGGCACATCCGCCGTGGCCAGCGCAGCCCGCGCCTCGGCGAGGGCAAGGCCCATCCACTCTGCATGGCGGGGCTCCGGGGAAGTCATTGCTCAATGATAGTTTCGAGGAAAGGGCAGCTGTGAAAAGCAAAGCATTGGGGAGACGGCCGTGAAGACCTTTGCAGAACGTTGGGGCAAATGGGTGGTCCCCTACGCTGCCCTGTGGCTCACCCTGGTGATCGGCGGCATCGTCGTCGTGGCGCTGGCATTGCTGGGCGCCGAAGTGTATGACAACGTGGTGGACGAGGCCGGACTGGCGAACCTGGACGAACCGGCCCTGGCCCTCGCCGAGGACCTGCGCACGCCGGAGTTGAACTCGGCCGTCACAGGTTTCACCAATATTGGCGGAAGCATCGGCATGCCGATCCTGGCGGGCATCCTCACCGCCTGGCTCACCTGGCTGAACCGCACCTGGCGGCCGATCATCCTGGTCTGCGGTGCCGCTGCGGTGTCCATCACGGCCACGACGTTCGGGAAGAACCTGTTCGGCCGGGCCCGCCCGGATTTCGTCCACGCCGTGCCGCCGTACGAAACGTCCCCGTCCTTCCCCAGCGGGCACGCCCTCAACTCCACCGTGGTCATCGGTGTGCTGGTCTATCTGACCTGCCTCCAGCTGAAGAAAACCTCGGCCCGCGCCGCGGTGATCGCCGCCGGTGTGATCTTCATCGTGGCGATGGGCCTGAGCCGGGTTTTCCTGGGGCATCACTGGATGACGGATGTGATCGCCGCGTGGCTTCTCGGACTTGCCTGGCTGGGCATTGTGATCCTGGCCCACCGGCTGTTCCATGCGCTGCGGCACCGCGAGCATGCAGGCCCGGCGCCGACCTTTGACCACCCGGCGCACCTCCGGGACGGACGCCCCGACGGCGCCGGCACCGGCCGCGCGAACGGCGTCGACGGCGGCCCCGCCACCCTTGCTGCCGGGAGCGAAGGCACCACTACGGACGACGTCGGCGCCCGCGGCCCCACGGGCGGGTCAACAGCCGCCGGGTGATAGTTTTGACCCATGCGCATTCTCGTTGTGGACCACCCGCTGGTCGCCCATAAGCTCACCGTTCTGCGGGACAAGAACACCCCTTCCCCGGTCTTCCGGCAGCTCACCGAGGAACTCGTCACGCTCCTCGCCTACGAGGCGACCCGCGAAGTCCGTACCGAGCCGGTGACCATAGAGACTCCGGTCAGCACCACGATCGGCACCGCCTTCACCAAGCCCACCCCGCTGGTGGTCCCCATCCTGCGCGCCGGGCTCGGCATGCTCGAGGGTATGACCAAGCTGGTCCCCACCGCCGAGGTGGGCTTCCTGGGCATGGCACGGGATGAAGAAACCCTGGACATCATCACCTACGCCGAGCGCCTCCCCGAGAACCTCACGGACCGCCAGATCTTCGTCCTGGACCCGATGCTGGCCACGGGCGGCACACTGCGCGAGGCCATTAAGTTCCTCTTCAAGCGCGGCGCCTCCGACGTCACCTGCATCTGCCTGCTGGCCGCCCCGGAGGGTCTGGCCAAGCTGGAAGAAGAACTTGCCGACGCCAACGTGACCATCGTCCTGGCCTCCATCGACGAGAAGCTCAACGAAAAGTCCTACATCGTGCCGGGTCTGGGCGACGCCGGCGACCGCCTCTACGGCGTGGCCGGCTAGGCCCGCCGCCGTCGAAACTGACGCCGGCGGCCTAGGGTTCCGGAAAATACGGGCCGGGACTAGCCTGGCCCCCATGGACTGGAAACTTGAACTTGTGTTTGTCCCCGTGTCCGATGTGGACCGCGCCAAGGATTTCTACGTCAACAAGGTGGGCTTCAACGCCGACTTCGACGAGCGGCCCATGGACGGTATCCGGTTCGTCCAGCTGACCCCGCCGGGCTCCGGCTGCTCGATCGCCATGGGAGAAGGCATCACCGACGCGCCGCCAGGCACCGCCTCCACACTTCAGCTCGTGGTCAGTGACATTCACGCCGCGCACAAGCAGCTCAAGGACAACGGTGTGGACGTCAGCGACGTCGATGTCCAGTCCTGGGGGCACTTCGTCTATTTTGCCGATCCAGACGGCAACAAATGGGCGGTGCAGTACCTCCCCAACCGTCCGAACGGCTAGCGGCCATTTCGTTAGTTCGTCGGGCGTTTGGATCCAAGGGGCGGGTTGGCCGGGCTCAGGGGACATGCCCCGCTCTGGGGCCAGCGGGCGGACATGTTCCGGTTGTGCCCGGTCCCGGGTGAGGGGACTGGGCATGTCCTCCCGCGGAGCAGCCCGGTTCCCCGCCGTCGGACACACCAACGCGTGGACGGACATGCCGCGCGCGCCCGTACCGTGACGGTCCTTCCCAGTTGCTTCGGCGCCGGAAGCCAAAAGTGCGCGGGAATCCGGGCTTTTCTCGGGCCGGCAGGCGGCATTGCGGCGGGCAACTGGGAAGGAGCGCGGCCGCTGGCACGGGGACATATTCCGGTTATGACCTGTCCCGGGTGCGAGGAATGGGCATGTCCCCCCGGCGCGAAAGGGTTTTGGCCCGGCCCAAGCCCCCCGACGAACTAGCGAAAATGCCCACGAGTGGCGCCCTCGGGACCGTGGTTCCGGCGACCCATTCCCTGACAGGCAGGCGGGAGGCCCCGGATCCAGCGGATCCGGGGCCTCCCTATTGGCCGTGCTCTATGCTGCCTGTGCTGCCTAGTACCAGTTGTTGGCGTAGTGGAAGTTCAGCGCGCCGCAGGGTGAGCCGTAGCGCTCCTTGACGTAGTTCAGGCCCCAGTTGATCTGGGTCCGGTAATTCGTCCGGTAATCCGCGCCCGCGCTGGCCATCTTCTCGGCCGGCAGGGACTGGACCACACCGTAGGCCCCGCTGCTGGGGTTGGTGGCGGTGGTCTTCCAGTCGGATTCCTTGGTCCACAGCTTCTGCAGGCACTGCATCTCGTTGGCAGCCCAGCCGTACGCTCCCAGCTGCGCGGCGGCGTAGGCCTGCGCGCCGGCAGGGTCGTCGACGGCAACCGGCTTGGCCGGTGCCGGTGCCGGTTCAGGAACCGGTGCGGGAGCCACGGCCGCCGCGGCCGCCGGGGCTTCGGCGGGCTTCACTTCGGCGGCCTGGGGTGCGATGCCGGCGGTGCCGGGCAGGGCCGACTGCGAATCGACGCGGACCCTTTCGAAGTCAAGGTGCGTCAGCGGGTCCGCGGTGGTGGCCGACGCCTCGCTGGAGTTGCCGGCGTTGGCGTTGCGGTTGGCAGTCTCGGCGGCCTGCCCGGCGGCCCCCACCCCTACGAGCACGGCGCAGGTGGCGGCAACGAGGGCAGCGCGGCGGCCGGTGGATCCGAGGCCAGCGGTGAACCGGGACAGGGCTGATGCGGGTCGGGTTTCCTCGGCGCGGTGGCGCGATGCCGTTGGGCGGGTTGCCCGGTTAGCGCTCTCGTGGCGCGTTGGTGCCTTGAAGTCAGTCATGATCGCCTCTCAACGCCTGCGGAGTTAGCTGTCGGGTTCGGATGCGATATCCGGCCGCACGGAACCTCACGTGTCGGCTTCACCCCAAGGGTGCAAAGATGCAGAATGCCCGGGAACTCTGGGTTCCCCGCCTCTGCCTGGTCGAGCGGAATCCGGGAAGCGGCAGAGTTTGGCGTCCGTCCAGATATGCGGCCCCAGTGGTGGCCGCACCCTAAAAACGGTACAGGAGCCGGACGCTTAAGTCACATTTCGGTAACGAGAAGCACGACGGCGGTGCGTCGGCTTGCGCTCCCCGATTGGCTCCGCTCTCCGTTTCGGTGGGCTAGGCCGGCGGCGGTCCGGCGGGAAGCAGTACGGCGAATTCCGTGCGGCCCGGCCGGGAGGTGACTTCGACGGTCCCGCCGTGGGCCGCCACGATCGACTGCACAATGGAAAGGCCCAGCCCGCTGGTCCCCTCGGCAGTGGGAACCGCCGCCGTCGGCACCCCCGGTCTGCCGGGCGCCGCGACGCTGGCATGTGCCGCCGTCGTCACTGCCTGATTCTTGCGGGCGGCGTCGGCCCGGGCGAAGCGCGAGAAGATCCTGCCGACGAACTCGGGGTCGATCCCGCTGCCGTTGTCCGTCACCGTCACTACGGCGCCCCCGTCGGCGGACCGCACCACCGCGGTGATCACTGTCGTGCCGGGCCCGGCGTGCTTGCGCGCGTTGGACAGCAGATTGGCCAGAACCTGGTGGAGCGCGGTCGCGTCGCCGCGGACCACCACCGGTTCCTCCGGGAGCTCCAGCTGCCAGACATGGCCCGGGGCCATGACCTTCTCGTCGCTGACCGCCTCGATCGCCAGCTGGGTGAGGTCGACGTCGCTGAACTTGAGCGGACGGCCCTCGTCCAGGCGTGCCAGCAGCAGCAGGTCTTCCACCAGCGTGGTCATCCGCTCGGACTGGCTCTGCACCCGGGCCAGGGACTTCTCCCCGTCCGGGGTGAAGTGTTCGGTCATCCGCATCAGCTCGGTGTAGCCGCGGATGGCGGTCAGCGGGGTGCGCAGCTCGTGCGAGGCATCGGCCACAAACTGGCGCACCTTCATTTCGCTCTGCTGCCGCGATTCGAGGGCATTGGAGACGTTGTCCAGCATCTGGTTCAGTGCGTAGCCAACACTTCCCACTTCCGTGCCGGGATGCGCCGCCGACGCCGGAACCCGCACCGCGAGAGCCACCTCGCCGGCGTCGAGCGGGAGGCGGGCGACCTTGGTGGCCACTTCGGAGAGCTGTTCGAGCGGCTTCATGGTGCGGCGGATTAGGGCCGTGCCGGCGAGGCCGATCAGGACGAGGCCGCCGGCGGAGACCACCACCATGGTCCACACGAGCGAGCCCAGGGTGTTCTGCTTCTCGGCGAGCGGCAGCCCGGTGACAATGACGTCGCCGTAGGGGGCCCGGGCGGCAGTGAGCCGGTAGGCGCCGGCGGAGAGAGTGCGGTCAACGGGGCCGCCGGTGGGGGTGAGCGCCACGAGGATCTCAATGTCCTCGGCGGAGAGGGATTTGCGGCTGGCGTCGTCGGCGAGGAAGGCGGCGCTGCTGACGGCGCCGTTGAGGATCCGCGCATTCAGGGTGCCGACGCCCTGGCCCCGGGCTTCGAGCGGATCCCGCCGGCCGTCCCCGTTCCCGGGTCCGGGGCGGCCAAATTCCCGGGCCCGTTCGGACGCCTGCTCGAGCTGCGAGTCCAGTTGTTTCGTCAGGAACAGGTCCATTGAGGCATAGCTGAACACCCCGACGGCACCGCAGATCGCCACAAGCAGGCCCATGGCGACCAGGACCAGCCGGGTGCGCAGATGCCAGGTGGACGGGTTGCGCCAGCTTCGCCCGGAAGCGCCTGTCCTATCGGCGCCTGTCCTGTTGGTGCGTGTTGGCACGGATCACTCAGCCGGCTTCAGGACATAGCCGGCGCCGCGGACGGTATGGATCATGGGCGGGTGGTTGGCGTCGACCTTCTTGCGGAGGTAGGAAATGTACAGTTCGACGATGTTTGCCTGGCCACCGAAATCGTAGTCCCAGACCCGGTCCAGGATCTGGGCTTTGCTGATGACGCGTTTGGGGTTCTCCATGAGGTAGCGCAGGAGTTCGAACTGCGTCGCCGTGAGGTGCAGTTCCTCTCCGGCCCGCGTGACGTCCCGGGTGTCGATGTTGAGGACGAGGTCCCCGACCACGAGCTCGGCAGTGTCCATCGCTGCCACGCCGGAGCGCTGGACCAGGCGGTGCAGCCGCAGCAGCACCTCCTCCATGCTAAAAGGCTTGGTGACATAGTCGTCGCCGCCGGCAGCGAGGCCGGTGATCCGGTCCTGGACGTCGTCCTTGGCAGTAAGGAAAAGGGCGGGGACTTCCGGGGCGAAGGCGCGGATCCGGCCGAGCAGCTCAACGCCGTCGAACCCGGGAAGCATAACGTCGAGCACCAGTACGTCGGGGCGGAACTCCCTGGCGAGCTTGACCGCTTCGGGGCCGTCGGCCGCAGTGGCGACCGCCCAGCCTGCCATCCGCAGGCCCATGCTCATGAGCTCGGAGAGGCTGGGTTCGTCGTCGACGACGAGGGCGCGGATGGGTGAGCCGTCCGGATGCGAGAGTTGGGGGAGGTTGTTGGTCATGGAGTGCGAGGTGGCCATGGGACAACTCTCCGTTCTGCCGGTTAGGCGCGGCTTTGGGGATCCTGTGCGGCACCTGTGAATCCCAGCCTAGCGAGCTGGACGTGGCCGCGGCATCGGAGCGAACAGTGGGAGCCAACTGCCGCCGTGGACAATTGTGGCCCGCGACACCCGGCCGCCAGGCCTTTTGGTGCCCGGCGGGTGACCACTCTGTGGGACGGTGGACTTTGGATGATCAGTAGGCAAACGGTTTTGCCGAATTGCCCTACCGTGAATCGTTTCGGGAAATAGTCCCTATGTGGCGAAGAATCTTCGGCCATACCCGCTGGAATGCGCCCAGTGTGCATAACACTTGTTATTTGATTGGCAAAGCAGAATTGTGATCTGCACTACATTTCTGCTTTTTGTCTCACAATGTGGACGCCGGGATCCATTGTTACTTGCAAGTTCGCATTGTTACGTTGCACACTTCAATTGTGAACAAGAACTCAACAGCACCTGCAGCCGCAGCTTCCCGGTTCAGCGCACCCGCTGATTCCGAGATGCGCTGTTGTCGAATGCACGCCTAACTTTTACACCCCCGAGAGTTTCTAGGCATTCGCCCCCAGCCCAGCGTCGGGCGCCCCTCCCCACTTTTCATTGCGGGGAAAAATAGCATTCGAGCCGCGATGACGGCCATTCACATTGAGGTAGCAATCCATGTCAGTTGCATCCGGATACGTCCATATCTCCGTCCGTAACGCCAGCAAGGCCGGCCAGGCCTCCGGCATCCGCCAGGGCTTCGGCGGCCGCCCGTCGTTCCCCACCGGATCCGGCAACAGCTTCCCGGCCCCGGGCTACGCGGCGCAGGGCTACAACCCGAACTCCTATGGACAGCTCCGCGCCGTCCCGGCCGCCCCCGCGACGGCGCCCACTCCCGTGATTGCCCCGGGCAACGGTAGCCCGGTCCGCCCCGCCCCGGCCGACAACGTTGCCCGCGGCTTTGTGCTCTACATGGGCATTGACGAAGAGACTGCGGCGGCTGCCGGCACATCGATTGCCAAGCTTGCCCAGGAGATCCGCACCTATGCCCAGTCCCTGGTTGCCGGTGCCGAAAGCTACGCCGCCGTCGCCGTTGCACCGGCCAGCGCCCCGGGTTCCGCGCTCGACGTCGTCCGTTCCACCTTCGGGGACCCCACCGTTGGCGCCCGGCAGCGCGCCGAGTCGGCCCGCCTGCAGCAGCCGCAGGATCCGCGTCCCTCCGGCGTCCTGATCGACCTTGCCCGCCGCGAGGTCCACCTCGACGGCGAATCCCTGAACCTCACGTTCAAGGAATTCGAGCTCCTGAATTACCTCGTGGAGAACGGCACCCGCACCGTGGGCCGGGACGAGCTGCTCGAGGGCCTGTGGCGCAACGCCGAAGAGGTGCCCAATGAGCGCACCATCGACGTCCACATTCGCCGCCTGCGCTCCAAGCTCGGACGCCTCGCCAATACCGTGCGGACGGTGCGCGGCCAGGGGTACCGGTTCTATGAGCACCCCGAGGTGGTTGTCTGGGCCGCTCCGGAATACTCGATCTAGGCTTTTTGGTCCACACAAAGCGCCCGTTCCCTGTTGCAGGGGGCGGGCGCTTCGCTTTCCCCGCCTCGGGTTCCACGCGCCCAGCGTGGCATTTGCCGTGCCTTAGCGTTCGCTGGCTCCCTTGACCTCGCAAGCTCGGACAAGGAATCCGGCCAGCTCTCTTCCTCCTTCGTTCCTCAGTCGGCGATGCGGCACTACGCAAAACGCCACGCTGCGCGCTTTCGGGATGTGCCGCTAAGCTTCAGCTCCCTCGCTGGCCGGCACGTGGCTTTTGTGCGCCACCGGCTGAGGAGCATGTGCCTTCGCGGCTGTTGGGCGGCTGCTGGACTCTGTTGTGTTTCGGGAGTGCGGCGTAGGCTCGGAGCGTTGATCCGACTATTGGGAGGAACCATGTCTGTTGCACGTATTACTACCCTGAGCGCCAACTCCAAGACCTCGTTCGACGCTGCCATCAAGGAAGGAGTCGACCGGGCAAACAAGACACTGCGCAATGTGACCGGCGCGTGGGTCAAGGAACAGAAGGTTGAAATCAACGACGGCGCAGTGGTTGCCTGGCACGTCGTGCTGGAAGTGACCTTTATCCTCGATGACTGACTAGCCTCCGTGGGCTGTGCGCTGGGGGATCAGCCTCCGCATTAGGATTGACCCATGAGCGCGCATCACATCAAACGGCTGGTGATCATGCGCCACGCCAAGGCAGACTGGCCAGGCGGCGTCGCGGATCACGACCGTCCGCTGGAAGAACGCGGCCACCGGGATGCGCCGCTGGCCGGAAAATGGTTGCTCAGGCATGATGTGATCCCCGACTTCATCCTGTGCTCCAGTGCCTTGCGGACCCGCCAGACCTGCACCTGGGTGTGCAGCGAACTGGGTGACAAAGCCCCGACGCCGAAACTTGAGGACGGGCTCTACGCCAGCTCGGCACTGCGGATGCTGGCCGTCATCAACCATGTCCCGGACACCGTAACCACCCTCATGGTGATCTCCCATATGCCCGGCGTGCAGGATCTCGCCATGCATCTGGCCTCCCGTGATTCCAACCATGATGCCTACATGGACGCAGCCACCCGGTACCCCACCAGCGGGCTGACCGTGATGGAGACCGAGAAGTCCTGGGCCGAGCTGGACGGCCAGGACGCCCGGCTCACGCATTTCAAGGTTCCCCGCGCCAAGTAGCCGGCTTCACGGCGCTACCGGGTGCCCGAATCGAGCCCCGAATCCGGCCCCGAACGCATGGTCATGCCGGCGATTCTGCTGTTTACTGATGCTGTTTACTGAGGTGTAAATTCGGGCCCAGAGAAAAGGTGGATCATCGTGGATTCAGGACAGCTCATCGGGATCATCGTCGGCGTCGTGGTGGTGCTCGCCATCGCCGCAGCGGCCATCCTCTTCAGCCGCAGGCGCAAGGTGGCCGAGGACCGCAACAAGGCCGTGGAGATGCGCGAGCACGCCCGGGCCGACGAGCTCGGCGCAAAGGAACGCGAAGCCAAGGCCGCCCGCGCCGAGGCGGACGCCAAACAGGCAGAAGTCGACGCCGAGCGTCTGCGCGAGGAAGCCCGCGCGCGCCAGGACGAGGCGGAACGGGGCCATGCCGGTGCCCAGGAGCAGCTCCGGAAGGCCGATGAGCTGGATCCGGACGTTGTCACCACCGAACGCGGCCATACCCAGGCGCAGGAGGAACCGACCTCCGAAGGAAGCAGCAGCGAGGAACCCCGGCGGGACCGCACCGCACGGAACCCCGACGCCGGCGACCATGCCCCCAACCCGGAGGACAACCAGCCCCGTGGTGAGCATCCCCGGAACCTCTGACACGGAACCTCTGCCCCGGACGCCGGCCCTGAGCCCCGGCCCCAGCCCCCGTCGCAGGGGCGGACCGCCGCCAAAACCGGCATAGTGGGAGGGTGAACCCCCGCCATTCCGCCCTGGCCCTGCTCGTCGCTGTGCTGTGGGGCGTCAACTTCGTCGCGATCGACCTTGGCCTGCACCCGGACGGGGCAGACATGCCCCCGCTGCTCTTCGTAGCCATGCGCTTCACGATCGTGGTGTTGCCGTGCATCTTCTTCATCCGGAAGCCGGATGTCAGCTGGAAGGCGATCATCGGCGTGGGGCTCCTGATGAGCGCCGGCCAGTTCGGTCTCCTCTACCTGGCCATGGGGCTGGGCATGCCCGCCGGCCTCGCCTCCCTGGTCCTGCAGGCGCAGGTGCTGTTGACGGTGCTCCTGGCTGCCGGCTTCCTCGGCGAACGGCCCAGCCGCCGGCAGTTCGCCGGCGTCGTGCTGGGCATCGCCGGACTCGCCATCGTTGCCGTCGGACGAAGCCTGGTGGCCCCGGTGCTGCCGCTCATCATCGTGCTGGCCGCCGCCCTGTCGTGGGCCGCCGGGAATGTCGTGGCCCGCAAGGCGAAGGCTGCCTCGGGACTGGGCCTCGTGGTGTGGTCCGGCGCAGTGGTTCCGCTGCCACTGCTGGGCCTGTCACTGCTGGTGGACGGCCCCGCCGCGGTGTCGCAGGCCATCGTGGACGTGCAACCGGTGACCGTCCTGAGCGCCCTGTACACCGCGGTTTTCGGTTCGCTCGTGGGCTACGGCATCTGGAACCGGTTGCTGGGGCTCTATCCGTCCGCCGCCGTCGTGCCGTTCACGCTGCTGGTCCCCGTGGTGGGGATGACGACGGCATGGCTGGTCCTGGGCGAGGTGCCCTCTCCTGCCGAAGTGACCGGAGGTCTTCTGCTTCTCGCCGGGGTGGCGGCGGCGGTACTGGGTCCGGGACCCCGCGCCGGGCCGGCGCTGGTGCCGCGGGCTCAGCGCCGGGGCGAGGTCCTTGCCGACGGGCGCGCGGGGGACTTCGCGGGGGACTTGGACGCGGATGGCTTGGATGCGGATGCGCCGCCGGCAGACGGCGCCGAACGCTTGACCCCGGAGGATGCTGCCCGCGGAGCGGGTACCCGGGCCGACTGAGTCCTCGGCGCGGGTGCCTTCGCCGCCGGCCGCGGCGGCGCCGGCCTGGCGGCCGCGTCCCTCGGGGCCTGCCGGGACGCGGACGACCGGGTGGCGGGTCTCCGGGGGGCGGCGCCCCTGGCG